>NZ_JBPQFM010000002.1:0-668567 GCF_051373225.1 Amycolatopsis sp. w19 | reverse complement strand
GCACCGAGTACAGCCCCGGACAGGCGGGCTCCGGAACAGGCCGTCCCTCCGCCGCCCCCCGCGCCGCAGCGGCGGTCCCCCCAGCCGGGTGACCGGGGTATTGGCATGCCCGCCTACGCCCAGGACGAGACCCCCCGTCCCGGCCGCCGCAGGCGCCGCGAGGACGACGGTCCGCTTCCGGACGAGCGGCCGACCGACGTCCTCCCCGCGATCCAGGAGGCGCCGCTGGCCCGGCGCCCCGGCGCGGCTCCTTCTTCGCCGCCTCAAGGCAGCGAAGAGGAATACAACGAGATCTTCGGCGACGACGCGTATGACGACTATGACGAGTACGACGACTACGAAGATTACGAAGATTACGAGGAATACGACGACGAGGACCGTGCCGAACCGGAACGCATCGAGGACGAGCGCCCGGAACGTCAGGGGCCGCCGCCCAAGAAGCGCAAGAAGAAGCGCGCGCTGGGCTGGATCGCCGCGCTGACGGTGCTCGTCCTGCTCGCCGGCGGCGCCTACTACGGCTTCACCGAGATCTTCGGCTACGACGACTACGAGGGCACCGGCGAGAGCGACGTCCTCGTCCAGGTGGAGAAGGGCGACTCGACGTCGGCGATCGGCAACCGGCTGCAGGCGGCCGGGGTGGTCGCCAGCGGCAAGGCGTTCGTGAAGGCGGGCGAGGACAACACCGCCGTCTCGCGGCTCCAGCAGGGCTACTACGTCATGAAGACGAAGATGTCCGGGGCCAGCGCGGTCGAGAAGATGATCGCCCCCGCGTCGAAGGTCGGCCAGGTCGAAATCCGGCCGTACACCCAGTTCCACGACATCACCCAGCCCGACGGCAAGGTGACGCCCGGGGTGTACACGTTGCTGTCCAAGGCTTCCTGCGCCGACCTGAACGGCACGAGCACCTGTGTGCCGGTCGAGGAACTGCGCAAGACGATCGAGAACGCGGACCTGGTGAAACTGGGCGTCCCGGCGTGGGCCATCGAGCCCGCGACGAAGGCCGAGCACAAGGACCGCCGCCTCGAAGGACTGATCGCCCCGGGTATCTACGACATCAAGCCCGGCTGGACGGCCGAAGAACTGCTCACCTACGTCGTGAAGACGTCGGCGGACCGCATCCTCAACGCCGGGCTGAGCGAGCAGTCGAAGGGCGAGGGGAAAACGCCGTACGAGACGCTCGTCATCGCGTCGATCATCGAACGCGAGGCGGTGAAGGCCGACTTCGGGAAGATCTCGCGGGTCATCTACAACCGGATCGACGAGAAGATGCGGCTCGAGATGGACTCGACGATCAACTACGTCCTCGACCGGCCGACCCTGCTCACCAAACCCGAAGAACGGGAAAAAGCGGGCGCCTACAACACCTACAAGTCGGTCGGCCTGACCCCGACACCGATCGCGGTCCCGAGCGCGGAGGCCATCCAAGCCGCGCTGAAGCCGACGGCGGGGGAGTGGCTGTTCTTCGTCAAATGCGAGAAGAACGGGCTTTCCTGCTTCACGGTGACGAACGACGAGCACAACAAGGCCAAGCTGGACGCACAGAGGCGCGGTGTCTACTAAGCGCAAGGCCGCGATCCTCGGGAAACCGGTCGAACACTCGCTCTCGCCCGTGCTGCACGGTGCCGCGTTCCGCGCGCTGGGCCTGGACGGCTGGACCTACGAGCGGGTCGAGATGGACGGTCCCGGGCTGCCCGCGTTCGTCGACGGCCTCGGTCCGGAGTGGACCGGGCTCTCGGTGACGATGCCCGGGAAACGGGCCGCGCTGGACCACGCCGACGAGGTCACGCCACGCGCGGCGGCGGTCGGCGCGGCGAACACGCTGGTGCGCCGGGAAACCGGCTGGCTGGCGGACTGTACCGACGTCGACGGCGTCACCGAGGCGTTGCGGATCGCGGGGGAGTACTCGCCCGGCCCGGACGACGCCGGTGTCGTTCTCGGTGCCGGCGGGACGGCCGCCGCGGCCGTCGTCGGACTGGCTTCGCTCGGCGTGCGCACGGTCCGGCTCGTCGTGCGGGATCCGGCGCGGGCGACGGAAACTGTCGAGGCGGCTCAGCGGGCCGGGCTCGACGTCGAGGTCCTGCGCTGGGCCGAAGCCGACTTCGGGAAGCTCGCGGCGGATTCGGCGGTGCTGGTGAACACCGTGCCCCCGGACGCCGTCCGGCCGCATCTGGCGGAGCTGTCCGGGATCGCGTGCGTCCTCGACGTCATCTACCACCCCTGGCCGACCGCGCTCGCCGAAGCCGTCGCCGAGCGGGGCGGGCGGCTCGCGACCGGGCTGGACATGTTGCTGCATCAGGCTTTCGGGCAGTCCGAGTACTTCACCGGACGGCCCGCGCCGCGGGCGGAGATGCGGGACGCGCTGCGTGAGGCGACCGGCGGGATCCTCTCCCTGCCGATCGGCTGAGCGGACCACGGGAACCAGGTCGCACGGCTCGGCGGGTGGTGAAGGCCTCCTTGAGGGACTTTGGATTCGTTGATGAAGGATTGGGGACAGTGAACGTCCCCAATCCTTCATCGACAACGCTCCACCCGGTCTGGAACGGAGCGAATCCCGCCCCCGCGCACAGGCGTTGCGAGCGGGTCACGTTTGCGCAGGTAGCGGGCGAGGTGTCGGCCCGTCGTGAGTGATTTGGGTCGTTCTAACGACCGAAATCACTCACGACTCCCACGACCCGGACGGCTGGGGTACATGAAGGCCCCCTTCCTTGCGCTAGACGCAAGGAAGGGGGCCTTCATGTACCCCAGAACAGGACCGGTGAGCGGAACCTTCTTCGGTGAAAGCGCCTGACAAGATCGCCTGGGTTCGATAATCTGGCCGACTGCCTTGAGGAAGGAACAAGGGGTCGATGCCTAAACCAGATCGAGACCACTACACCGAAGAAGACATCAACAACTCGTGGGTCGATGAGGCTCCGGTCATGAATTCCACCGTCACCCTGGCCGAGTACGACCCGGAGTGGCCTGAGCTGTTCGACCGGGAAGCCAAGCGCATCAGGGGGATCCTGGGGGAACGCGCGCTGGTCCTGGAGCATGTCGGCTCCACGTCGGTGCCGGGACTGTGCGCGAAACCGATCATCGACATCATGCTGATCGTCGCGGATTCGGACGAGGAGGAAACCTATGTGCCGCAGCTGGAGGCCGAGGGCTACAAACTCGTCATCCGCGAGCCGGAGTGGGAGAAGCACCGCTGCTTCAAAGGGCCGGACACGAACATCAACCTGCATGTCTACTCGCCGGACAACGGCCAGACCGAGCGCTACCGCCTCTTCCGCGACCGGCTCATCGCGCACGAGGACGAGCGGAAGCTCTACGAGGCCAAGAAACGCGAACTGGCGTCGCGCACCTGGAAGTACATCCAGCACTACGCCGACGCCAAGAACGACGTGGTCGACGCGATCATCGAGCGGGCTCGCGCGGCCCAGTACGACGGGTTCGCGCGGCTCTACGCGGCGCACGCCGAGACCAGTAGCACCAACGCCCACTACGACCGTCCCGCCATCGTGGAGCTGGCCGGGGACGTGGCGGGCAAGCGGGTGCTGGACGTCGGCAGCGCGGCGGGACACTTGAGCGCCCTGCTCGCCGAGAAGGGCGCGGACGTCCTCGGCGTCGACGCCAGCTCGGGCATGGTCGCCGTCGCCAGGGAGAAGTTCGGGCACGTCGCGAAATTCGAGACGGCGGACGTTTCGCGGCCGATGCCCTTCGTGGAGGACGCCTCGATCGACGTCATCACGGCGTCGCTGGTGCTGCATTACCTGAAGGAGTGGGCGCCGGCGCTGGCGGAGTTCCGGCGGGTGCTCAAACCGGGTGGGCTCCTGGTGTTCTCGGTGCATCATCCGGGCGAGGACTGGCGGTGGTTCGAAAAGCGGAACTACTTCCAGCTCGAACTCCTGGAAGACGAGTTCCCGGCGGGGCAACAGGTCCGCTTCTACCGGCGGCCGTTGAGCTGGACGTTCGGCGCGGTGCGGGACGCCGGGTTCGCCGTCGACAGGCTGGTCGAGCCGATGCCGGACGAGGCGATCGCCGAATCGGACCCGCGGTGGTACGCGAAACTGCGGACCGAACCGCGGTTCCTGTACTTCCGGACCGTCCGGGAGTCCTGACCCCACGCCGCGTTTAGTCCTCTGGATGCGGTTTTCCCTATCGCATTCAGAGGACTAAATGCGTGTCAGGCGACGTCGTCCCGCTTCGACAGGTCCCTGATCAGCGAAACGATCTCCCGGCTGACCGGCCGCAGCACCCGCAACCGCGAAAGCCCCACCAGCCGCGCGATCAGCGGCACCGTCCGTTCCACCAGGATCCGGCTGCGTTTCTGCCCGGCGGACCGGTCGTGGACCCAGAACAGCACGACCCCCATCTGGTACAGCCACAGGAGATCGGGCAGGTCGTCGCGCAGATCCGGGTCGAGTTTGACGTCGGAGTCGGCGATGACGTCGCGCATCAGGCCGACGGAGGCGTCCCGCGCCGGCGAAGACTCCTCGCTGAACGGGCTCAGCGGCGAGTCCGGGTCGGCGGCGTTGACGAAGAACTGGGTGCCGAAGCGGTGGTACGGCTCGGCGACGTCGAGCCAGGTGAGCAGGACGGTCTTGAGGCGGGCGCTGAAGTCCCGCTCACCTTCGATCGCCTGGCGCGCGTCCGTCAGGTGCGCCTTCGCGATCTCGTCGTAGAAACCCTGGATCAGCTGGTCTTTCGAGGCGAAGTAGTAGTAGGCGTTCCCGACCGACACGCCCGCTTCGGCGGCGATGGCCCGCATGGTCGTGCGGTCGTAGCCGTTCTCCGCGAACAGCCGCAACGCGGTCGCCACGATCAGTGACCTGGTTTCCTCACTCTTCGCCACCACTGCACGTTATCCGGTCAGGGCGCCGGGTGCGGAGCGGGCGCCGGGTAGCCGGGGTAGGGCGGCGGCACCGGCGCGGGCCGTTCGGTGGCGTGGCTGAGGTGCTTGCGCCGGATCCCGTTGAACACCAGCACGTTCCCGACGTGCATCACGCCGAGCACGAGTGCCACGGTGCCGACCTTGACCGACAGCATCTCGAAGACGTCGCGTGCGTCGAGGACGGTGTCGTCGCTGGTCAGGAACAGGGTCACGAAACCCAGGCTGACCAGGTAGAACCCGACGACGAGCAGCTGGTTCACCGAATGCGCCAGCGCTTGTTTGTCCTGGAAGACGTCTTCCAGGAACGTCTTGCCGTGCCTGCTCAGCGTGCGCGCGACCAGCACGGTCAGCGGCACGGTGATGACCAGGTAGAGCGCGTAGGCCATGACTACGGGTTGCATGGGGGCCTCCTTTTGAACGTGTTCAAGAAGAACCGTAGCCCAGATTTTGAACGTGTTCAAGAGGCGCTGTTCACCTGAACCTCACCCCACCGGTCACGACGGATGCGTAAGGTCGCCTCGAACTCTGGGAGGTAAGGAACGTGAAACGCATCGCCGCCGTGCTCACCTCGGGCGCCGTGCTCGCCGGGACGCTGCTGGCCGCCACACCGGCGGAAGCCGCCGCCGGGCAGAACGTCCGCTTCGCGACGTACAACGCTTCGCTCAACCGCGGGGCCCCCGGTCAGCTCGTGACCGACCTGTCGCAGCCGGGCAACGCGCAGGCGAACGAGGTCGCCGAGGTGATCCAGCGCAACCGGCCCGACGTGCTGCTGATCAACGAATTCGACTACGTGCCCGGCAACCGCGCCGCGGACCTGTTCCGCGAGAACTACCTGATGCGCGGCCAGAACGGCGCCGCCCCGATCGATTACCCGTACGCCTTCACCGCGCCCTCGAACACCGGCGTCGCGACCGGTTTCGACCTCGACCGCGACGGCAAGGTCGGCGGCGGCAACGACGCGCACGGCTTCGGCCTCTTCGAGGGCCAGTACGGCATGCTCGTGCTGTCGAAGTACCCGATCGACACCAAGAGCGTGCGGACGTTCCAGAAGTTCCTCTGGAAGGACATGCCGGGCGCGCTGCTGCCCGACGACCCGGCCACCCCCGCGCCGAACGACTGGTACTCGCCGCAGGCACTCGACGTGCTGCGCCTGTCGTCGAAGTCCCATTGGGACGTTCCGATCCGGGTCGGCCGCTCGACCGTGCACTTCCTTGCCGCGCACCCGACGCCGCCCACCTTCGACGGTCCCGAAGACCGCAACGGCACCCGCAACAACGACGAGATCCGCTTCTGGGCGGACTACGTGACCCCGGGCAAGGGCCGCTACATCCACGACGACCGCGGCCGCCGCGGCGGGCTGGGCGCGCACGAGAAGTTCGTCATCGCCGGCGACCACAACTCCGACCCGCTCGACGGCGACAGCGTCCCAGGCGCCATCTCACGCCTGCTGAACGCGCCGCGCGTCATCGAGACCCGGCCGGGGAGCGAAGGCGGCGTACGGGCCGCTCAGGACCAGGCGGGCGCCAACATCGGCCAGAAGGGCGACCCGTACTTCGACACCGGCGACTTCAACGACAAGGCGCCGGGGAACCTGCGGATCGACTACGTCCTGCCGTCGAAGGGCCTGATCCCCTGGCGTGCCGAGGTCTTCTGGCCGCTGCCCGATTCACCGCTGGCCCGGCTCAACGACGCCTCGGACCACCACCTGGTGCGCGTCGACGTGTTCGTCCCGCGCCGGTAGGGCTCAGCGGGCGCCGAGCAGCGCCGCGCCCGGGCCGGTCAGGGTGGCCAGCCCGGTGCTCCGGCCACTCACGGACAGCAGCAGGTCGACGAGCGGGCCCCGGACCTCCTCGGGGCCCGTTCCGCCGGTCCAGTCGGCGTCCGTGGCGATCAGCCGGAGATCCTTGCAACGTTTCTTCGCGCCCCAGAACGGACTGACGAGCAGGTGCTCCAGTGCCGCGATGGCGGGTTTCTCCGGCATCGGGCGCGCGATACCGAGCGGGCGGGCGACGTCCTGGCCGTGGATGAGCACGTCGGCGAGCGGGTCGATCGGTTTGGCGCCGGGCGAGCGGCGGGCCGATCCGGCGTCCTCGCGGATCTGGGCGACGAGTTCGGCGGGGGAGAACCGGGCGGCGTAGGCGATGGCCTGGCCGGTGTTCATCCGGTCCCAGTTCCCCTTGGCCTTCACGATGCCGGTGAGGGTGTCCTTGAGCCGGTTCCTGGTGGTCTGCGCGAGATGTCCCGCCATCGCGTGGACCGTCCACTCCGGACAGAGTGTCTTGGTGGACCAGTCCTTGTCGTCGAGCCCCTCCAGCAGTTCGGCGAAGCTCAGCCGCTCCGCTTCGGTCCAGGCCAGGATCCCGCCCTCGTGCATCCCGTTCCTCCGGTCACCGTTGTCCGAGCGCCTTGACCGCCTCTTCGGAGGTCTCCATGACGATCGTGTGGTAGCTCTCGATCCGCGAGACGATCGCCTCGCGCGGGCCCGTCAGCCAGGCCTCACTGCCATAGAACTCGCGTTCCTGCCGTTCGTGTTCTTCGAGAGAGCCGAATGCGCGGATCAGGTAGGCCTCCTCGTTTCCGTCCTCGGCGACCAGCGACCGTCCGAAGTCGACGACCCGCAGCCCCGCGCGCTCCAGCAGGGGAACGGACTCGTCGCGCATCACGCGGAGGAATTCCCCGCTCGTCCCGGGTTTCAACCGGTAGGTGCGGACTTCCAGGATCATGGTGGCCTCCCCGGGCATGGTTCCGGCGCCGACTCTAGCCTGGGGAGCATGAAGATCGCGATTCTCGACGACTACCAGGAAGTGGCGCTCGGTTTCGGGGACTGGGACTCCCTCGGCGCCCAGATCGAGGTGTTCACGAAGCCGTTCGCGGATCCCGCCGACGTGGTGGGCCGCCTGCGTGACTTCGAGGTCGTGGTGGCGATGCGCGAACGCACCCGCTTCCCCGCCGAAGTCCTCGACCGGCTGCCCGCGCTCAGGCTGCTGGTGAGCACCGGCCACCGCAACGCCGCGATCGACGTGGCCGCCGCCCGGCGCAACGGCGTGGTCGTCTCGTCCACCGGGTACATCGCGGCCCCCGCGGCCGAGCACACCTGGGCGCTGATCCTCGCCGCCGCGCGGAACGTGCCGGTGGAGTCGCGGAACATGCGCGAGGGCGGCTGGCAGACCACCGTCGGCACGATCCTGGCCGGCAAGACGCTCGGGCTGCTCGGGCTCGGCAGGCTCGGCGCCGGCGCGGCCAAGATCGGCCAGGCGTTCGGCATGGAGACCATCGCGTGGAGCCAGAACCTCACCCAGGAGAAGGCCGACCCGCACGGGGTGACCGCGGTGTCGAAGGACGAACTGTTCGCCCGCGCGGACGTCCTGTCCGTCCATCTGGTGCTCAGCGGCCGCAGCCGCGGGCTGGTCGGCGCGGCCGAACTCGCCGCGATGAAGCCGACGGCGATGCTGGTCAACACCTCGCGCGGACCGATCGTGGACGAAGCCGCACTAGTGGACGCTTTGCGCCGCAAGGAGATCGCGGTCGCCGCACTGGACGTCTACGACGTGGAGCCGCTGCCGTCTGAGCATCCGTTGCGGACGCTGGACAACGTCGTGCTCACCCCGCACATCGGCTACGTCACCCGGGAGGCCTACGAGATCTTCTACCGCGACGCGGTCGAGGACATCGCGGCCTTCCAGGCGGGTTCGCCGATCCGTGTCATGGAGTAGAGCCGCGCAGCTCCGCCAGCACGGCGTCGGTGTAGGGCGGCCAGACCTCGGCCGCCCACGGGCCGAAGGCGCGGTCGGTGAGCGCGACGCAGGCCGCGCCGGCGTCGGGGTCGACCCAGAGGAAGGTGCCGGACTGCCCGAAGTGGCCGAAGGTCCGCGGCGAGCTCGACGAACCGGTCCAATGTGGACTCTTGTGGTCGCGGATCTCGAAGCCGAGGCCCCAGTCGTTCGGCTTCTGGTGGCCGAAGCCGGGCAGGACACCGGAAAGGCCGGGGAAGGTCACGGAAGTCGCCTCGCGCACCGTTTCGGCGGCGATGAGCTTCGGGGCCTGCAGTTCGGCGGCGAACGCGACCAGGTCGTCCACAGTGGACTCCGCGCCCGAAGCGGGGGAGCCGGTCAGCTTGGTCGCCGTCATGCCCAGCGGCTGGAAGAGCGCCTCCGCCTGATAGTCGGCGAAGGGGATGCCGGAATGCTCGGTGAGCGCGTCGGCGAGCTGTTCGAAGCCGGCGTTGGAGTACAGGCGCCGGTTGCCGGGCGCGGCCATCGCCTTGTGCTCGTTGAAGGCCAGGCCCGAGGTGTGCGCGAGCAGATGCCGGATCGTGGAGCCCTCCGGCCCGGCGGGGGTGTCGAGTTCGACGACGCCCTCTTCGATGGCGATCAGCGCGGCGTAGGCCGTGAGCGGTTTGGTCACCGACGCCAGCCGGTACACCTTCGTCGGGTCGCCGTGCGTGCCCAGCACGTCACCGGCGGCGGTCACCACGGCCGTGGCGGCGTTGTCCACCGGCCACTGTTCGATCCTGCGCACGCTTTCCATGCCAACACCCTACGAAGCCCGGGCCGGTCGGGGCGGCCCGGGCTTCGCAGGGATGGGATCAGGCGTCGAGGTCGGTCGCCACCAGCTCGGCGATGGCGTCGACGGCCGCCTCGGCCCCCTCACCCTCGGCACTGATGATGACCTCGTCGCCGTGACCGGCGGCGAGCGTCATCAGGTTCAGCACGCTGCCGGCCGCGACCGGGTCACCGCCCGCCTTGGCGATGTGCACCGCGACGGGCTGCGCCGCGGCCGCCTTGGCGACCGTCGCCGCGGGCCTGGCGTGCAGGCCCACCTTGCTGGCCACGGTGACGCGTTTCTCCGGCATGTTCTTTCCCTTTCGTGCCTTTGGTTCTGCTGAGCTGAAACTACTTGACGGGCTTCGCCGCGGTGGCTTCGAGATCCGCCTCGATGGCGTCGTCCTCGCGGCCGGGGGTCCGCAGGTTCCACTTCTTGATCACGAACCGGAAGATCACGTAGTAGACGACCGCGTAGGCGAGACCGATCGGGATGAGCAGCCAGACGTTGCCGCTCGCCGCCGGGAGACCGCTGTTGAGCGCGAAGTCGATCGCACCGGCCGAGAAACCGAAGCCGAGGTGGATGTCGAGCGCGTTCACCAGTGCCAGCGACGTACCGGTCAGGACCGCGTGGATCAGGTACAGCGGCCACGCGACGAACATGAACGAGAACTCGATCGGCTCGGTGATACCGGTCAGGAACGAGGTCAGCGCACCGGCGATCATCACACCGCCGACGATCTTCTTCTGGCTGGGCTTGGCGCTCTGCCAGATCGCCAGCGCCGCGGCGGGGATGGCGAACATGAAGATCGGGAAGAACCCGGTCATGAAGGTGCCGCGGGTCGGGTCGCCCTCGAAGAACTTCGTGAGGTCACCGCCGTCGAAGATGAACCACACCGGCACGTTCAGCAGCTGGTGCAGACCGACCGGGATCAGCAGGCGGTTGAGCACACCGTAGATACCGCCACCGACCACCGGGGCGCCGGTGACCGCTTCGCCCGCGGCCTGGATGCCGTCGTTGACCCAGTGGAAGACCAGGCCCAGCGGCACCGCGAGGACCATCAGGGTCACCGCGGTGATGATCGGCACGAACCGGCGGCCGCCGAAGAAGGCCAGGTACGGCGGCAGCTTGATGCGGTAGAACTTCTGCCACAGCAGGGCGGTGACCAGGCCGACGATCACACCGGCCAGCACGCTGTAGGGCCACTTCATCGGGTTGAGCATCAGGCCCGCGGGCTTCTCGGGGTTCCAGCCGGGCAGCTCGGAGAACGGCGCGAAGACCTGGAGGACGCTGGTGAACACGAAGAAGCCGACCACGGCGGCCAGCCCGGTCGCGCCGTCGCTCTTCCGGGCGAAGCCGACGGCGATACCCACCGCGAACAGGAGCGGGAGCCAGCTGAACAGCGAGTTGCCCGCCGCGCCGAGCACTTCGGCGACCTTGTCCCAGCCGAGGCCGTCCTTGCCGAGGAGGTCGGGTTGGCCGAACCTGTTCAGGAGCGCGGCGGCGGGCAGGGCGGCGATGGGGAGCATGAGGCTACGGCCGAAGCGCTGAAGCCCGGCCAGTCCCTTGCCTTTGCCCTTCGCCCCCTCCGCGGTGGTGGAGCTCATCGGGTACCTCCGTAGTGAGGATGGTGACCGGAATCCGGGGTGTTCCGGTCCAGCTGCATGGTGACCTGGTAGTGATCGCCCCGGTACCAGGAAGTCATGTCTTCGATCGGTTCCCCGTTGACGCTGGAGACCCGGCGGAAGACAAGAAGCGGACTGCCGGCGCGCATGCCGAGCAGGCGTGCCGTTTCGCGGTCCGCGGATTCGGCCCAGACCGTCTGCCACGCGTGATCCGGGCGCAGGTCGTACGACTGGGCGAGTTGGACGTACAACGATCGGGTGAGATCGAGGTCGAGCAGACCGGGCATCCGGCCCGCGTGATACCAGCCGCGTTCGACCGCCAGTGGCACGCCGTCGGCACGGCGGAGCCGGACCAGGTGGTGCGCCGGGGTCCCGGCGGCCAGGCCGAGGGCGTGCGCCGAGGGGGCGGGCGGGACCTCGGTGGCGGTCTTGACGACCTCCGTGGTCGGCGTCATCCCGCGACGGCGCATGTCCTCGGTGAAGGACATCAGGTAGAGCTGCAGTTCCATCCGCCTCGCGGCGGTGAACGTCCCCTTGCCGCGCACCCGCGACAAGAGCCCTTCTTCGACCAGCTTGCCGATCGCCGAGCGGACCGTGAGCCTCGACACCTGGTAGGTCTCGGCGAGGTCACGTTCCGAGGGGATCGGCGAGCCGGGGGGTAGCTCACGCTCCACCGTGCGGCGCAGAATCTCCCGCAGCTGGGCGTGCTTGGGCGTCGGTCCGTTGATCACACGGTCGGACGGCGGCAGCTGCGCCGAAGCGCTCATGACGGTCACCGTCCTTTCGGGCCGGTCTGTTCGGGTAACCCGTACTCGCATCTGGTCCGGAAGATTGGTACGTTCCGGTCTAGACCAATGATCCGATGGGGCAGGATGCTCCGTCGCACGAGCGGGTGTCAACCACCGTTACGCGTTCGTGGCCAGGGATCGGGTGCGAGTCGGCGAACGGCGTAGTACAGCTGGTTCGCATGTGGGAAACCGACAGGGAACAGGGAGACCGCGATGGCGGATGACAGGGCGGAAAAGATCCTCGCGGGGCTCGGCGGTGCCGAGAACGTCATCGAGGTCGAGGGGTGCATCACCCGGCTCCGGTGTGAGCTCGAAGACATGAGCCTGCTCGACGAAGCGGCGCTGAAGGCCGCCGGCGCGATGGGCGTCGTGCGCATGGGGGCCGGTGTCCAGGTCATCGTGGGCCCCGAGGCCGACAACATCGCCAGTGAGATCGAGGATCTGCTGTGAGTCTCGAGATCCTCAGCCCGGTGAGCGGCAAGACGACCGCTATGACCGAAGTGCCCGATCCGGTCTTCGCGCAGGCGATGGTCGGCCCCGGCATCGCGGTCCTGCCCTCGGGCGGGCGCCAGGACGCGGTCGCCCCGGTGGACGGGACGGTCGTCACGCTGCACCCGCACGCGTTCGTGGTGGCCACCGAGGACGGCCGCGGCGTGCTGGTCCACCTGGGGATCGACACGGTGAAGCAGAAGGGCGAGGGGTTCACCCTCCACGTCGTCAAGGGCGAGGCCGTCCGTGCCGGGCAGCCGGTCGTCGGCTGGGACCCCGACGCGGTCAAGGCCGCGGGCTACTCGCCGATCGTGCCCGTGGTGGCGCTCGACGCGAAGGCGGAAGTCCTTTCCGGACTGCTCACCGGCGGTGACGTCGAGGCGGGCGACCCGATTTTCACCTGGGACAGCTGAAAGCTCACGAAAAGGGTCCCTTTAGGACGGTGACAACGTCCTAAAGGGACCCTTTTTCGTGTTTTAGGCCGTGACGACCTGGCCGTTGGTGACCTTGACCGCGATCGAGGGCAGCGGCTGGTCCGCAGGTCCCTTTTTGACCGCGCCGGTCGCGGCGTCGAAGATCGAGTTGTGGCAGGGACATTTCAGCTCCGCGCCCTCGGGGACGACCGCGCACCCCTGGTGCGTGCAGATCGCGCTGAACGCGGCCGCCGTGCCTTCGGCGGTCCTGGTGACGATGACGTCCTTGCCGTCGGCCGTCTTGGCGGCCTTCGCCTGGCCGACCTGGAGGTCGGAGAGCGCGGTCAAGGTCTCGCCCGGCGCCGCGGCGGGCGGTGCGGCGGTCGAACCGGACGGCGTGCTGTCGCTTCCGCAGGCCGTGAGGGCCACGGCCCCGGCGGCGGCACCGGCGACGGCGGCGCCGGTGGTCAGGACCTTGCGGCGGGAATGGAGTTCGGCAGTCATGCCCATACACACGGTCCGGGCACCCATCCGGTTCAATTTCGTCGGCCATCGGGTGCCGGATTGAACCGCGAGGCCCTCTTTTCCGTGTTCAAAGGCATAGGGGAACCGAACACGCGGGAAAGAGATACGGACATGATCCGGTGGTTGTTACGGGCGGTGGTGGCGGCTGGCCTCCTCGGCTCGGCGTGGGTGCATTACGTCGTATGGCAGGACTGGGCCTCGGAAACGGCTGTGGTCGGCCCGCTCTTCCTGGTGAACGTCGTGGCGGGCGTGGTCATCGCGATCGCCGTCCTGGTCTGGCACCACTGGCTTCCCGCGCTCGCGGCGGTCGGCTTCGGCCTGGCCACGCTGGGCGCGTACGTGCTCTCGCTGACCACAGGGTTCTTCGGCGTCTCGGAACGCTTCACCACCCAGGCCGAGCTCTGGGGCCTGATCACCGAAGTGGCTTGTGTGGTCTTCGCCCTCCCGCTGCTCCTCAACCGCGAAAGCACGGATCGGTGAAGGAATTCGCGGAGGACCGGCTGATGCGGGCTCTGCACGACGAGCACGCGGCGGCACTCTGGTCCTACGCACTGCACCTCACCAGCGGCGACCGGGTCCGCGCGGAGGACGTCGTCCAGGAGACCCTGCTGCGGGCCTGGCGCAACGCCAAGGTGCTCGACCAGACCGAGGGCTCGGCGCGGGGCTGGCTGTTCACCGTGGCGAGACGGATCGCCATCGACGACTGGCGGGCCGCCGAGGCGCATCCGGAGGTGGTGACCGGCCAACCGCCCGAAACGGCGGTCACGGACGGCACGGAACGGGCGGTCCAGGGCTGGCTGGTCGCCGAAGCGCTCGGTGAGCTCTCGCCGAGGCACCGGGACGTCCTGGTCCTGTGCTATTTCCAGGGTTACTCCGTCGCCGACGCTGCGAAGCGGCTGGGTGTGGCCGAAGGGACGATCAAGTCGCGGACGCATTACGCGTTGCGGGCGCTGCGGCTGATATTGGAGGAAAGAGGGGTGACTCAATGACCGACCCCTTCGCCACCTACGACGCGGCCTACGTGCTCGGTGCGTTGTCCCCGGAAGACCGGTTCGCCTACGAGAAACACCTTCGCGTCTGTGACCGGTGCGCGGCGTCCGTGCGCGACCTGGCCGGGATCCCCGGGCTGCTCGCCCAGGCGGGCGCTCCCGCCCTGCTGGAGGACGAACCGGCGCCCTCGCCGGAGCTGCTGCCGACCGTGCTCAAACGGGTCCGCCGGGGAAGGCGGATCCAACGGGCGATCACCACCACCGCGGCCGGGTTGGCCGTGGCCGCCGGCGTCGCGCTCGTGGTCGTCCTGACCGGGCCGATGGCGGAGGCGGGCGACCCGATGACCCCGCTCGGCGACTACCCGGTGACCGCCGAAGTCGCCATGTCCGCCACGGACACCGGCACGAAGGTCGACATGACGTGCAGCTACGGCGGCAACCGCACCGGGGACTACATCCTGGTCGCCGTCGGCGCCGACGGCGGCACCAGCGAGCTCGCGTCCTGGCGCGCGATGCCCCAGGACACCGCGCATATCGTGGTCGGCACCGCGATGCGGACCGGGGACATCAAGGCGCTCGAGATCCGCACGCCCTCGGGTCTGCCGCTGCTGCGGATGAACCCCTGATCCCGGTGTCATGACAGGTCTTCGGTGCCGGGCGCGGGATGGATTGCCGCTCGCGCGGAAACTTCGGGCGCCCGGTACCGCTTCGGTCTCCCAAGTACATGAAGGCCCCCATCCTTGCGCCTGGGTACATGAAGGGGGCCTTCACGTACCCAGGCGAACGGCCGCTCCGCGCGCTGCCGTCGGCCGGGCTGAAGGACGCTTCCCCGCATCCCATGCGACGAAAGCTCCCTTCACCGCGTGAGACGCCGTGAAAGCTCCCTTCGGCCCACCCTCCCGCATCCGTGCGTGAACGGTCCGTTCATGACTTCCGCACCCTCGCCCCACCTGTCGAAAGTGCGTGAAAGTCCCTGTCACGAAAAGAAAATCTTGCCGCCCGCGCACCACCGGACGCACTCTTGATCTCGTGTTCACGCCGATCGCCTTCGCAGTGGCGGGCGCCGGATCGGCGCTCGTCACACGCTCCTGCCTGCGCCGGGCCGGAGCGCCGATCACGGCGTGGGCCGCCGCCCTCACCGCCGTGGCGCTCGTCGCGGTCTGCCTCAGGTACCAGTCGGGAGCCTGGCCGTCGTGGTGGCTCGCGGTCCCCGCCGTGCTGACCGTCTTCGCGGTCCCGCTCGCGCTCGCCGACCTCAAGTACCGCCGCCTGCCCGACATCCTCACCTTGCCCGCGTACCCGGCACTGGCCGCCGCGCTGGCGATCGCCGCGCACGGGGGAGGGGCCGCCATCGCGTGGCGGGCGGTGCTGGGCGCGCTGGTGTTCGGCGGGGCGCACGCGCTCGTGCACGCGGTGTCGCCACGCTCGCTCGGCGCCGGGGACGTGAAGCTCGCCGGGAGTCTCGGCGCGGTCCTCGCCGCGACGGGCTGGCCGTCGATCGTGCTCGGTGCCGTCGCCGCCGCGTTACTGAGCGTGGCGCTCGCGGTGGGCGGGCCCCGGCATCCGACGGTGCCGCACGGGCCCGGTCTCCTGGTCGCGGCGTGGGCGCTCGCCGTCTTCGCCGGACCGGGTCCTGGATAGCCCGGCCTGTACCGGGACTTCGGAGGAGGTTGTGACAGGATCTGTCAGGTGTTGCGCTGGATAACCGCAGGGGAATCGCACGGACCCGCCCTCGCCGCCATCCTGGAAGGGATGCCCGCCGGGGTCGAGGTCACCACCGCCGAAGTGGGCGAGCAGCTCGCGCGCCGGAGGCTCGGCTTCGGCCGCAGCCCCCGGATGGGCTTCGAGACCGACCACATCGAGTTCACCGGCGGTGTCCGGCACGGGCTCACCCAGGGCGGCCCCGTCGCGGTCCAGATCGAGAACGCCGAGTGGCCCAAGTGGGAGAAGGTCATGTCGGCCGATCCCGTGCCCGCCGAGGAGCTGGAAGGCCTCGCGCGCAACGAGCCGCTGACGCGTCCCCGGCCCGGCCACGCCGATCTGCCCGGCATGCAGAAGTACGGCTTCCCCGAGGCCCGTCCGGTGCTGGAGCGCGCGAGCGCCCGCGAGACGGCGTCCCGCACGGCGCTCGGCACGGTGGCCCGTGCGTACCTCAAGCAGCTGCTCGGGGTCGAGATCCTCAGCCACGTCGTGTCCATCGGCGGCGCCTCGGCGCCCGAGGGGCCGCTCCCGGTGCCGTCGGACCTCCCGGCCATCGACGAGAGCCCGGTCCGCGCCTTCGGCCAGGAGGGGACCGACGCGATGGTCGCCGAGGTCGACGCCGTGCGGAAGGCGGGTGACACCGTCGGCGGCGTGATCGAGGTGATCGCCTACGGTCTGCCGCCGGGCCTCGGCTCGCACGTCCACTGGGACCGCAGGCTCGACGCCCGCCTCGCCGGCGCGCTCATGGGCGTCCAGGCGATGAAGGGCGTGGAGGTCGGCGACGGCTTCACCACGGCCAAGCGCTGGGGCAGCCAGGCGCACGACGAGATCGACCGCGGCACCGGCCCGGTCGGGGTGACCCGCCGGTCCAACCGCGCGGGCGGGCTCGAAGGCGGCATCACCAACGGCGAGCCGCTGCGCGTGCGGGTCGCCATGAAGCCGATCTCGACCGTCCCCAAAGCACTGTCCACTGTGGATGTCACTACCGGCGAACCCGCGGTGGCCATCCACCAGCGTTCCGACGTCTGCGCGGTACCCCGCGCCGGGGTCGTGCTGGAGTCGGTGGTCGCGCTCGTGCTCGCGGACGCCGCGCTGGAGAAGTTCGGCGGCGACTCGCTGATCGAGGGCAAGCGCAACGTCGAGGCCTACCTGAAGGCGCTCGAGGAGCGCTGGTGACCCCTCGCGCGGTGATCATCGGGCCACCGGGCTCGGGCAAGAGCACGGTCGGCCCGGCGCTCGCCGCCCGGCTCGGTCTCGCCTTCCGCGACAGCGACGACGACATCGTCGCGAGCGCGGGCAAGCCCATCACCGACATCTTCGCCGAGGAGGGCGAGCCCGCCTTCCGCGCGCTGGAGGAGGAGATGGTCGCGAAGGCGCTGGCCGAACACGAAGGCGTCCTCTCCCTGGGCGGGGGAGCGCCGATTACGCCGGGCACCCGGGAACGGCTGGCCGGGCACACCGTGATCTTCCTGAACGTCGGGATGGCCGCGGGTGTCCAGCGCGCCGGGCTCTCGACCGCGCGCCCGCTGCTGGCCGGGGTGAACCCCCGCGCCACCTACAAGGCGCTCCTCGACGCGCGCCTGCCGGTGTACCGCGAGGTGGCCACGTTCGAGATCGAGACCGACCGGCTGACCGCCGACGAGGTCGTCGAGGCCGCCCTCATCGGGCTGACCGAGATCAGCAAGGAACGAGCATGAAACGCACCATCGCCGGTGTCCTGCTCGCCGTCGTGGCCTTGAGCCTGACCGCGTGCGGCGAGGAGAAGCAGCCTGCGGGCGCCGACGTCGTCCAGACCGGCGCGGCCACCAGCCCCGCGCCGGAGACGGATGTCGCCGCCGACGTCAAGGTCACCAAATGCGACAGCGACAGCTACACCCCGAAGATCACCATCGAGGTCACCAACAGCACGGGTGAGGACGCGCGGTACGCCGTCACCATCGCGATCAAGGACGCCGAGGGCAAGGCCGCCGGTGAGGCGCTGTTCGCGAAGAACCGGATGACGCCCGGCCAGAAGGTGACCGAAGAGATCCCGGGGGACACCCCGGTCAAGGGCAAGATCACCTGCGAGGTCGCGAGGGCCAAGCGGCTTCCGCCGAAGTGAGGGGAACGATGACCGAGCCGGTCCGCATCACCGTCAACACCGCCAAGCCCTACGACGTCGTCATCGGTCGCGGCCTGCTCGGCGAGCTCACCGAGCAGCTCGCCGACGCCTCCAAGGTCGCGCTGATCCACCCGCCGACGCTGACGACCACCGCCGAGGCCATCCGCGACGAGCTGGCCGAGGCCGGGATCGACGCGCACCGGGTCGAGATCCCCGACGCCGAGGACGGCAAGGCGCTCACCGTCGCCAGCTTCTGCTGGGAGGTCCTCGGCCGCATCGGCCTCGACCGCCAGGGCGTGGTCGTCGGGCTCGGCGGCGGCGCCGTGACCGACCTGGCCGGTTTCGTCGCCGCCACCTGGATGCGCGGCGTCCGGCTGGTCAACGTGCCCACCACGCTGCTGGGCATGGTCGACGCGTCCCTCGGCGGGAAGACCGGCATCAACACCGAGGCAGGCAAGAACCTGGTCGGCGTCTTCCACGAGCCGAGCGCGGTCCTCGTCGACCTCGCGACGCTGGAAACGTTGCCCCCCAACGAACTCGTCGCCGGAATGGCCGAGGTGGTCAAGGCAGGCTTCATCGCCGACCCGCGGATCGTCGAACTCGTCGAGCAGGATCCCGCCGCGGCGCTGGACACCACCGGCGAGGTCCTCGGCGAGCTGGTCCGCCGCTCGATCCAGGTCAAGGCCGACGTCGTCGCCGCGGATCTGCGCGAATCGGATCTGCGCGAGATCCTGAACTACGGGCACACGCTCGCCCACGCCATCGAACGCCGTGAGCGGTACCGGTGGCGTCACGGCGCGGCGGTCAGTGTCGGCCTGGTGTTCGCCGCCGAGCTGGCGCGGCTGGCCGGCCGTCTCGACGACGCCACCGCCGAGCGGCACTCCAGGGTGCTCAAGCTGCTGGGCCTGCCGACCACCTACGACCCCGACGCGCTCCCGCAGCTGCTGGAGACGATGAAGGGCGACAAGAAGACCCGTTCGGGCGTGCTGCGGTTCGTCGTCCTCGACGGGCTCGCGAAGCCCGGCAGGCTGGAAGGCCCGGACCCGTCGCTGCTCGCCGCGGCGTACTCGGTGGTGGCGGGGGACGCTCCCAAGCCCGGCGGGAGTGTGCTGCTGTGAAGGTGCTCGTCCTCAACGGCCCCAACCTCGGCAGGCTCGGGCTGCGCGAACCCGGCATCTACGGTTCGGCCACGCACGCGGATCTGGCCGCCACCTGCGTCGAAACCGGCAAGGAACTGGGGATCGACGTCGAGGTCCGGCAGACCGACCACGAGGGCGAGATGGTCGGCTGGCTGCACGAAGCCGCCGACGCGGGCTGGCCGGTGGTGCTCAACGCCGCCGCGTGGACGCACTACTCGATCGCCGTCCGCGACGCCGCCGCCCAGCTCAAGGCGCCGCTGATCGAACTGCACATCTCCAACGTGCACAAACGCGAGGCGTTCCGGCACCACAGCGTGCTGTCGGACATCGCCACCGCGGTGATCGCCGGGCTCGGGGTCGACGGCTACCCGCTGGCCCTGCGCTGGATGGCCGCGAACGCGGCGTGAACAACCCTCCCGAGCTCAAGACCACGAGGCTGCGGCTGCGCGCGCTGACCGAGGCCGACACCGACGCGATCATCGGGCTTTTCGCCGACCCGGCGATGAGCGCGCATTTCGCGGTGCCGCTCACCGAGCCGGACCGCGTTCGCGAAATGGTCGGCCGCAGGCTGTCCTACGAAGGCCCGGCGGGCATGGGGCACTGGGCGATCGAACGCGACGGCGAAGTGATCGGGCTCGCGCATCTGCGGCCGTCGCAAGAACTTCCCGGCGACGTTCCGGAGCTCGGGTACTACCTGTCGCGGGCGCACGGCGGGCAAGGTCTGGCGACCGAGGCCGCCAAGGCGCTGCTGGAGCACGGACTCGTCGGGCTCGGCCTGTCGTCGGTGTGGGCGCTGGTCGGAGAGTCCAATGTGGCCAGTCAGAATCTGGTACGGCGCTTGGGTTTCCTCGATGTCGGCGGCGGTGACCACTACGGCAGCGGGCCGCATCGCGTCTTCGTCGCGCTGCCTTCGGACCACGGCCGCGCGCACCACATCGAGCTGTGGGTACCCGATCTCGGCCGCGCGGAGGAGAGCTGGGGCTGGCTGCTGGGCGAACTCGGCTGGCGGGAGTTCCAGCATTGGCCCGTCGGGGTCAGCTGGAAGCACGGCGCGACCTACCTCGTCGTCGAGCGTTCTCCGGCCCTCAGCGGGGAAAAGCACGACCGCACCGCGCCGGGCCTGAACCACCTCGCCCTGCATGTCGAGTCACGCGATCGGGTGGATGAACTGGCTTCGAAAGCCGTCGAACACGGCTGGTCGCCGATGTTCGCGGACCGCTATCCGAATGCGGGCGGTGACCATCACTACGCCGCCTACCTCGAAAACGCCGACGGCTTCGAAGTGGAATTGGTCGCCCTCCCGGGTACTGACGTCACCCGGCTGGGTTAAGCCTCGCTACACTCGGCCATCATGCGCCTTTTTCGTGGGGGTCGGCGACCCGCCCGTGCCGTGGTGGCCGTCGTCGCGGCGGGCGCGGTCCTCGCGGCGTGCAGCGACGGGAACGTGCAGTCCCAGGCCGACGGCAAGGGCGGCGGGATCGGCGGGGCACAGCAGGCGCCCCAGGAGAAGCCGCGGCCGATGGACGTCGTACTCGCGACGAGCGATCCCCGGGCCAGCGGAGGCGTGGTCGCCGCGGGCGAGCAGGACGCGGTCTACAACTACAGCCCGACCGTGATGCGGGACGGCGGCAAACTCAAGATGTGGTGGTGCAGCCAGTACGGCAGCGCCCAGCCGCCCGGTGACGACGTCCTCTACGCGCAGTCGCCCTCGCTCGACGGCCCCTTCACCGGCCCGTCCGGTGGCGGCCCGGCGGCGGTGTTCTCCGGCGCGCCCGGCGGTTTCGACGGCATGCACACCTGCGACCCGTCGGTGATCAAGGTCGGCTCGACCTACTACATGTATTACACCGGCGCGGCGGGCGATCACGCGCTCGGCAACTCGATCGGCCTCGCGACCAGCCCCGACGGGCTCACCTGGACCCGTGCGGCGGGCGGGCGGCCGATCATCGGACCGGCGCACGACGTCCACCGCGCCAACGTCTACGGCGCGGGACAGCCCTCGGCGGTGTACCTCGACGGCTGGTTCTACGTGCTCTTCACCGACACCACGGCCAAGGCCGCCGGGTGGAACGGCGCCGGGCAGTTCCTGCTCCGCGCCAAGGACGCGGCGTTCACCCGGGGCGTGGAGACGCTGGGGGAGCAGGGCTTCGTCGCCAAGCCCACGACGATCTCGCCGCGCACCCGCTCACTGGTCGACGGATTCAGCACCGACCTCATGTGGGTCGGTTCGCTCGACGCCTTCGTGATCGCGCACGAGACCGACGCCGGCACCACGCTCACCTTCTGGACCAGGGACTTCACCGCGCAGCCGTACCGGCCGGCGCTCATCCCCGGCGCGTGGAAGGAAGGCCCCGGCCTGGTCCGGCGGCCCGACGGGCACGCGCCGCTCACGTCGGGCGACGTCTGCGATCGGGTGCCCTTCGACGTCGTCCGCGCCACGATCATCGGCGGCGCGGGGGCGCCGACCGACCTCAAGCATTTCGGTCTGGACGTCCGCGGTTCGCGGGCGTGCGACGGCGACGCCCGGCTCCGGACCTCGTTCGAAGGCGTCGCGATGCCGTCGCCGCAGCGGACCATCGACCTGGTCGCCGACGGCAAGCTGGTGCGGGTCGATCGGCGCTCGGTGGCGGCGGCGCTCGCGGGCGAGGTGCTGGACCAACGGCTCAAGGTCGTCGACAAGTTCCCGCAGGCCGCGCGGCTGAGCGCCGGCGCGAAGACGGTGCACGCGCCCGGTCGCGGGTACGGCGTGGTGCTCGACGGCAAGCTGTACGCGGTGCCGGACGCGGGGACGGCGGCGCTGAACGACTCGGCCGTCGAAGAGATCGGCGATCAGGCCTGGGACGGCTTCCCGGCCGGTTTCTCGCTCGCCGGCTGATCCTCGTCGTCGCCGGTCCTGGTGATGCGGCCACCGACGAACAGGCCGATCCCGGCCGGGATGAGCACCAGCAGGGCCGAGAAGGCGGCGCCGCCGGTGAGCGCGCCGCCGAGTTCCGAAGCTCCGGTCTGGTCGACGAACACCGCGCGGCCGATCACGTACAGCACGCCCGAGACCGGGCCGGCGATGAGCGCCGCGATGAACCAGTTCTTGCCGCGTTCGGGCCTGCCCTGCCAGGCGTCCACGGCGCCCCAGCCCGCCGCCGCGCCGACCAGGACGGCGAGGGCGAGGGAGGTGACGAGGGTCTTGTCGGTGGGGTTGAAGACCTCGTACTTGGCCAGCACGGTGACGGCCGCGCCGTGCAGCAGCGCCATCACGAGTCCACGAGTCAGCCACGGTGCCATTGGAGAAGCTTAACTCGCCAGTAGCGACCCACGCGCCCACGTGCCGGTGGGTGTTCGGTCCTCCGGTCCGTGAAGGCCTCCTTGCCTACCCTGAAGGTAGTAAAAGGAGGCCTTCACGGACTGGACGACCGCCACATTCGCCCCAGATACACCAGTAGCCACGATGAATGCGCGTGAAGGCCTCCTTCCCTCGGCTCAGCCGCGTGAAGGGGGCCTTCACGCGACGATGCTGTGACTGGTGCCGGTGGGACGTGCGTGGCGGGCCGCAAGTCCGTGAAGGCCTCCTTGGTGAACCCGTATTTGCTGACCCGCTGGTGTGGCCGGGGCCGAGTGGGGAAGATTCCGGCCGTCCAACGTCCGGGATCTTCCCCACTCGGTCGTCCGCCCCACGGCGTGACCGGCACGATCAACGTTCAAAGACCAGGACGACCACCGCGACGACAACCGGACTCTCGCTCCCACGCAGGTCGGACGTAGGTACACAAATGAAGGCCTCCTTGAGGGACCCAGAGTCCCTCAAGGAGGCCTTCACGGACCGGTATTCGGTGATCTACGTCCGAACTGGGCGTGAGCGGGATTCGTTCCAGACAGGGGCGAGCGTTGTTGATGAAGGATTTGGGACGTTCACCGTCCCAAATCCTTCATCAACGAATCCCTGTGTGGAGGAGTCAGGACGTTCGACGTCCCGAACCGCTCAGGCTCGGCCCGAACCCGTGGTCAAGTAAAAGGAGGCCCTCACGGACCACCGCACCCCACAGCGAACGCAAGCAGCAGGCGAAACGCGTGCCGCGGGCGGCCCACCCCCTAAACTCCATGACGTGCGTGAATACTTCTCTCGCCGCCGCGCGGCGCTGCGTTCCCTGCTGGCCGACTCCGGAGTGGACGCGCTGCTGGTCACGGACCTGCTCAACATCAGGTACCTGACCGGCTTCACCGGGTCCAACGCCGCCCTCCTCGTCCACGGGAGCGGCGACGACAAGACGATCTTCTGCACCGACGGCCGCTACCAGGTCCAGTCGGCGACGGAGGTGCCCGACCTCGAACGGGTGCTGGACCGCGCGAGCGCGGCGAAGCTGGCCGATCTGGCGGCAGAGAAGAAGCTCGGCAAGACCGGCTTCGAGAGCCAGCACGTGAGCGTCGAGCAGCACGAGGACCTCAAGGTCCGCTTCGACCGCGTCGAGCTGGTCCGGACGCCCGGGCTCGTCGAGCAGCTGCGGCTGGTCAAGGACGAGCAGGAGATCGAGGCGCTGCGCCAGGCGTGCGCGGCGGCCGACCGGGCGCTGGAGGATCTGGTGTCCGCCGGCGGGCTCCGCCCGGGCCGCACCGAGCTCGACGTCGCCCGCGACCTCGAGAATCGCATGCTCGGCCACGGGTCGACCGGGCCGTCGTTCGACACCATCGTCGCGGCGGGCGCGAACTCCGCGATCCCGCACCACCGGCCCACCTCGGCCGTGCTCGCGACCGGCGGGTTCGTCAAGATCGACTTCGGCGCCACGGTCGACGGCTACCACTCCGACATGACGCGCACGTTCGTCATCGGCAAGCCCGCGGCGTGGCAGGAGGAGATCTACGAGCTGGTCCAGCGCGCGCAGGCGGCGGGCTGCGACGCCGTACTGCCCGGCGCCGAAGTGTCCGAAGTGGACAAAACGGCCCGTGGCGTGATCGTCGAGGCGGGGCGCGGCGAGGAGTTCGGCCACGGCCTCGGGCACGGCGTCGGACTGCAGGTGCACGAGGCGCCCAGCCTCGCCACCACCGGCGTCGGTACACTGTCCGCCGGTATGGCCGTCACCGTCGAGCCTGGTGTGTATCTGCCCGGACGCGGAGGCGTGCGCATCGAGGACACGCTGGTCGTGCGGGAAGGTACGCCCGAACTCCTCACGCTGAGCACCAAGGAACTCGTGGTCGTCTGACGACGGCCCGGAAGATCGACACAGGAGACTGCACACTCGTGGCCACCACCAACGACCTGAAGAACGGGCTCGTCCTCAACCTCGACGGCCAGCTCTGGACCGTCACCGCGTTCCAGCACGTCAAGCCGGGCAAGGGCGGCGCGTTCGTCCGCACCACGCTCAAGCACGTGCTCACCGGCAAGGTCGTCGACAAGACCTTCAACGCGGGGACGAAGGTCGACACGGCCACCGTCGACCGCCGCAACATGACGTACCTGTACAAGGACGGCGCGGACTTCGTGTTCATGGACGCGGAGACCTACGACCAGATCACCGTCCTGGCCGAGACCGTCGGCGACAACGCGAACTACCTGCTCGAGAACTTCGAGGTCCAGGTCGCGGTGCACGAGGGCACGCCGCTGTACATCGAGCTGCCGACCTCGGTCGAGCTCATCGTCCAGCACACCGACCCCGGCCTGCAGGGCGATCGCTCCACCGGTGGCACCAAGCCCGCCACCCTGGAGACCGGCGCCGAGATCCAGGTGCCGCTGTTCCTCACCACCGGCGAGAAGATCAAGGTCGACACCCGTGACGGCCGCTACCTGGGCCGCGTTTCCAGCTGATGGCCGACTCAGCCAAATCGGGCAAGTCGCCGAACCGCGGCGGGCCGATCAGCCGTCGTCAGGCCCGTAAGCGTGCCGTCGAGATGATGTACGAGGCCGCCCAGCGTGGCGCCGACGCGGTGACGCTGCTGGCGGACAGGGTCGGTTCGGTCGAGGTCGACCCGATCGCGGACTACACGATCTCGCTGGTCGAGGGCGTCACCGGCCGCAAGACCCAGATCGACGAGCTGCTCTCGGAGCATGCTCAGGGCTGGACGCTGGACCGGATGCCGCCGGTGGACCTGGCGGTGCTGCGGGTCGGCGTCTACGAGCTGCTGTGGGCCGAGGACGTGCCGGACCCGGTCGCCATCGACGAGGCCGTCGGGCTGGCGAAGGAGCTGTCGACCGACGATTCGCCGCGTTTCGTCAACGGCGTGCTCGGCCGGATCGGCACGATCGCCGACAGGCTCCGCGCGGTCCTCTAGAAGACGTACGACAACGGGCCGTGTCCTCTGCCGAGGGCACGGCCCGTTCTCGTGCTCGGTGGTGCCGGTTGGCGTTTCCGGTCCCCCCGGACCGAAAACGTCGCCATCTCTAGTCCTCTTTGGACGGTCGAGCCTCGGGCGGCAGCACACCCCAGTCGATCAGCTGCTCGGTGAGCTCACCGGGGGTCATGTCGTAGATGATCGCCAGCGAACGCAGGTCCTCGGTGCGGATGGAGAGCACCTTGCCGTTGTAGTCGCCGCGCTGGCTCTGGATGGTGGCGGCGTAGCGGGCGAGCGGCCCGACCTTCTCCGCCGGGAGCTGCTGGAGCCGCTCCAGGTTGATGACGATCTTCGTGGCGGGCTCGGCGCCCGACGGCACCCGGCCCTCCGGCAGCAGCTCGACCACCGGGACGCCGTAGAAATCGGCGAGCTCGGCGAGCTTCTGCACGGTGACGGCGCGGTCGCCGCGCTCGTACGAACCGACGACGACGGCCTTCCAGCGGCCTCCGGACTTCTGCTCGACCCCGTGCAGGGACAGGCCCTGCTGCTGGCGGATCCCGCGGAGCTTGGCCCCGAGCGCCTTGGCGTAATCGCCCATCTGGTGGTTCTCCGTTTCCTCACCCCCAACCGGTCGGGGTGACCGGTCCAGGGGACTCCTAGAGTCGAATACTCAGAGTAATGGTTACGCATAGTTGTCACCAGGTCAAGCGGGTGCTTTCGGGAGGCCTTCGTCACCTGGGGCGCGCCACTCGTAAGAATGAGCCATCGCTCCTGCTAGTGTCGGGGGGATTTCCTCGCTACGCAGGAAGTCGACGTCCTTTAAGGACCCGTCCAGAGAGGCGGGGAAGGAGGTCCGCCTTGTCGTCACGCCCGCGTGGCGCGGCGGAACCGGCGGGAGAGCGCGAGCTGCTCTCGTCCGGCGATGTCGCGCGCACGATCGCCCGAATGGCCCACCAGGTCATCGAGAAGACCGCTCTCGGTGCCGGTGGCTCGACTCCGCCCGTGTTGCTGGGCATCCCCACCAGGGGAACGCCGCTCGCCCTGCGGCTCGCGGACAAGATCGCCGAGTTCTCCGGCATCCGTCCGCCGACCGGCGCGCTGGACATCACGCTCTACCGTGATGATCTCCGCCGCCGCCCGCCCCGCGCGCTCGAACATTCGCAGCTGCCGCCGACCGGTATCGACGACGCGGTGGTGATCCTGGTCGACGACGTGCTGTTCTCCGGCCGCACCATCCGCGCCGCCCTCGACGCCCTGCGCGACCACGGCCGCCCGCGCGCGGTCCAGCTGGCCGTGCTGGTCGACCGCGGTCACCGCGAACTGCCGATCCGCGCCGACTACGTGGGCAAGAACGTGCCCACCTCGCGCGCCGAGGGGATCGAGGTCCTGCTGTCCGAAGTGGACGGACGGGACACGGTTCTGCTTCGCGCGCAACCAGAAGGAGATCGATCGTGAAGCACCTGCTCGCCACCGACGGGCTCGACCCGGCGCTCGCGACAGCCGTGCTGGACACCGCCGAAGAGCTCAAGCACACCTTGCTGGGCCGCGAGGTCCGCAAACTGCCGACGTTGCGCGGCCGCACCGTCATCACGCTGTTCTACGAGAACTCCACCCGCACCCGCGTCTCGTTCGAGATCGCGGGGAAGTGGATGAGCGCCGACGTGATCAACGTCTCCGCGTCCAGTTCCTCGGTCAACAAGGGCGAATCGCTACGGGACACCGCGCTGACGCTGGCCGCGGCCGGCGCCGACTGCGTGATCATCCGGCACCCCGCCTCCGGTGCGGCGCAGCGGCTTTCGGGCTGGCTCGCCGAAGCGGGGACGGCGGTCGTCAACGCCGGGGACGGCACCCACGAACACCCGACGCAGGCGCTGCTCGACGCGGCCACGTTGCGGGAGCGCCTCGGTTCGTTCGAGGGCCGCCGCATCGGGATCGTCGGCGACGTCCTGCACAGCCGGGTCGCGCGGTCGAACATCCACCTGCTGTCGGCGCTGGGCGCGGAGGTGGTGCTCGTCGCGCCGCCGACGCTGCTGCCTGCAGGCGTGGAGAGCCTGCCGGTGACGGTGTCGCACGAACTCGACGCCGAACTGCCCGCGCTCGACGCGGTCATGATGCTGCGGGTCCAGGCGGAGCGCATGCACGGGGGCTTTTTCCCGAGCGCGCGCGAGTACTCGATCGCCTACGGCCTCAACGAACGGCGGATGAAGCTCCTGCCCGAGCACGCCGTCGTCCTGCACCCCGGCCCGATGCTGCGCGGGATGGAGATCGCCTCGGCGGTCGCCGACTCCCCGGCCTCGGCCATCACCGAACAGGTCCGCAACGGCGTCCACGTGCGCATGGCGGTCCTTTACCACTTGCTCGCCAGCGAAGGAGCCGCCGCGTGACCACCGTCCTGATCAAGGGCGCCCGCCCCTACGGCGAGGGCGATCCGGTCGACGTGCTCGTCGAGGACGGGGTCATCACCGACATCGGTTCGCTCGACGTTCCTGACGACGCCGAAGTGATCGAAGCGGGCGGCCAGGTGCTGCTCCCCGGTTTCGTCGACCTCCACACCCACCTGCGCGAACCCGGCCGCGAGGACACCGAGACCATCGCCACCGGTTCGGCCGCGGCCGCGCTCGGCGGCTACACCGCGGTGTTCGCCATGGCCAACACCGATCCGGTGGCCGACAACGCGGTGATCGTCGACCACGTGTGGCGCCGCGGCCAGGAGGCCGGGCTGGTCGACGTGCACCCGGTCGGCGCGGTCACCGTGGGTCTCAAGGGCGAGAAGCTCGCCGAACTGGGCACCATGGCGAAGTCCGAAGCCCAGGTGAAGGTGTTCTCCGACGACGGCCTCTGCGTCGCGGACCCGCTGCTCATGCGCCGCGCGCTGGAGTACTCGACGGCGCTGGGCGTGGTCATCGCGCAGCACGCCGAGGAGCCGCGGCTGACCGTCGGCGCGCAGGCGCACGAAGGCGAGCAGGCCGCCCGCCTGGGCTACACCGGCTGGCCCGCCTCGGCCGAGGAGTCGATCGTCGCCCGCGACTGCCTGCTCGCCGAGCACGCGAACGCGCGGCTGCACGTCTGCCACGTTTCGACCTCGGGCACCGCGGACATCCTGAAGTGGGCCAAGGACCGCGGTACCAAGGTCTCGGCCGAGGTCACCCCGCACCATCTGCTGCTGACCGACGAGCGGCTCGCGACCTACGACCCGGTCAACAAGGTCAACCCGCCGCTGCGCACGGAATCCGACGCCGAGAAGCTGCGTACCGCGCTGGCCGAGGGCGTCATCGACTGCGTCGCCACCGACCACGCGCCGCACGCGGTCCAGGACAAGGACTGCGAGTGGAGTTCGGCCCGCCCCGGCATGCTCGGGCTGCAGACCGCGCTGTCGATCGTGGTCGAGACCATGGTCCGCACCGGCCTGCTGGACTGGCGGGGCGTCGCCAGGGTGATGAGCGAGCGGCCCGCCGAGATCGGGAACCTGACCGACCACGGCCGCCCGATCGAGGTCGGCGAACCCGCCAACCTGACGCTGGTGGACCCGGACACCGAATGGACCGTGCGAGGCGCCGAGTTCGCGAGTATCGCGGCCAACACCCCGTACGAAGGAATGCGGCTCCCCGGCGTGGTGACGGCGACGTTGCTGCGCGGGCGGATCACCGCGCGGGAAGGGAAGATCACGCAATGAGTGACCGGATCCTGCTGACCCTGGCGGTCTTCGCCTTCTTCCTCTTCTGCGTGTTCCTGATGTGGCGCGGCTGGCGGCGGAAGTCACGGGCGCAGAGCGTCCAGGTCCCGCCGTTCGCCGAAATCCCTGCCGAACCCGGCGAGGCGTCGCTCGAATCGACCGGTCTCTACGTCAGCACGACCACCGCCGGGCACTGGCAGGACCGCGTCGTCACGCGCGGCGCCGGTCTGCGCACCGGCGCGGTCTGGCGCCTGCACGAAGACGGTATCGCCATCGAACGCGGCGGTGCCCCGGACTTCTGGATCCCGCGCGCCTCGGTCACCGGCGTCCGCAAGGACAAGGGGATGGCCGGGAAGGTGATGGGCATCGACGCGCTGCTCGTCATCACCTGGCTGGCCGGCGACGCCGAGCTGGACACCGGCTTCCGCGGCGACGACGTCGACGACTATCCACAGTGGATCGAAGCTTTGCAAGACATTCCCAACGACATCAAGGGAGGTGCCTGATGAGCACCGCGAACGGCATTAGGACCCCCGCGGCACTGGTCCTCGAAGACGGCAGGGTGTTCCGCGGTTCCGCGTACGGCGCCCGCGGCCGCAGCTTGGGTGAGGCGGTGTTCTGCACCGGGATGACCGGCTACCAGGAGACGCTGACCGACCCCTCCTACCACCGGCAGATCGTGGTCCAGACCGCGCCGCAGATCGGCAACACCGGCTGGAACGACGAGGACGACGAGTCCTCGCGCATCTGGGTCTCGGGCTACGTCGTCCGCGACCCCGCGCGCACCCCGTCCAACTGGCGCTCGAAGCGCACGCTGGACGAGGAACTGGAGCGCCAGGGCGTCGTCGGGATCTCCGAGGTGGACACCCGCACGCTGACCCGGCACCTGCGCGAGCAGGGCGCCATGCGGTCCGGCGTGTTCTCCGGTGACGCGCTGGGCACCGACGAGGAGATGCTCGCCGAGGTGAAGGCCAGCCCGCAGATGAAGGGCGCCGACCTCGCCGGCGAGGTCACCACGAAGCAGCCGTACGTCGTCGAGGCGCAGGGCGAGCGGAAGTTCCGCGTGGCCGCGCTGGACCTGGGCATCAAGTCCAACACCCCGCGCCTGATGGCCGCGCGCGGCATCGAGGTGCACGTGCTGCCCTCGTCGTCCACTGTGGACGATCTGCTCGCGGTCGAGGCGGACGGCGTGTTCCTGTCCAACGGTCCCGGCGACCCGGCGACCACCGCGCACGCCACCGAGCTGACGAAATCGGTGCTGCAGCGGGAGATCCCGCTGTTCGGCATCTGCTTCGGCAACCAGATCCTCGGCCGCGCGCTGGGGCTGGGCACGTACAAGATGCGCTACGGCCACCGCGGGATCAACATCCCGGTGATCGACGTGGCCACCAAACGGGTCGCGATCACCGCGCAGAACCACGGTTTCGCCCTCGAAGGCGAGCCGGGCCAGCGGTTCGAGACGCCGTTCGGCGCCGCGCAGATCTCGCACTACTGCCCGAACGACGACACCGTCGAAGGTGTCCGCGCGTTCGACGTCCCCGCGTTCTCGGTGCAGTACCACCCCGAGGCCGCCGCCGGCCCGCACGACGCGGCCCCCCTGTTCGATGAGTTCGTGAGTTTGATGAGCAAGAGCGCGGGGCGGGGAAATGGCTGACCAGGTGACCGGCCACGACGGCGCGCACCGGCCGAAGGCCTCGCGAACGCGGAGGCGGGCCGCCTTCAGTGCGGACTGCAACGGAATTCAAGAACTCACGGCCCGGCTACGCGTTCGTCGACCGCGCGCCATGATCAACACGGAGAAGGCGAAGTAATGCCGAAGAGGACAGACATCCAGCACGTGCTGGTGATCGGCTCCGGGCCGATCGTGATCGGCCAGGCGGCGGAGTTCGACTACTCCGGCACCCAGGCCTGCCGCGTACTCCGCGAAGAGGGACTGCGCGTCTCGCTGGTGAACTCGAACCCGGCGACCATCATGACCGACCCCGAGTTCGCCGACTCGACCTACATCGAGCCGGTCACCCCGGAATTCGTCGAGAAGGTCATCGCCGAGGAGCGCCCCGACGCGATCCTCGCGACGCTGGGCGGACAGACGGCGCTGAACTGCGCCGTCGCCCTGCACGACCGGGGTGTCCTGGAGAAGTACGGCGTCGAGCTGATCGGCGCCGACGTCGACGCCATCCAGCGCGGCGAGGACCGGCAGAAGTTCAAGGACATCGTCCGCACGATCGGCGCCGAGGTGCCGCGTTCGCGGGTCTGCCACGACATGGACGAGGTCCGCGCGACCGTCGCCGAGGTCGGCCTCCCGGTGGTCATCCGGCCGTCGTTCACCATGGGCGGGCTCGGCTCGGGCATGGCGCACACCGACGAGGAGCTGGAGCGGCTCGCTTCCACCGGTCTCGACGAGTCGCCGGTCACCGAGGTGCTCATCGAGGAGAGCGTCCTCGGCTGGAAGGAGTTCGAACTCGAGCTCATGCGCGACCGGCACGACAACGTGGTGGTCGTCTGCTCGATCGAGAACATCGACGCGATGGGCGTGCACACCGGCGACTCGGTCACCGTCGCGCCCGCGATGACCCTGACCGACCGCGAGTACCAGCACATGCGCGACGTCGGCATCGCCGTGCTGCGCGAGGTCGGCGTCGACACCGGCGGCTGCAACATCCAGTTCGCGATCAACCCCGAGGACGGCCGCATGGTCGTCATCGAGATGAACCCGCGTGTGTCCCGCTCCAGCGCGCTGGCGTCGAAGGCGACCGGGTTCCCGATCGCCAAGATCGCCGCGAAGCTCGCCATCGGCTACACCCTCGACGAGATCCGCAACGACATCACAGGCGAGACCCCGGCGGCCTTCGAGCCGACGCTGGACTACGTCGTGGTGAAGGTGCCGCGGTTCGCCTTCGAGAAGTTCCCGGGTGCCGACCCGACGCTGACCACGACGATGAAGAGCGTCGGCGAGGCGATGTCGTTCGGCCGCAGCTTCCCCGAGGCGCTCGGCAAGGCGCTGCGGTCCATCGACACCAAGGCCACCGGCTTCTGGACCCGCCCCGACCCCGAGGGCGCGACGCTGGAATCCGTGCTGGAGGCACTGCGCACCCCGCACGACGGGCGTCTCTACGAGGTGGAGCGCGCGCTGCGGTTCGGCGCCACCGTCCAGCAGGTGCACGAGGCCTCGGGCATCGACCCCTGGTTCATCGACCAGATCGCCCTCATCGGCGAGGTCGGCGCCGAGGTCCGCGACGCCCAGGTGCTCGACGAGCCGCTGCTGCGGCGCGCCAAGCGGATCGGCCTCTCCGACCGCCAGATCGCCTCGCTGCGGCCGGAACTGGCGGGGGAGGACGGCGTCCGCGCGCTGCGCCGCCGTCTCGGGGTGCGGCCGGTGTACAAGACCGTCGACACCTGCGCGGCCGAGTTCGCGGCCAAGACGCCGTACCACTACTCGGCCTACGAGACCGACCCCGCGGCGCAGTCGGAGATCACCGCGCAGACCGAGAAGCCGAAGGTGCTGATCCTCGGCTCCGGGCCGAACCGCATCGGGCAGGGCATCGAGTTCGACTACTCGTGCGTGCACGCCGCGATCGCCTTGCGCGAGGCCGGTTTCGAGGCCGTCATGGTCAACTGCAACCCCGAGACCGTCTCCACCGACTACGACACCTCGGACCGGCTCTACTTCGAGCCGCTGTCGTTCGAGGACGTCCTCGAAGTGGTCAACGCCGAGCAGGAGTCGGGCACCGTCGCCGGGGTCATCGTGCAGCTGGGCGGCCAGACGCCGCTCTCGCTCGCGAAGCGTCTCGCCGACGCCGGTGTGCCGGTGATCGGCACCTCCCCGGACGCGATCCACCTCGCCGAGGACCGCGGCGCGTTCGGCGAGGTCCTCACCGACGCCGGGCTGCCCGCGCCGAAGTACGGCACGGCGACCTCGTTCGAGGGCGCGAAGCGGATCGCCGACCAGATCGGCTACCCGGTCCTCGTGCGGCCGTCCTACGTGCTCGGCGGGCGCGGCATGGAGATCGTCTACGACGAGGAATCCCTCGCCGGCTACATCCACCGCGCCACCGAGGTCACCCCCGAGCACCCGGTGCTCGTGGACCGGTTCCTCGACGACGCCATCGAGATCGACGTCGACGCGCTGTTCGACGGCGACGAGCTCTTCCTCGGCGGCGTCATGGAGCACATCGAGGAGGCCGGGATCCACTCCGGCGACTCCTCGTGCGCGCTGCCGCCGATCACGCTGGGCCGGACCGACATCGAGACGGTGCGCCGCTCGACCGAGGCCATCGCGCGCGGCGTCGGCGTCCGCGGGCTCCTGAACGTCCAGTACGCGCTCAAGGACGACGTCCTGTACGTCCTGGAGGCCAACCCGCGCGCGTCGCGGACGGTGCCGTTCGTGTCGAAGGCGACCGCGGTGCCGCTGGCGAAGGCCGCGGCGCTGATCATGACCGGCTCGTCGATCAAGGACCTGCGCGAGTCCGGCGTCCTCCCGGCCGAGGGTGACGGCGGCCACATGCCCGCCGATTCGCCGGTCGCGGTCAAGGAGGCGGTCCTGCCGTTCCACCGCTTCCGCACCCCCGAGGGCCACGGCGTCGACTCGCTGCTCGGCCCGGAGATGAAGTCCACCGGCGAGGTCATGGGCGTGGACGTCTCCTTCGGCAAGGCGTTCGCCAAATCGCAGGCCGGTGCCTACGGTTCGCTGCCGACTTCCGGCAAGGTGTTCGTCTCCGTCGCCAACCGCGACAAGCGTTCGCTGGTCTTCCCGGTGAAGCGGCTGGCGGATCTCGGGTTCGAGATCCTCGCCACCTCGGGTACCGCGGAAGTGTTGCGGCGCAACGGGATCGGCTGCACCGTCGTGCGCAAGCACTACGAGGGTTCGGCCGAGGGGGAGCAGAACGTCGTCGACGTCATCCTCAGCGGTGAGGTGCAGATGGTGATCAACACCCCGTACGGCAACAGCGGTCCGCGTATCGACGGCTACGAGATCCGCACCGCCGCGGTGTCGCGGGACATCCCCTGCATCACCACGGTGCAGGGCGCGGCGGCGGCCGTGCACGGGATAGAGGCCGTCATCAAGGGCGACATCGGCGTGCGGTCGCTGCAGAGCCTGCAGGCGGCGCTGAAGGCCAAGGCATGAGCGAGCGGTTCGGGGCGAGGCTGGCGCGGGCGGTCGCGGAGAAGGGACCGCTCTGCGCCGGGATCGACCCCCATCCCGGGTTGCTCGAAGCGTGGGGTCTGCCGGCGGACGCGGGCGGACTGGAGAAGTTCGCCCTCACGGCCGCTGAGACGCTCGCGCCCGAGGTCGCGGTGATCAAGCCCCAGTCGGCCTTTTTCGAGGCCTACGGGCCTCCTGGGGTCGCCGTTCTGGCCAAGACGATGAAGGTGTGCCGGGAAGCGGGCGCGCTCGTCCTGCTGGACGTCAAACGCGGCGACATCGGTTCGACGATGGCGGCGTACACGGCGGCGTTCCTGCCCGCCGGCGCGGAACTCGAGGCGGACGCGATCACGGTGTCGCCCTACCTCGGTTTCGGTTCGCTGGCCCCCGCGCTGGAGGTCGCGCAGGCGCAGGGCAAGGGTCTGTTCGTCCTCGCGCGCACCTCCAACCCGGAGGCGCAGGGATTGCAGAACGCCTTGCTGCCCAACGGAAAGACCGTCGCGCAGGACATCGTCGACACGGCGGCCGGGTACAACGCGGGCGTCGGCCCCCTGGGTGACATCGGTGTCGTCGTCGGCGCCACCATCGCGCCGGGACAGCTCGACCTGAGCGGGTTGAACGGTCCTGTCCTGGCACCCGGTTTCGGGGCACAGGGGGCCACTCCGGCCGATCTGCGGGCCCTTTTCGGCCCGGGACTGCCGGGTGTGCTCCCCGCGTCGTCCCGCGACGTCCTCAGGCACGGGCCGGACCCCGAAGCGTTGCGTGCGGCCGTTCGGCGGACCCGGGATTCCCTCGGTCCCCTGGAAAAAGGCCAATAGCAGGCCCGGGAATCCGTCATGACCGGCCACCCCCGCATTGTGGGCCGAGGTAACGGGTGGGTACCGTCGCCACACCCACCCAGATTTGAGAACTACCGGAGGAAAACGTGGCACTTCCCCAGCTGACAGAGGAACAGCGCGCTGCGGCGCTGGAGAAGGCCGCCGCCGCCCGCCGCATCCGTGCTGAGCTGAAGGAGCGGCTGAAGCGGGGCGGTACCACTCTGGTCGACGTGTTGAAGCAGGCCGAGGAGAACGAAGTCCTCGGCAAGATGAAGGTCTCGGCTCTGCTCGAGGCTCTTCCGGGCGTCGGCAAGGTCCGTGCCCAGCAGACCATGGAACGACTGGAGATCGCACCCAGCCGTCGTCTTCGCGGCCTCGGCGACCGGCAGCGCAAGGCGCTGCTGGCCGAATTCAGCGGCGAGTGAGCGGCACCGGTCAGGACCACCCGGTGAACCCGGGCGCTGACCGCGGCGGTGAGCCGGTGGCGGGAGTCGAATCCCGGCACCGGCTCACGGTCGTCTCGGGGCCTTCGGGGGTCGGGAAGTCGAGCGTGGCGGGGGAGCTGCGCAAGCTGGATCCGAAGATCTATTTCAGCGTCTCGGTGACCACCAGGAAGCCGAGGCCGGGTGAGGTGGACGGCGAGCACTACCACTTCATCGACCGGGCCGAGTTCGACCGCATGGTCGCCGACGGCGAACTGCTCGAACACGCCGAGTTCGCGGGCAACTGCTACGGCACCCCGCGCGGGCCCGTGGAGCGGGTGCTGGCCGAGGGCCGCAACGCGATCCTGGAGATCGAACTCCAGGGCGCGCGGCAGGTCCGCAAGGCGATGCCGGAGGCCCGGCTGGTGATGCTGATGCCGCCGTCGTGGGACGAACTGGTCGGCAGGCTGACCGGTCGCGGCACCGAGAACGAGGCCGCCGTGAAGGCCAGGCTGGCCGAGGCCGAACGCGAACTCGCCGCCGCCGGGGAGTTCGACGAGCGCGTCGTCAACGCCGACGTGCGAGAGGCCGCCGAGCAGTTGCTAAACTTGATAACCGGCGACAAAGTAAACCGAAGATTCGGAGCACCACGAGTGACGACTCAGGCCACGCTGCACGAAGAGCTCGAAGGCATCACCAACCCGCCCATCGACGACCTCCTCGAGAAGGTCAGCTCGAAGTACGCGCTGGTGATCTACTCGGCCAAGCGCGCTCGCCAGATCAACGACTACTACGCCCAGCTGGGCGAGGGTCTCCTGGAGTACGTCGGCCCGCTGGTCGAGCCGGGCCCGCGCGAGAAGCCGCTGTCCATCGCCCTGCGCGAGATCCACGGCGGCCTGCTCGAGCACACCGAGGGTGAGTAAACCCAGGGTTGTTCTGGGCGTAGGGGGCGGGATCGCCGCCTACAAGGCCTGTGAGGTCCTGCGCGGGCTGACCGAATCCGGTCACGACGTCCGCGTGGTCCCCACCGAAGCCGCGCTGAACTTCGTCGGCGCGGCCACCTTCGAGGCACTCTCCGGGAACCCGGTGCACACCGGCGTGTTCACCGAAGTGCCCGAGGTCCAGCACGTCCGCGTCGGCAAGGAAGCCGACCTGGTGATCGTCGTGCCCGCCACGGCGAACCTGCTCGCCAAGGCCGCGCACGGCATCGCGGACGATCTGCTGACGAACACCCTGCTCACCGCCCGGTGCCCGGTCGCCTTCTTCCCGGCGATGCACACCGAGATGTGGGAGCACCCGGCCACCCGCGACAACGTGGCGCTGCTGCGGTCGCGCGGCCTGGTCGTCGCCGAACCCGCCGCCGGCAGGCTGACCGGCAAGGACACCGGCAAGGGACGGCTCGCCGACCCGGCCGAGATCGTCGACCTCGCCCGGCTCCTGCTCGCCGTGCCGAAGGCCCTCACGCGTGACCTCGAAGGCGTGCGCGTGGCCATTTCGGCGGGCGGCACCCGTGAGCCGCTGGATCCGGTCCGGTATCTGGGCAACCGTTCGTCGGGCAAGCAGGGTTACGCGCTGGCCCGCGTCGCCGCCCAGCGTGGCGCCGAGGTCACCCTGGTCACCGCGCACACCGTCGCGCTGCCGGAGCCCGCGGGCGCGAAGGTCGTCCACGTGTCGACCGCCGAGGAGATGCGCCAGGCCATGCACGCCGAGGCCGCCTCCGCCGACGTCCTCGTGATGGCCGCCGCCGTCGCCGACTTCCGGCCTTCGAACCGGGCCGATCACAAGATCAAGAAGTCCGACGACGCGCCGGATCCCGTCGTCGAACTCGCGCGCAACGCGGACATCCTGGCCGAACTGGTGCGGAATCGGACCCCTGGCCAGGTGGTCGTCGGGTTCGCCGCCGAAACAGGGGACGATAAGGGTGGCGTCCTCGACCACGCCAGGGTCAAACTCAAGCGCAAGGGCGCGGATCTGCTGGTGGTGAACGCCGTCGGTGAAGGGAAGGCCTTCGGCACCGAGGACAACTCGGGCTGGCTGCTCGGGGCCGACGGCGCCGAAATCCCGATCCCGCTCGGCGCCAAGGCCGAACTCGCGTCCACATTGTGGGATGCTGTTGTGACCTTGATGAAGCGTTGAGAGCCCCCAAAGCGATAGTCAGTAGGCTTGAGTTCAAGCTGAGGGGTGCCTAACTTTCTAGGCATCAGACGTCTAGGTGAGGGAGTGACGGGCACCGTGACCGCGTCCACGAGCAGACTGTTCACATCGGAATCGGTGACTGAAGGTCATCCCGACAAAATTTGCGATGCCATCAGCGACTCGATCCTGGACGGCCTGCTGGCCAAGGACCCGCGCAGCCGGGTGGCGGTCGAAACCCTCATCACCACCGGGCAGGTGCACGTCGCCGGCGAGGTGACCACCGAGGCCTACGCGGACATCCCGACCATCGTCCGCGACGTGATCCTGAAGATCGGCTACGACTCGTCGGCCAAGGGTTTCGACGGCAACTCGTGCGGCGTCAACGTCGCGATCGGCTCCCAGTCGCCGGACATCGCGCAGGGTGTCGACACCGCGTACGAGTCCCGTGTGGAATCCGACGAGGACGAGATCAACCGCCAGGGCGCCGGCGACCAGGGCCTGATGTTCGGCTACGCCTGCTCGGACACCCCCGAGCTGATGCCGCTGCCGATCGCGCTGGCGCACCGGCTCTCGCAGCGGCTGACCCGGGTCCGCAAGGAAGGCGTGCTGCCGTACCTGCGCCCGGACGGCAAGACCCAGGTCACCATCGAGTACGCCGGCGACCAGCCGGTGCGGCTCGACACGGTGGTCGTGTCCACCCAGCACGCGGACGGCATCGACCTGGAGCAGATGCTCGGCGTCGACGTCCGTGAGCACGTGGTCGCCCCGGAGATCGCCGAGCTCGGGCTCGACACCTCCGACGTGCGGCTGCTGGTCAACCCGACCGGCCGCTTCGTCATCGGCGGACCGATGGGCGACGCGGGCCTGACCGGCCGCAAGATCATCGTCGACACCTACGGCGGCATGGCCCGTCACGGTGGCGGCGCGTTCTCGGGCAAGGACCCCTCCAAGGTGGACCGCTCGGCCGCGTACGCGATGCGCTGGGTGGCGAAGAACGTCGTCGCCGCCGGGCTCGCTTCCCGCGCCGAGGTCCAGGTCGCGTACGCGATCGGCAAGGCGGCCCCGGTGGGCCTCTTCGTCGAGACCTTCGGCACCGAGACGGTCGACCCGTCGAAGATCCAGGCCGCCATCACGGAGGTCTTCGACCTGCGTCCGGCCGCGATCATCCGCGACCTCGACCTGCTTCGCCCGATCTACGCGCCGACGGCCGCGTACGGCCACTTCGGCCGTCCCGAGCTGGCGCTCCCGTGGGAGAGCACGGCGCGGGCCGCGGACCTGAAGTCGGCCGCGGGCGCCTGATCCGTCGTTGCGTTCCGTTCCGTGAAGGCCTCCTTGCCTACCTTGAGGGTAGGGAAGGAGGCCTTCACGGCGTTTGGGGTCGGAGCCAGGTTGCGCGTGTGCCGTCCATCCAGTCACGCGTGTCGTCCGCCGGATCACGCGTGTCGTCCGTTCGATCACGCGAGGCCGCCAGGTTGAGACCCCGGCGTGCGTGGTGCTGGCGCGTCGCTGCTTGCCGGAGGTACATGAAGGGGTCCTTCCTGTACCTAGGCGCAAGGAAGGGGGCCTTCATGTACTCGGGAGGCCTTCACGGCACTCCACAGCGAGATGGCTCCAGCAGCCGTGCAATGAAAGGTCCTTTCCTTGCAAATTTCGCAAGCAACGGACCGTTCATTGCACGCGGTGACGGGCACTGGCGACAGCGTCTGGTAGAGATCACCGGGTGAGCAGCAGTCCCGAACCGACCCCTCTGTGGGACCTTCCGGAGCCGAAGGCCGAGCCCGCGCGGAAGGCCAAACCGGCGCGCGCGAAAACGGCCAGCCGTCGTGGGGCACAGAACCCCGCGCCCGAGAACCCGGTCGCGCGGATCGTCGTGGACATCCCGCTCACCCATCTCGACCGCACCTTCGACTACCGGATCCCCGAGAAACTGCACGAAACCGCCGTCCCCGGCTGCCGGGTGCGGGTCCGGTTCGCGGGCCAGCTCGTCGACGGGTACCTGGTCGAGCGCGCCGACACCACGGAGTTCACCGGGAAGCTCGCGTACATCGACAGGGTGACTTCCAGCGAGCCCGTGCTGCCCCCGGCGCTGCTCACGCTCTGCCGGTCCGTCGCGGACCGCTACGGCGGCACGCTCAGCGACGTCCTGCGGCTCGCGATCCCGTCCAGGCACGCGAAGGCCGAGGGCGAACCGCCCGCCGAGCCCGCGCCGACGCCGGAACCGCCCGAAACCACCGCCTGGGAGAAGTACCAGAGCGGTCCGGCGTTCCTGGAGGCCGTCGCGGAACGGCGCCCGGCCAACGCGGTCTGGCAGGCGCTGCCGGGGGAGGACTGGCCGCGCCGCCTCGCCGAAGCGGCCGCCGTCGCGGCTTCCGCGGGCCGGGGTGTGGTCATGGTCGTGCCCGACCATCGTGACCTGACCCGGCTGCACGACGCGTGCGTTTCCTTGCTGGGCGCCGATTCCGTGGTCGCGTTGATCGCGGGGCTCGGCCCCGCCGAGCGGTACCGCCGCTGGCTCGCGGTGCTGCGCGGCGCGGTGCGCGTCGTCGTCGGCACGCGCGCGGCGATGTTCGCGCCGGTCGCCGATCCCGGTCTGTTCGTGGTGTGGGACGACGGCGACGACGTCCACCTCGACCAGCACGCGCCGTATCCGCACGTCCGTGACGTGCTGATGGATCGCGCGCACGCCGCGAAGGGCTCCATGCTCGTCGCCGGTTTCGCGCGCACCGCCGAAGCGCAGTTCCTGGTGGAATCGGGCTGGGCGCAGCCTCTCGTGGCCGCCCGGCCGGAACTGCGGGCGGCGGCGCCAAGGGTCACGCCGGTCGGCGAGGACTTCGACGTCGCGCGGGACGAAGCGGCCAAGGCCGCGCGGCTCCCGTCGGTCGCCTTCGAGGCGGCCAGGCAGTCGCTGGCGGGCGGATTCCCCGTGCTGGTGCAGGTTCCGCGTCGCGGGTACGTCCCGGGACTCGCGTGCGGCAACTGCCGGACGTCGGCGCACTGCCGTCGGTGCGCCGGTCCGCTTTCCTTGCCGGGCGGGCTGATCGACGGCGCGCCGAGGCCGCCCGCCTGCCGGTGGTGTGGCGTCCCCGAGACGAACTTCCATTGCGTGGCTTGCGGTTCGGTGCGGTTGCGGGCGGTCGTCGTCGGGTCGAAGCGCACCGCGGAGGAACTGGGCCGCGCGTTCTCCGGCTTCCCCGTGCGGACGTCGGGCGCGACGGAGGTTTTGGATTCGGTGCCCGGAAAACCGGCGCTGGTCGTGTGCACGCCGGGCGCCGAGCCGGTCGCGGAAGGCGGCTACGGCGCAGCGCTGCTGCTGGACGGCTGGGCGCTGCTGGGGCGGCAGGACCTGCGCGCGGGGGAGGAGACCCTGCGGCGCTGGATGGCGGCGGCGGCCCTGGTGCGGCCGGGGACCGAAGGCGGTCGCGTGTTCGTCGGCGCGGAAGCGGGCCTTTCCGTGGTGCAGGCGCTGGTGCGCTGGGACCCGGGCTGGCACGCGAGCCTCGAACTGGCCGAGCGGCGCGAACTCGGTTTCCCGCCCGCGATGCGGATGGCGAGTATCGAAGGCACGCCGGACGCGGTCGGCGGACTGCTCGACGACCTCGCTCTCCCGGAGACCGGCGAAGTGCTGGGCCCGGTGCCGCTCGGCGAGGTCGACGAGGACGGCAACGCCGAACGGGAGCGGGCCCTGGTGCGCGTCGCGCGTCCGGACGGGAAGGCGCTCGCCGCCGCCGTCCACGCCGCGGCCGCGCGCCGGGACGCGCGCAAGGCGTCCGAGCCCATCCGGATCCAGCTGGACCCGCTGGAACTCATCTAGCGCCCCCGCGTTTCGTCCTCTGAATGCGGTGGTTCGACAGCGAACCATCGCATCCAGAGGACGAAATGCGTGGGGTTAGAGGGTCGTGCCGGGGGTCGCGAGGACGTCGGCGCGGGCCGAGGCGCCCGGAGCGGGCGAAGCGGCCTTCGTGGCGGAGCCACCCAAAGCGGCCGTGAGCAGCGTGACGATCTGCGACGAGATCGCCGCCCGCCGCGCCTCGAAGTCGGCGTCGGTCAGGGCCGAAGGATCGGTGGGTGTGCCGAGGACGGGCGTGTGCAGGTGCCCGCCCGCGATCCCGGTCAGGCCGAGGCCCGTCCGGAGCCGATTGCTGCGATACATGGACTCGTTGCTCAGGTAGTTGCCGCCGCCACCGGAAGCGGCGACCTCACCGGGCTTCGGCGCGTCCGTCCGGCACACCGCGGTCCCCGTCCCCGGTTTCGTACTGTCCGGCCAGACGCAGAACGCCTCGTTGTACAGCACCTGATACGCGCCGGCGGGCGCGGCGAGCATCTTTTCGTACGGCAGCGTGGTTTCGATGAACTGGACGTCCGGCTGCGGCCAGCCGTCGGCGGGCGGGACCGGACCGCGGACGGGCTCGTCGAGGTTGTCCGGCGAACCGCCGCGCCACGCACCCGCCCACCGCTCGATGTCGAAGCGGCCGGGACGACCCTGACTGATCGTCATGATCAGCTCCGGACGGCGGAACCGGTCCTTGAACGCCTGGCCGTAGGCGGCCTCGACGATTCCGGCGTCGAAGTAGCGCCACACCACCGGGAACGACACGGCCTGCACCAGCGCGGGCCCGGTCGGCGTCTGGATGGTCTTGCCGTCGAGATGCAGCGCCGCCGCGCCCGACGGGTTCGCGATGCGGACGCCCGCGCCGTTGAGGGTGAACGGATCGAACCCGCTCACCAGCACCCGGCGCAGCTTCGGGCCGGCGGGGAAGCGGGAATCGTCGAGTCCGCGCGCGCCGAAGTCGAACGTCTTCAGCAGTTTTGCCCGGGCGGGCGCGGACAAGGGGAAACGCGGCGTCCATTGCCGCAACGCCTTGCTCATCTGGAGGCGGGTCCAGTAGAGCGGCCGGTCGTCGGCCTTGTCGATGCTGCCGAGATCCGGACGGCGGCCCTGCGCGCGGTCGACCGCGGTGCGCCAGAGCCCTTCACCGGCGGTCTCGGCGAGCTTCTCGGCCCGCAAAGCGGTCTTCGTGGCGCAGAGACGCGTCGTGAAGTCGGAGACGAGCTTGTCGAATCCGGCGAGCCGGATGAGTTCCGGGCCGACCGCCGGACCACCCGAAGGCATGGTCGCGGTGAGCCGCTTCTCCTCGACGGTGATCGCGGCGGAGTCGTCGAAGCAGGCGCTCGCGCCTTCTGCCTGCGCGACACCGGGGACAGCGAGGACGGGAAGTGCGATGAGCAGCGGGAGGAAGGCGCCCCACCGCCTGCCGGGAGTCTTCATGGCCCGCATTCTGCTCATCCCGCCACGGCCGCACCACCGACGAACGCAGGTCTCGGCGGGTCTTGTCCGGGGTGGACAGGCGGGGCAGACTCGCGCCATGGCCGCGCACAGAAGCATTCCGGTACGCATCACCGCAGTCACCGCGATCGCCGTCCTGGTCGGCACCGCCGCGCCGGGGATGGCGGCGGCAGCGCCACCGACACCCAAATCGCCCACCGCCGTCGGCTATCTGGGCGCGGTGTCGAGTATCGACGCGGACGCGACCGCGATCGGCACGAAGATCCTGCGCGAGGGCGGCAACGCCGTCGACGCCGCCGTCGCGACCGCCGCCGCGCTCGGCGTCACCGACCCGTTCTCCGCCGGATTCGGCGGTGGCGGCTTCTTCGTCTACTACGACGCGCGCTCCGGCAAGGTGCACACCCTCGACGGCCGCGAGACCGCCCCGTCGACCGCGAACGAGAACCTCTTCGTCGAGAACGGCAAGGCGATCCCGTTCGCCGAGGCCGTCACCAGCGGACTGGGCGTCGGCGTCCCCGGCACGCCCGCCACCTGGCAGGAAGCCCTGCGCAAGTGGGGGACCAAGTCGCTGGCGAAGGCGGTCAAACCCGCCGAAGACCTCGCCCGCAAGGGTTTCACCGTCGACCAGACCTTCAACACCCAGATCGCGAACAACGCCGCCCGGTTCTCGGCGTTCCCGTCCACCCGGTCGCTGTACCTGCCCGGTGGCGCGCCGCCCGCGGTCGGCACGACGTTCAAGAACCCGGACCTCGCGGGCACGTACGCGCAGCTCGCCGCGAAGGGCACCGACGTGCTCTACCGCGGCCCGATCGGCGCGGACGTCGTCGACACCGTGCGGAAGCCGCCGGTCGACCCCGCGTCGACGCTGAAGGTGCGCCCCGGTGACATGACCGCGGCCGACCTCGCTAAGTACCGCGTCGTTGAGCGGAAGCCGACGAAGACCCGGTACCGCGGTCTCGACGTGTACGGCATGCCCGCGCCCTCGTCCGGCGGGCTGACCGTCGGCGAGGCGCTGAACATCCTCGAGAACACGAAGCTCTCGAAGCTGGAGAAGGCCGACTACCTGCACTACTTCCTGGAGTCGACCCGGTACGCCTTCGCCGACCGCAACCGGTGGATCGGCGACCCGGCCTTCGTCGACGTCCCGGCGAAGGAACTGATCAGCCAGAAGTTCGCCGACAGCCGCGCGTGCCTGATCGACGCCGCGAAGGCCGGGACCAGTCCGGTCGCGCCGGCGGACCCGCGCAAGCCCACCCCGTGCGTGGCCGGGACGAACCCCGCGCCGACCCCGTACGAGGGCGAGAACACCACGCATCTCACGGTCGCCGACCGGTGGGGCAACGTCGTCGCCTACACGCTGACCATCGAGCAGGAGGGCGGGAGCGGCATCGTCGTCCCGGGCCGCGGCTTCCTGCTCAACAACGAACTGACCGACTTCTCCTTCACCCCGGTGACGCCGGGCGTGCCCGACCCGAACCTGCCGGGCCCGGCGAAGCGGCCGCGTTCGTCGATGGCGCCGACCATCGTGCTCGACCATGGCAAGCCGTTCCTCGCCGTCGGCTCGCCCGGTGGCGCGTCGATCATCACCACGGTGCTGCAGATCCTCACCGGCCGGATCGATCGCGGGCTGAAGCTGGTCGACGCGATCGCCGAACCGCGCGCCTCGCAGCGGAACTCCGCGGCCGCGCAGGTGGAGCAGGCGTTCCTGGACCAGACCGAGGTGCTCAAGGTGCTGAAGGCCAAGGGGCAGGGCTTCTCGACGACACCCGCGGAGATCGGGGCGGCGACCGGCGTCGAACGGCTGCGGGACGGCCGGTGGCTCGCCGCGGCCGAACCGACGCGCAGGGGAGGCGGCTCGGCGGCCGTCGTGCTGCCCTGGCCGCCGCGTTAGGGACGGCCTCGCTCGCGAAGGCCTCTTCGCCTCTCTCGCGCGCTAGGAACGGTCCTTTCCTTGCAAATTTCGCAAGGAAAGGACCGTTCATTGCAGCCGCCGCACCGCAGAGGGAGAGCGAGCGCGCCGGGGTGGTGAGCTCCTTCTAGACTGAGCGGCGATGTTCGCCCAGTCAGAGGTACCCGTCCCCCCGGCGGAGGTGCGTTGATGCGCCTCGTCTTCGCCGGCACCCCCGAACCCGCGGTCCCGTCGCTGCGCGCGTTCCTCGCGTCCGAGCAGCACGAGGTCGTCGCCGTCGTGACCCGTCCGGACGCCCAGGCCGGCCGCGGCCGCCGGGTCGTCCGGTCGCCGATCGGCGCGCTGGCCGACGAGCACGGGATCGAGGTGCTGACCCCGCCGAAGGCGAGCGACCCCGCGTTCCTCGCCCGGCTCGCGGAGATCGCGCCCGACGCGTGCCCGGTGGTCGCGTACGGGGCGTTGCTGCCCCAGGCCGCGCTGGACATCCCGGTGCACGGCTGGGTCAACCTGCACTTCTCGCTGCTGCCCGCGTGGCGCGGCGCCGCGCCGGTCCAGGCCGCGATCCGCGCCGGGGACGAGATCACCGGCGCCTCGACGTTCCGCATCGTCAAGGAGCTCGACGCGGGCCCGGTCTACGGCGTGGTCACCGAGCAGATCGCCGCCACCGACACGGCCGGGGAACTGCTCGGCAGGCTGGCGGAGTCCGGGGCGAAACTGCTCGTGTCCACGATGGACGGAATCGCCGACGGTTCGCTGCGCGCGGTCGAGCAGACCGGCGACGGCGTGAGCTACGCGCCCAAGGTGACCGTCGAGGACGCGCGCGTGTCGTTCGCCGACCCGGCCGCCGCGGTCGACCGGCAGATCCGCGCGGTCACGCCGGAGCCGGGCGCGTGGGCGGAGTTCCGGGGCGAGCGGCTGAAACTCGGCCCGGTGACGGTCGTGGACGAGCCGGGGCCCCCGCCCGGCGAACTCGTCGTGGAGCGCAAGCGGGTGCTGGTCGGCACGGCGTCGAAGCCGGTGCGGCTGGGCGAGGTGCAGGCGCAGGGGAAGAAGCGGATGGCGGCCACCGACTGGGCGCGCGGTACGAGGATCGAACAAGGAGAGCGCCTGCAGTGAACGAGCGTAGGGAACGCCGGCCGTCGAGGCCGCAGCGAGGCCGTCCGGCCCCGCGCAAGGAAGGGCCCAGCCGCCCGCCGCAGATCGACCCGGCCCGGCAGGTCGCCTTCGACGTCCTGCGCGCGGTCCGCGAAGACGACGCGTACGCGAACCTGGTGCTGCCGCAACTGCTGCGCAACCGCCGGATCTCCGGCCGCGACGCGGCGCTGGCCACCGAACTGACTTACGGCACCTGCCGCGCGGTCGGCATGCTGGACGCCGTCATCGCGGCCTGCCTGGACCGCCCGCTGGAGAAGGTCGACGCCATCGTGCTGGACGGCCTCCGTCTCGGCGCGTACCAGCTGCTGCGCACCCGCATCCCCCAGCACGCCGCCGTCGGGTCCACTGTGGACCTCGTCCGCGCCGAAGTCGGTTCCTGGATCGCGGGTTTCGTGAACGCCGTGCTGCGTTCGGTGTCCGAAAAGGACGAAGAGACCTGGCTGAACGAGCTGGCCCCCGACGAGGCCGCCGACCCGATCGGCGCCTACGCCCTGAGGACGGCGCATCCGCGCTGGGTCGCGCGGTCGTTCGCGGAAGCCTTGGGGGACAAGGGTGCGGAGCTGAAGGCGGCCCTGGAGGCCGACGACGACCGTCCCGACGTCCATCTGGTCGCCCGGCCCGGCGAAATCAGCGCCGAGGAGCTGGCCGCCATCACCGGTGGCGACGTCGCGCCGTACTCGCCCTACGGCGTCCGGCTGCCCGCGGGCTCCGGCGACCCCGGCGACCTCGACCCGATCAAGGAAAAGCTGGCCGCGGTGCAGGACGAGGGCAGCCAGCTGTGCGCCTACGCCGTCACGAGGGTCCCGGTCTCGGGCTCCGACGTGCGGTGGCTGGACCTGTGCGCCGGTCCGGGCGGCAAGGCGGCGCTGCTCGGCGCGCTGGCCGTGGCCGCCGGTGCGACCGTCGACGCCGTCGAGAAGGCCCCGCACCGAGCGAAGCTGATCGAGAAGGCGGTCCAGGACCTGCCGGTGACCGTGCACGTCGCCGACGGCCGCGAGACCGGTCTCGAACCGGGCTACGACCGCGTCCTCGTCGACGCGCCGTGCAGCGGTCTCGGCTCGCTGCGGCGCCGCCCCGAGGCACGCTGGCGCCGTCAGCCCAGCGACATCTCGGACCTGACGAAACTGCAGGGGCAGCTGATCACCGCGGCACTGGACCTGGTCCGGCCCGGCGGCATCGTCACCTACGTCGTCTGCTCGCCGCATCTGGCCGAGACCGAAGGCGTCGTGGGGGAGACCGCGCGCCGCGCCGGTGCCCAGATCGTCGACGCGCGGGAGTTCTTCCCCGGTGTCCCGCAGCTCGGCAACGGCCCGTACGTCCAGCTGTGGCCGCACCGCCACGGCACGGACGCGATGTTCTGCGCCGTCCTGCGGAAGCCGGACACCGCCGGGTGAGCAGGGTCCTCGGCCTGGTCGCGAGCTCGTGCGGCGGACTGGACACCCGGTTCGCCGCGCAGCTCGCGAAACCGGCCGCGGACCGCGGCTGGGAGCTCGCGATCACGCTGACCCCCACCGCGGCCCGCTGGCTGGAGACGACCGGCGGGCTCGGCGACCTGGAAAAGTGCACCGAGCTGCCGGTCCGCAGCACCTCCCGGCTACCGGGCGAACCCCGCCCGCATCCGGATCCGGCGGTGTTCCTGTTCGCGCCCGCCTCCGCCAACTCCGTGGCGAAACTGGCGCTGGGCATCGCCGACAACCAGGCGCTGACCCTGCTCGGCGACGTCCTCGGCACGCCGGGCATCACGATCGTGCTGGGCTACCAGATCCAGGACACGCGGGTGCACCATCCGGCGTGGCGGCGCCATCTCGACACGCTCGCCTCCGCCGGGGTCATGACCACGAGGCTCACCCCGGAAACCGCGTGGACCTCGGTGCTGGACCTGCTCCCGGCGGTCTAGCGGGCGCAGAACGCCGTGTCGACCGCGGCCACGAGATGCGCCGACGCCCCGTCCGGCAGCGGGTCCTGGTTGACCACGACGTTCACCTTCTTCCCGTGCGGGACCGCCCCCGAGATGTTCGCGAAGCCGCGGAGGTTCCCGCCGTGGCCCCAGAACCTCCCGCCGCAGGACAGCGGCACCGACGCGATCCCGAGACCGTATTCCGCGCCGGGGATGCCCAGGCCCGCCGGCACGGTCCGCTGCATCTCCGTCAGCTGTGCCCGGTGCAGGAGGCGGCCGTCGACGAGCTCTCCGTAGAAGCGGTTCAGCTCCGCGCCGGTCGAAACGATCCCGCCGGAGGCCCCGGCGAGCGAGGGATCCAGTTCGGTGTAGTCGACGAGACCCGGCGCGTAGCCCCTGGCGTGCGGAAGCGGCAGGCGCTCGTCGCCGCGCGACGGCAGGTAGGTGTGGCGCAGGCCGAGCGGCTCGGCGATCCTCTTCCGGATCTCGGTGGAGACCGAGCGGCCGGTGAGCTTCTCGATGAGCATGCCCGCGATGACGTAGTTCGTGTTGGAGTACTTCCAGTTCGTGCCCGGAGCGAAGTCCGGCGGATGCGCCAGGCCGACCGCCAGCAGCTCCCCGGGTTCGGCGCCGCGATGCCGCCACTCGTCGATGTCGAGATCGCGGACGTAGTTGTACAGCCCGCTCGTGTGCTGCAGCAGCTGCCGGACGGTGATCTTGGTGCCGTCGTTGCCGTTCCCGTGGACGAGACCGGGCAGGTAGCGGTCGATCGGCGCGTCCAGCCGCACCGTTCCCTCGGCGACCAGCTGCAGGACCACGACCGCGACGAAGGTCTTGGTGATACTGGCCGCCCGGAACTTCGAGTCGTGCGGGAACGGTGTCCCGGTCTCGGCGTTCCCGACGCCCTCACGCTCCGACCACGACCGCCCGGATGGGCTCGTCACGGTCGCCTGCGCGCCGGGGACGCCGTCCTGCACCAGTGTTTTCAGCGCTTTGTCGACTTCGTCCCGCGGGTGGGTCACGGCCAGCGCCGGGGTGGCGGTCGTCGCGGCGAGCAGCGCGACCAGTGAACCGACGGCGACGATCTTCTTGCCTGGCAAGGATTTTCGCATGGATTCCACGCTAGGGAGGCTCGGGCGCGGTGGCCATGGGGTGAACCCCCACGCCTTACTGAGGTTTGCCCCACCATGCCGCTCAGCGCAGGCTGTGCCCTGGCGCGACGACGCCGGTCTCGTAGGCGAACACCACCGCCTGGCTCCGGTTGGCCGCGCCCAGTTTCCCGAAGATGTTGCCCACATGGGTCTTGACGGTTTCGAGGCTGATGACCAGCTCGGCCGCTATGTCCACATTGGACTTACCGGTGGCGATGAGCCGCAGCACCTCGGTCTCCCGTTTCGTCAGCGACGACGGGCGGGGAGCGAGGCCGGACGGCGCCGGGCGCGCGGTGACCATCCGGCGGATCGCGTCGGGGAACAGCAGCGTCTCCCCGGCGGCGATCGTCCGGATGGCGTGCGCGAACTCCTCCTTGCGCGCCCGCTTCAGCAGGAATCCGCTCGCCCCGGCCAGCAGGGCGTCGTAGACGTAGTCGTCGTTGTCGAACGTCGTGATCACGAGGACCTTCGGTGGGTCGGGGATTTCGGCGAGCACCCGCCGGGTCGCCTCGATCCCGTCCACGCCGGGCATACGCACGTCCATCAGGACCACGTCGGGGTGTGTCCGCCGCACCAGATCGACCACTTCGCCGCCGTCGCCCGCCTCGCCGACCACGGTCAGATCCGGCTGGTTGTCCAGCAGGGAACGCAAACCGGCTCGCAGCAAGGGTTCGTCGTCGACGATCAGGACGCGCAGTGTCATGAGCGCGACCGTAGCGGGATCGTGGTCACCAGCCGCCACAACGGTTCCCCGTCGACGGCGGGTCCCGCGACGAGCTCCCCGCGCAGGGCCTCGACGCGTTCGGTGAGCCCCGGCAGCCCGTTGCCGCCGCGGCCGGAGGCGGCCGCGTGCTCCATGAGCGGGTTCACGATCTCGATCCGCAGCGCGTCGGCGAGTACCGCGACCCGCACGCTCACCGGGCCGGGATGGGCGTGCCGCAACGCGTTCGTCAGTCCTTCTTGGACGATCCGGTACGCCTCCCGCGAAAGGGTCGTCGGCAGTTCGGCGGCGGGGCCGGTGAGTTCGTAGTCGATCTCCGCGCCGCCCGCGCGGGCCCGTTCGGCCAGCGTCCCGGCCTCGATGAGCCGCCGTTCGGGCTCGCGGGACGACCGGTCGTCCCGCAGCAGGCCGAGTACGTGGTCGAGGTCTTCGAGCGCCGCCCTCGAAGACTCCTCGATGGTGCCCAGCGCCCGGCGCACCAGCTGCGGTTCGGAATCGACCAGTTCGGCGGCCGCGGCGGCCTGGATGGTCGACGTCGTCAGCGTGTGCCCGATCGAGTCGTGCAGTTCGCGGGCCAGCCGGTTGCGCTGCTCGAAGTGGTTCGCGCGGACCTCCGCCGCGGCGACGCGCTCGGCGGCGGACGGGCCCAGCAGGGCGACCGCGGCGTACTGGAACAGCTTGCTGAAACCGGCGAGGACATAGGCGATGACGACGAGCGTGACCAGCGCGATCGGCAGCGTCCACAGCCCGCCGATGCCCGATTCGATCGTCACCCGCTCCCCGAAGAACTCGATGGGGCTGCCGCCGCCTCCCGCCCACACGATGGCGAACACGAAGCCGAGCATCAGGAAACAGCCGAGGCCGAACAGCACCCAGCCGAGCGAGGTGTGCACGAGCAGCCAGGCCGCCGAGCGCCGGCGCTCGGCCCAGGCGACCTTCGTGTGCTGCGGAGGCTGCGCGATCCGGGCGTCCAGCATCTGGTTGGCGAACCAGATACCGGCCCGGCGCATCGGTCCGGGCAAACCGGCGAGCACGACCAGCACGCCCATGGCGAGCACGCCGTAGGCCATCTTCGCCCACACGTCACCCGGGACGAGGACGGCGGGAATGAGCGCGATGGGGAACGGGATCGCCGTCATCGCCATGCCGAGGAGTCCGAACGGGACGCTGCGGTAGCTGCCGATCCGCACGAGGGGCTTGAGTGGGTTGACCATGAGGGGAACGCTATTCGGCGGCGCGTGCGCGCACCTCCCACTGCGGTGCCATTTCGCGTCATACTCCAGACCGGGTCGACGGTCACAGCCGGTTAGCGGGTGTTAGCGGCGTCCTCCTACACTCGGGCGCGTGGCTCACCGACCTTTGATCGCACCCAGCATCCTCTCCGCGGACTTCGCCCGGCTCGGCGACGAGATCCGTGCCGTCGCGGGGGAGGGCGACACCCGCGCGGACTGGGTCCACGTCGACGTCATGGACGCGCACTTCGTGCCGAACCTGACCCTGGGCCTGCCCGTGGTGCAGTCGCTGCTCAAGGCCACCGACGTCCCCATCGACTGCCACCTGATGATCGAGAACCCCGACAAGTGGGCCATCGGGTACGCCGAAGCGGGCGCTTACAACGTCACCGTGCACGTCGAGGCCGCGCACGACCCGATCGCGCTGGCGAAGAACCTGCGCGCCGCCGGGGCGAAGGCCGGCCTGTCGATCAAGCCGAACACGCCGATCGAGGACCACCTCGAGACCCTCAAGCACTACGACACGCTCCTGGTGATGTCGGTCGAGCCCGGTTTCGGCGGCCAGTCGTTCATCGAGGGCGTCCTCGACAAGGTCCGCACCGCGCGGCGCCTGGTCGACACCGGCCACCTCAAGCTCGTCGTCGAGATCGACGGCGGGATCAACGCCGACACCATCGAGCAGGCCGCCGAAGCCGGAGTGGACTGCTTCGTCGCCGGTTCCGCCGTCTACGGCGCCGAAGACCCTGGTAAGGCCGTCGCGGCGCTTCGCGAGCAGGCGGCCCGCGTCCGCGGCTGATCCCGCCTCGTGATCCGCCGTCGGGTCAGGAGAAGGAATCGGCCGCGAGGGGTGTTGGATGAGGGGAGCACCGTTCCCAGCGGCGGTGCGAGCCAGGAGGAGGGCAGCAGGAGTGTTCACCGGCATTGTCGAGGAACTCGGCGAGGTCACCGCGGTCGAGCAGGTCCCGAACGCCGCGAGACTGACCGTTCGGGGGCCGCTGGTGACCAGCGACGCCGGGCACGGCGACTCCATCGCGGTGAGTGGCGTGTGCCTCACCGTGGTCGCGGTGGCGGGCGGTGAGTTTACCGTCGATGTCGTGCACGAGACCCTGCAGCGCTCCAGCCTCGCGAAGGTGCAGGTCGGCGACGTCGTCAACCTCGAACGCGCGACGCCGGCGGGCGGCAGGCTCGGCGGGCACATCATGCAGGGCCATGTCGACGGCACCGGCGTCTTCCTCAAACGCGACGAGCAGGGACTCACCACGTTCGCGCTGCCGAAGAAGCTGTCCCGGTACGTCGTCGAGAAGGGGTCGATCGCGGTCGACGGCGTCTCCCTCACGGTCGCTTCGGTGACCGACGAGGAGTTCTCCGTCGCCCTGATCCCGACCACCCTCGAACTCACCACGCTCGGCCGGAACACCCCGGGTGACCTGGTGAATCTCGAGGTGGACGTGGTCGCCAAGTACGTCGAGAAGCTGGCCATGCCGCACCTGCGCGCGCAGGGGGACAATGGCGGTACGGAGGAGCGGGCGTGAGCGAGACGAGTGCGATTCCGGGGTCGGCCGATCTGACCCCCTGTGCGGGCGGGGTGGTGGCAGTGAACGCCGATGCCATCGAGGCGGCGATCGCCGACATCAAGGCGGGCCGTCCGGTCGTCGTGGTGGACGACGAGGACCGCGAGAACGAGGGCGACCTGATCTTCGCGGCGGAGAAGGCCACGCCGGAACTGATGGCCTTCATGGTGCGCTACACCTCGGGTTACGTCTGTGTGGCGCTGACCGAGGCCGAGGCGGACCGGCTCGACCTGCCGCCGATGTACCACACGAACCAGGACCAGCGCGGCACCGCGTACAGCGTCACGGTCGACGCCGCCGAGGGCATCACCACCGGCATCTCCGCGGCCGACCGGTCGCATACCGTCCGGCTGCTCGCCGACCCGGCGTCCAAGGCGTCGGACTTCCGGCGGCCCGGCCACGTGGTCCCGCTGCGCGCCAAGCAGGGCGGCGTCCTGCGGCGCCCGGGGCACACCGAAGCCTCCGTCGACCTGGCCCGGCTGGCCGGCCTTTCGCCGTCCGGTGTGCTCTGCGAGATCGTGTCGCAGAAGGACGAGGGCGACATGGCCCGCCGCGACGAACTCGAGGTCTTCGCCGCGGATCACGACCTCAAGATGATCACCATCGCCGACCTGATCGCGTACCGGCGGCGCACCGAGAAGCAGGTCGAGCGGGTCGCCGAGGCGCGGATCCCGCTTTCGGCGGGTACGTTCCGCGCGGTCGGCTACGACAGCCTGCTCGACGGCATCGAGCACATCGCGTTCGTCTACGGCGAGATCGGTGACGGCGAGGACATCCTGGTCCGCGTGCACTCCGAGTGCCTGACCGGCGACGTCTTCGGCTCGCTGCGCTGCGACTGCGGCCCGCAGCTGGAGGCCGCGCTGGAGGCGGTGGCCAAGGAAGGCCGCGGCGTCGTGCTCTACATCCGCGGCCACGAGGGCCGCGGCATCGGGCTGCTGCACAAACTGCAGGCCTACCAGCTGCAGGACGCCGGCGCGGACACCGTCGACGCGAACCTGCAGCTCGGCGTCCCCGCCGACGCGCGGGACTACGGCACCGGCGCGCAGATCCTGTGCGACCTCGGCGTCCGCTCGATGCGGCTGCTGACGAACAACCCGGCCAAACGTGTCGGGCTGGAGGGCTACGGCCTGCGGGTCACCGGGCGGGTCGCGCTGCCGATCTCGCCGAACCCGGAGAACCTGCGCTACCTCAAGACCAAACGGGACCGGATGGGGCACGACCTGTCCCAGCTGGAGCATTTCGACCAGGTCGGCGCCGAGGTCGACCAGGGCAACGGAGGTGGCACGCGGTGAGCGGCGAAGGCCGTCCGGACGTCGAACTCGACCTGTCCGACTGTAAGAACATCCGGCTCGGGATCGTGGCCACACGCTGGCACACGAAGATCACGAGCGCCCTGCTGGACCGCGCGCTCGAGGCGGCCAAGGCCGCCGACCTGGAAGAGGAGCCGACGGTCGTACGCGTCGCGGGCGCCGTCGAACTGCCCGTCGCCGCGCAGGCGCTGGCCCGCACGCACGACGCGGTGGTCGCGCTGGGCGTGGTCATCCGGGGCGGGACGCCGCATTTCGAGTACGTCTGCGACGCGGTCACCGCGGGCCTGACCAGGGTCGCGCTCGACGAGAGCACCCCGGTCGGCAACGGCGTCCTCACCTGCGACACCGAGCAGCAGGCCCTCGACCGGTCGGGTCTGCCCGGCTCCGTCGAGGACAAGGGCTACGAAGCGACGGTCGCCGCGCTGGACGCGGCGCACGCGCTGCGGAACCTGCGCCAGCCGTGGACCGAGCGGGGATTCGTGTGAGCGTCGAGGCGGATGTGATGACGGAGTCCGAGGTCGTGGTGGTGCGGCCCCGCCGCGCCCTGGTGATGTGCTCCGTGCTGGCGGTGATCCTGCTGGCGACGTTCGTGGTCGTCGCGGTGCTGCTGCGCGGCTCGGACACCGGCGTGATCTTCCAGCCGTCCGACCAGGCGGCGATGATCGGCATCGGCGTCCTGCTCGCCGCGGGCACGATGCTGTTCGCGACCGCGCGCGTGAAGGCCGACGCGGACGGCATCGAGGTCCGGAACGTGCTGATGACCAAGAAGTTCGCGTGGAGCGAGGTGCTCTCGGTGAGCTTCCCGGACGGCGCCTCGTGGGCCCGGCTGGAGCTGCCGGAGGACGAGTACTACTCGGTCATGGCCGTGCAGGCCGTCGATCGGGAACGTGCGGTGGCGGCGGTGCGGGCGCTGCGGCGGCTGCACAAGGCGGCCTGGGAGGGCTGACCGCCTTTTCCCGACCGACCGCGTTTCGTCCTCTGAATGCGATCCTTAGGGTGTGCAAGTACATGAAGGCCCCCTTCCTTGCGCTAGACGCAAGGAAGGGGGCCTTCATGTACTTGAGCCGGAGGCTGACGCCGCGCTCTCCGGGCGCACTCAAGTGTCATGAAAGGGTCGTTCAGGACGAAAAACGTCCTGAACGACCCTTTCATGTCATCCGGCACCCGAAGCGCGCGTTCAGAGCGAAAGATCCACCACGATCGGAGCGTGGTCCGAGGGCCCCTTCCCCTTCCGCGCCTCACGGTCCACATAGGAATCCGTCACCGCGCCGGCCACGACGGCGTCGGCGTACACCAGGTCGATCCGCATTCCCTTGTTGTTCGGGAAGTTCCCGGCCCGGTAGTCCCAGTACGTGAACGGGTGGTCGTACTTCAGCGGCCGAGGGAACACGTCGGACAGCCCGAGGTCCCGCAGCGCGGCGAGCGCCTTCCGCTCCGGTTCGGTCACGTGCGTCGATTCGGCGAACACGCAGATGTCCCAGACGTCCGCGTCGGTCGGCGCGATGTTGAAGTCGCCGAGCACCGCGAACGGCAGTCCGCGCGCCTGCTCCTCCCGCACCGTCGCCTCCAGCGCGGAGAGCCAGGCGAGTTTGTAGCCGTAGTGCGGGTTCTCCAGGTCGCGCCCGTTGGGCACGTACACCGACCACAGCCGCAGCCCGCCGCAGGTGGCGCCGATGGCCCGCGCGTCGGTCTTGTCCTCGAAGGTGGGCTCGCCGGTCAGCCCGCGTGTCACGTCTTCCAGCCCGACGCGCGACAGGATCGCGACGCCGTTCCAGCGTCCGATGCCGTACGCCGCCGTCTCATAGCCCAGTTCCTTCACCGCGTCGAAAGGGAAGGCGTCGGTGCCGCATTTGAGTTCCTGCAGGCACAGCACGTCCGGCTGAGCCGAACCGAGCCACTCCAGCACCCTCGGCAGCCGGGGCCCGATCGAGTTCACGTTCCAGGTCGCGATCCGCATGCCCGCGAGCGTCCCACACCCCACCGACACACCGACGTGAAAGGGGCCCCTGCCGGGACGGGTCACGTCACGACAGGGGCCCCGGCCGGGGTGGAGGTCAGACCCCGGTGGTCGAGCGGATCCAGGAGCGGGCCGAAGCGACGCTGCCGTAGTTGTTGGTGCCGCGGATGTTCGAGCCGCTCTGGTTCTGCACGGTCGAAGCGACACCGACCTGGACGCCGTTGGAGACCTGGGGGCCGCCCGAGTCGCCCTTCCACGCGGAGCCGTTGATGCCGACGCTCTGGATGGCCGGGCCACCGTAGGCGTCGGTCGAGCTGCCCGAGACGCGCACGTTGGCGACCTTCAGCGCCGAGGCGGGCGGGCCGGTCGGGGTCTCGCGGCCCCAGCCGTAGAGCTGGTTGGTGCTGCCGACCGACGGGTTCGAGCTCGCCAGGGTGATCGGCGTGACGCCGGCGTCGGAGGCCAGGTGCAGCAGCGAGATGTCGGAGCCGGCGGGCGAGGACACCTTGCGGTCGACGGCGATCTCACGGCCGCCCTGGAGCTGGTTGCTGCCGACGCGGACCCGCATGCCGGTGCCGTCGGAGTCGAGGCAGTGCTTGGCGGTCAGGACCCAGCGCTGGGCGATGACGCTGCCGGAGCAGTTGAACCCGTCCCACTGACGGCCCGGGGTGTTGACGTAGACCTGGGCGCCCCAGCTCACGGTGGGGGCGGTGCCGCCGCCCACGATGTTGGGCTGGACACCGGTGGGGGTGCCCGCGGAGGCGACCGCGCCCGCGGTCATGGTGAGGGCTGCGGCGGCGAGGGTGGCGGCGCCCAGCGTACGAAGACGGCTCACGGTGCAGGAGTCCTTTCGAGCGTCATCTGACGAAGAACCGAATGAAGTGGAACTGGGACGGAAAGTAATCAACCGATTCACCCGCTAGGAACCAACGAACGTCGGTTACGACGGAAGACCCGACTTAGGTCGGTATGCGTGGTGAAAGACGGACCGGATGGTGGGAATGGCCACTCGAAGGGTTGACCGGACCGCGCCTAAGGACGGGGCCTCGTAAGACTGTCGGTGGTGCCCCATAGGCTTGTCGACGTGGCTGACCCGACCACCTACCGTCCCTCGCCGGGGAGCATCCCGGACGCCCCTGGCGTGTACAAATTTCGTGACGCCACGAAGAGGGTCATCTATGTCGGCAAGGCGAAAAGCCTCCGAAGCAGGCTGAACTCGTACTTCGCCGACATCACGGGCTTGCACCCGCGCACCCGCCAGATGGTGACGACGGCGGCGAGCGTCGAGTGGACCGTCGTGGGCACCGAGGTCGAGGCGCTCCAGCTCGAATACAACTGGATCAAGGAGTTCGACCCGCGGTTCAACGTCCGGTACCGCGACGACAAGAGCTACCCGGTTCTCGCCGTCACGATGAACGAGGAGTACCCGCGCCTGCACGTCTATCGCGGCGCGCGGAAGAAGGGCGTGCGGTACTTCGGGCCGTACGCGCACGCTTGGGCCATCCGCGAAACGCTCGACCTGCTGCTCCGCGTCTTCCCGGCGCGCACCTGCTCGGCGGGCGTTTTCAAACGGCACGGCCAGATCGGCAGGCCGTGCCTGCTCGGCTACATCGGGAAATGCTCCGCGCCGTGCGTCGGCAAGGTCTCCGCCGACGAGCACCGCGAGATCGTCGAGGACTTCTGCGACTTCCTCGCCGGCCGCACCGACGCGCTGATCCGCCGTCTGGAACAGGAAATGGCGGCAGCATCCGAAGAGCTGGAGTTCGAGCGCGCCGCGCGGCTGCGTGACGATCTCGGCGCGCTGCGGCGCGCGATGGAGAAGCAGGCGGTCGTGCTCGGCGACGGCACCGACGCGGACGTCGTCGCCTTCGCCCACGACGAGCTCGAAGCCGCGGTCCAGGTCTTCCACGTGCGCGGCGGCCGGGTCCGCGGGCAGCGCGGCTGGGTGATCGACAAGGCCGAAGAGATGGACGTGAAGGATCTCGTCGACCACTTCATCACGCAGTTCTACGGCGAACAGGCCGAACGCGCGGACGATCCCGACGGCGGCTCGCCGGTGCCGCGCGAGGTGCTCGTCCCCGAGCTGCCCGCCGACGCGGAAGCCCTGGGCGAATGGCTTTCCGGGCTGCGAGGGTCGAGGGTGAGCCTGCGGGTGCCGCAGCGCGGCGACAAACGCGCGCTCGCCGAAACCGTGACACGCAACGCAGGAGAGGCGTTCACTCAGCACAAACTGCGCCGCGCGGGCGACCTCACCGCGCGCTCGGCCGCGCTGGCGGAACTGCAGGACTACCTGGCGCTGGAAACCGCGCCACTGCGTATCGAATGCGTCGACATCAGCCATATCCAGGGCAGCGACGTGGTCGCCTCGCTCGTGGTGTTCGAGGACGGGATACCGCGCAAGTCCGAGTACCGGCGCTTCGCCCTGCGTGAGGCCGCGGAAGAAGGCGACGTCGCGTCGATCGCCGAAGTCGTCCGCCGCCGGTTTTCCCGGTATCTCAAGGAAAACGCCGAAGGGGTCGATCCGGACCGCCCGGGCATCGACCCGGAGACCGGCAAACCGCGCAAGTTCGCCTACGCGCCGAACCTGCTCGTCGTCGACGGCGCGGGCCCGCAGGCCACCGCCGCCGCGGACGTGCTCTCCGAACTCGGCGTCACCGACATCGCCGTGGTCGGCTTGGCGAAGCGGCTGGAGGAGGTGTGGCTCCCGGGCGATCCCGATCCGGTGATCCTGCCGCGCACCTCCGACGCGTTGTATCTGTTGCAGCGGCTGCGCGACGAGGCGCACCGGTTCGCCATCCGGTACCACCGCGAGAAGCGGTCCAAGCGGATGCAGGTGTCCGCATTGGACGGTGTGCCGGGGCTGGGGCAGGCTCGTCGTACCGCGCTGATCAAGCATTTCGGCTCGGTGAAGAAACTCCGCGAAGCGCGGATAGAGGAGATCGAGGCGGTGCCCGGCTTCGGCAGGCGCACCGCCGAAGCGGTCGTCGCGGCACTCGCAGGGGAGACAGCCGCGGCGGCGGGGGAGTCCAGTACGTGATCGGTGAAGGGACCATTGTGAGTGCGCAAGAAGAAGGCCGCGGTTCCGGGATGGAGGTCGCGGTCGTTTCCGGTCTGTCCGGCGCCGGCCGCAGCACCGCCGCGAAATGCCTGGAGGACCTGGGCTGGTTCGTGGTGGACAACCTGCCGCCCGAGCTGATCGCGACCATGGTCGAGCTCGGCGCGCAGGCGCGGGGCGCGATCACCAAGGTCGCCGTGGTGATGGACGTGCGTTCGCGCGCGTTCACCGACGACCTGGCTTCGGTCATCAAGGACCTCGACGCCCGCGGGTACAAGCCGCGCGTCCTGTTCCTGGAGGCCACCGACGCGGTGCTGGTGCGCCGGTTCGAGGCCGTCCGCCGCGGCCACCCGATGCAGGGCGACGGCAGGCTCGCCGACGGCATCACCGCCGAGCGCACGCTGCTGGAGCCGCTGCGGGAAGAGGCCGACCTCGTGCTCGACACGTCGTCGCTTTCGGTGCACGATCTGCGCGCCAAGATCGAGGACGCCTTCGGTTCCGAGGCGAGCACGCAGACCAGGGTCACCGTGCTGTCGTTCGGCTACAAGTACGGCCTGCCGATGGACGCCGACCTGGTGATGGACGTCCGCTTCCTGCCGAACCCGTTCTGGATCCCGGAACTGCGCGACCACACCGGTCTCGAGGGCGAGGTCCGCAACTACGTGCTCAGCCAGGAAGGCGCGGACGAGTTCCTCGACCGCTACCACCAGTTGCTGCGCCTGATCGGCGCGGGCTACAAACGCGAGGGCAAGCGGTATCTGACGCTGGCCGTCGGCTGCACCGGTGGAAAGCACCGCAGCGTCGCCATCTCCGAGGAGCTCGCCCAGCGTCTGTCCAATGAGGACGGTATGGCCGTGAAGGTGGTGCACCGCGACCTTGGCCGCGAGTAGCGCACCGCGCGCGGTGGCACTGGGCGGCGGGCACGGCCTGCACGCCACCCTCACTGCCTTGCGCCGGGTGACCTCGCAGGTCACCGCCGTGGTCACCGTCGCGGACGACGGGGGCTCGTCCGGCAGGCTGCGCCGGGAACTGGGGCTGCTGCCGCCGGGCGACCTGCGGCAGGCCTTCGCCGCGTTCGCCGCCGAAGACGGCGGGACGTTGTGGGCGGAGGTGTTCCAGCACCGCTTCGGCGGTGACGGCGCGCTCGCCGGGCACGCGGTCGGGAACCTGTTGCTGGCCGGGTTGTTCGAGGTGCTCGGGGATCCGGTCGCCGCGCTCGACGAGGCGAGCAGGCTCATGGGCATCTCCGGCCGGGTCCTGCCGATGTCACCCGAACCGCTGGAGATCCAAGGCGAGGTTTCGGGGCTGGACGCCGAGAATCCCGAGGCGCTGCGGCGGATCCGCGGTCAGGTGGCGGTGGCGACGACGCCGGGGCAGGTGCACCGGATCAGTCTTCACCCGACCGGGCAGGCCGACCGCCCGCCGCGTGGCTGTGCCGAGGCGATCGAGGCCGTGCTCGACGCGGACGTGGTGTTCCTCGGTCCGGGCTCGTGGTTCACGAGTGTGCTGCCCCATCTGCTGGTGCCGGATCTGCACGACGCGTTGCTCCGAACGGACGCCACGAAGGTCGTGATCCTCAACCTGATCCCCCAACCGGGGGAGACGGCGGGGTTCTCGCCGGAGAAGCATTTGGACGTACTCTTCGAACACGCCCCGGAATTACGGGTGGACGCGGTCATCGCGGACCGGGACTCGGTGCCCTCACCAGCCCGGTTGCGGGACGCGGCCGGGAGACTGGGCGCGCGGGCGTTGCTGGGGGCGGTGGCTGACCCGGTCGTGACGGGGCGGCATGATCCTGATGCGCTCGCGGGCTGTATGCGAGACGCTCTCGGTCTCACCGGGGGAGGAGCTGAAGGTATGGAGGGGCAGCGATGGCGATGACCGCCGCCGTGAAGGACGAGCTGAGCCGGCTGGAGATCACCAAGATCGGCCCGCGCCGCGCGGAGGTCGCGTCGATGCTGCGATTCGCGGGCGGGCTGCACATCGTGGCCGGCCGCGTCGTGGTGGAGGCCGAACTCGACACCGGTTCGGTGGCGAGGCGGCTGCGCAAGGAGATCCACGAACTGTACGGACACCAGTCCGACGTGCACGTCATTTCCTCCAGCGGCTTGCGCAAGGGCACGCGGTACGTCGTCCGGGTGGTCAAGGACGGCGAGGGGCTCGCCCGGCAGACCGGCCTGATCGACCAGCGCGGCCGCCCGGTGCGCGGGCTGCCCGCCGCCGTCGTGTCCGGTGGCGTCGCCGACGCGGAAGCCGCCTGGCGCGGCGCGTTCCTGGCGCACGGTTCGCTCACCGAACCCGGTCGTTCGTCGTCGCTCGAGGTCACCTGTCCCGGTCCCGAGGCCGCGCTGGCGCTCGTCGGCGCCGCCCGGCGGATGGGCATCCAGGCCAAGTCGCGCGAGGTCCGCGGCGCGGACCGGGTCGTGGTGCGCGACGGCGACGCGATCGGTGCCCTGCTGACCCGGCTCGGCGCGCATACGAGCGTGCTCGCCTGGGAAGAGCGGCGGATGCGCCGCGAGGTGCGAGCCACCGCGAACCGGCTCGCGAACTTCGACGACGCCAACCTGCGGCGTTCGGCCCGCGCGGCCGTCGCGGCGGCGGCCAGGGTGGAGCGCGCGCTGGACATCCTCGGCGAATCCGCCCCGGAGCACCTGCTCGCCGCGGGCAAGCTGCGGCTGTCGAACCGGCAGGCCTCGCTGGAGGAACTGGGCCAGCTGTCCGATCCGCAGATGACCAAGGACGCCGTCGCCGGCCGGATCCGCCGCCTGCTGGCGATGGCCGACAAAAAGGCGAAGGAACAAGGCATTCCGGACACCGAATCGGCCGTCACCCCGGACATGCTGGAAGAAGACGAGGCCTGACCCACCCGCGTTTAGTCCTCTGAATGCGGTACTTGCGTGTGCAAGGACCGCATCCAGAGGACTAAACGCGGTGTTCGCCGAAGACGTCGCACGTGGCCGGGTCGCCGTCGAGGGCGGCGGTCGCGAGGAGGACCGCGCCCGAGGTCCACGTGGTGCGCTCGTCGGGCCAGAATTCCTCGTCCACGAACTGGTAGCCGGTCCAGTACGAGCCGTCGTCGTGGCGTAGCCGGATGAGGCACGCGAGGAGTTCACCCGCGCGGGCACGGTCGCCGCGAGTGGCGAGGGTGAGCGCCAGTTCGGCCGTCTCGCCGCCGGTCGCCCACGGCTCGTGGTGCACGCACCGCACCCCGAGCCCGGGCTCGACGAACCGGTCCCAGCCCGCCGCGAGCCGCTCCGCCGCGTCGGCGCCGGTGATGACGGAGCCCAGAACCGGGTAGTACCAATCCATCGCGTGCGGTTTCGCGGCGAACAGCCCCGGCTCGCCGAGCAAGGCGGAACGCAGCCGGTGCGCCGCGACCCGCCATTGTGGACGGTCCAGCCCCCGCACGGTGGCGAGCGCCAGTGCCTGGGTCAGCGCGTGGTGGATGCTGGCGCAGCCCGCGACCAGCCGGACCTCGGGATCGTCGCGCCAGGAGATGGCGCCTGACGGCTGCTGCCGCCGCAGGACGGCGTCGACGGCCTTGTCCACGACCGGCCACATCCGGTCCAGCCAGGCGTGATCCCCGGTCCGCAGGAAGTGGTGCCGGGTCCCGACCGCGACGTACGCGGTGAAGTTCGTGTCCATGGTGGACAAGTCGACGCGGCCGTCGCGGTACCGGGCCGCCCAGGATCCGTCAGGGCGCTGGTTGCGGAGCAGCCACTCGTACGCGGCTTCGGCTTCCGCGTGCAGCCCGGCGACGTCCAGTCCCATAGCGGCTTCGAGGTGATTCCACGGATCGAGGTGCCCGCCGGGCTCCCAGGGGATCCCGCCGTCCCGCCACTGCACGGCCGCGATGGTGGCGGCGGTGGCCTTCATGGTTTGCGCGCGTAGACGACGAGGCTCTTGCCGAGCACCGGATTCAGCGCCCATTCGGCGAACCGCACCGGCCGGGGACTCCGCATGATGTCCCAGACCAGGAACCGGTGGTACAGAGCGCAAAGCCGGTGCTCCTCGTCGGGGCCGACAGCGCATTTCAGCCACCAGTACGGCGAATGCAGGGCGTGCGCGTGATGGCCGCCGGTCGGCCGCAACCCGGCCTCGGTGAGCTTGCCGAGCAGTTCGCGGCGCCGGTAGATCCGGATGTGCCCGCCTTCGACCTCGTGATACGCGTCCGAGAGCAGCCAGCAGATCCGCTCCGGCCACCAGCGCGGCACGGTCGCCACCAACCGTCCGCCCGGCGCCAGCACGCGGCTCGCCTCCGCGAGCGCCGCGCGGTCGGCATGGATGTGTTCCAAGGTCTCGGCGACGATCACCCGGGTGAACGAGCCGCTCGGGAACGGCAACCGGAGAGCGTCCGCGTGGACGGCCAGCGCCGAAGCCGTGTCGGGCGCTTCGCCCGCCTCTGCCAGGTTGGCGAACATGTCCCGCACATGTTTGAGCGCGGTGTCGTCGAGGTCGGCGGCGACCACGTCCGCACCGCGTTTGTAGGCCTCGTAGGCGTGGCGGCCGTCCCCGCAGCCGAGGTCGAGCACCCGGTCGCCGGGGCCGACGGGGAACCGGTCGAAATCGACGGTCAGCACTCCGCACGCTCCCGGCCGAGGACGCGCCGGTAGTACGCCGCGGTCTCCTCGGCGGTGCGCCGCCAGCTCAGCGCGCCCGCCGTCGCCAGCCCCCGGGCCGCGAGGTCGGCGCGCAGGTGTTCGTCGCCGAGGACCTTGGTGAGCGCTTCCGCGAGCGCCGGTACATCGCCCGGTGGCACCAGGATCCCCGCGTCACCCACGACTTCGGGCAGTGCGCCGCCGGTCGTCGCGACGACCGGTGTCCCGCAGGCCATGGCCTCGGCCGCCGGCAGCGAGAACCCTTCGAACAGTGAAGGGATACAAGCGATTTCGGCCGAACACAGCAGCCGCGCGAGTTCTTCGTCGGTCAGCCCGCTGACGAAGCGGATGCCGGCGCCGGGACCGAGCCGGGCGAGTGCCCGCGCCGCCGGGCCGTCCGGCTTCGGTTTGCCGACGATCACCAGTTCACCTTCGATCCGGTCCCACGCCGCCAGCAGATGTTCGAGCCCCTTCAACGGTTCGTCCGCGCTGGCGGTGGCCACGACCCGGCCGGGGACGCGCGGGATTTCGGGCCGCGGCCGGAAGATCCGGGTGTCCGCGGCGAGCGGGACGACGTGGATCCGGTCGTCCGGAACACCCATCTCCCGGCCGATGGCCGCGCGGGAAGCCTGCGACACGGTCAGCGCGGGCAGCCGCCGTGCGACGCGATGCTGCATCTCCACGAAGCCGTACCACCGCGCGACCCGAGCCGCCTCCCGTCCGGTGACGGTGGCGAGTTTCAGTGCCCGGTCCACGGCGATGGGATGGTGGATCGTGGCGAGTGTCGGCAGTCCACTGTGGAGCATCCCGTAGCCGAGTCCCTGGTTGTCGTGGACGATGTCGAACTCGCCCCGGCGCTTCGCGAGATGGCGCGCGGCACGCAGGGAGAACGCGAGGGGCTCGGGGAAGCCGCCGCGGCGCATGCCGAGGAACTCGACCCACGACGGCAGGTCGCGCAGCTCGTGTGGCCGCGGGGTCCGGAAGGGGTTCGGCTCCGCGAACAGGTCGAGGCCCGGGATCTTCGTCAGCCGCACGCCCTCATCGACCTCCGGATAGGGAGGCCCGGACAGCACCTCGACGCGATGCCCCAGCGCGGCGAGTTCGCGGCTCAGATGCCGGACGTACACGCCCTGACCGCCGCTGCGCGGGTTTCCGCGGTAGGTCAGGAGCGCGATGCGCAGGGCGCTCACCGCTCACTCCCGCGCGCCCCAGTGATCGAGCTGCTCGCGGATCTTCCGGGTTTCGTCGTGCCGTTCGCCGCGAACCTCGACGGAATCGGCGAGCAGCAGGGTCCAGGTCGAGAGCGCCTCGGTGATCTGGCCCGCCTTGGCGAGGGCCCGCGCGAGCCCGAAACGGAGGTCGAGGACGTTGGGATGCCGTTCACTCAGCCGTCCCCGCTCCTCGTCGAGGAGCCGTCGATACTCCAAAACGGCGGGGGGGGGGTGCTCGATTTCGGCGCTCCAGAACGCGACGTTGTGCCGCACGTGGCTGACGATCTCGTCGTCGCCCAGCGCCTGTTTCGCCTGCGGCAGCAGCTCCCGGGAGAGGCGGAGGGACTCCTCCCCGTTCCCGGTCTTGCCCGTCGCCACCGCGAGTAAGTGCCGGGCATGCAGCGTCTCGCGATGATCGGCTCCGAGAGCGTGGGTGGCGTCCCGGACCAGGGCTTCGAACGCCGCCCGGGACTCTTCGAAGCGGCCGAGGTCCATGAGGAGGTAACCGATGTTGTGGCGAATGCTCAAGACCTCTTCGTCGCCACTCGACAGGGCGGCCGTGGCGATCGGCAGCAGGTCTTCGAACCGGGCGAGCGCTCCGGCCGCGTCGCCCGCCTTGCCGGTCCACGTCGCGTGCCGCGCCTTGCAGCGCAAGGTGATCCGGTCGGTGTCGCCGAGCTCCCGAGCCGTGCGGTTCGCCCACGCGGCCCAGCGTTCCCGGTTCTCGACGGGGATGTGGGACGCCCGTCGCTCCAACGCGGCGAAGGCGTCTTCGTGGAGCCCGGCGAGCCAGAAGTGCTCGGCCTCGTTGGCCGCCGCGTAGCTCTGTTCCAGCGTCGGTTCGTCGTCTCCGGCCACGAGTGGCACCTCCGAGGTCGCCGCCGCCAGCCGGGCGCGCAGCCGGGCTGCTGTGTCGGGGGAGAGAACGGGCGGCTCTCCGGTCCACAGGACGGTTTCATCGTCGAGACCCGCCCGCGTCCGGCTGACCGAGTCGCCGAGTCCGGCCAGGAAATCGCGGACGCGCACCCGCCGGTCCGGGCCGCCCGCCGCCGCGCTCGCCGCGGTGAGGATCGCGATCGGGATGGGCCCGCGGGAGGCGGCGAGACCCAGCAGTTCCAGCAGGACGGCGTGACCGGGCCGCGGCGAGGCCACGGCACCGGTGCTCTGGTCGACGTCGGCCTCCTCCTGCGCGACGCTGATGAAGGTGACCGTCGAATCGCCGAGCCGGAGCATGTCACCGTGCCTCAACCCGGCGCTCGGCACCCGCTGTCCGTTGACGAAGGTCCCGTTGGCGGAGTCGAGGTCCGTCAGCCACGCGTCCGTGCCGTCCCAGCGGATCTTGCAGTGGAGCCGGGACACCCGCGAGTCCCCGAGCCGGATCGCGGCGTTCCTGCTGCGGCCGAGCGTCGTGAGCCCGAAGGACAGTTCGTGGTGCGCGGGCGGCTGTCCGGGGACGTCGATGATCAGCGTGGCGGGGGTGATCCTCGGCGAGGTGGGCGACCCCGTGTCCTCCGGTTCCTGCACCACGGGAGCCGGGTCGACGGCAGGCCGTCCCCAGCCGTCGGGCGGCTCGAAACCGCCCGCCATCACCAGGCAGACCTCGACCGCGGGCGGAAGCCGCGCCGGATCCCGCGTGGTCGCGACCGTCTTGATCAGCGCCAGCTCCGGTGCCGTCGACAGGCTCCGGAGAAGACCGCACAGCCGGTCCCGGACATCGGGATCGAGGTCGTCGAGCCCGTCGATCGCGATCCGCACGGGGGCTCCGGTCCACTGTGGAGCGAGGGTTCGCAGCGGACCGAGCAGCGCCAGATCGAAAGCGCTCGCGCCGCTCCGGCCGGCGTCGTCGAGACCGGCGCGGTGCGCCTGCTCGGCGTCGGCGAAACCGGGCACGGTGCGCCGCAACTGGCGGGCGAGTTCGCTCGCGAGCCGCTCGGCCGTGTCGCCGCGGCTCGCGAACAGCACGGCGTGCAGGAAGTCGGGCGGCACATAGGATCCGGCCACCGACGGCCGGGCGAGCGCGGCGAGCATGGTCGACTTCCCCGCCCCCTCCTCGCCGGTGATCGCGACCAGCCGGGCGCCGGTGAGCAGATGCCCGACGGTCTCGCCGAGTTTCGGATCCGGCTGGTAATGCGCGGTCAGCCGTTCGATCGTGGGCGCGGCCGGGTTGCCCGCCAGCGGCGAACGCCGCCAGGCGGGGGAGGAGTTCAGCGCGAGCCACAGGCCCTGATCTGCCTCGGCCACCTCTCGGGTGCCGTCGAAACCCAGGTGGACGGCGGTCTGCGCCGGGCAGAGGCCGGTGATCACCCGTTTGAGATCCGCGCACCGGACGCGCTCGCCGAACTCCGCGTGCCCAGTCCGCAGGACCGAGACCAGCGACCGGCTGAAACACCCGTTCGCGGCGACACGGTCGTCCGAGGCGGTGAGCAGGTCGAACCGTTTGCCCGCCTCGCCGACGATCCGCAGCCAGCGCTGACCCGCCTGCCTCGCCCCGATACCGGCGTGGCAGGTGTCGAGCAGGATCACCAGCCCGTCGAGCATCGAGTAGCGGCCGAGGAGTTCTTTGATCCGCTGCGCGAACAGGAAGGAGCGGCGGCTGTCCACCGGCAAACCGGTGTCCTTGGTGAGGAAGTAGAAGTCGTCGTCGGCGTATTCGCCGTGCCCGACGAGCGAGAGGAAGAGCGTCGCCTCGTCTTCCGACGCGCGCTCGAAGGCTTCCACCAGCGCGTCGTCCAGCTCGACCATCGTCGGGTCGACGAGCAGGCCGCGACCGTCTTCGAGGGCGGGGACGCAGCCGCCGATCTCGGGGTCGAGCAGGGCCGTCGAGACCTGATGGCCCGCGTCGGGGAGGAACGAGAGAAGGTTCAGCGAGTCGCATTGCGACGCGACCACCAACGACCTCCGCTCTCCCACGGAGATCACTTTGTCTCATCGGGCGGCCACCGGCAAGGGCGGCCCGCGATACTGTGCGCCATGGCTCGGATCGTTCTGGTGCACGGCATCGCCCAGGAACAGAAGTCCGCGGACACGCTCGAGGCGGAATGGCTGCCGAGCCTGGCGGGCGGGGTCCGGCTCGCCGGTGACGCCGCACTGGCCGACACCCTGTGGCGCGACGCCCGGCCCGGCGACGCGCGGATGGCCTTCTACGGTGACCTTTTCCGGAAGGACGGCCAGCAGGGCGGCGCGGACGAACTCACCCCGGACGAGTGGGCGCTCGCCGAAGCGCTGGCGGCGGAATGGCTCCGGAACGCGGCTTCTTCGGCGTCCCGCGAGGCGGACCGGAACCGGGCGAAGGCCGAGCTGGACCTGCTCGGCGGCGCGGCGGGGGAGACCCAGGGCGTGCGCGCGGCCGCCCGCCCGGTGCTGAACGCGCTGGTGCGGCTGAAACCGTTCGCGCGGCTCGGGGTGGCGTTCGCCGAACGAGTGGTGGTCAAGGCACTCAAGCAGGTGACGCTGTACCTCACCGACGAGATGATCCGGGAACGCGTGCAGGCCCGCGTCGCCGAGCACATCGGGCCGGAGACCGAGGCGATCATCGGGCATTCCCTAGGTTCCGTCGTCGCTTATGAGGCCGCCCATCTGCACGGCCGCCCGCTGCCGCTGCTGCTCACCCTCGGCTCGCCGCTGGGCCTGCGCACGGTGGTCTACGAACGGACCCGCCCGCAGCCGCCGTCCGTCCCGCCCGGCGTCGCGAGCTGGGTGAACCTGGCCGACCGGGACGACCTCGTCGCCGCCCGGCCCGACCTCAGCGGGCTGTTCCCCGGCGCCGACGGGGTCCTGGACAGCGGCTACACGGTCGACAACGGGGCGAAGCCGCACGAGGCGGCGTTCTATCTCGCCAAACGACGGACGGGTGAGGTCCTCTCCCGGGCGTTAACCTCCGGCGGGCAGGCGTAACGCGGCGGTTTCCGCGGCGACGACGGATGGAAACAGCTTCCCTCGAAGCTCACCGGTGAGGTGATCTTCGAGGGAAGGGGAAGCCATGCGGGTATCGGCGGAGGTCGGCACGTGGCTCGCGCGGCGCAGCAGCCGGGCGGGTGACTGGTGGGCGGCGGAGCTGGTCGCCGCCAAACGCGGGACGCGGGTTTCGGTGGTGATCCCGGCTCGCGACGAGGCGGAGACGGTGGGCGCGATCGTCGGCACCATCCGGCGCGAACTCGTCGAACGCTTCCCCTTGGTGGACGAGATCCTGGTGGTGGACAGCCATTCCACGGACGCGACCGCCGAGGTCGCCGCGGCGGCCGGGGCGGACGTCGTCGCGCAGGACGCGGTGTTCCCGGAACTGGGAAGCCTGACGGGCAAGGGGGAAGCGCTCTGGAAGGGCGTCGCCGAAACCAGCGGGGACCTCGTCGTCTTCGTCGACGGCGACCTCCGCGATTTCACCGCGGACTACGTGACCGGACTGCTCGGGCCATTGCTGACCGACCCGGCGATCGCCTACGTCAAAGGGTTCTACCACCGTCCGCTCGCCGGGGCGGCGGGTGTCGAACCCGACGGCGGCGGCCGGGTCACCGAACTCGTCGCCCGCCCGCTGCTCAACATGTACTGGCCGGAACTGGCCGGTTTCGTCCAGCCGCTCGCCGGCGAGTACGCGGGACGGCGCGAAGTGCTCGAAGGCATCCCGTTCGTCACGCATTACGGCGTCGAGGTCGGCCACCTGATCGACCTGCTCGAACTGCACGGGCTCGACGCGCTCGCGCAGGTCGACCTCGGCCACCGGACCCACCGGCACCAGGGCACGCAGGCACTCGGCCGGATGGCCGCGCAGATCATGCTGACCCTGATGGACCGGCTGGAGCGCGGTGGCCGGGTGATCTCCGCGGCGGCGCCGTCGACGTCGCTCGCCCAGTTCCGGCGCGGCGCGGGGGAGGCCGTCGAGCGGGAACTCGTGCTCACCGACGTGACCCTCACCCAGCGGCCGCCGCTGGAGAGCCTCCCGCCGGAGATCCGCCCGGAGAACTCACCCGCGTTGCGCAGGAGCGCTTAGCGCCTCCTTGGGCTGCCAACCGGGCGGGCCGAACACGTAACCGAGTTTGTCCCGCCACGATCCGGCCGCGCGGACGTCGCGCAGGATCGAGCCGTACTCGTGGAAGCCGACCTTGAGCAGGTTGTAGGACTCGACGTTCTTGGTCAGCCCGTAGGTCGGGCGCTTGCCCTCCGGCACGAAACTGCCGAACATCCGGTCCCAGATGATCAGGATGCCGCCGTAGTTCGCGTCCAGGTACTCCTGGTCGCTGCCGTGGTGCACCCGATGGTGTGAAGGCGTGTTGAACACGTACTCGAACCAGCGCGGCAGCTTCCGGATCTTCTCGGTGTGCACGAAGAACTGGTAGACGAGGTCGATCGACAGGCCGGTGAGGATCATCCACGGCGGGATGCCCGCCAGGGCGAGGATCGACCAGAACGGCAGCTGGAAGTACGGGGTCCACTTCTGCCGCAACGCCGTCGAGAAGTTGTAGTGCTCGCTCGAATGGTGCACCTGGTGGCCCGCCCACATGAGCCGGACGCGGTGGCTCGCCCGGTGGTAGGCGTAGAAGACGATCTCCTGGCCCAGCAGCATCAGGACCCAGGTCCACCAGTCGTGCGGGCTGAACTTCACCGGCGCGAGTTCGTACAGCGCGGCGAACACGAACAGCATGGCGATGCGGAAGACACCGTTGATCACCACCGCCACCGCGCCCATGGACATGCTGGTGCGGGTGTCCTTGACGCTGTAGCCGATGACGTTGTCGTCGTGCCCCAGCACGTGCAGCGCGAGGATCTCGATCGCGACGAACAGCAGGAACACCGGCGTCGCCATCAGCACCGGGTCACTCAGATGGGCAAGAAAATCCGCCACCGCACCTCTCCCTGTCTCGCCCCCGGTTATCTGACCATCAGGTAACTTACCCTAGGGTCATTTACCTCAGGGTAAGATAACCGCCGTGACAGAAGCAAGGGCCGTCGGCACGAAGGGGGTGCCCCGCGAGGAGCGGGAGTCCCAGATCGTGCGCGCCGGGACGGAGGAGTTCGGCAAGAACGGGTACGCCGGGGCGTCGATGGTGGAGATCGCCCGCCGGGTCGGCGTCACGAAACCCTTGCTGTATCAGTACTTCGGCTCGAAGGACGGGCTGTACCTCGCCTGCCTGCACCGGGCGGGGGACAGGCTGACCGAAGGGGTCGCCGAGACGATGGCGGAGGAGGGTGAGCCGCCGGAGCGGATGCCGCTCGCGGTGCTCTCGGCCATCTTCGAGACGTTCGACAACGACCGGTACGCCTGGAAGCTGCTGCGCGACCCGACGGTGCCCTCGACCGGTGAGATCGCCGGTGTCGCGGTCGACTACCGCTACCGGCTCGACGGGTTCGCGCTGGTCGGCGCCGCTCAGTTGATGCACTCGCGCGGACTGGACGACGATCGCGACATCGAGGCGATCGCCCAGGTGTGGACCGGTGTGGTCGACTCGCTGATCAGCTGGTGGATCGACCAGCCGGATCAGGACGCCGCGGCGATGACCGAGCGTTGCTCTCGGATCATGCGGAACCTGTTCGGCTGGTGAGCGATCGCGGTCTCGACTGTCCACAAGGGACGTTGATCCTGCTGTGATCGTGTCGCGAAAGCCACTTTCGGGACATCACACGTCGCGAAAGTGGCTTTCGCGACACGCGCCGGACCGCCGACGGTGTCCCGAGTGCCCTGGTGAAGCCGCATGCGGGCGCCGAAGCCTATTGGCCGCACGAAAACGCCACCCCGCCGGGAAATCCCGGACGGGGTGGCGTTCCTCCAGTCACACTGGATACGGTCGGGGTGCCCGGCGCCGCTCCGGACACCCCGGCCGTGCTCAGGACGCGGCGCTGGATTTGCCGCGCAGCTTGACGTTGGCCGTCGAAGCGTTCTTGATGGCCGTTTCGATCTGCGCCATCGTCGAGGACGAGGACAAGCCCGGCACCGTCGCCGACTTCAGCGCGTAGAGCGTGAACGTGTAGGGATGGCTGGAGCCGCCGGGGCAGGGGCCGAAGTACTTCTGCGAGTTCGCCCCGCTGCCCATGGCCTTCTGCTTGGCGCCGTTCTGGTTCGGGACTGTGAACCCCGACCCCAGTCCTTCCGGCAGCGAAGCCGCGGAGGCCGGGATGTCCCAGATCGCCCAGTGCAGTTTGTTGCCGTTGTTGGCCACGTCGGCGAAGACGATCGCGTACCCCTTGGCGCCCGTCGTCCCGGCACTCCACGCCAGCGGCGGCGAGGTGTCCTGTCCCGCGGTGCCGTCACCGGCGCAGGTGAACTTGTCCGGGATGGACGCGTTGTCGGCGAACGCGGAACTGGTCAGCTTGAACGCTCCCGGCTGCGAGCCACCGGGGAACTTCAGCCGCACCACCACGTTGTCGATCACGCTCGGTGTGCCGCCGTTCTTGTCCGCGTTGGTCGAGGTGACCCACAGCCCGCCGTCCGGTGTCTTGGTGACCGAGCGGAGCCTGCCCCAGCGGCCGGAGAACAGCGACTGCACCGAACCGACGCCGTTGCCCGCCGCGTTGATCTGCGTGGCGAAGAGCTGCTGGCTGGTGACCGCCGCGACGTAGATCCAGTCGTTGACGATCTCGATCCCGCTGGGCCCGCCGGAACTGGTCGGCCACGTCTTCTTCGGCGCGACCGTGCCGCCGCAGGATCCTTCGGTGCCTTCGCACTGGGGCCAGCCGAAGTTGCCGCCCTTCTGGATCAGGTTGAGCTCGTCGAGCTTGCCGTCGCCGAACTCCGATGCCCACAGCTGACCGCGCGAATCCCAGGCCAGGCCCTGCGGGTTGCGGTGCCCGAAGCTCCAGACGTAGCGGGCGTTGCCACCGGTGGAGAAGAACGGATTGTCGCTCGGCGCCGAACCGTCGGGGTTGACCCGCAGGATCTTCCCGTTGAGCGAGCCCTTGTTCTGCGCGGTGTCCTTGTTCTGCCCGTCGCCGACGGTGGCGTAGAGCTTGCCGTCCGGGCCGAACCGCAGCCTTCCGCCGTTGTGGTAACGGTTCTTGGCGATCCCGGTGAGCACCGGCGTCGACGACGAAGACAGCTTTCCGTTGTCGTAGGTCATCTTCACGATCCGGTTGTCGCCGGACGCAGTGTGGTACAGGTAGATCGCGTGATCGGCGGCGTAGTTCGGCGAGATCGCGATGCCGAGCAGGCCGCCCTCGCCGTTGGTGCCGACCGCGCCGGGGACCTTGCCGACCGTCGTCTTCTCGCCCGACGGCGTGATCCGCAGGATCTCGAACCGGTCGCGTTCGGTCGCCAGCGCCGTGCCGTCCGGCAGGAAGTCGACGGACCAGGCGAGGTCCGCCTTCGTGATGTCCTTGTCGTACTCGGGAATCCCGCCGCCCGCGGCGCCGCTCGTCCTCGCGGTCAGCGCGTCGCTCGCGGCCGAAGCGTTGCCGTCGAGGTCACGGGCCTTCACCGTGAACGTGTACGACGTGTTCGCCGTCAGGCCGGTGACGGTGGCTTCGAGAGACGGCGTCGTCGCGACCTTCGTGGTGCCCTGGTACACGTCGTAACCGGCGATGGTGCCGCTGTCGTCCGTGGAAGCGTTCCAAGCCAAGGAAACGCTGTTCGCGGTCACCGACGTCGAGCGTAGATTCCCCGGCACCGTCGGGGGCGTGGTGTCCCCGCTGGACGGCGTGGTGAACTGGACGACATTGCTTTGCTGCGAAGGGTTCCCGGCCGCGTCGAAGGCGCCGACCGAGATGTCGTAGGCGGTGTTCGGCTGCAGGTTGTCGACGGTCGTGGTGAGCGTGTTCCCGTCGACGGATTTGAGGACGTTGCCGCCGCGCATCACGTCGTAGCGGACCACGCCGACGTTGTCGGTCGCGGCTTCCCAGGTGAACGTGGCGCTGCGGGCCTTGATGTCCTTGGCGGCCAGGTTCTTCGGCGGCGTCGGCGCTTCGGCGTCGGTCACTCCGCTCGCGGTGAGCTTGTCCGCGTTGGGGCCGCCGTTCGCGGTGATGGCGGTGGTGCGGATCTTGTTGGCCCCGGCGGCCAGCGCGACGTCCTTCGTGACGGTCTTCCAGGTGGTCCACGCGCCGGTTCCGGGGAACGACAGCGTCCCGGCCGCGGTGCCGTTGACACTGAGGGAGACCGGCCGGTCGATCGTGGTTCCGTTGGCGTAGCGGAAGGTCAGCGTCTGGGTTCCGGCCTGCGCGGCGTTCACCGTGTACTCGACATAGCTGCCGACGACGTTGTCGAAGTTCACGAACCCGGTGCCGGAGTAGCCCGCGTGGTTCTTTTCGACGGCGCCTTGGGAGATCGTGGCGGCTTCGGATTCGTGATCGGTCGGTGCCGCGCCGGCGGGCGTAGCCGGCAGGACGGCGATGGTCATCGCCGTCGCGGCGGCACACGTGAGCAGCGCGCGCCACGGTGGTCGGGGTGCCACTGGAGCCTCCATACGTGAAGTTCGGGGGTCGGGAGGTACAACGGCGGACCGGGCGGGGCCCGGCGGGGATTGGAGTTTTAGTTAGGAAACTTTCCTATCTATGGTTCAGATCACACACCAGTGGGTGCTTCGTGTCAATACTTGACCAACATCAACACGGAGGGTCACGTCCCTGAACGCATTCAGTCCTCTGGATGCGGTACTTGCACACGCAAGGACCGCATCCAGAGGACTGAATGCGAGAGAGGGGGAAGGAGTCAGCCGGCGATGTCGGCGCGGGCGATCACCTTCGTGATCCGCGCGCGTACCAAGGACTCCTCCGGTACGGCGTTGCGCTTGCCGTAGGCCTCGGCCTTGTCCTCACCCATGTACCGGCCACCGAGCCTGGTCGCCCATTCGAGCATCTCGTCGAGGTCGTCGTGCAACACGGCTTCGGCGGTGAACTGCACATACGAGTACGGCGGCTTCTGGTCGTCGACGGCGAGGGAAAGCCGCGGGTCGCGCCGCAGCGCCTTGCCCTTGAGCGTGTCGGTGCCGGTGGTGAAGATCAGTTCGTCCCCGTCGGGGCCCTCGTTCAGCAGGAACCACACCGGCGTCACGATCGCCGCCCCGTTGGCGCGGACCAGGCCGAGCATGCCCGTCCGCGTGCCCTCGCTCGCGAAGGCCCACCATTCGTCCCGGCTCATTTCACGCATGGTCCCGACGGTACCGGGACACCCCGGCGGTGAGCAGCCCCGGTCACCCGGGGGTGGTGCTGCCCGGACCCCCGGTCGCCGGGCAGCACCCCACCTCGGCTACCGGCAGGCGAGCCGGGTGATCTTGACGACCTCGTCGTCGTGGATGCGGTGCCAGGTGCCCGACGCGTACGCGGCGCCGCCGTCGTAGTCCTCGCCGCCCCACCGGTTGACGATCGTGCGCAGATGCGCGGTGCAGCCGACCGGGATCCGCACGCCGTCGATGTCCCGGTTCGGCCCGGTCCGCCCGCCGGCGCTGAGCGGCAGCAGATCGGTGTAGTTCCGGCCGTCGAAGTTCCCGGCCACCGTGACGACGCGCGGAGTGTCGTTGAAGACCCCGCCGCACCAGTGCACGACCGGGGTGCAGTTGCCCTCTTCCGCCGCGGAAGCCCGTGTGCAGGCCGCACCCGAGATGAGCAAGGCGGCGGCCGCGGCCACCGGAACGAGTGAACGTTTCATGGTGAATTCCTCCCTGATCGGTTGTCCGACACGTCCACGACAGCAGCATCACGTGGCGCTGACCAGGGAAAACGATGTCGCGGCGTGTCGCGGTTCGTCCCGCGACACCGTGACCGGCTGCGACACAATGGCGATGGGGAGGGGATGGACCATGTCCACTGCGAAGGACTTCGGCGCGCAGTTGCGCGAGGTGCGCGGAAGGCTCACTCAGGAATGCGTCGCCAAGCGCTCCTTGCTCGGCCAGGACGCGCTGACCCGGCAACGGGTGTCCAACATCGAGAACGGCCTGCTGCCGACGGCGGGGCAGTTGCGCTGCTATCTGCACGGCTGCGGGAAGCCCGAACTGTTCGAGCGCTTCGACCGGATCCGGGGCGAGGTGAAAACGAGCCCGCCCGCCGGACCGTGGCGAAGACGCGTGCTCCGGGTGGGCTCGGCGGTGGCCGCCGGGCTCGCCGCCACCGCCGTGGTGCTCGTGCTGGCTTCGGATCGCTCCGGCTCCGCTCCGGCGGCCACGGTCGTCCCGGAGTGCGCGGAAGGTTTCCTCTGTTTCTGGCCCGAACCCGGTTACGGCGGGGCCAAGGTGCAGCTGCCGCCGGATTGGGCGAGTGACGGACGTCAGTGCGCCGCGTTGCCGTTCCCGGCGAGGTCGATGGTGAACCGCAGCGCGGAGCGGCACTGGGGCTACGCCGGACGGGACTGCGCGGGCGGGGACCGGACGATTCTGCAGCACCGAGGCGGCGCCGAAACCTCGATCCTGATCCAGTCCTACGTCCACACCTGAGCTCCACCCGGTCACCCGTGCGGGGTGAAGGGGACGGCGACTAGCCTGGCCTGCTGTGCGAGACGACGAGCTGACCGGGATGGGGCTGGCCGACGAGGGGCTGACGCGCCGCCTCAAGGCGCTGGCCTGCACAGCGCCCTTGCACGACCTCGACGCGCGCAAGTCGAAGCTGGACTGGGCGGACGCCACGATCTACCAGATGGCCGAGATCGCCCTGCACACGATCGACCAGGTCACCGTGTCGATGGACTTCGACACCGGCGCCGACCACGATCAGGTGATCGCGCGCCTGCTGCCGTTCGTCGCGCTCCAGGCGCCGGGCCGGACGCCGGACGAACACGCCAAGGTCGCCCGGTGGGTGCTCGACAACCTGATCAACGTCGGCACCACCGATCGCGGGTTCCGCCGCGTCTACGGCTCCATCGGCCCCGGCGGCGGCTACCAGCGCCGCCAGTTCGACTTCAAGCTGCTCGTCGAGCTGGCCGCGCCCGACGGCGAGGTCTACCTGCGCGCCACCGACGAGGCGATCAACGTGCTCGTCGGCGCGCTGGACACCGACGTCGAGTCCGCCCAGATCGCGGCCGAGGTCAAACTTGAGAACCTGATCAACCGCGGCCGCCTCGCCGACGCGAAGCTCGCCGCCGAACAGGCCCGCTACCGCACTGTCCAGTACGGCGAGACGCTGCGCGCCAAACTCGACGCCACCCGCCGCGACGTGCGCGCGGTCGACTGGGAGCGCGAGGTCCCGGATCTGCTGGATCAGGCGTTGTCCCATATCGAGTCCCGGTTCCGCGCCGAGAACGCGATCCTCAAGAACATCACCGCGTCGCGGGACGAGACCGAGGACCTCGACCGCAAACGCCGCGCCGCGGAGCTCGTCGACATCGTCGGCGACTGCATCCGCCGCCACACGCGGCTCCAGTCCCGGCTCGCCGACGCCGGTGCGGTGTTCCGCGCCGAACAGGACCGCCAGCAGTTCTCCGGACCGCCGCAGCGTGCCACGATCGACCTGTTCGGCCAGCTCCTGATGCCGACGCTGCGCCTGCCGATCGCCCAGGCCGTCGCGCCGGCCGAGTCGTTCTTCCACGCCGGTGCCGGGATCTCGCCGCCGACCGTGCCGTCGCTGTCCTCGCTGGTGTCGCTGCTGTTGCGGCCCGCCCCCGAACGCGATCAGCTCGTCGGCGAGATCCCCGAGCCCGAGCTGATGCCCGCCGACGTCACCGACAAGTTCGGCGACGAGCAGTGGCGCCTCGCCGACGACCTGCTCGACCTGCCGGAGGTGCCGCGACGGCTGTCCGGGCTGCTCGAAGAGGCCCGCCGGATCGATCCCGCGTTACCCGCCCTGGTCGCCCTGCGGGCGGTGCACGCCTACAGTCCCGAGGTCGGCGCGGCGCTCCGGCTGGGGGAGCGTCAGGTGCTGCTGGCCGTGGACGACGGCACGCTGCTCGAAGATCCCGAGTTCGGCGGAGCGGATCTGCTGCTCTCGTCGGCCACGGTCGATCGCCACGAAGAAGAGGAGGAGGTCGCGTGACGACCAACGGGGACGTCGAATCCGCGGCCCGGCTCGTCTCGTTCGGCATGCGCCCGAAGCAGCTGCCGTCGCGGGACGTCGTGTACGGCGACCTGGTCCGGCGCTACGGCGAGGACAGGGCGTTCAAACAGCTCACGCACGCGGTCGCGGCCGGGCTGGGGCTGATGGTGCTGGAGGTCAACCTCCAGGCCGGTGCCGTGCTGGCGGCGACCGACGAATCCGTCTTCGAGATCAAGATGGACAGCTACGCGCGGCAGAGCAAGATCCGCGAACGCCGCGAGACCGAGAAGGTCCTGCACGGGCTCGTCCACCTGGCCACCGCCGCGCTCGGCTACCCGCGCCCGGACGATCTCGCCAACGACACCTACATCGGTCGCGTCAGTGTCGAGCAGGTGGACGCGATGGTGCGCGAGGCCTGCCGGATCCTCGACGAACGCGCGGCGGAGGCCGAAGCGAACAACGACCCGCTGGCCGACGCGCCCGAACTCGAACAGGCGTGGCGCGCCTACGCCCGGCGTCCGGCGGCCGCCGCGACCAAGGACGGCAGGCTGTCGTCGGACACCACGCGCGGCATGGTCGCGCGGGCCCTGCGGTTCCTCGCCGATCAGGGCTTTCTCGTCCAGGTCAGCGGGGAACAGGGCGGGACCTACCGGACGACACCGCGCTATCAGGTGCAGGTGCGGGAACTCGCCGCCGACGCGGCCTTCGACGATCTGCTCGAGCTGAACGTGGTGTCGGTGGCCAACGGCGGCGGGACGTTGCGCGCGGCCGCTTCGGACACGCTTTAACAAGGGGAGTCGATGTACGAGCTTTCGCGGGTTCGCCTGCACTCGGTGGGCCCGGCAGGCGCGCGGTACCAGGACGTCGTGCTGGACTTCAGCGGCGTCGGCGCCGCCATCACCGCGCCCAAACAGGACGCGTTGTTCAGCGCGGGCATCCATCTGGCGGGGGAGGGGCCGCCGCGGCGCCCGTCGCCGGCGAGCGTGCTGTTCCTGGAGAACGGCGGCGGTAAATCCGTCCTGATCAAGCTGATCTTCTCGGTCATGCTGCCCGGCCGCCGCCAGGTCGTCGGCACGACGAACACCAAGGTGCTGGAGAAGTTCGTCGCCGCCAAGGACGTTTCGCACGTCGTGCTGGAGTGGCTGCAGGTCGAGACCGGTCACCGGGTGATCACCGGCAAGGTGTCGGAATGGCGCGGGCACGTGGTGTCGGCGGACTCGGAGAACCTCGTCGATTCCTGGTACTGCTTCCGGCCGACGCCCTCGCTCGATCTGGACTCGCTGCCGCTGACGTCGGACGGCAGGCTGCTGACGATGTCCGGTTTCCACGACCAGCTCGACAAGGTGCACGGCGGCGAGCCGGAACTGGAGCTGTTCTGGACCCGGCGGCACCACGAATGGACGTCGCGGCTCGATGGTCTCGGCCTCGACACCGAGCTTTTCCGGTACCAGCGCGCGATGAACGCAGGGGAGGGCGAGGCGGCCGACGCGTTCGCCTTCAGCACCGACGAAGCGTTCGTCGAGTTCCTGTTGCGCGCGGTGCTTTCGGAGGAGGAGCCGAAGGATCTCGCCGAGGTCGTCGCGACGTACGCGCACAACCTCGCCCAGCGCGGGGATCTGTTGTCGGAGCGGGACTTCGTCGCGGGCGCGCTCGACCTGCTCACGCCGCTGGCGGACGAGGAAGGCGTCGCCGCCGCGTCACGGAAGCTCGCCGACGCGGCCCGTGCCGAGATGCGGACACTGGCCGGTCAGGTCGCCGCCCGCGACAAGCTGGAGAACGAGCGGCTGAGCGGGCTCGAACAGCACGTCGACGAGGTGAAGTCCGCGGAGAAACTGGCCGAGGGCGACCACCGCCGTCTCACCGCCGGGGTCACCGAACTCCGCCGCCTGGTCGGGAAACTGCGGCTCGACGAGGCGCAGGAGAGCAAGAAGCGGATCGACGGCGAACTGGCCGAGGCCAAGACCGCGGCCGAGGCCTGGCGTGAATGCGCCACCGTGCTCAACCACCTCAACGCCGCCCGTAAGGCCCGCGATTTCCGGGAACTGGTGGGCAATCGCGAGCAGAAGGCGCAACCGGCGCTGCAGGCGCGCAACGCCGCCGCGGGCGCGCTCGCCAGGGGACTGCTGGGGCTGGCCAAGAACGCCACCGAGCAGGCGGCGAAGGCCGAAGCCCATGTGGGCGCCCTGCGGGCCGAAGCGGAGAAGGCGCAGGCGGAACGCGACGAGTCGGCGAACCTCGCGGCCTCACGCCGGGCGGAGGCTCGCGGGCTGGGGACGCGGATCGCCGAAATCCGGGAGGAGATCGCGGAAACCGTCCGCTCCGGCGCGCTCAAGGCCGGGGCGGACGTCGCCGAAGCGGCGCGCGCGGCCAGGGCCGAGGCCGAGACGACCGCCGCGGAACTCGTCCGCCGGGAACAGGAACTCGAGCGTGTCGCCGAGGACCTGCGTGCCGCGCAGGCCACGGTCAACGACGCGCACCGGCTCGCGGGGTCCACAAAGGACCGATTGGAACGCGCCGCCGACGAACTCGACCGCGCCAACCGGCGCACCGACGCGCTCGCCGTCGAGCCCCGGCTGAGCGAACTCCTCGGCGCGGACGACGTCTCGCTGGAGACGGATCTCCCGGTGCTGCTGGAACGGCTCCGCGAGGCGGGTTCGGCCGCGGAGAAGGAACAGACCGCGCTGCGGATGGAGGAATCCGTCGACGAGCGCGCGCTGCACGCGCTCGGTTCCGGCGGCCTCCTGCCCGCTCCCGAAGAGGTCCAGGCCGCGCTCGACGCGCTGGAGGCCGCCGGGATGAACGCGTGGTCCGGCTGGCGCTATCTGTCCACTTTGGACAAGAAGCGGCGGGCGGCCGTGCTGGCCCGCGCGCCCCAGCTGGTCTCGGGGATCCTGCTGAACGAACCGGAACAGGTCCGGCTCGCCGAGAAGGTCCTGGCGGAGCGGCGGCTGCTGCCCAGCACGATCATCCCGGTCGCCACCACCGAGGCCACCACGACCGACCGGCTGCCGGGTGAGGCCGGGATCGAGTTCCTCGTGCCGCCCAATCCGGCGATGTACGACGAGGAGGCCGCCGACGCCGAGCGTGAGGCCATCGCGCTCCGGCACGCGGAACGCCAGCGACGGCTGGAGGCGCTGGCGACGTCGCTGGCCGACGACAGCGCGCTGTCGTGGAAGCTCAAGACCTGGCGCGAGGACTACCCGCCCGGCAGCATCGCGACGCTCGCCGAGCAGCTCCAGAACGCGCGCACCGCGCACGAGACCGCTCGGACCGCCTTGGAGCAGGCCGAAAAGGAGTTCCAGCGGCTCGGCGAGAAGGCGACCGGGCTGCGGGAGCGGATCCCCGAACTTCGCACGGCTTCGGCCGAGGCGGGGGAGCGCGTTCGCGGGCTGGAAGCACTCGCCACGCGTGCCGCGAAGATCCCCGAGTGGACGGACGACGTCGAACGCGCCACCGAGATCGCCGAGCGAGCCGAGGCCACGGCGTCCGAAGCCGCGGTGAAGGCTTCGCGGCTGCGCGAGCAGGCGGGCGAGGAACAACGCACCGCCGACGGGCACCGGCGTACGGCGACGACCGCGAAGGCGGAACTGGCCGAGGTGCCGGGATCGAGCGACGTCACCGAGGACGACACCGTGCCCGCCGAACCGGTGGACGCGTTGCGGCGCACCTTCGCGTCGGCTTCCGAGGCGTACGCGAAGGTGGAGGTCGGCAGCGATCTCCGGGCCGAACTTGACCAGGCCGAGAGCGTCGAGGCGTCCGCGCGGGCGGCACTGGAGGCGTTGGACGACGTCGTCCGCGAGCGGGCTTCGGCACTGCTGGAGACGCCGGACGGCTCCGACGCTTCGGCGCGGGCCGCGGCGCAGGCGCGGGCGAACCGGGCCGTCGCGGTGCTGGAGGAGGAGCGCACCGAGATCGTCGGGCTCGTCGCGACCCGCAAGGCGGAACTGGGCCAGCTGCCGGAACAGCCGTCGGCGCTCGCCCTCGACGCGCGGCCGAAGGACATCGAACACGGCCTGGAGCTGATCGACGAAGCCGGCCTCGAAGTGTCCGCCGCCGCGAGGAAATGGGAGGAACTGCAGGAGCGCCGCGCCGCGGCCGAAGCGACGTTGGAGTCCGCGAAGACGTCCGCGTCCGGCTTCGGTCTGCTCGCCGAATCGATGGCACACCTGTTGTCCAAAGAGGACGACGAGGTGGCCTTCGACGGCGACGTCGAATCCGCGCGAGCCAAGCATTCCCGGCTCAACACCGCGCTCACCGAGGCGCAGGACTCGGCCGACGCGGGCGACCGCCGGGTGCGGGCCGCGGCCGACCAGCTGGCGCAGTACGCCACGGACAAGCGGTTCGAAAAGCTCAGCACACCGGTGCGGCAGCAGGTGATCTCGGTCCGCCGCGACCAGCTGCCCGCCCACGCCGCGGAATGGGCGGAGGCGCTGCGGCCCCGGTTGCGCACGCTCACCGACGATCTCGCGCAGATCGACCGGCACCGCGGCGGCATCATCACCCGCCTGCAGGGCATGGTCGACGGCGCGCTGCGCACCCTCCGTGCGGCGCAACGGGTTTCGCGGCTGCCCGACGGTCTCGGCGACTGGTCTGGCCAGGAGTTCCTGCGGATCCGCTTCACCGAACTCGAAGAGAACGTGCTCGCCGAGAAGCTGGGCGAGGTCGTCGACGAGGCCGCGGTGGGGAAGACCTCCGACGGCCGGGACGTCAAACGGGACGGGCTTTCGCTCGTGCTGCGCGGCGTGCAAGCCGCCGCTCCCAAGGGTTTCCGGGTCGACATGCTGAAGCCGGACTCGGTGCTGCGGACCGAACGGCAGCGGGTCTCCGAGATCCGGGACGTGTTCTCCGGCGGGCAGCAGCTGACCGCGGCGATCATCCTGTACTGCACCCTGGCGGCGCTGCGGGCGAACAACCGCGGCAAGGCCCGCAACCGGCATTCCGGCGTGCTGTTCCTCGACAATCCGATCGGCCGCGCGTCGGCGGGCTACCTGCTGGAACTGCAGCGCGCGGTCGCGGAGGCGCTGGGTGTCCAGCTGATCTACACCACGGGCCTGTTCGACGCCGGCGCGCTGAGCGAGTTCCCGCTGATCGTGCGGCTGCGCAACGACGCGGACCTGCGGGCGGGGCGCAAGTACCTGTCCGTCGACGCGACGATCCGGAACGCGACCGACGAACTCGGCGAGCCGGACGGTGTGGCGCGGCTGTCGGCGACACGCCTGTTCACGCGGCCGTCGGAGGAGCCTGAGCAGGAGGAGACGGCGTGAGCCACAGGGTGGCACGATCTTCGGAACCGGTCCGGCGAGATCATGACGCGGTCGAGCAGAGCGAAACCTTCACCCTGACCCGTGACCGGTTCGCCGCCGGCTCGGCGAACGCTCCGCTGATCGACCTGGACAGGTTCCGTGCGGATCTCGACGACGCTTTCGCCGGGGAAGCGGACGATCGACCGGTCCGGTAGCCCGTGAGTGATTCGGCGCACTCGCTCGCGTGTACATGAAGGCCCCCTTCCTGTACCTAGGCGCAAGGAAGGGGGCCTTCATGTACTGGGGACTCACGCGACAGGCGCGGCCGGTCTGAGACTTTTCCGCGTCGACGTCCGGTACTGCCCGGGCGCTTGGTCGCGGGCGCGCCGGAAGGCCCGGCTGAACGCGTACACCGACGTGTAGCCGACCGAGCGCGCGATGGTGTCCACCGTGTCGTCGGTGTCGCGCAGCCGGACCGCGGCCAGGTCCATCCGCCACAGGGTCAGGTAGTCGCCGGGCGTCCGGCCGGTGGTTTCGCGGAACCGGCGGGTCAGTGTGCTGCGTGAGGTCGCCAGTTCCGCCGCGAGCAGGTCGGTGGTCCAGGGTTTCGCCGGGTCCTCGTGGATCTTGGCCAGCGCCACGCCGATCAGCGGATCGCCGAGGATGCCGAGCCAGGTTCCCCGCGTCTCGGCCGGTTTCTCGGTCCGCCAAGCGCGGAGCAGCTGGACCAGGAGGATGTCGACGAGCCGGTTGAGGACGAAGTCGGTGGCGATCTGCGGGCTCGCCAGTTCCCGCGACAGCAGCCGCACGGTGTCGTCCAGCCCGTCGCGGCCGCGGTTCGCGCGGATGTGCACCAGTTCCGGCAGGGTGGCGAGCACCTGGGTGGACACCGCCGGGTCGTAGTCGTAGGACGCGCCGAGGACATGGGTCTCGACCTCCCCGGAGCCCAGGCGCAGCACGCCGCCGCAGTCCCGTGCCTTTTCCGCCGCGGTGCACAGATTGGGAATGATCGCGACGTCCGGGGCGCTGCGCAGGGTGTGCTCCGGCCCGTTCGGCAGCAGGACGACGTCGCCGGGCATGAGCTGCCGCGGCGGGTGCCCGGCCAGTTCCAGCCAGGCCGTCCCGCAGGTGATCGCGTAGAAGGCGGCGCGGGAGATGCCGTGCCAGAGGATGCCCCACGGCCCGGACGCCTCGATACGTGCTCCGGCGGTGCCCCGGACACCGCCCACGGCGAGCACTTCGGCCAAGAGGTCCATAGCGGCGATGGTAGTGCGACAGACGGATATGTTCATGGCCTTTTCGAGCATCGATACGGTCACTCGGTGCGCCATACGATCGAGGCATGACAGACACCTTCGACTTCGACAAGATCAACCGAAGCGTGATCGCCGAGTTCCGCGAAACGGGCGGCAAGGCGGGCGGCATGTTCGAGGGCTACCCGCTCGTCCTCGTCCACCACACCGGCGCGAAGTCCGGTACCGAGCGGATCGCGCCGCTCGTCCCGCTCCTAGACGACGACCGGATCTACATCTTCGCGAGCAAGGGCGGCGCCGACGACAACCCGGCGTGGTTCCACAACCTGGTGGCCAATCCGGACACCAAGGTCGAGCTCGGCACCGAGACCTTCCCGGTCCGCGCGCGGGTGCTCGCCGGCTCCGAGCGCGACGAGGTCTACGCCAGGCAGTCGGCCCTCATGCCGCAGTTCGCCGAGTACCAGAGCAAGACCAGCCGGGTCATCCCGGTTTTCGAGCTGGAGCGCGTCTAACCCCGCGTGAGACCCGCACTCGCGTGATCGAAGGCGGAACTCGCGTGATCAGAGGCGGAACACCCGAGTCGTGATCAGAGGCGGAACACCCGAGTGCGGCCTCCGATCACGCGAGTCACGTCTCTGATCACGCGAGTCACGCCTCCGCTCGCGGCTCAGTTCGAGGTGATGAGGTAACCGATCACGGCGGCCTCCAAGACGATCACCAGCATCACGATCACCACGAGGCCCAGGTTGCGCTCCCGGCGTGAACGATCCGACTCGGTCACTGTGGGTCGCTCCTTCCGCGCTCTTGGTTCCGGCATCGGTACTTTCTCACCAGAAGTATCGGTATCCCGCACGGACCCCGGCAAGGCCCCGGTAACCTCCCGCGCATGGCGGGCTCCGAAGACTCCCAGCGGTTGATCGGATGGACCGGCGAGCGGTGTGTGCCGTGGGCCGGGGATATCCAGATGATCTACGAGCACTACCACCGATACGCGCTCGCCGCCCGGTTCGTCGCGGGCAAGCGCGTCCTCGATCTCGCCAGTGGCGAAGGATACGGCGCGGCGCTGCTGGCCACGACCGCCGCCGAGGTCGTCGGCGTCGACATCGACGAGCCGGCCGTCGCGCACGCGCGAGCCACCTACGCCGGGCGGAAGAACCTCAGCTTCGTGCAGGGCTCGATCATCGACCAGGGGCTGCTCTCCGACGCCGGCCGGTTCGACGTGATCACCTGTTTCGAAGCCATCGAACACGTCGTCGAGCACGACGATCTGCTGAGCCTGGTCCGGGTCCGGCTCGCCCCCGGCGGGATCTTCCTCGGCAGCACCCCCGACATCCGGGTCTACAGCCACGAACACGGCAACGACAATCCCTTCCACGTCAAGGAGTTGACCGAGGAGGAGTTCCGTGCGCTCCTCGGCGGCCATTTCGGGAACGTGGCCGTGCTGAGGCAGAACGTCGCGGTGGGTTCGCTGCTGGCCGCCGTCCCCGGCGAGCCGCACGCGAGCGGACCGGCGCTGAACCAGAGCCTGACCGGGAACGCCGAGGACGGCTGGACGGTCACCGACGGCAGCCCGCACACGTACCTGATCGGGATCGCCTCCGACGGCCCGCTGGACGCCGTCCCGGCCGTCAGCACCCTGCTCGATCCCCGGCTCTCGTTGCTGGGGGAGATGCGGGACCAGGGTGCGGCGGGGCAGGCCGAGGCGGCGGCGGAGCTGGCCCGGCTGAAGGAGGAACGCGACCGGCTCACGGCCGAGGTCGCCGAACTCCGCCGGGAGGCGGAACTGGACGCGGCGCGGCTCGCGTGGCGGACCGAAACCGCCGAGCGGTACAGCGCCGAGGCGGCCCGCCTCGCCGAGGAGAACGCGGTACTGAGCGACGGGCACTCGGCCGCGGTGAACCGGCTCGTCAAGAAGTACCGGGGCGCCGTCGAGAAGTACGCGCCGAGGGGCAGTGCGGTCCGGGGCGCTTACGAGCGCGTGCTCGGGCGCACCGACGAGGTCCCGCCGGAAGGACACGGGCTCACCCCGGTGGCCGTGAGCACCAGTGCCGAACCGCTGGTCAGCATCGTCATCCCGGTCCACGGTCACTGGGACCACACGCGGCAGTGCCTGGAATCGATCGAGGCGGGACGGCCACGGATCCCGTTCGAGGTGATCGTCGTCGACGACGATTCGCCCGACGCGTCCGCGCGGGTGCTCGCCGAATGTCCCGGCGTGCGGCTGGTCCGCACCGGCACCAACGTCGGTTTCCTCAAGGCCGCCAACCTCGGCGCCGCCGAGGCCCGTGGCGAACTGCTGGTCCTGCTGAACAACGACACCGAACCGAAGCCGGGATGGCTCGACTCGCTGGCCGAGGCGGTCTACCGCGACGACCGGATCGGCATGGCCGGCGCGAAACTGCTCTACCCGGACGGCACCCTGCAGGAATGCGGCGGGATCGTGTGGGCGGACGCCGGTGCGGCGAACTACGGCCACGGTGACGACCCGGACGACGCCCGCTACGCCTCGGTCCGCGACGTCGACTACTGCTCCGGCGCGGCGATCATGATCCGCCGCGAACTCTTCGAACGGCTCGGCCGGTTCGACGAGCGCTACGCGCCCGCGTACTACGAGGACACCGACCTGGCGTTCGCGGTGCGGGCCGCCGGTTTCCGGACCGTGGTCGAGCCTGCCGCGGTCGTGGTGCACCACGAGGGCGTCTCGCACGGCACGGATCCGGACTCGGGCCACAAACGGTTCCAGACGATCAACCGGCCGGTGTTCGCCGAGAAGTGGGCGGACGCGCTCGCCGGGCAGATCGCCGGGCCGAGCCCGGCGGGGCTGTGGCTCGGTCGGCAGCGGATGCCGGGGAAAGCACCACGTGACACCGGAATCGTGCTGATCGCCGATCTCCGGGTGCCCACCCCGGACAAGGATTCCGGCTCGGTCCGGATGCGCAGGGTCGTGGACGAGCTGCTCGCGCTCGGGCAGCGGGTGGTGTTCTGTCCGATGGACGACGGGCAGCCGCCGGAATACGCCGAAGACCTCAGGCGCGCCGGCGTCACCGTTCTCCTCGACCCGGCCGACCGCGAGAAGTTCCTCGACGAGGCGGGCAGCGCCTTGAGCCTGGTGCTGCTGTCCCGGCCGACGGTCGCCTGGCATATGGCCGAGCGGATCCAGATCTGCGCGCCGCAGGCGCCTCTGGTCTACGACACGGTCGATCTGCACTTCGTCCGGCTCGGCAGGGAAGCCGATCTCGTCGAGCGGATCGGTGATCCGGCGATCGCGGTGATGCTGCGGCGGCGGGCCGAGCTGTACCGCGAGCTGGAGCTGGCGCTGGTCCGGTCCGCCGATCGCACGCTGGTGGTGTCCGAGGCCGAACGGGACCTGCTCGCCGAACTCGTGCCGTCGGCCAAGGTCGACGTGCTGTCCAATGTGCACCCGTTCAGCAGCGAACCCGCCGCCCCCGAAGGCCGGTCGGGCGCGATCTTCGTCGGCAGTTTCGAACACGGCCCGAACCGGGACGCCGCGTACTGGCTGGCCGGGGAGATCTGGCCCGCCGTGCGGCGGAAATGCCCGTCGGCCGAGCTGGAGCTCGTCGGCGCCGATCCCACCGGCGAGCTCCAAGCGCTCGCCGGTGACGGTGTCGTCGTCCGAGGCTGGGTCGCCGACCTCGGACCGGGTTACGCCGCGGCGCGGCTGGCCGTGGCGCCGCTGCGATTCGGCTCCGGGGTCAAGGGAAAAGTGGGCGAGAGCCTCGCCTTCGGGGTGCCGGTGGTCGGTACCCCGCTGGCCTTCGAGGGTATGCGGCTGCGCGACGGCGAAGAGGTGCTGACCGGTGAGACGGCCGAGGAGATCGCCGAGAAGATCGTTACCCTGCTCACCGATGACGCCTTGTGGCAACGGCTTTCGGACTCGGGCCGGGTCGCCGTCGCGGACCAGTTCGGGCCAGGGGTGGCTCGCGCGACCCTGAGCGGACTGCTCGCCCCGGTGGTCCATGAGTAGCCGGGGCGCGAAGACCTACGCGAAACCGGACACCGGATTCGCCTGGCTGCGGATGTTCGGGGCGATCCTGGTCGTCTTCGAGCACTGTTTCCCGATCATCGAACCGACCCGGATCACCAGCCTGCCGTCGAGCTGGAACATCTCGCTGGGGTACTTCGCGCTCATGGGCTTCTTCGCCATGAGCGGCTACCAGATCGCGGACAGCTGGCGACGTGACTCCTCGTGGTGGCGCTACCTGCTCAAACGGGTGCTGCGGATCTGGCCGCCGCTGCTGTTCGTGGTCATGGTGACGGCGTTCGTGATCGGGCCGCTGGTGACGGTGCTCAGCCCGCGCGAGTACTGGGGCAACCCCGACACCTGGGGTTACGTCGTGCACAACGCGATGCTGTACCCGTTGCAGCACCTGCTGCCGGGGGTGTTCACGGAGAATCCGTACCCGTATTCGGCGAACGGTTCGATCTGGACGCTCCCGATGGAGACCACCGGGTATCTGATCGTGCTCGTGGTCGGCCTGGTGGGCGGCCTCGCCCGCGGCCGGATCGTCCTGTTCCCGCTGCTGCTGGGGTTCATGGTGGCGGACGGGATCATGGGGGCCTCGGTGGGCTTCCAGGGCGACGCGGGCACCTTGTTCAGCGTGCCGCTGGGGTCGATGGTGGCGTTCCTGGTGGCGTTCGTCCTCGGGATGCTGCTGCACGCCTACCGGGACCTGATCCCGTTGCGCCCGGCCGTCGCGTACGCACTGGTGGCGCTCTACCTCGTCGCGAACTTCACCCCGCCCATCGAACCCGCGACGCGCTTCATCCTGCCCATCGCCGCGGGTTACGGCGCGATCACCTGGGCCTACCACTGGCCGCGCCGGCTGGAGGGCTACGACCAGTGGGTGTATCCCAGTTACGGGATGTACGTGTGGGGAATGCCGGTGCAGCAGCTGTACACCCTCGCCGGGGTGCGCGACTCGTATCTGCTGATCGTGCTCGCGGTGCCCACCGCGTACCTCTGCGGGCTGGTGTCCTGGCGGCTGATCGAACGGCCGACCCAGAAGCTGCGCGTCTACCTCCGGGTGCCGGACGAACGCCGGTCGGGCGACGGAGACCGCGCGCCGAATCCGGACAACGAGATCACCCAGGTGATTCCGGCCGTCCCGCCCGCGTTCCCGACTCGCCCGGGCGTCGGCTCGGGCGGCTGACGGCCGATCCGGCGGTTTTGTCGGGCCCCGGTGATAGAACCGATCCCGTGACCCCCAAGATCGACACCGCGCAGCGCCGCGCCCGGCTCGCGACGCGTCATCGCCTCACCACGCCCGCCGAGTCGGTGCTCGCCGCCGCGGACGCGGTCGTCGCGCTGCACGCCACGGATCCGGCGTCGGTGCACCTTTCGGCGTGGGCGCGCGTGAAGGGCGACGGCGTCGCCGAACTGGAGAGCGCGCTCTACGAAGAACGCACGCTGATCCGGATGCTCGGCATGCGCCGCACGGTCTTCGTCCTCGGGCACGAGAACGCGGCCCTCGTGCAGGCCGCGTGTTCCGCCGACATCGCCAAGAAGCAGCGCCGCCTGCTCGAACAGCATCTCGGCACGCAGGGACATCCGGAGAACGTGCCGGAGCCGGCGCGCTGGCTGGCCGAGGTCGAGGACGCGACGGAGCGCGCGCTGAAGGCCCGCGGTTCCGCCACGGCGCAGGAGCTTTCCCAGGACGAGCCGCGCCTGAAGCAGCAACTCCTGATGGCGAAGGGAAAGCCGTACGAGGCGATCGCCAACGTCACCAGCCGGGTCCTGTTCCAGCTCGCGGTCGACGGCCGGATCGTGCGCGGCCGCCCGCGCGGCAGCTGGATCAGCAGCCAGTACTACTGGGCCCCGATGGAGGGCTGGCTGCCGCAGGGCCTCGACGGCTGGGACGCCGACGCCGCCAGGGTCGAGCTGGCCCGGAGGTGGCTCTATGCCTACGGGCCGGCCCCGATCGCGGACCTCCGCTGGTGGACGGGCTGGACGGTCGGCCAGACGAAGAAGGCGCTCGCGGAGATTCAGCCGGTCGAGGTCGATCTAGACGGCGTCCCCGGCGTGGTGCTCGCCGACGATCTGGAGCCGGTCGCGGAGCCCGAGCCCTGGGTCGCCCTGCTCCCGTCCCTCGACCCGGCGGCGATGGGGTGGATCGAGCGCGACTGGTACCTCGGACCGCACAAGGCGCCGCTGTTCGACGGCACCGGCAACATCGGGCCGACCGTCTGGGCCGACGGCCGCATCGTCGGCGGCTGGGCGCAGCGGCCGGACGGCGAGGTCGTCCATCACCTCCTGGAGGACGTGGGCGCGGACGTCGAACGGGCCGTCGAGGCGGAGGCGAACCACCTGGCCGAGTGGTTCGGAGAGGTGCGAGTCACGCCACGGATGCGCACACCGCTGGAGCGACGACTAGCACAGTGAAGCTGAGAGTTTTCCCAAGACGTCCTGGTAGCGACGCACTTAATCGATTCTTGACCTGACCCACCGAGTGGTGGAAGTCTCGTCAGGGCAAAGAGGGCCGCCCGAGCACGCACGCTAGGGTTGCGCCCGAGTAAAGGACGTCTTACCGGGGCGATCCCGGACGAGTCTCAAGGGAGTGGCAGCAGTGACGGTTCGCGTAGGTGTCAACGGCTTCGGCCGCATCGGCCGCAACTTCTTCCGGGCCGTGCAGGCCGCCGGTCACGACATCGAGGTGGTCGCGTTCAACGACCTCGGCGACGTCGCCACCATGGCCCACCTGCTGAAGTACGACTCCATCCTCGGCCGCTTCCCGGGCGAGGTCAGCGTCAGCGACGAGGGCATCGTCGTCGACGGCAAGACGATCAAGGCCCTCGCCGAGCGCGACCCGGCCAACCTGCCCTGGGGCGACCTGGGCGTGGACGTCGTCGTCGAGTCGACCGGCTTCTTCACCAACGGCGACGCCGCCAAGGCACACATCGCCGGTGGCGCCAAGAAGGTCATCATCTCCGCGCCCGCCAAGGGCGAGGACCTGACCGTGGTGCTGGGCGTCAACGACGACAAGTACGACGGTTCGCAGACCATCATCTCGAACGCGTCCTGCACCACCAACTGCCTCGGCCCGCTGGCCAAGGTCCTCAACGACGCCTTCGGCATCGAGCAGGGCCTGATGACCACGATCCACGCGTACACGCAGGACCAGAACCTGCAGGACGCGCCGCACAAGGACCTGCGCCGCGCCCGCGCCGCCGCGCTGTCCATGGTCCCGACCTCGACCGGTGCCGCCAAGGCCATCGGCCTGGTCCTGCCGGAGCTCAACGGCAAGCTCGACGGCTACGCGGTCCGCGTCCCGGTCCCGACCGGTTCGGCCACCGACCTCACCGTCACGCTGACCAAGAGCGCGACCCTCGAGGAGATCAACGCCGCGTACAAGGCCGCCGCCGAGGGCCCCCTGGCCGGCATCCTGCGCTACAGCGACGACCCGATCGTCTCGGCCGACATCGTCACCGACCCGGCGTCCTGCATCTACGACGCGCCGCTGACCAAGGTCATCGGCAACCAGGTCAAGGTCGTCGGCTGGTACGACAACGAGTGGGGCTACTCCAACCGCCTCGCCGACCTCGTCAAGCTCGTCGGCACCAAGCTCTCCTGAGCCATGGCGCTGAAGAACCTCGAAGACCTGCTGGGCGAGGACGTCTCAGGCCGGTACGTGCTCGTGCGTTCCGACCTGAACGTCCCGCTCGACGGGGACAAGATCACCGACGACGGCCGCGTCCGCGCGGCCCTGCCGACCCTCAAGCGCCTCGCAGAGGCGGGCGCGAAGGTGGTCGTCACGGCGCACCTCGGCCGTCCCAAGGGCGAGCCGGACCCGAAGTTCTCGCTCGCGCCCGTCGCCGCGAAGCTCACCGAGCTGCTCGGCGTCGACGTCCCGCTGGCGGGTGACCTGGTCGGCGAGTCCGCCAAGGCCACCGTCGCCGGTCTGACCGACGGCCAGGTGGCCCTGCTGGAGAACGTGCGTTTCGACGCGCGCGAGACCAGCAAGGTCGAGGCCGAGCGTCAGGAGCTGGCCGCCGAGCTGGCCGCGCTCGTCCCCGGCGGCGCGTTCGTCTCCGACGGTTTCGGTGTCGTGCACCGCAAGCAGGCCTCGGTCTACGAGATCGCGCGGGCGCTCCCGGCGTACGCGGGCGGCCTCGTGCTGGCCGAGGTCGACGTCCTCAAGAAGCTCACCGAGGACCTCGCGCGGCCGTACGTCGTCGTCCTCGGCGGCGCGAAGGTGTCGGACAAGCTGGGCGTCATCGCCAACCTGCTGACCAAGGTCGACAGGCTGCTCATCGGCGGCGGCATGGCGTACACCTTCCTCAAGGCCCAGGGCCACGAGGTCGGGAACTCGCTGCTGCAGGAGGACCAGCTGGACCAGGTCCGCGGCTTCCTCGCCGAGGCGGAGAAACGCGGCGTCGAGCTGATCCTGCCGGTGGACGTCCTCGCCGCGACGGGCTTCGCGGCCGACGCGGAGTTCGACGTCGTCGACGCGACGGCCATCCCGGCCGGCCGCATGGGTCTCGACATCGGCCCGAAGTCGCGTGAGCTGTTCGCGGGCAAGCTGGCCGACGCGGCGACCGTGTTCTGGAACGGCCCGATGGGCGTGTTCGAGTTCGAGTCCTTCGCCGGCGGCACCCGTGCCGTGGCCGAGGCGCTGGTCGAGAGCGACGCCTTCACCGTGGTCGGCGGTGGCGACTCCGCCGCGGCCGTGCGGCAGCTCGGCCTGCCGGAGGACGGCTTCTCGCACATCTCGACCGGCGGCGGCGCGTCGCTGGAGTACCTGGAGGGCAAGGAACTGCCCGGAGTCGCTGTGCTGGGAGAGAACGACTAGTGGCGCGCAAACCGCTCATCGCCGGCAACTGGAAGATGAACCAGAACCACCTCGAAGCCATCGCGCTGGTTCAGAAGATCGCCTTCGCCCTGCCGGAGAAGTACTACGCGAAGGTCGACGTCGCGGTCCTGCCGCCGTTCACCGACATCCGCAGCGTCCAGACGCTGACCGACGGCGACAAGCTGTCGCTCACCTACGGCGCCCAGGACCTGTCGCCGCACGACTCCGGTGCCTACACCGGTGACGTGTCGGGCCCGATGCTGGCGAAGCTGGGCTGCAGCTTCGTCACCGTCGGGCACTCGGAGCGGCGTGAGTACCACGGCGAATCCGACGAACTGGTGAACAAGAAGGTCAAGGCCGCGCTCAAGCACGGCATCACGCCGATCCTGTGCGTGGGGGAGAAGCTCGAGGTCCGCGAGGCCGGGGAGCACATCGCCCACACCACGACCCAGCTGGTCGAGGGCCTCAAGGGGCTCAAGGCCGAGCAGGTCAAGGACGTCGTCGTCGCCTACGAGCCGGTCTGGGCGATCGGGACCGGCAAGGTCGCGACCCCGCAGGACGCCGAGGAGGTGTGCGGAGCCATCCGCGCCACCCTCGCCGAGAAGTACGGTGCCGAGGTCGCGTCCTCGGTCCGGGTGCTCTACGGCGGCTCGGCCAAGGCCAACAACATCAGTGACCTCGTCGCCTGCGAGAACATCGATGGTGCGCTCGTCGGTGGTGCCAGCCTGGATGGTGACGAGTTCACCAAACTCTGCGCACTCGCCGCGGGCGGGCCCCTGCCCTGATCGGGGCACCTACCGGGTAACCTGGGTATCCGGTCCGTCACACAGCAGTGGACGAGTCCAGGAGTACGGTGTGTCCTGGTGGCCAAGAGCCGCCTGTGCACACCGTTTTCCTGCATTCTCCAAGAGCGCAGAGGATGACATGAAGCTGTTCCTGCAAATCCTGTTGATCGCCTCCAGCGTGCTGCTGGTGGTCGCCGTGTTGCTGCACCGCGGCCGTGGTGGCGGTCTGTCTTCGCTGTTCGGTGGCGGTATGCAGTCGAGCCTCTCCGGCTCGAGCGTGGCCGAGAAGAACCTCGACCGGATCACGCTGCTGCTGGGCGCGGTGTGGCTGATCAGCATCATCGGCCTCGGGCTCCTGCTCAAGGTCTGATCGATCCAGGTGTTTCGGCGTGCCTATGGGGGGCGCGCCGCCGATCCCTATAGGTGTGAGGATTCATGGTTGGCGGTAACGCGATTCGGGGCACCCGTGTGGGTGCCGGGCCTTCGGGCGAATCGGAGCGGGGTGAGTCGGCGCCGCGGCGCCGTATTTCCTACTGGTGCGCCAACGGGCACGAGGCACAGCCCTCGTTCTCGATGGACGCCGAGATTCCCGACGAGTGGGACTGCCCGCGTTGCGGGCTCCCCGGTGGGCAGGACGAGAAGAACCCTCCTGCCGCGCCGCGGACCGAGCCTTACAAGACTCACCTCGCGTATGTGAAGGAACGGCGTTCCGACGCCGACGGCGAGGCCATCCTCGCCGAGGCGCTGGAGCGGTTGCGCCAGCGCCGGGAGATCTAGCAGCCGCTCACCGGTCGAGCGGGTACCGGGCACGCACCCGGAACCCGCCGTCCTCGGTGTCGGCGGTTTCGAAGCTCCCACCCAGCAGTCGAGCGCGTTCGGCCAGCCCGGTCAGCCCGTGCCCTCCCGAGGGCAGGGCCGCACCGGGGGTCCGAGCGCGCTCGTTGCGTATTTCGACCTTGAGCGAACCGTGCTCGCCCTGGATCCGGATGGTCGCGGTGGCGCCCGGTGCGTGTTTGTGCACGTTGGTCAGGCATTCCTGCACGGTCCGATAGGCCGCCGCCGAAACCTGGCTGGGCAGCAGATCGGGGATCCGCTCCACGGTGAGGTGCACCGGGACGTCCGAACCGCGGATCAGCCGGTCGAGTTCGTTGATGCCCGGCCGGGGCCCGTCGTCTTCGGAGCCCGAGCGGAGCACGCTCACGAGTGAGCGCAGTTCTTCGAGGGTCTTGGTGCTCAGCTTCCGGATGACCTGCGCGGTTTCGAGCGACCGGGCGTCGGTGGTCTGCGCCTGCAGTGCGCCGGCCTGCATCGCGATCAGCGTGATCTGGTGCGAGACGACGTCGTGCATCTCCCGCGCGAGGCGGGCGCGCTCCTCCGCGCGGACGGCGTCGGCGTGGAAGCGGCGTTCGCGGTCGCGGCTGGCGGCGAGTTCGGAGAGCTTCTGCGAGATCTCGGTCCGCGCTCCGATGAGCAGGCCGATGGCCACCGGCATACCGGCGACGATGACGCCGTAGATACCGTCCAGGACGTGTTCGCGCCAGCTGAGCTCGACGAAGTCGGCCAGCGGCCACTGCACGAACCGGCAGGTGAAGACGAGCGCGAACCCGGTCCAGGTCTGCCAGTGCATCTGTTTGCGGGTGGCGAGGAAACCGAGCGCGATCATCGCGGCCAGCTGCGACCACCCCGCCAGGAAGCCGGGGACGGTGACGATCACCGCGAGGAACGGCAGCTTGCGCCGGAAGGCGAGACCGAGGCACGCGGCGCCGGACAGGTAGATCGAGTACGGCTGGGCCTTCTCGGGGATCACCAGCCAGACGTCGAGCGCGGCCAGGAAGATCGCGAGCGTGTCGATGCCCAGCGCGACCAGCGCCGGACGTTTGATCTTGGCGAACGACATGACCCCGGCGGCACGGCGCATCCGGTCGGCGGCGTCCGCTCCGGAGCCGCCCACCGAGATACCTGGCATCGAGAGACCCTCTGTGCTCATCGCTGGCGACCTCACTCGTCTTGTGGACTTGGATGGTGAGACGTGTTCTTCGCCCGATCGGGACGCGCAGGAACGAACAAATGTGCGGATGCTAACGGGTGGATGTACAAGGGCGGTAAGTTTCCCCCAGTCGGGCTAGCGACTGGGCGGTCACTGTCCGTTCTGCGGACAAGTGCATGAACGTTCGGTCGGTCGAATCCACACCGGACCACCCGGGCTCGGTGGTCCGCTGATCATTTCGACGCGCGAACAAGTCCTCCCTGATGCCGAAGTCCGGGGAAGTTGATCTATGTCACGTTTCGTGCTCGCGCGGTGACCCTGCCGCGCGAGTTCCGTGAAGGCCTCCTTCACTACCTTCAGGGTAGGGAAGGAGGCCTTCACGGACTTCCGCCATGAGGGTGTCAGACCCGGATGCGCGCGAAGGCCCCCTTCCCTCGGCTCAGCCGAGGAAAGGGGGCCTTCACGCGCGAAACGTCAGCCCGTAGGCGGCTGATAGACCTTCGTGAGTTTCGAGGCGGAGCCTCGGTCCAGCAGCCAGAGCGTGCGGCGCGAGCCGCGTGCCCCGGCCACCGGGATCTCGACCTCGCCCGCACCGGCCAGGGCCTGCGCGACGGCGTCGGCCTTGGCGTCGCCGCCGGTGACCAGCCAGATGTCCTGCGCGCGACGGATCGCGGGCAGGGTCAGCGAGATCCGGGTCGGCGGCGGCTTCGGGCAGTCGCGCACCGCGACGACCGAGCGTTCCTTCTCGTGCACCGCCGGGCTGTCCGGGAAGATCGAGGCGGTGTGCCCCTCCCCGCCGAGGCCCAGCAGCATGATGTCGAACGCCGGGACGTCGGCGGTCAGGATCTCCGCGTACGCGGCGGCCGCGGCATCGACGTCGTCGCCGAACTCGCCGTCCGAAGGTGCCATGGCGTGCACCCGCTTCGGGTCGAGCGGGACGTGGTCGAGCAGCGCCTCACGGGCCTGCTTCTCGTTGCGTTCGTCCGAATCCGCCGGGACGAAGCGCTCGTCTCCCCAGTAGACGTCCAGCCGCGACCAGTCGATCGCGTCGCGGGCACTGGAGTCACGAAGCTCCCGCAGGATCGCGATCCCGGTGCCACCGCCGGTGAGCACCACCGAAGCGGAACCCTTGGCGGCTTGGACGTCCACGATCCGGGTGACCAGCCTGGCCGCCGCGGCGGCGGCCAGGAGGTCCGGGTTCTCGTAGACGACGACCTCGGTCTTGCTCATGAGGCGCTCTTCGCGGTCGGAGCCTTCTTGGCGGCCGGAGCCTTTTTCGCCGCCGGAGCCGCCTTCTTCGCCGGAGCGGCCTTGGCCGCGGTGCCCGTCGAGATCTTGCCGAGCCCGTTCAGCGAAGCCTCGTAGACCTCGTCCGGGTCGAGCCGCCGCAGCTCCTCGATCAGGCAGTCCTTGTTGTCCCGCCGCTGCAGGGCGATCCGGCGCGTCGGCTGGCCAGGCTGGGTCAGCATGCCGACCCGCCCGTCCGGCCGGTGCAGTTCCACCGGGCCGGAACGCCGGTCCAGCGTCACCGAGATGATGCCCGCCGCGCCACTGCTCTTGACCCGCTTCACCGGCACCTTGAGGTACTCGGCCAGCCAGCCGGCGAGCAGTTCGGTCGACGGCGAGTCGGCCTCGCCGGTCACCGTCGCGCCGGTGACCTTCTCGTACGGCGGAAGGTCCAAAGCGGACACCAGCTGCGCACGCCACCGGGTCAGCCGGGTCCACGCCAGGTCGGTGTCACCCTCCACATAGGACTTCGCCCGCGTGGTGAGTGCCCTTATGGGCGCCTTTTCCGCCGCCGAGTCGGTGATCCGGCGCTGCGCCAGCTCACCGAGCGGGTCCTTGGCCGGAGCCTTCGGACCGGTGCCGGGCCACCAGGTGACGATCGGCGCGTCCGGCAGCAGCAGCGGCACGACCGCGCTCTGCCCCTGCGAGGCCAGCGGACCGTAGAGCCGCAGGACGATGACCTCGCTCGCGCCGGCGTCGCCGCCGACCCGGATCTGGCCGTCGATCCGCGGCGCGGCGGTCCGCGCGCCCTTGGCCACCACGATCACCCGCGAGGGGTGTTCGCGGCTGGCCTCGTTGGCGGCTTCGATCGCCTCTTCGAGCCGATCGTCGTCGTCGGCCACTATGACCAGCGTCAGCACGCGGCCGAGCGCGACCTGCCCGCCCTGTTCACGGATCTCGACGAGTTTCTTGTTCAGCTGCGACGTCGTGGTCGACGGCAGGTCGATGATCACGGACGCCTCCAGTTCCGGCCGGTACGTTCCAGCATCTCATCGGCGGACGGCGGTCCCCACGAACCGGGCGGGTACGCCTCGGGCGCGCCCTTCTTGGCCCAATGGTCGAGGATCGGGTCCAGGATCTCCCAGGACAGCTCGACCTCTTCGTTCACCGGGAACAGCGACGGTTCGCCGAGCAGCACGTCCAGGATGAGCCGCTCGTAGGCCTCCGGGGACGACTCGGTGAAGGCGTGCCCGTAACCGAAGTCCATCGTGACGTCGCGGACCTCCATCGTGGTCCCCGGCACCTTCGACCCGAACCGCAGCGTGATGCCCTCGTCGGGCTGCACCCGGATCACCAGGGCGTTCTGGCCCAGCTCCTCGGTCGAGGTCGAGTCGAACGGCAGATGCGGCGCCCGCTTGAACACCACGGCGATCTCGGTGACCCGGCGGCCCAGCCGCTTGCCGGTGCGCAGGTAGAACGGCACGCCCGCCCAGCGGCGGTTCTGCACCTCCAGCGTCACCGCGGCGTAGGTCTCGGTGGTCGAGTCCTTCGCGAAACCGCCTTCCTGCAGCAGACCCGGCACCTTCATGCCGCCCTGCCAGCCGCCCGCGTACTGCCCGCGCGCGGTGGTCTCGTCGAGCGGACCCAGGGGCTTCGTCGCCGAAAGCACCTTGACCTTCTCCGCGCGGAGGGCGCGCGGAGCGAACGACACCGGCTCCTCCATCGCGGTCAGCGCGAGGAGCTGCAACAGGTGGTTCTGGATGACGTCGCGTGCGGCGCCGATGCCGTCGTAGTAGCCCGCGCGGCCGCCGAGGCCGATGTCCTCGGCCATGGTGATCTGCACGTGGTCGACGTAGTTGGCGTTCCAGATCGGCTCGAACAGCTGGTTCGCGAAACGCAGCGCCAGCAGGTTCTGCACCGTCTCCTTGCCGAGGTAGTGGTCGATGCGGAACACCGACTCCTCGGGGAAGACGTCGTTCACGATCTCGTTGAGCTCCTTGGCGCTCTTGAGATCGCGGCCGAACGGCTTCTCGATGACGACGCGGCGCCAGGTGTCCTCGCTCGCGTCGGCGAGGCCGGAGCGGGCGAGCTGCTTGGTCACCACCGGGAACGCGCTCGGCGGGATCGACAGGTAGAACGCGGTGTTGCCACCGGTGCCACGCTCGGCGTCGAGGTCCTTGACCGTCTGCGCGAGCCGGTCGAAGGCGTCGTCGTCGTCGAAAGTGCCCTGGACGAATCGGATGCCTTCGGCGAGCCGGTTCCACACCGACTCCTTGAACGGCGTCCGCGCGTGCTCCTTGACCGAGTCGTGCACGAGCTCGCCGAAGTCCTGGTGCTCCCAGTCCCGGCGGGCGAATCCGACCAGCGAGAACCCGGCGGGCAGCAGCCCGCGGTGGGCGAGGTCGTAGATCGCCGGCATCAGCTTCTTGCGGGCGAGGTCACCGGTCACGCCGAAGATGACCAGGCTGGACGGTCCGGCGATCCGCGGCAGCCGCTTGTCGCGCGGGTCGCGCAGCGGGTTGTTCCAGGCTCGTGTCACTCGCCGGCCTCCTGTACCGCGCGGACCAGTTCGGCCAGGCCGGCGGCCCGGTCGGTGAGGTGCAGGCGCAGCACCGGACGACCGTGCTCGGCGAGCACCTGGCCGTCACCCAGCGCCTGCGCGTGCTGCAGGACGCCGAGGGTGTACGGCCGGTCCGGGACGTCGAGATCGTCCTCGACGGCGCCGGTGATCTGCAGGAAGACACCGTTCTGGTGCCCGCCCTTGTGGTACTGCCCGGTCGAGTGCAGGAACCGCGGCCCCCACCCGAAGGTGGTCTGGCGGCCGGTCCGCTTGGCGATCTCGCCGCGCAGGACGGCCGTCGACGCGTCGTCGAGCCGGTCGAGGTACGCCTGCACCGCGATGTAGCCGGTTTCCGGTGCGGAATCGAAGAAAGCCCGCAGGATGTCCGCGAGCTTCCCGTCCGTGGCAACGCCTTCCGAGCCGAACACCTCGACCGCGCCGTCCACAGTGGACGGCTCTTCGCCGCCCTTGAGCTTGTCCGGGTTGTCGAGCAGCGAACGCGCGGCCTTCTTGGCGGCCTCGACGTCGGGCTGGTCGAACGGGTTGATCCCGAGCAGCCGTCCGGCGAGCGCGGTGGCGAACTCCCACAGCAGGAACTGCGCGCCGAGCGAGCCGGTCACGGAGATCTTCGCCGCGCCTTCCGCCTGGCCGACGGCCACCGGGGTGGCGTCGCCCTTGGCGTCGGCGAAACCGGGGGAGTCCGGGCCCTCGACGGCGACCGGCAGGAGACCGGTGCCCTGCTTGCCGGTGGACTCGGCGATGAGCTGCTCCGCCCAGTCGGCGAAGCCCTTGATGCCCGATCCGGTATCGGCGATGACGACCTTCTCGGCGCCCTTTTCGTGCGCCGCGCCCCAGGCCGCCGCGAGCTTGACCGCGGGGTTGTCGACGGAGTCGGCGGCCAGCTCGTCGGCCACCGAAGCGGCCTGGTCGAGCAGGCGGGCGACGTCCGCGCCGGCGAGACCGGCCGGGACGAGCCCGAACGCGGTCAGCGCCGAGTAGCGGCCGCCGACGTTCGGGTCGGCGAGGAAGACCTTGCGGTAACCCTCCTTTTCGGACAGTTCCGCGAACGGGGAGCCGGGGTCGGTGACGACCACGATCCGCCGGGCCGCGTCGATGCCCGCGTCGGCGAAGGCCTTCGCGAAGATCCGCCGGTGGCTGTCGGTCTCGACGGTGCCGCCGGATTTCGACGACACGACGATGACCGTCCGCTCCAGGTCACCGGCGAGCGCGTCGGCGACCTGACCGGGGTCGGTGGTGTCGAGGACCGTCAGCGGGACGCCGTCGGTCGCGGTGATGACCTCGGGGGCCAGCGACGAACCGCCCATGCCCGCGAGGACGACGCGGTCGACGCCCTCGGAACGCAGGTCGGTCCGCAGTGCCTCGATCTCGCCGATCAACGGCCGCGAGGACTTGTGCAGCGTCGTCCACGAGAGACGGATCGACGCTTCGGACTCGGCTTCGGGACCCCACAGTGTGGCGTCCTGGGACGCCAGTTTCGATGCGACCTGGTCGGCGACGAGCCGCTCCGCGAACGGAGCGGCTTCGCCGGCCAGGGCGGCGTCGACGATTTCGACGCCGGTCGTTTCCCCTGCCATGGTCCAGATCAGTCCTTTGCCTTGTCCAGCTGCCCGGTGACGGTCTCGAGAAGCTCGGTCCACGACTTCTCGAACTTCTCCACGCCCTCGTCCTCGAGGACCTTGAACACGTCGTCGATGTCGATGCCGACCACACGCAGCTTGTCGAAGACGACCTGTGCGTCCGGACCCTTGCCGGTCACCGTGTCGCCGGTGATCTCGGCGTGGTCGCCCGCGGCGTCGAGGGTCTTCTCCGGCATCGTGTTGACCGTGTCCTTGACGACGAGCTGGTCCACGTAGCGGGTGTCGGAGTACTGCGGGTCCTTCACGCCGGTGGAGGCCCACAGCGGACGCTGCGCGTTCGCGCCGGCCTCGGCGAGCGCCTTCCAGCGGTCCGAAGCGAACAGCTCCTCGAATGCCGCGTACGCGAGCCGCGCGTTGGCGATGGCGGCCTCACCGCGCAGGGCGGTGGCCGCGTCGGTGCCGATCGCGTCGAGGCGCTTGTCGATCTCGGTGTCCACACGGGACACGAAGAACGACGCGACCGAGTGGATGCCCTTGAGGTCGTGGCCGTTGGCCTTCGCCTGCTCGAGGCCGGCGAAGTAGGCCTCGATGACCGCCCGGTACCGCTCGACCGAGAAGATCAGCGTGACGTTGACGCTGATGCCCTCGGCCAGGGTCTTGGTGATCGCCGGGAGACCCTCTTCGGTGGCCGGGATCTTGATCAGCACGTTCGGCCGGTCCACGGTCTTCCACAGGTCCTGCGCCTCGGCCACCGTCTTGTCGGAGTCCTTGGCCAGCCGCGGGTCCACCTCGATGGACACCCGGCCGTCGACCCCGTTCGTGGCGGTGTAGACGTCGCGGAACAGGTCCGCGGCGTTGCGCACGTCGGTGGTGGTCAGCTCACGGATGGTGGCCTCGACGTCGGCGCCGCGGGCGGCGAGCTCCTTGGTCTGCTCGTCGTACGCCTCGCCCTTCGACATCGCGTTGGCGAAGATCGTCGGGTTGGTCGTCACGCCCACGACGTGCTTGTCGCGGATCAGGTCGGCGAGATTGCCGGTGTTCAGGCGCTCACGGGACAGGTCGTCGAGCCAGATCGACACCCCGGCCTCGGACAGCTGCGCGAGCTTGTCGTTGCTCATCTGCTGTGTCATCCCCTTCAGTTCTCGGTGTTGGCGATCGAGCGACGGGCGGCTTCGACGACTGCCTCCGCGGTGAAACCGAACTCACGGAACAGTGTGGCGGCGTCGGCCGACGCACCGAAGTGCTCGATCGAAACGTTCACCCCGGCGTCACCGGTGAAGCGGTGCCACGACTGGGCGATACCGGCTTCGACGGAGACGCGTGCCTTGACCGACGGCGGGATGACCGAGTCCTTGTAGGACTGGTCCTGCGCGTCGAACCACTCGACACACGGCATCGAGACGACGCTCGCCGGGATACCGTCGGCTTCGAGGGTCTTGCGGGCCTCGACGGCCAGCTGGACCTCGGAGCCGGTCGCGATCAGCACGACCTCGGGGCTGCCGTTGGACGCCTCGGCGAGGACGTAACCGCCCCGCTTGACGCCTTCGGCGCTGGTGCCCTCCAGCACCGGCACGTTCTGCCGGGTGAGCGCGAGACCCGACGGGTGGTGGACGTCCTCCAGGACGGCCTTCCACGCGTACGCGGTCTCGTTGGCGTCCGCCGGGCGGACGACGTTGAGGCCGGGGATCGCGCGCAGCGAGGAGAGCTGCTCGATCGGCTGGTGGGTGGGGCCGTCCTCGCCCAGGCCGATCGAGTCGTGCGTCCACACGTAGGTGACCGGCGCCTTCATCAGCGCGGCCAGCCGGACGGGCGGGCGCATGTAGTCGGAGAAGATCAGGAACGTCGCGCCGTAGGGGCGGGTGCCGCCGTGCAGCGCGATGCCGTTGAGGATCGAGCCCATCGCGTGCTCGCGGATGCCGAAGTGCAGCGTCCGGCCGTACGGGCTGGTCTTCCACATGTCGGTGGAAGCCTTCTCCGGGCCGAACGAGTCGGCCCCCTTCATGGTGGTGTTGTTGCTCTCCGCGAGGTCCGCGGAACCGCCCCACAGCTCGGGAAGCGGCTCGGCGAGCGCGTTGAGCACCTCACCGGAGGCCTTGCGGGTCGCGATGCCCTTGGCGTCCGGCTCCCACGTCGGCAGGTTGTCCGCGAAGCCCTCGGGCAGCGAGCGGGTGGCCATCCGGTCCGCGATCTTCTTGCGCTCCGGGTTGGCGGCGCCCCACGCCTCGAACTTCTCCTGCCATTCGGCGCGGGCGGTCTTGCCGCGGTCGACGGCCTGGCGGGTGTGCGCGATGACCTCGTCGTCGACCTGGAAGGTCCGCTCCGGGTCGAAGCCGAGGATCTCCTTGACCGCCGCGACCTCTTCGGCGCCGAGCGCGGCGCCGTGGGCCTTGCCGGTGCCCATCTTCTTCGGTGCCGGGTACCCGATGACGGTCTTCAGCGCGATGAACGACGGGCGCTCGGTCTCGGCCTTCGCGGCCTTGATGGCCTCTTCGATCGCGACGACGTCCTCGCCACCCTCGACGACCTGGGTGTGCCACCCGTAGGCCTCGTAGCGCTTCACGACGTCCTCGGAGAGGGCGATCTTGGTGTCGTCCTCGATCGAGATCTCGTTGTCGTCCCAGAAGACGATCAGGTTGCCCAGCTCCTGGCGGCCGGCGATCGACGAGGCCTCGGCGGTGACGCCCTCTTCGATGTCACCGTCGGAGGCGATCACGTAGACGTAGTGGTCGAAGATGCTCTCGCCCTGCGGGGCGTCCGGGTCCAGCAGACCGCGCTCGCGGCGGGCCGCCATCGCCATGCCGACCGCGTTGGCCAGGCCTTGGCCGAGCGGGCCGGTGGTGGTCTCGACGCCCTTGGTGTGGCGGTACTCCGGGTGACCCGGGGTCTTCGAGTCCCACTTGCGCAGCTGCTTCAGGTCTTCCAGCTCCAGGCCGAACCCGGCGAGGTACAGCTGGATGTAGAGGGTGAGGCTCGAGTGACCGGCGGAGAGGATGAAGCGGTCACGGGCGGGCCACTCGGGGTCCGCCGGGTCATGACGCAGCGTCCGCTGGAAGAGCGTGTACGCGAGCGGCGCCAGGCTCATCGCGGTGCCGGGGTGACCGCTGCCGCAGTTCTCGACCGCGTCCGCGGCGAGCACCCGAACGGTGTCGACGGCCCGCGTGTCGTTCTCGGTCCAGTCGGCGGGCACGTTGCGCCGGAGGAGTGGGTTCTTCTCGCTGGTAGAGGCGGTTTCGGACACTGAACTCGAACTCCCCGTCATCAGGTTGTGGCTTCTCTTCCCTCGTGGATAACCCACGTGTACCGCTACTAATCTCAATCGATCCGGAAGGGACGATATTCCTGCTCCGGGCCGTTCGCAGGGGCACGCCGCGAGCTACCGCGGCCAGCCTAATGGTTCGGCCGGTCGAGGACCCGCGATCACCCTCTGGAAACAGCACGTCTAACATCGGGGAAGGGTTCAGAACACGGGATCCGGGGCCGCCACATCACCCGGAAGCCTGGTGGGCCCCGCCCCGAAAACTGACGCAGGGAGTGAAATGTCGTTGGTGAACGCTGCGCACGGACGCAGTGACAGCACCAGCGCCGTACATCCGACCGGTGAACGACCGCACGGTGGCCGGCGAACAATCCGCCAGGTCGTCGGCGCGTACGCCGCCCTCGCGAAGCCCAGGGTGATCGAGCTCCTCCTCGTCACCACGATTCCCGCGATGTTCCTGGCGGGCCGGGAGATCCCGTCCCCGTGGCTGGTTCTCGCGACGCTCGTGGGCGGCACCATGGCCGCCGGCAGTGCCAACGCCTTGAACTGCGTCATCGACGCGGACATCGACAAGGTGATGAACCGCACGAAGCGCCGGCCGCTGGTGAAGGAATCCGTTCCCCGGCGCGGCGCGCTGATCTTCGGTCTCGTGCTCGGCGTCCTGTCGTTCGTCGTGCTCTATTTCACGGTGAACCTGCTCTCGGCGATCCTCGCGATCGTGACGATTCTCTTCTACATCTTCGTCTACACGCTGGTGTTGAAGCGGCGTACGTCACAGAACGTGGTCTGGGGCGGCGCGGCGGGCTGCATGCCGGTCGTCATCGGCTGGGCCGCCGTCACCGGCACCGTCGAGTGGCCCGCGTTCGTGATGTTCGGCGTCATCTTCTTCTGGACCCCGCCGCACACCTGGGCGCTGGGCATGAAGTACCGCGACGACTACGAGCGCGCCGGCGTGCCGATGCTGCCGGTGGTCGCCACTCCGCAGCACGTGGCGCGGCAGATCGTCATCTACTCGTGGGTGATGGTCGCGTGGACGCTGCTGCTGGTCCCGGTGACGAGCTGGATCTACACGACGTTCGCCATCCTGGCGGGCGGCTGGTTCCTCTTCTACGCGCACAGCCTGAACGCGGCGGTGCGGCGCGGCGAGGAGACCAAGCCGATGTCGCTGTTCCACCGGTCGAACACGTACCTGATGATCGTGTTCGTCGCGTTGGCGGTGGACTCGGCGATCGGGTTGCCCGCCATCGGGCTGCCTTTCTGATCTTGTAGCGCGTGAAGGCCCCCTTCCCGCGGCTGAGCTGAGCGAACTCCACCTTCCCAAGTACATGAAGGCCCCCTTCCTTGCGTCTAGCGCAAGGAAGGGGGCCTTCATGTACGTCAAGTGAGCAAGGCGGCGGTGGCGTGGTGGGGCGCGTCTCGTGACCAGAAGACCCACCGCAACCCGGCTTCCCACCTGCTGGCGCGCGTTGCCCAGCCGGGTTACCCGTCAGTACCGTCCGGCGGAGTGACTAGCACGACCGAGCGCCCCGCCCCCGTCCGAGCCGGGCGCGCGACCATGGCGGTCGCCTGCCTGATCGTCTTCACGGCCCAGATGGCGACGACGATCTACCTCCCGTCCCTCCCGATGATCGAGCGCGACTTCGCGGTGTCGCGCAGCTTCGCGGCGCTCTCGGTGTCGCTGTTCGTCGTCGGCGCGGCGGCTCCGGTGGTGCTGTGGGGCCGGGCGGCCGACCGGCTCGGGCGGCGGGCGGCGATGCTGGCGGCACTCGGCCTCTTCGTCGCGTCCAGCGCGGTCCTGATCGTGAACACCTCCCCGGCGTGGCTGCTCGTTCTCCGTTCCCTGCAAGGCATCGGCGCAGGGGGCGCGGCCATCATCGCCCGTATCGTCGTGCGGGACCTCGGCGACGGCGACGCGCTCGCCAAACGGCTTTCGGTGCTGTCCATCGCGTTCGTCACCGCACTCGGCGGCGGGCAGTTCGCCGGCGGGCTGATCGGCGGGTGGCAGGGCGGGTTCGTGGTGCTGACGGCGGCGGGCGTGCTGTGCGTCCTGGGCACGCTGACGATTCCGCTCGGCAAAGGCCGGTCCGAGAAGACCGGCATGGTCCGCATCTACCTCCGGATCCTCACCGTTCCGGCGTTCCTGCGGCCGACGATCGCGGCGGGGCTCGGCTTCGCGACGATCGTGCTGCTCCAGGAGGTCGCGCCGTTCGTGTTCCAGCAGCACTTCGGGCTGAGCGCGGACCAGTACGGCGGTCTCGGGCTCCTGTTCGGGCTCGCGTACTTCGCCGGTGCGCTGCTGGTGAACCGGCTGGCCGGGCGCAAGGGGTCGCCGTGGCTGATGCGCGCCGGTGCGCTGGTCATGACGGGCGCGGGCCTGTTGACGATCGTCTTGTGGCTCATACCCGCGATCCCGCTCACGGCCGCTTTCGTGACGTTCGTCGCGCTCTACTGCGGGACCACCTTCGGCCAGGCCGCTCTCTTCCCGAGCAGCATGGCCGTCGCGGTGAGCGAGGTTCCCGGAAACGGCGCGTACGCCGTCGCGCTGTGCGGGTTCGTCGCGCAGTCCATCGCGGGGATCGCGGCCACGTTCGCCGTCTTGCTCCACGAGAACGTCGTGTGGGCGAGTGTGGCGACCGTCCTGTCCCTGTCGGCCTTCCTCCTGGTCCGGGTGAGCGTGCGGGAATGAGATGATGGAGGGCGCCGTTGTACTTCGTTCGGCCCCTGTCCCACCTCTCGAAAGCAGGCTGCTTTTGTCCGTGTCCCCGGACCGGGAACTCGACGCGCTCGAGCAGGACGTCGCGCTCGAGCAGCAGTACGTCACCACCCTCTACCGCAAGCTCGACACCGAACGCGTCGACGCGCAGCGCAGGCTCGACGAGACGCTGCGCCTGACCGGCGGCACCCCGCAGGCGCGCACCGAACGCGACGTCGCCACGACGCTCTACACCGACAGGCTGTCCCAGCTGAGCTCCGTCGAGCAGGGCCTGTGCTTCGGCCGCCTCGACTTCCTGCCGGACCACGCGGAGGAGACCACCTACATCGGGCGGCTCGGGCTGTTCGACGAGGACGACGACTACCGTCCGCTGCTCGTCGACTGGCGCGCGCCGGTCGCGCGGCCCTTCTACCTCGCCACCGCGGCCTCGCCCGAAGGTGTCCGGCGGCGTCGCCACATCCGGTCGCTGAGCCGGAAGGTCGTCGGCGTCGACGACGAGATCCTCGACCTCTCCGCCGCCGACCAGGGCCAGGACCTCGGGCTCGCGGGCGAGGCGGCTCTGCTGGCCGCGCTGGAGCGCCGCCGCACCGGCGAGATGAGCGACATCGTCGCCACCATCCAGGCCGAGCAGGACCGCATCATCCGCGCGTCGCCGAACGGCGTCCTCGTGGTCCAGGGCGGGCCGGGCACCGGCAAGACCGCCGTCGCACTGCACCGCGCGGCGTACCTGCTCTACACGCATCGCCAGCAGCTCACCACGCGCGGCGTGCTCGTGGTCGGACCGAACAGCACGTTCCTCCGCTACATCGGGCAGGTCCTGCCGTCGCTGGGCGAGACCGGGGTGCTGCTAGCCACGATCGGGCAGCTGTACCCGGGGCTGGACGCCGCCGGGCCGGTCACGCGCGAAGCGGCCGAGATCAAGGGGCGCCCGGTGATGGCCGACGTGCTCGCCAACGCGGTCCGGGATCGTCAGCAGGTGCCGGAGCCGGTGCTGGAGATCGAGTTCGAACGCGAGATCCTCATGCTCGACCGCAAGACCTGCACCGAGGCGCGGACGCGGGCGCGGCGGTCGCGCCGTCCGCACAACCTCGCGCGGCGGATCTTCGTCTCGGACCTGCTCGACGCGCTGACCCGGCAGGCCGCCCGGAAACTGGGGGAGGACCTGCTCGACGCGCGCGACGTCCAGGACATCCGGGCCGAGGTCGCCGCGGACAAGAACGTGGCCGCCGCGATCAACGGGCTGTGGCCCAAACTCACCCCGGAGATCGTGCTCGACGAGCTGTTCGCCGACCGCGAACGGCTACGCAGCGCGGCGGGGAAAGCCTTGTCGGACACCGATCGTGAGCATCTCTACAGCCCGACGGACGCGAAGTGGAGCCCGTCGGACGTCCCGTTGCTCGACGAGCTCGCCGAGCTGCTCGGCGAGGACGACACCGAAGCCCGCGCCGAGGCCGCCCGCCGCGAGCGGGAGGACCGCGCCTACGCGGAAGGCGTGCTCGACATCCTCGAACAGGACGAGGAGATCGTCGACGAGGAACTGCTGCGGGTGGGCGACGTCCTCGACGCCGAACTGTTCGCCGAACGTCAGCAGCGCCGCAGCGAGATGACCGCGGCACAGCGGGCCGCCCAGGACCGGACCTGGACCTTCGGGCACGTGATCGTCGACGAGGCGCAGGAACTGACCGCTATGGACTGGCGGCTGCTGATGCGCCGGTCGCCGAACCGGTCGATGACACTGGTCGGGGATGTCGCCCAGACCGGCGCGGCCGGTGGGGCGAAGTCGTGGGGAGAGGCGCTTTCGCCGTACGTCGCCGACCGCTGGCGGCTCGAAGAACTGACCGTCAACTACCGGACCCCGGCGGAGATCATGGCCGTCGCGTCGCGGGTGCTCGCCGACGTCAACCCGGAGCTGGAGGCGCCGGTTTCGGTGCGGGAGACGGGTTGCGAGCCTTGGCTGCGTGCGGTGGACCCGGCGGAGCTCACCGCGGAACTGCCCGGTCTCGTCGACGCCGAACTGTCCGCTGTGGATGGTGGGACGGTCGCGGTGCTGTGCCCGTCGTCCTTGGTCCCGGCCCTGTCGGAGACGCTCGGCGAGTCGGGGGACCGGGTGTCGGTGATGCCGGTCGAGCGGGCGAAGGGGCTGGAGTTCGATTCGGTCCTGCTGGTCGCCCCGGACGAGGTCGTCGCCGAGTCGCCACGTGGGCTCAACGATCTTTATGTGGCCCTGACCAGGGCGACCCGTCGGATGGGTGTAGTGCAGACCGGTGACCTTGTTCCCGCGCTGGAGGGTCTTGGCTAAGGTCGGCCGCATGCGCACATTCGGCAAGATCGTGGTCATCGGCGCGGGCGTCCTCGCCCTGGCGGCCTGTGGCGAGAAACAGAACACCGCAGGTTCGGCCCAGACCTCCGGCGCGGCGCCCGCGTCGGCGTCGTCGTCGGCTCCGGCCGCCCCGAAGGGCAAGGAATGCACAGCCGAGGACGTGAAGACCACCGGGAAGTTCGGCGAGGCGCCGACCATCACCATCCCGGACGACTGCGACCCGCCGAAGAAGCTCATCACCAAGGACCTCGAGCCCGGCACCGGCGAGGGCGCCAAGGCGGGCGCGAAGCTGAAGATGAACTACTCACTGGTCACCTGGTCCAACAAGCAGAAGCTGGACAGCTCGTTCGACCGCGGCGAGCCGTTCGACCTGGCCCTCGGCGCCGGTGACGTCATCAAGGGCTGGGACCAGGGCCTCGAAGGGATCAAGCAGGGCGCGCGGCGGCTGCTGATCATCCCGCCGGACCTCGGCTACGGCCAGGGCGGGAACGGCATCGAGCCGAACGAGACGCTGGTCTTCGTGACCGACGCGGTGAGCGTCCCGACCGACAAGGGCTGAGTAGCGCCGAGGTCGAGCTGAAGTTCCGTGAAGGCCTCCTTGAGGGACTCTGGGTCCCTCAAGGAGGCCTTCACGGACTTTCACATCAGCCGGCGTACTCCCAGGTGAGCAGGCTGATCTCCAGTCCCTTCTCGACCTTGGGCTCGGGAGGCGCGTCGGTCAGGGCGTAGCCGACGCGGCGGGCGACGGCCGCGCTGGCGGCGTTCTCGGCGTCGATCTTCAACTGGAGCGGCCCGAGCCCGAGGTCCAGCGCGTGCGCGGTGAGCACCCGCAGCGACCGCGCCGCCAGATCCCGCCCGCGGTGCGCGGGACCGACGGCGTACCCGAGTTCCGCCGCATCCTCCTTCAGGAACAGCACCACCTCGCCGAGCGGCTCGCCACCGTCGGCCGTGATGGCCAGCCGCACCCCGTTGCCTTCCGCGCGGCGAGCGACGGACTTCGCGTAGTGCGCCTTCGCCGCCGCCTCGTCGAACGGCGAAGGCAGCGGCGTGAACCGCGCGACGGCCGGGTTGTCGAACAGCCCCGGCATGAACGCGACGTCGTCTTCGACCCACTCCCGCAGGACGAGCCCTTCACCGGTGAGCCGGACTTCCTCCGGCCAGAGCGTCGTCACGGGATCAGCAGGAGCTTGCCGGTGGTGCGGCGGCCCTGGAGGTCTTCGTGCGCCTGGCGGGCGTCGGCCAGCGGGTAGCGGCCGCCGATCCGGATGGTCAGCGAGCCGTCCTGCACGGCGGCGAACAGTTCGTTCACCCGCCACTCCAGTTCCTCGCGCGTGAGCACGTAGTGCGCGGAGGTCGGGCGGGTGAGGTACACCGAGCCGCTGCGGTTGAGCAGCTGCGGGTCGATCGGCGGCACCGGACCGCTGGCCGCGCCGTAGAGGGCGAGCAGGCCGCGGATCTTCAGGCTCGCCAGGCTGCCGTCCACAGTGGACTTGCCGACGCCGTCGTAGACCACGTCGACACCCTTGCCGCCGGTGAGGTCGCGGGTGGCCTTGGCGAAGTCGACCTGGTCGTAGCGGATGACGTCGTCCGCGCCCGCCTGCTTGGCGAGTTCGGCCTTCTCGTCGGTCGAGACGGTGCCGATGACCCGGGCGCCGCGCGCCTTGGCCAGCTGGACCAGTAGCAGGCCCATCCCACCCGCCGCGGCGTGGATCAGCACGTCGTCACCGGCCTTGACCTCGTAGGTCGAGGCGATCAGCGCGTGCGCGGTGATGCCCTGGAGCATCGTGGCGGCGGCGGTCTCCTCGGAAACGCCTTCCGGGATCTTCACCGCGATCGTCGCCGGAACCAGACGACGCTGGGCATAGCTGCCCAGCGAACCCTGCCAGGCGACCCGGTCGCCGACGGCGAAACCGGTCACGTCCGCGCCGACCGCGGCCACCGTGCCCGCGCCCTCCATGCCCAGGACGAACGGGGTGTCGACCGGGTAGATGCCCTCGCGGTGATAGGTGTCGATGTAGTTGACGCCCGCCGCCGCGACGTCCACGAGCAGGTCACCGGAACCGGGTTCGCCGACCTCGACTTCGGACAGTTCAAGGACTTCGGGGCCACCGGTTCGCCGGATCTGCACTGCCGCGGGCATACATCCTCCTCGTTCAAGGTCGTTCCGACCGGCACAACTATGGCCGACGCCACGGTTATTCCGCGTCCCGGGCCTTTCGCGGTTAAGCTCGGCGCGTGGCTGAGACCGAAGAGAAGACCGAGACCGCCGCCCCCACGTCGCGCCAGGTCGCGGCCGCCCGCGACTTCGTGAAGCGGCACGGGAAGCCGTCGCGCGCGGTGGTGGAGAACATCGGCCGGATCGGCGCGCGGGTCGTGCTCGTGGGTGCCGACGGCGCGCTCGGCGACGTCGTCGTCACCTCCGTGGAGGCAGGCGAGGCGCTGGTCGAGGCCGTCGAAGACCTCGAACCCGCCGAATGGGACAGCGAGACCGTGAAGGCCACCAAGATCGGCGCCGAGCACCGCCGCCGGATGGCGGGGAAGTGAGCGGGTCCGCGATCTTCGTCGCCTGCTCCACGCTGCCGGAAGGCGACGGCGACGAGCACGCCGTTCCCGAGGCGCTGGCCGACCTCGGCTTCAAGACCCGCTGGGCCGCCTGGGACGACACGACGGTCGACTTCGGCGCCGCGGACATCGTCGTGCTGCGCGCCACCTGGGACTACGCCGAGCGCCACGACGAGTTCCTGTCCTGGACCGAATCCGTGCCGTCGCTGTCCAATTCGGCCGAAGTCGTGCGCTGGAACACCGACAAGTCCTATCTGGCCGAACTCGGCGACGCCGGGGTCGCGGTCGTGCCGACGACCCTGATCGCGCCGGACGACAAGGCCCCGAGCTGGCCCAAGGGCGAGTTCGTGCTGAAGCCCGCCATCGGCGCCGGTTCACGCGGTGCCGGCCGGTTCACCGCGGGCGACGCGGCCGCCGCGCACCTGTCCGGGTTGCAGGCGGACGGGAACACCGTGCTGCTCCAGCCGTACCAGTCCAGTGTGGACAGTGACGGCGAGATCGCGTTGGTGTACTTCGGCGGCGTGTACTCGCACGCGTTCTCGAAGGCCGCGATGCTGGGCCGGGAACTCGACGAATCCGGGCTGTACGTGACGGAGAAACTCGCGCCGGTGCAGCCGGCCGCGGGATTCCGCGCGCTGGCCGAAGACGCTCTGGACGCGACGGCGGCGCTGCTGGGCATCCTGCGCGCGGAGCTGCTCTATGCCCGCGTGGACCTCGTCGCCGGGCCGGACGGCAGGCCGCTCCTGCTGGAACTGGAGCTCGTCGAACCCTCACTCGGATTCCGGCAGACCGAGCCCGCCGCGGCCTGGCGTTTCGCCTCCGCCGTCCGGCAGCAACTCGCCTGACACTCCCCGCGTTTCGTCCTCTGAATGCGATCCTTGCGTGTGCAACTACCGCATTCAGAGGACGAAACGCGATCGGGGGTCAGGCGGGTTTGACGAGTTTCGCGGCCAGGCGTTCGGGCTTCGGCCACCGCACGTCCCGTGCCCAGCCGAACTTCTCGAACAGCCAGATCACCCGCGCCGACACGTCGACCTGTCCACGCAGGACACCGTGCCGCGCGCAGGTCGGGTCGGCGTGGTGGGAGTTGTGCCACGACTCGCCCATGGACAGGATCGCCAGCGGCCAGAAGTTCGCCGCCTTGTCCCGGCTGGCGAACGGGCGCTCGCCGACCAGGTGGCAGATCGAGTTCACCGACCAGGTGACGTGGTGCAGGAACGCGATCCGGACCAGCCCGGCCCAGAAGAACCCGGTCACCACGCCCCACCACGACCAGCTGATCAGCCCGCCGAGCACCGCGGGCAGCGCGAGACTCAGCGTGATCCACAGCCAGAAGTAGCGGTTCACCACCCGGAGATCCTTGTCCGCCACCAGGTCCGGCGCGAACCGGTCGTAGTTGGTCACCTCGCGGCTGAACATCCAGCCCATGTGCGCGTGCCAGAAGCCGCGCAGCAACGCCCCGGGTGACGTCCCGAACAGCCAGGGGGAGTGCGGGTCGCCTTCACGGTCGGCGAAGGCGTGGTGGCGACGGTGGCTGGCCACCCAGAAGATCACCGAACCCTGCACCGCGAAACTCCCGGCGATGGCGAGCGCGACCCGCAGCGGCCGTCCGGCCTTGAAGGCGCCGTGGGTGAAGTAGCGGTGATAGCCGACGGTCACCCCGAGCGTCCCGAGGGTGTAGAACACCGCCGCCAGCCCGAGGTCGACCCAGGTCATGCCCCAGCCCCACACGATCGGCACGGCGGCGAGCAGCGCGACGAACGGGACCAGCAGGAAGGTCTTGAGTATCAGCATCTCGCCGGAACCCCGGCGGTGGGAGATCAGGGGTTTGGACGGACTGGCCGGTGCGTCCGGCTCGGTGCTGGCGGTCATGCGACACCTCGTGCCTCGACTCGGTGGTGACCCCCGAGTGGGGCACCTAGCGAAGCGTAAGGGCAGTGTCTGGCGAGCACGCCGCCTGGGGGTTACGTCCGGTTCAGTTCGAGATGGCGAGTTCGCGTTCCGGCGCGTTCGCCGAGGGCACGGGGCCGCGGTCGCGCGAACTGCACCACAGCGCCGCCGTCGAGATGATCACCAGCGCGGAGCCGAGGACGTGGAACGAGACCAGCGCCTCCGGGACACCGAGGCCGTACTGCACCGAGCCCACGACGCCCTGGAGGACCGCGACGATCCACACGATGGCGTACCGCTGCCACAGCTGCTTCGGCGTCTCGCCCCGCATCAGCTGGAGCCCGAAGACCGCCAGCACGATCAGGTAGACCACCAGCAGTCCACCGTGGATCTGGGTGAGCGTCTCGATCGGGGCCTGGAGGCGGTGGGTGCCGGGGTCGCCGCCGTGCGGGCCCGCGCCGGTCACCACGGTGCCCGCGACGAGGACGGCCCACATGGCCGCGGCGAGGACGATCAGCGTCTTGCGGCCCGCGTCCGGGATCAGCCAGCGGGCGGACTCGTCACCCTCCTTGAACGCCCGCAGCAGCAGCACCGCGAGCCAGACCAGGGGGGTGGAGGCGAGGAAGTGGAGCGCGACGGTCCACCATTCGAGTTTGGCGAGCACCGTGATCCCGCCGACGACGGCCTGCAGCATCACGCCGGCGGGCATCGTCCAGGCCAGCTTCACCAGACGACGGCGGCTCGGGTGCTCGATCTGCACGCGCCACGCGGTGATCACGCACAGCGCGGCGACCAGGATGACCACCCCGGTCAGCATCCGGTTGCTGAATTCGATCCACTGGGTGAGCGCGTCGAATTCGGGGTGCGCGACCGGCACGATGCTGCCTTCGACGCACTGCGGCCAAGTCGGGCAGCCGAGACCCGAACCTGTCACCCGGACGACCGATCCGGTGACGCCGATTCCGGCCTGGGCGATCACCGCCGCTATCGCGACCGCTCGCTGGACCGCGAACGAGGGATACGGCAGACGCGCTACAAGGCTCTGGAACGGCACCGTCCGATGCTAGAACGCCCTTCCTGAGAGCCTTCCACCGGCCGCACCGGCTGTGTCGGCCGCCTCAGGTGAGCTTGGTCGTCTTGCTCGCCAGCGCGCCCGCGACGACGCCCCAGCCGACGAGCACCGCGAACGGGCCCCAGCCGAACGAACCGTCCAGCAGCACCGACCGCAGGCCTTCGGCGAGCGCCCCCGAGGGCAGCAGTTCGACGATCCACGCCACGCCGGACGGCATCGTCGACGGCGCCAGCAGGATCCCGCCCGCGAGCAGCAGCACGAACCAGACGATGTTCGCCAGCGCCAGCACGGCTTCCGCGCGCAGCGCCCCGCCGAGCAGCAGGCCCAGCGCGCCGAACGCGAGCGTGCCGACGATCAGGAACGGGATCGCGCCGAGGATCCCGCCGAGCGACGGCGACCAGCCCAGCAGCGCGGCGACGACACCGAGGACGACCGCCTGCAGCGCGACCACCACGAGCGCGGCGGCGACCCGGCCCGCGACGAGCAGCCAGCGGGGCAGCGCGGTCGCGGAAAGCCGTTTGAGGACGCCATAACGACGGTCGAAGCCCAGTGCGATGGCCTGTCCGGTGAACGCGGACGACATCACCGCCAGCGCGAGGATCCTCGGCGTGATCCAGTCCACTTTGGACGAATCGCCGAGTTGCGACGACGGCAGGATGTCCAGCAGCGACAGGCCGATCAGCAGCGCGAGCGGGATGAGCAGGGTCAGCAGGATCTGCTCGCCGTGGCGCAGCGTCAGGCTCGCCTCGACCTTCGCGTGCGTGCGGAGCATCTTGCCGAGCGAACCTCGACCGGGGGCGGGGGTGAACGTGCCCGCGGCGAACCGTGGCGTGGGCGTCGTCGTCATGCGCGCAGTTCCCGTCCCGTCAGCTCCAGGAAGACCTCTTCCAGCGTGCGCCTGCCGACCTGCAGTTCCTCCGGCATGACCCCCTGCTGCGCGCACCACGCCGTCACCGTCGACACCACCTGCGGATCGATCGCGCCCTCGACGAGATACGTGCCCGGCGCCGATTCGTGGACGAGGTGCCCCTCGGGCAGTGCCGCGGTCAGCAGCGCGGTGTCGAGCCGCGTGCGGGCCTTGAACCGCAACTGCGCCGTCTCGCCCGCTTCGACGGTCAGCGACTGCGGGGAGCCCTCGACGACGACCTTGCCGTGGTCCACGATCACCACGGTGTCGGCCAGCGTTTCGGCCTCCTCCATCAGATGCGTGGTGAGCAGCACGCTGACCCCGTCGGCGCGCAGCGCTTCGAGCAGCTCCCAGACCAGGCGGCGGGCCTGCGGGTCCATCCCCGCCGTCGGCTCGTCGAGGAAGAGCAGCTCCGGCCGTCCGACGAGCGCGCAGGCGAGCGAGAGCCGTTGCTGCTGCCCGCCGGAAAGCCGTTTGAACGGCGTCTTCCTCGCTCCCGAAAGACCGAGGACGTCCAGCAGCCAGGCCGGATCGAGCGGATTCGCCGCGCACGCGGCGACCAGGCCGAGCATCTCGTCGGCGCGGACGCCGGGATACGCGCCGCCGCCCTGGGGCATCACACCGATCCGCGGCCGCAGTGCCGAACCGTCCCGCGACGGATCCAGGCCAAGGACCCGGACTTCGCCGTCGTCAGGCCGCAGGAAGCCTTCGCAGATCTCGACGGTGGTGGTCTTGCCGGCCCCGTTCGGGCCGAGCAGAGCGAGCAGGGTGCCACGTTCCATCCGCAGGTCGAGTCCATCGACGGCGGTGGTGGATCCGTAGCGCTTCACCAGCCCGGTGATCTCGACGGCGGGGGCGTTCACGACAGGTCACGATACGGCCTCACGCCGGGACCGAATGCTCCGGGGACGGTCTGGACAGCAGCAGTGGTGAGAGGCGGTGGACGATGAACAGCCCCAGAAGCGTGACGACCCCGGCGGCCGCCCACGCGAACGGCAGGACGAAACCGCGGCCCTCGAAGGTGCTCCCCGTCGTCGGCAGGAGGAACGGCAGGACGGCGGTGACGATCGTCGCGGCGATGCGGAACCGCGAGGTCCCCGCCGCCGCGGCGAGCGGGATGATCGCCCACAGCAGGTACCAGGGCTGCAGCGCGACGTGCAGCACCATCACCGCGCCGAGGGAGACACCGAGCCCGATGATCGGCCGGTAGCGCCATTTGAAGCTGTCCCAGAGGAACTTGACCGTCACCGCGCCCGCGACGAGATAGCCGAGCGAGCCCAGGATCGGCACCATCGCGTTGGTGTGGTTGCCGAGGCCGAGCGCGATGCCGAGGACGCCGCCGAGCGCGGCGAGTTCCGACGTCGGCGAGATCCACGAGCGGACCAGCCCCGGCGTCCCGAGCGCGCCGACCCAGCCGAAGCCGAGGCCGGTGCCGTAACAGACCGCCACGAGGGTCACCCCGAACAGCAACGCCATCGGCACCGCCGCCGTGACCAGGTCCTTGATCCGGCCGTGCCAGCGTCTGGCCACCATCACCGTGAAGAACGGCAAGGCCAGGATCGCGTTGATCTTCACCGCGACACCGAGGGTGATGAGCACCACCCCGAGCCCGATGTACAGCAGTTCGCCCTTGGCCAGCGGCGGCGGTTCGTCGTTCTTGAACCGCACCGGCATCCGCTGGAGGCCGACCTCAAGCCCGGCCACCATGAGCCCGATGGCGAGCGCGTCGTTGTGGGCGCCGGCGACGAAGTGGAAGATCAGCAGCGGGTTCGCCGCGCCGAGCCACAACGCGGTGGCGGGCTGCACGCCGAACCGCCGGGCCAGCCGGGGCAGCGCCCAGATGATCAGGATGACGCCGATCAGCGCGAGCCCGCGCTGCAGCAACACGCCGGTGACGATGTTGCCGCTGCTCAGCGGGGCGAGCCAGCCGCCCAGACGCAGCAGCAGCGGGCCGTAGGGCGCCGGGGTCTCGCGCCACATGTTGGAGACGCCCGAGGTCAGCGGGTCGGAGACGCCGAGCGCTTCGGCCGGGCCGAGGGAGTACGGATCCATCCCGCGCGCGACGATCTCGCTCTGCGCGAGATAGCTGTAGACGTCGCGCGAGAACAGCGGCGGGATGAACAGCAGCGGCGCGCACCAGAGCGCGATGGTGCGCGCGAGCTGGCCCTGGGTGGCGAGGCGGCGGCGCGCGGGCTGCGCGAACCGGCCGAGCAGCAGCCAGCTGAGCACGATGATCGCCATCCCGGCCAGGCCCATCGCGAGCGAGACCATCGGGATCCGGGTGAACAGCCGCAGGACCGGGATCTCCTGCACCGGGTTGATGACCGGGGCGGCACCCGCGCCGAGCGAGCCGAGGGCGAGGAACAGGGAGCCGACCGCGCCGAACCGGCGGACCACGTTCAGCCCGCGCAGTTCCTTGTCGTCCAGCGGTTCCGGATCGTGCGGGCGCCCGGGCACGAGCGTCGCCACCGACCCCGCCGCCCGGTCTTCGTCCTTGTCCCGCTGTGCCGGGTGATCGCCCACTACCACGCACGAAGGGTAGCGATCCCGGGAACAGACCGGGCGGGTACGTGGTTACCGAGGGCTGAAAGGGCCCTTCGCCGCGTGCGATGCGGTGAAGGACGCTTTCGTCTCATCGCATGCGGGGAAAGCGTCCTTCAGCCGCTCCGACGTGACCCACGCCACTCCGTGAGGCACCCCTCTTTGCCGTCTCCCCGGAAATACGTCACACTTGTGTTGTGAAAAAGACGGGGACGCAGGACGAGGCCGGTGGCGACATGCCCCGCGCCGAGGTCCAGCCTGTCCCCGTGCAGGTCGGCCCCGAGGGCCGGACCAGGCACGAAGTGGCCCGTTTGCTGCTGGAACAGGGTCCGATGACCGCCGTCGTGGTGGCCGAGCAGCTGGGTATCAGCGCCGCCGCCGTCCGCCGTCATCTCGACGCGCTGCTCGCCGACGGCGAGGCCGAAACCCGGGACGCGCCCCGCCGGGGCCCTCGCGGACGAGGCCGTCCCGCCAAGAACTTCCTCCTCACCGAAGCCGGCCGCGCCCGCTTCGGGCACGCCTACGACGACCTCGCGTCCTCGGCCATCCGCTTCCTCGCCGAACACGCCGGCGAAGACGCCGTGAAGGCCTTCGCGGAGGCTCGGGTCGCTTCGCTGGTCGGTCCGCACCAGGACGCGATCACCAAGCACACGGACCCGGCCACCCGTGCCGAGGCTCTCGCTGCGGCGCTGACCAGGGAGGGCTACGCTGCGTCGACCCGTCAGGTCGGTGTCGGCGAACAGCTCTGCCAGCACCATTGCCCGGTCGCCCACGTCGCCGCGGAGTTCCCTCAGTTGTGTGAAGCCGAGACAGAGGCTTTCGCGGAACTTCTGGGTACTCACGTGCAGCGGCTGGCGACCATCGCACGCGGTGACAACGCGTGCACCACACACGTACCCGTCGTTCCGGCGGGTCACCCGGCCACACCCGCGCCGGGAAGCACGGCGCCCTCCCCAGGGCGCACAGCACGGATCCCGAATGGAGGGAAACCCGCATGACTGCCGCTGCCGAGCAGCGCACTCCCACCACCGCGCCCATGAGCCAGGAAGAGACCATCGAGTCCCTTGGCAAGTACGCGTTCGGCTGGGCGGACTCCGACGAGGCGGGCTCTACTGCCCGTCGCGGACTGAACGAGGACGTCGTCACCGACATCTCCTCGAAGAAGTCCGAGCCGGAGTGGATGCGCGAAGCGCGACTCAAGGCGCTCAAGCTCTTCGACTTGAAGCCGATGCCCAACTGGGGTGCGGACCTCTCCGGGATCGACTTCGACAACATCAAGTACTTCGTGCGGTCCACGGAGAAGCAGGCCACCTCCTGGGAAGACCTGCCCGAGGACATCAAGAACACGTACGACCGGCTCGGCATCCCCGAGGCGGAGAAGCAGCGCCTCGTCGCCGGTGTCGCCGCGCAGTACGAGTCCGAGGTCGTCTACCACCAGATCCGCGAGGACCTGGAGGCGCAGGGCGTCCTGTTCCTGGACACCGACACCGCGCTCAAGGAGCACCCGGAGATCTTCAAGGAGTACTTCGGCTCCGTGATCCCGGCCGGGGACAACAAGTTCTCCGCGCTGAACACCGCGGTGTGGTCCGGCGGTTCGTTCATCTACGTGCCCAAGGGCGTCAAGGTGGACATCCCGCTGCAGGCGTACTTCCGCATCAACACCGAGAACATGGGTCAGTTCGAGCGGACCCTGATCATCGTCGACGAAGACGCCTACGTGCACTACGTCGAGGGTTGCACCGCGCCGATCTACCAGTCCGACTCGCTGCACTCGGCGGTCGTGGAGATCATCGTGAAGAAGGGCGCCCGCTGCCGCTACACGACCATCCAGAACTGGTCGAACAACGTCTACAACCTGGTCACCAAGCGCGCCAAGTGCGAAGAGGGCGCGACCATGGAGTGGATCGACGGCAACATCGGCTCCAAGGTGACGATGAAGTACCCGTCCGTGTTCCTCATGGGCGAGCACGCCAAGGGCGAGGTCCTCTCGGTCGCGTTCGCGGGCGAAGGCCAGCACCAGGACGCCGGCGCGAAGATGGAGCACCTGGCGCCGCACACCTCCTCGACCATCGTGTCGAAGTCGGTGGCGCGCGGCGGTGGCCGCACCTCGTACCGCGGGCTGGTCAAGGTCGCGAAGCGGGCGCACCACTCGCGGTCCAGCGTCGTCTGTGACGCGCTGCTCGTCGACACGATCTCGCGGTCGGACACGTACCCGTACGTCGACATCCGCAACGACGAGGTCTCCATGGGCCACGAGGCGACCGTCTCGAAGGTCAGCGAAGACCAGATGTTCTACCTCATGTCGCGCGGTCTCGACGAGGCCGAGGCCATGGCGATGATCGTGCGCGGGTTCGTCGAGCCCATCGCGCGTGAGCTGCCGATGGAGTACGCGCTCGAGCTGAACCGCCTGATCGAGCTTCAGATGGAAGGGTCCGTCGGCTAGTCATGTCGGTTACCGAGAACAACGTTTCCGAAGCGATGCGCGAGGGCGTGGTCATCCCGGCCACGTCCCGCGCGGAGCGCTTCACCTCCTACGACGTCGAGGCCTTCGAGGTCCCCGGCGGTCGTGAGGAGAACTGGCGTTTCACTCCGATGAAGCGGCTGCGCGGCCTGCACGACGGGTCCGCCGCCGCTTCGGGTTCGGCCACCGTGGACGCCGACGCCGCACCCGAACTGAAGATCGAGACGGTCGGCCGGGACGACGAGCGCCTCGGCGCCGCGGGTGTCCCGAGCGACCGGATCGCCGCGCAGGCGTACTCCTCGTTCACCGAGGCCACCGTCATCACGGTGCCCAAGGAGACGAAGACCTCGAAGCCGTCGACGGTGAAGATCACCGGCCCCGGCGAGGGCAAGGTCGCCTACGGGCACGTGCAGGTGCGCGCCGAGCAGTTCTCCGAGGCCGTCATCGTCCTCGACCACGCCGGCTCCGGCACCTACGCCGACAACGTCGAGTTCGTCATCGGCGATTCGGCGAACGTCACCGTCGTCAGCGTCCAGGACTGGGCCGACGACGCGGTGCACGTCTCCGAGCAGCACCTCAAGCTCGGCCGCGACGCCACGCTCAAGCACATCGTCATCACCCTGGGCGGCGACCTCGTCCGCGTCTCGCCGACGGCGACGTTCGCCGACAAGGGCGGCGACGTCGAGATGCTCGGCCTGTACTTCGCGGACGAAGCGCAGCACCAGGAGCACCGTCTCTTCGTCGACCACGCGGTGCCGAACTGCAAGTCGCGGGTGATGTACAAGGGCGCGCTGCAGGGCGATGGCGCGCACACCGTGTGGGTCGGCGACGTGCTGATCCGGGCGGCCGCCGAGGCCACCGACACCTACGAGCTCAACCGCAACCTGGTGCTGACGCCGGGCGCGCGGGCGGACTCGATCCCGAACCTGGAGATCGAGACCGGCGAGATCGAAGGCGCGGGCCACGCGAGCGCGACGGGAAGGTTCGACGACGAGCAGTTGTTCTACCTCCAGTCGCGCGGTATCGGCGAAGACGCCGCGCGCCGCCTGGTCGTACGCGGGTTCTTCCACGAGATCCTGGTCAAGATCGGCGTTCCCGAGGTGCGCGAGCGTCTCGAGGCCGCGATCGAAGCCGAGCTCGAAGCCGTGGGCGTCTAAGCCCTCGTCCGTCCACATCAGACTTTTAGGAAAGAAATGCCTACGCTGGAAATCAAGGATCTGCACGCCTCGGTCACGACCGAGGAGGGCCCCAAGGAGATCCTCAAGGGCGTCAACCTGACCATCAAGTCGGGCGAGACCCACGCGATCATGGGCCCCAACGGTTCGGGCAAGTCCACGCTGTCCTACGCCATCGCCGGCCACCCCAAGTACGAAGTCACCTCCGGGCAGGTCCTGCTCGACGGTGAGGACGTGCTGGAGATGAGCGTCGACGAGCGTGCCCGCGCGGGCCTGTTCCTCGCCATGCAGTACCCGGTCGAGGTTCCGGGCGTGTCCATGTCCAACTTCCTCCGGACCGCGGCCACCGCGGTCCGTGGCGAGGCTCCCAAGCTTCGTCACTGGGTCAAGGAGGTCAAGGAGGAGATGGGCAAGCTGGAGATCTCGTCCGAGTTCGCCGAGCGTTCGGTGAACGAGGGCTTCTCCGGCGGCGAGAAGAAGCGCCACGAGATCCTGCAGCTGGCGCTGCTCAAGCCGAAGATCGCCATCCTCGACGAGACCGACTCCGGCCTCGACGTCGACGCGCTGCGCGTCGTGTCCGAGGGCGTCAACGAGTTCAAGGCCAACAACGACGCCGGCGTCATGCTGATCACGCACTACACGCGGATCCTGCGGCACATCACGCCCGACTTCGTGCACGTCTTCGCGGGCGGCAAGATCGTCGAGTCCGGTGGCCGTGAACTCGCGGACGAGCTCGAGGAGAACGGGTACGTCAAGTACACCGGCTCCGCCGAGACCGCCGCCGTCTGATCACTGAACTTCACGACTACACCGAGAGGAGTTGGCCCGATGACCACCACCACGGCTAACTCTGTTCCGCTGGACGTAGCGGCCATCAGGGCCGACTTCCCGATCCTGACCCGCACGGTCCGGGACGGGAAACCCTTGGTGTATCTGGATTCCGGTGCGACGTCCCAGAAGCCGGCGCAGGTGCTCGAAGCCGAGCGCCGGTTCCTGGAGACCTCGAACGCCGCGGTGCACCGCGGCGCGCACCAGCTCGCCGAGGAGGCGACCGACGCCTACGAGTCCGCCCGCGTGCGGATCGCGGAGTTCGTCGGCGCCTCCCCACACGAGCTGGTGTTCACCAAGAACGCCACCGAGGGCATCAACCTCGTCGCCTACGCGATGAGCAACGCCGCCACGGCCGGTCCCGGGGCCGAGCGGTTCAAGATCGGTCCCGGCGACGAGATCGTCATCACCGAGATGGAGCACCACGCGAACCTGGTGCCGTGGCAGCAGCTCTGCCAGCGCACCGGCGCGACGCTGAAGTGGTTCTCCGTCACCGCGGACGGCCGCCTCGACCTGTCCAATGTGGACGAGCTGATCACCGAGCGGACCAAGGTGCTCGCGTTCACGCACCAGTCCAACGTGCTCGGCACGATCAACCCGGTCGAGTTCCTGGTGAAGAAGGCCCGCAAGGTCGGCGCGCTGGTCGTGCTGGACGCCTGCCAGTCGGTGCCGCACTTCCCGGTCGACCTCCACGCGCTGGACGTCGACTTCGCCGCCTTCGCCGGGCACAAGATGGTCGGCCCGTACGGTATCGGTGTCCTTTATGGACGCCGCGAGCTGCTCGAAGCGATGCCGCCGTTCCTGACCGGTGGCTCGATGATCGAGCTGGTCCGCATGGAGGAGACCACGTTCGCCGCGCCGCCGCAGCGGTTCGAGGCGGGTACCCCGATGACGTCGCAGGCCGTCGGCCTCGGCGCGGCCGCCGACTACCTGTCGGCGATCGGCATGGACCGGGTCGCCGCGCACGAACACCTCCTCACCGAGGCTGCGCTGGCCGGGCTCGGCGAGATCCCGGGCGTGCGGATCATCGGCCCCACCGACATGACCGACCGCGGCGGACTGGTGTCGTTCGTCATCGACGGCGTCCACCCGCACGACTCGGGGCAGGTGCTGGACAGCCTCGGCGTCGCCGTCCGCGTCGGGCACCACTGCGCGTGGCCGCTGCACCGGGCCTGCTCGGTGCCCGCGACCGTGCGCGCGTCGTTCTACGTCTACAACACCCTGTCCGAAGTGGACGCTTTGGTGAACGGTGTGCGTGAGGCGCAGAAGTTCTTCGGGGTGGCGTGATGAACCTGGAGAGCATGTACCAGGAGATCATCCTGGACCACTACAAGAACCCGCACGGCCGCGGTCTGCGCGAGCCGTTCGACGCCGAGTCGTTCCAGGTCAACCCGACCTGCGGCGACGAGGTGACGCTGCGGGTGAAGGTCGACGACGGGAAGGTCACCGACGTCTCCTACGAGGGACAGGGCTGCTCGATCAGCCAGGCGTCCACGTCGGTCTTGACGGATCTCGTCGTCGGGCACACCGTGGAGGAGGCGTTCACCACCATGGACGCCTTCGTCGAGCTGATGCAGGGCAAGGGACAGATCGAGCCGGACGAGGACGTGCTGGAGGACGGCATCGCCTTCGCCGGCGTGGCCAAGTACCCGGCCCGCGTGAAATGCGCCCTGCTCGGATGGATGGCGTTCAAGGACGCCGTCGCCCGCACGACCAACGGAGTTGAGACGGCATGACCGAACAGCAGACCGAAACCCGCGAGGGCCGCACGGCCGCCGACCTCGACGCCGAGACCGCCGCCGCCCCGGACAGCGCCGACGTGGCGAAGGTCGAGGACGTCGAAGAGGCGATGCGCGACGTCGTCGACCCTGAGCTCGGCATCAACGTCGTCGACCTCGGGCTCGTTTACGACATCCGCGTCGAGGCGGACAACACCGCCACCATCGACATGACCCTGACGTCGGCGGCCTGCCCGCTGACCGACGTCATCGAGGACCAGACCGGTGCCGCGCTCGTCGGCGGGGGAACGGGGCTGGTCAAGGACTTCCGGATCAACTGGGTCTGGATGCCGCCGTGGGGTCCGGAGAAGATCACCGACGACGGCCGCGAACAGCTGCGGGCGCTCGGCTTCACCGTCTGACGCACGCTTCGCTCCTTTCGACTGCTAGGAACGGTCCTTTCCTTGCGAAATTCGCAAGGAAAGGACCGTTCATTGCATTCGGGGGGCGGGTAGAGGGCGCCGAGCGTATAACGGCCTATACCGCGTCCCGTAGGCTGCGGGGATGATCTTCCGGTCCATCGCGCTCTTCGCGCTCGCAGCCCTCCTGGAGATCGGCGGTGCCTGGCTGATCTGGCAAGGCGTCCGGGAGCACCGCGGCTACCTTTGGATCGGCGCCGGCGTAGTCGCGCTGGGCCTTTACGGCTTCGTCGCGACCTTGCAACCCGACGCGAACTTCGGCCGCATCCTCGCCGCGTACGGCGGGGTGTTCGTCGCGGGTTCGCTGGCGTGGGGCATGGTCGCCGACGGCTACCGGCCGGACCGCTACGACGTGATCGGCGCGTTGATCTGCCTGGCCGGGGTCGGGGTCATCATGTACGCGCCCCGAGGTTGAGTGGCGCTACTCTGCGCTGTGACCGAAACGGACTTTCCCGCGCCGCCCGCCGACAGACCCGGGCCGAAGCGAAGATTCTCCCCGCTCCTGTTCGTGATGATCCTGCTGGCGGTCGTCGGCGTGGGCGCCGGCGGATACGGGTTCTGGACCCTGATGAGTTACCGGATGGCGAGTGTCGCCACCCCCGCGATGAGCCCGACACTCAAGCCAGGGGTGATCGTGCTCCACCACCCCTTAGGTGTGGCGGAGATTCCCCGTGGCGCGGTGGTCCTCATGGATCTGAGCGCGTTCCCGGGTTCGGCCCCCGGGGAGCTGACCATCAAACGAGTGATCGGTATCGGTGGTGACCAGGTCGTCTGCTGCACGAAGGACAACTTGATCATGGTCAACGGGACGCCGGTCAAGGAACCCTATACCGACTACGAAGGCGGCATCGGAAGGCCATTCAGCGCCAAGGTGCCGCCGGAGGCGCTGTTCGTGGCAGGCGACCAGCGGAATAATTCCGTCGACTCGCAGCTCTTCGCGGGTTCCCCGGGAGACGGTGCCGTTCCTGCGGACAAGGTCTACGGGGTCATCGTCGGGCTGGGGAGTGTCCTCGCCGCCGACCCCTTCCCGCAGACCACCGCGTTCATCGAGGCCGGATTGCCCGGCGATCCGGTGTCCGACACCGGATTCCGTACTTCGCGCAACCTCGCGCTCGGCGGGGCGGGGCTGGTCGCCGTCGGGGTCATCGGGGCGATCGTGATCGTTGTCCGCTCCGCCGGAAAACGACGAAGAGCAGCCGCAATCCCACCAATGCGCTGACCACCAGCAGGTTGTAGCCGAACATCTGGTGCAGCGTGACCCCGGCCAGCACCTCCGGGCCGGTCGCGCTGCCCAGCAGCAGTACGGCCATCAGCCCGGTGGCCACACCGACGAACGCCAGCAGGATCTCGTGCACCAGACCGGTGACCACGTCGCGGTCGCGTTCGTCGGAGAACAGCCGGACGTTGACCGAAAGCCTGCCCTGCTCCAGCGCGTCGCCGATCCGGTCGACGCGGCGGGGCAGTCGTCGCAGCACCGGCAGGAGCGCCATCAGTTCGTTGGTGGCCGTGGACCGCAACGATTCCGGGCGCAGGCCGGCACCGACCTGCTCGGCGGCGTAGGCGCGGGATTCGACGACGATGTTGAATCCCGGTGCCAGCGCGGCCAGCGTCCCCTCCAAGGTGGCCAGGGCGCGGAACACCGCGGCGATCGGCGGGGGCACGCTGAGCTTGAAGTCGGCGATCACCCGGAACAGGTCGGTGAACATGTCGAGATCCGGGGCCTGGCCGTGGTTGAAATGCTTGGCCACCAAGGCACCCAGCGCCCGCTCCAGCCGGCGCTCCTCGATCTCGTCCGGCCGGTCGACGATCTCCAGCAGGCCGTCGCGCAACGCGGCCGGGTCGCCGCGGTCCAGCGCGAGGATCAGGTTCTGCAGACCGCCGCGCAGACCCGAGTCGAGCCTCCCGACGGAGCCGAAGTCGAGCAGGCCGAGCCTGCCGTCGGCGAGCAGCAGGACGTTGCCGGGATGCGGGTCGGCGTGGAAGACGCCGCTGCCCATCACCTGGCCGAGCACGCACCGCAGCATCGACCGCGCGAGTTTCGCCCGTTCCGCGACCGGAACCTGCTCCTTGGCGGCGGCGAGCGGTTTGCCGTCGAGACGCCGCATCACCAGGACACGTTCGGTGGACAGTTCTTTGTGGACGGTCGGAAGGGCGACCTCGGTACCGGGGGAGGCGGCGGTGACCGCTTCGATGTTCCTGGCCTCGGTGCGGAAGTCGAGTTCCTCGACCAGCGCGTCGGCGAATCCTTCGGCGAGGTCGACGACGCCGAGCGAGCGTGCCCAGCCCGCGCGCACGTCCAGTGCGGCCGCCACCCGGCGGACGATGTCGAGGTCCCGCTCGACCAAGGCCTGCACACCGGGCCGCTGCACCTTGACGACCACGTCCTGACCGCCGCGCAGCTTCGCCCGGTAGACCTGCGCGATCGACGCGGCCGCGATCGGTTCCGGGTCGAATTCGGCGAAGATCTCGGCCGGGTCGCCGCCCAGTTCCTCTCGCAGCACCGTCGCCACCTCGTCGGTGTCGGCGAAGGCGACCTGGTCCTGGAGTTTGCTGAGTTCGTCGACGAAAACCGGCGGGAGCAGATCGGACCGGGTCGAGAGCAGTTGGCCGAGTTTCACGAACGTCACGCCGCCCTCCTCCAGCGCGCGCCGCAGTGAGCGCGCCAGTTTGGCGTGCCGGACCTGGGCGAGGCCGGGTTCGCGGCGGCCGGTGAGGTAGCGGCCGAGGCCGTGTTTGATCGCGATCCGGGTGATCTGCGAGTAGCGCCGGGTCCTTGCCGCGCGGCGGCGCATCGACCGGATCCTGCCGATCAGCCCGAGCCCCGAACCGGCGGGGAGCGCGAGTTCCGCGACGAACAGGAAGATCAGCGTGGCCAGGAAAGCGCTGCCCGCCACCGGGATGACCAGCCCGGCGAAGGCGTTCCCCGCGTACATCGCCTGCGGGAACGCGGTGAGGATGCCGCCTGCGACGAGCCAGCCGAATCCGGCGGCGCAGCCCGCGCGGATCAGGCCGATCCGCACCCCCAGCACGCGGCGGGCGCCGACCACGAGCGGCCACAGCATGAGCGCGTAGACGGGCAGGGTGAGCAGGCCGAGCAGCAGGTTCATGCCGAAGAGGACATCACGCGCAGCCCACGCTTGATTCCCGCTGGGGCGGGACAGTGCTCACCCTTGCGAGGGAGCGGAGCCCGAAGTTGTACGTAGTGGTCGCTTCCTTGGGTGCGAACAGGACGCCGAGAACGGCGATCGCCGCCGCCGCGAGGAAGCCGGCGCGAAGATCGAAAAGATCACCCAGGAGACCGATGAGCGGTGCTCCGGCGGCCTGTCCGAGGGCCAGCATCAGGAACGCCACACCGACACCGAACGCGGGCGCCGTCGGGTAAGCCCTGGTGCCCCAGAGGATCAGCACACCGGTCAGTCCGATGTAGACGGCTCCGAAGAGCGCCGCCGCGATGACGAGTGCCGGGAGCGAGCGGGTGGCGAGGGCGAAGAGGGCCGTGGCGGCGGCGAACAGGAGCATGCCCACCGACCAGGCGCGGCGCAGTCCCGCGCGGGAGGTCAGTTCGGCGGTGAACGCGCCCGCCAGGCCGACCGCGCCGAGCACGATCCACACCACCGTCGAGGCGGTCTCGTCGAGTCCGCCGACGCTCACGGCGATGTCCCGGCCGAACGTCCAGATCGCCGCGCTGGCCAGGCCGAGGGTCGCGGCGGCGGGCAGCAGCCGTCCGGTGGCCGGCGGGAACAGCGGCGACGGCAGCCCCCGCGCGCGGTCGTCCTTCGCCGGCGGCACGACACGGGCGATCCACAAGGTCACCAGAGCCGAGGCCGCGGCGAAGGCCCACCAAGCCATTCGCCAGTCGCCGACCGCGAGCAGGGAGACCGGGCCCGAGACGAGCACGCCGAGTCCGGTCCCGGCGTTCACCACGGCCTGGGCACGGTCCCGGCGCGTCACGCGGACGACGCGGGAGACCGCGTCGGCGAGTGAGGGGGAAGCGAGGCCGGTGCCGGCTCCGGCGAGGACGACGCCGAGCGCGAGGACGCCCGCGTTCGGCGCGGCCGCGATCAGGGACGTTCCCGCGGTGGCCGTCGCCCCGGCGGCGAGCGCACCCGCCCGCGCGCCCCAGCGGGTCGTCACGGCGGTGGAAGCGATGACCGCGAGGCAGTACGCGACGTAGCTTCCCGCCGCGATGGCGCCGAGCATGCTGCCGTCGAGGCCGAACTCTGTACGGAGCGTCGGGGCGAAGAGGCCGTACGCGTACCTCGCGAGTCCGTACGAGACCGCGATCAGCGACAACCCGGCCGCGGTGAACGTCAACTCGCGTTTGTACGAAGAAACCATCAGCTCTCCTCCAGAGGTATACCGAGCAGTATACCTCTGGAGTGTTCCCGCATTTCGCGCTCGGGTCAACCGATCGGTATAGTCGAGGCATGCTGACACCGGCGGGCGAGCGTGTCCTGAGCGCCGCGAGCGAGCTCTTCTACCAGGAGGGCCTGAACGCCGTGGGCGTCGCGGCCATCGCCGAGGCCGCTGGCGTCACGAAGAAGACGCTGTACGCGTCCTTCGGGTCGAAGACGGAGCTGACGGTCGCGTACCTGCGAAGCCGTCACGACATCTGGTGGGCGTACCTCGAAGAGCGGCTGGCGGAGGCCGAAGTGCCCCGGGCGCTGACGGTCTTCGACGCCTACGTCGATCATCCCAAGCTGGGAAGCGACCGGGGTTGCGCGTTCCTCAACGCGGCCGCCGAACTGCCCGCCGGGCATCCCGGCCTCGACGTGATCCGGCGGCACAAGGCGGCGGTGCGGGCGAAGTTCGCCGAACTCCTCCGCGAGGACGCGCCGGGCGCGGCCGATCCGGAGCGGCTCGCGGAGCAGCTCTTCCTCCTGCTCGAAGGCGCCGTCGCGCATACCGGCATCGACGGGGACGCGCACCGGGTCACCCTCGCGAGGGAGATCGCGGAGATACTGATGAGGGATCCGCGCGAAGCCGGCACACGCTAGAAAGACCCCATGCGACTTTTCGGCCCGCTCCTGGATCGGGCGACCTACCGCAGGTGGGTCTACTTCATCCTCGGTGGCGCGCTGAGCGTGCCGTATGTGCTCTTCGCCGCCATCATGGTGCCGTCGCTGCTGCCTCTCGTCGTGACGTTGGAACGCGGGACCGTGATCGGGCTGATCACCGTCGTCGTGGTGATGATCGCGTCGTCGTTCATCCCCGCCGTCCGCGTGCTGGAAGGCGCGGCCGTGCGGGAACTGCTGGACGATCCCGTGCCGGGAGTCGTGTTCGGGCCCGCGGGGAGCTGGCCCGTCCGCCTGCGTTCGACCGCGATGTTCCTGCTGCACGTGAGTACCGGTTGCGTCATCAGCCTGGTGAGCCTGTTCGTCCCGGTCGCGTTCGGCTTCACGATCGCCGCCCCGTTCAGTGGCAAGATCGCCCTGACCGCCGAGAGCGCGATCGAGGTGCCGAAAGGCTGGGCGAGCGCGTGGATCCCGGTGGCGTGCCTGCTCGGCGTCGTCGTGCTGGCCTACGTCGTGTGGGGTGCGGGCGCGGTGCTGACCCGCTGCGCCAAGAGCCTGCTGGGGATCTCGGCCGCGGAGCGGATCGCCCAGCTGGAGAAGCGCACCGAACAGCTCGCCGAACGCAACCGGCTCGCGCGCGAACTGCACGACTCGGTCGGGCACGCGCTGAGCGTGGTGACCATTCAGGCCGGTGCGGCGCGGCGCACCCTGAGGTCCGATCCGGAGTTCACCGAGCAGGCGCTCACCGCGATCGAGGATTCGGCCCGCGCAGCCCTGGACGATCTCGACCACGTGCTCGGCCTGCTGCGTGACGAGGCGTCGTCGCGGGCGCCGCAATCAGGGCTGGCGGAGCTGCCCGCGCTGGTCGAGGCCACGCGGCTGGCGGGCGCCGAGGTGTCGGCGGAGATGCGCGGTGATCCGTCCGCGGTGCCGCCGGTCGTCTCCCGTGAGGCGTACCGGATCTTGCAGGAATGCCTGACGAACGCGTTGCGGCACGCCGGTAAGGTGCCGGTGGCGGTCCTCGTCGACGCCGGGGCGGAGCTGTTGCGGGTGCGGGTGTCCAATCCGCTCGGCGACGCGCCGCCGTCACGGGACGGGGGCGGCCGGGGGCTGAGGGGAATGACGGAACGGGTGGAAGTGCTCGGGGGCACGATCACCGCGGGCCGCGCGGACGGATTCTGGAAGGTCGAGGTGGCGGTGCCATGGGGGGAACGGCGATGAGCATCGGGGTGCTGCTGGTCGACGACGAACAGCTCATCCGAGCCGGGTTGCGGGCGATCGTCGCCTCGGAGCCCGACCTGGAGGTCGTCGGCGAAGCGTCCGACGGTGCCGAGGTGCCCGGCCTGGTGTCGCGGTTCCGGCCCGACGTCGTGCTGATGGACGTCCGGATGCCTTCGGTCGACGGGATCCGCGCGACGACCCATCTGATGTCCACTATGGACAATCCGCCGAAGGTGATCGTCGTGACCACCTTCGAGAACGACGACTACGTCTACGACGCCTTGCTCGCGGGGGCGAGCGGCTTCCTGCTGAAGCGGGCCCGGCCCGAGGAGATCGTCGCGGCGATCCGCACTGTGGCGGCGGGGGAGTCGCTGCTGTTCCCGGCCGCGATCCGGCGGCTGGCCGCGCAGCAGGCGAACCGGGGGCCGCTGGACGGCTTGTCCGGAGCCGGGCTCACCGAACGCGAAAGCGAGGTGCTGCGGCTGATGGCGGGCGGACTGTCCAATGTGGAGATCGCGGGCGAGCTGTACCTCGGTGTGCAGACGGTCAAGACGCATGTCGGGAACGTGCTCGCGAAACTCGGCGCGCGGGACCGGACGCAAGCGGTGATCAAGGCCTACGACACCGGATTCGTCACACCGGCGGGCTGAACACGGTAGGGTTCCGGGGTGGATACCAACGTCAATCGTCGTCGCCTGCTGGGGCTGGGCACGGTCGCCGCCGCGGGCGCGGTGCTCGGGACGGCGCAGGTCGCCCAAGCCGCCGAAGAGTCCGATCAGGACATCGCCGCCGTCGACGCCGCGTCCGCCGCGCGCCGGATTTCCCAGGTCTACGCCCGTGAAACCGCGAAGGCGGGCGGCACCTGGTCTTCCTACGTCAGTGTCGCGGATTCCGCCGGGAACCTGGTCCCCGCCGTCTCCGAGCGGGCCGACGAGGTGGTCGAGGCGTACAGCGTCAACAAGATCGCCGTCGCCACAGCGGTGCTCGACAAGATCGACCGCGGACTGCTCACTTTGGACCAGCGTGTCGACGTCACGGCCGACATCGTCATCAAGGACACCGACGGCATCTTCGCCCTCGACGGCGCGTACCCGAGTTCGGTGACCCTCGGGCACGCGATGGCCGCGCTGCTGACGCTGTCCGACAACACCGCCGTCCGCCTGTGCGGGCTGGTCTGTCCCGCCGCGGAACTCAACGAGATCCTGCGCGGCAAGGGTTTCGTGCACACCCAGGTCGTGCCGGTGGCGAACCCGAACCGGTTCTTCCTCGGCAAGACGACCCCGGCCGAAACGCATACGCTGCTGCGGAAACTGGTCGGCGGGACCCTGCTTTCGGCGAAGTCCACCGAGTACCTGCTGAACATCCTGCGGTCGCTGAGCGCGTTCACCGACGGCGTGCGGCTCGACCTGACCTCGGCCGAGCGGCTGCGGGTCGCGACGAAGGCGGGCTGGTTCAACGACGGCCGTAACGAGGCCGGAGTGATGTTCAGCGCGGACGGCAAGCCGATCCTCACTTATTCGCTGTTCGCCTCCGGCGAGTTCGCCGGCGATCCGGCGGTGAACAAGGACGACTACGCGGCGACGCATCCGGCGTTGCGGGCGCGGGCGAAGCTCGGCAGGACGATGTTCCGTTCGGTCGAGAAGCTGACGGCCGCCACCGCCCGCACCTACGCGGCCGCTCCGTACCGGGCGACCAACGGCGGCTGACCGTCAGTCGAGCGCGGCGAGGATCAGCGCGGCCATCGCGGCGGGATCCCCGTTTTCGGGGCGCAGCACCAGATCCGGGCTCTCGGGTTGCTCGTAGGGAGCATCCACCCCGGTGAACCCGCTGATCTCGCCCGCCCTCGCCTTCGCGTACATCCCCTTGGGGTCGCGGTCTTCGCAGACCTCCAGCGGGGTGTCGACGAAGATCTCGAGGAACGGCAGCCCGGCGGCCTCGTGCGTGGCGCGGGCGAGTTCGCGGTCGGCCCGGTACGGGCTGATCAAGGAGACCACCGACACCACACCGGCGTCGGCGAACAGCTTCGCGACCTCGGCGACGCGGCGGACGTTCTCGGCGCGATCGGCGGGGCTGAAACCGAGGTTCCCGTTCAGCCCGTGCCGCAGGTTGTCGCCGTCCAGCAGGTACGCGGGCCTGCCCGACGCCACCAGCCGCCGCTCCAGTTCCACGGCCACACTCGATTTCCCGGACGCGGAAAGCCCGGTGAGCCAGACGGTGAGCCCGCGTGTCGCGCGTTCCGCCCTGGTGACCGCGGCGGTGTGCCAGACGACGTTCGACGCGGTCACGCTCGGCCCGGTGATCATGCCCGCCGCGACCGTCGCGCCGGAATGCTCGTCGACGAGCAGGAAACCTCCGGTGGAGCGGTTGCGGCGGTAGGAATCGAACAGCAGCGGCTGCCGGGAACGCAGCCGGATCCGGCCGATTTCGTTGAGGAACAACGACTTCGCTGTCTCGTCGCGGTGCAGGGTGGTGACGTCGAGCCGGTAGTCCAGGTCGCGGATCTCGGCCTTGGTCTCCCGGGTGGTGTGCCGCACGAGGAAGGTATTCCCTGCTTTCAAAGCTCCTTGTTCGGAGAACCAGCACACCATCGCGTCGACGTCCCGGCTCGTGTGGGGACGGTTGCCGGGGCGGCAGATCAGGTCGCCGCGGCCTAGGTCGAGGTCGTCTTCGAGTTCGATCGTGACGGCCTGCGAAGCGAAGGCCTCGGTGACCGTGGTGCCGCCCGGGCCCCAGATCGCGCGCACCGTGGTCGTGAAACCGGAGGGCAGGACGGCGACCTCGTCACCGGGTTTGAACACCCCGCCCGCGACGGTGCCCGCGTAGCCGCGGAAGTCGCGGCTGTGCTCGCGGATCACGTACTGCACGGGGAATCGCGCGTCGATGAGGTTGCGATCCGAGGCCACGTGCACCTGTTCGAGATGATGCAGCAGGGAAGTCCCTTCGTACCAAGGCATACTGGCGCCCCGGTGCACGACGTTGTCGCCGTGCAACGCCGACATCGGCACGAAGGTGAGGTCGTGCACCTGAAGTTTCATGGCGAACCGGCGGAACTCCTCGCGGATCTCTTCGAAGCGTTCCTGCGACCAGTCGACCAGGTCCATCTTGTTGACGCACAGCACCAGATGCGGGATCCCCAGCAGGCTGGCCAGGAACGCGTGCCGCCGCGACTGTTCGAGCACGCCCTTGCGGGCGTCGATCAGGATCAGCGCGAGATCCGCCGTGGACGCGCCGGTGACCATGTTGCGGGTGTACTGCACGTGTCCCGGCGTGTCGGCGATGATGAACTTCCGCCGTGGGGTGGCGAAATAGCGATGGGCGACGTCGATCGTGATGCCCTGTTCGCGTTCGGCGCGGAGACCGTCGGTCAGCAGCGCGAGGTTCGGGTACGCCTCACCGCGGTCGCGGCTGGTGCGTTCGATGGCTTCGAGCTGGTCGGTGAACACCGTCTTCGAATCGAACAGCAGGCGGCCGATCAGCGTCGACTTCCCGTCGTCGACGCTGCCCGCGGTCGCGAGGCGGACCAAGGAAGCGCTCATCAGAAGTAACCTTCCTTCTTCCGGTCTTCCATGCCCGCCTCGGAGATCCGGTCGTCGGCGCGGGTGGCGCCGCGTTCGGTGAGCCTGCTGACCGCCACTTCGGCGACCACTTCGCCCGGTGACGTCGCCGTCGACTCGACACAACCGGTGCAGGTCGCGTCGCCGACGGTGCGGAAGCGAACCGTTGCCTCGTAAGGACTTTCGCCTTCGTTCAAGGTGAGGAAGCGCGTGTGCGCGAGCAGCATGCCGTCCCGCTGGACGACCGGACGCCGGTGCGAGTAGTAGATCGACGGCAGGTCGACGTTCTCCGCCTCGATGTACTGCCAGATGTCGAGCTCGGTCCAGTTCGACAGCGGGAAGACGCGGATGTGCTCACCCTTGCGATGCCTGCCGTTGTACAGATCCCACAGCTCCGGCCGCTGGTTGCGCGGATCCCACTGGCCGAACTCGTCGCGGAAGCTGAACACCCGTTCCTTCGCGCGCGCCTTCTCCTCGTCGCGCCGGGCGCCGCCGAAGACCGCGTCGAAGGAATGCTCGCGGATGCCGCGCAGCAGGGCGGCGGTCTGGAGCCGGTTGCGGCCGGCCTTCGGGTCTTCGACGACGCGCCCCGCGTCGATGTCGTCCTGGACGCTGGAGACGACGAGCCGGAGCCCGTACCTGCCGACCGTGCGATCCCGGAACTCGATGACCTCGTCGAAGTTGTGCCCGGTGTCGACGTGCATCACCGGGAACGGGGGCGGCGACGGCCAGAAGGCCTTGGCCGCGAGGTGGAGCATCACCATCGAGTCCTTGCCGCCGGAGAACAGCAGCACGGGCCGTTCGAAGGTCGCCGCGACCTCGCGGAAGATGTGCACGGCTTCGGCTTCGAGTGCTTCGAGATGGGTGAGCTCGTAGGCCGGGGACGCCATCGTGACCTCCGTCGTTCGAGATCAGAAAAGTAGAACAAGTTCTTGTGCTTGGTCAAGGGGAGGAGGACGCTGTCGGCATGGACCTGGTCGCGCTTGAAGAGATCCGCCGCCTGAAAGCCCGCTACCTCCGCTGCCTCGACCTCAAGCTGTGGGACGAGATGGCCGGGACCCTGACCGCCGACGTGCACGCGCGGTACGGAACGCCGTCGTACGGCAAACCGCTGACCTTCGAAGGCCGCGAAGCGATCGTCGAGTTCTTCCGGAACGCTGTCGGTCCCGGTGTCACCACGGTGCATTTCGCCGGGCAGCCGGAGATCGACGTCGACGGCGACACCGCGACGGGCACCTGGCTGATGCGGGACAAGGTGATCGTGCCCGAGCACCGGGTGATCATCGAGGGCGCGGCGTACTACGAGGACACCTACCGGCGGGTGGACGGCGTGTGGCTGACCGCGTCCACGCAGTACGACCGGCTGTACGAAACGATGATGTCGATGGACGACGTGCCGAGCCTGAAGCTCACCGCGAACCGGTGGTCCTCCTGACCCGCGTTTAGTCCTCTAAATGCGGTCCCGGCGCGGACAACTGCCGCATTTAGAGGACTAAACGCGCGTGGGGTGGAGGCCACCGGATTCGGCCGTGACGGCATCGGCGGCCGCGACCAGCGCGGCGCCCCGTCGCGCGATTTCGGCGCCGGTGACCGGCTCGCCGACCGAGAGCGTGAGCACCAGCTCCTGCCGTCCCGAAGCGTCGAACGTCGGGGCGGCCAGCAGGCTCACCGCGTGCTTGCGCCGCGGCTCCAGATCGGCGCCGAGATAGACACGCTCGCCGAGGCTCGAGACGAGTTCTCCCACCAGGCCTCGCACCTCCGGCGGCAGTTCCTCCGCGCCGACGCCCGCCATCAGCGCGTAGAGCCGCCGCCCCGCGGAAGTCAGGCTCTCCACCAGATAGCCGTGCTCCCGGCATTCGGCGACGACGCGGCGAAGGTGCGCTTCATCCAGTCGAACGGGCACCGCCGGGGGTTTGGCGAGCCACGCGTCGAACGCCGCGTCGGAGTCCCAAAGCACGTACATCAGGCCGACCGGCGGCGCGAACGGATACGTCTCACCCAGTTTGACGCGGCCCGGCCCGGCGCTCTGCAGCATCAGGATCCGATCGCCGACCACGGCCGACGCCGTGCACGTCGCGCCATAGCGCCTGCTCAAGTCCTCCAGATGACGTCGCGCGACCTCACTCGCGCCGAAGCCTTCGCTCGCGACGCGGCCGGCGGCGATCATCGCGGGCCCGAGCCGGTAGGTGACTGGCTGAGGGTCGCGGACCAGGTAGCCGCCCGCCGTCAGCTCGGTGACGATGCCGAGGCAGGTCGGTTTCGCCAGGTCGAGCTCGCGCGCGAGTTCCGAAAGCCCGAAGCGCCGGCCGGGGTGCGCGGCGAAGAAGTCGAGCAGCCTCACGACTCGCTCGGTGGGCGGGGAATGCCGGGCCATTGACCCATCCTTAGAACGCGTTCTAGTCTGATGATGCGAAGAACGTACCAAGTCGGTACATATGTGTACCAGTATGGGGAGTCGCCGGTGCTCACTCAACCGTTGGCGGACGCGATCGCCGAAGCCGAGAAGGTCATCGCGGAGGCGCCGCACATCCGCACCGAACAGGATCTGGTCGAGGGGTACGACTACCTCGCCGGCAGCATCCGCGCCTCCCTGCAGATGGCGTGGGCCTACGAACGCGACTACCCGTTCTTCACCCAGTCCACCGGGCCGTATACGAAGATGGGCCTGGACAACCCGGACACGCTGTACTTCAACGCGAACATCCGCGAGGACCGCGAGTACGTCGTCACCGGGACGCGGGGGAGCACGGCCGACGTCAGTTTCCAGGTCCTCAACGGCGACTACTCGCCCGTCGAGGTGCCGGACAGCCTCGCCGCCTTCGACGATCGCGAGATCGAGATCGCCGACGACGGCTCGTTCGAGCTCCGCTTCGGTCCGGCGAAACCCGACCCCGGCCCCAACTATTTCGTCCTCGGCCCGGGTTCGTCGATGCTCGTGGTGCGCGAGGTCTACAGCGACTGGGCCACCGAACGCCGCGGCACGATCCAGATCCAGTGCGCCGACACCGCGGGGGGCGCGCCCGCGCCGCTCACCCGCGACGGGCTGGCCAAGCGGTACGGCGTCACCGGCAAGATCCTGCTGAGCAGGCTGCGTACGTTCCTCGCCTTCCCGAAGTGGTTCTACCTGAACCTGCCGGTGAACACGATGACCGAGCCGCGTCCCACACCGGGCGGGCTGACCACGCAGTACTCGTCGGCCGGGCACTACGAACTCGGCGACGAAGAGGTCATGATCGTGACGGTGCCGCGTTCGGACGCGCCCTATCAGGGCATCCAGCTCGGCAGCGTCTGGTACCTCTCGCTCGACTACATCAACCATCAGACGAGCCTCACCGCCGACCAGGCGCGGGTCGACCCGGACGGCAAGATCCGTTTCGTGATCAGCGAACGCGACCCGGGCCTGGCCAACTGGCTCGAACGCACCGGTCACGACCGCGGGTACGTCCAGATCCGCTGGCAGCGCCTTTCCCGTGCGCTCGGCGAGGCCGACGGTCCCGAGGTCGAGGTGGTGAAGTTCGGCGAACTCGCCGACCGGCTGCCGTTCTACGACGAAGCGCAGGTGACCCCGGGGGAATGGGCGGATCGGATATCGGCCCGTCAGACCGCCGTCGCGGCGAGGATGCTGGGATGACGGATCTGTTGCGGGACAAGGTGGTCGTGGTCTCCGGCGTCGGTCCGGGACTCGGCCGGTCCATCGCCACCCGCTGCGCCGCGGCGGGCGCCGACGTCGTCCTCGCGGCCCGTACCGAATCGCGGCTCGCCGAGGTCGCGAAGGAGGTCGACGCACTTGGCCGCCGCGCGGTCACCGTGCCCACCGACATCACCGACGACGCTTCGGCCACGAATCTCACCGAAACCGCCTTGAAGGCGTTCGGCCGGGTGGATGCCTTGGTGAACAACGCTTTCGCCATCCCGCCGATCATGGACCTCGCCGACGTCGACCTGGCCGACGTGCGGGCGGGGTTCGAGACCAACGTGCTCGCCGCCCTGCGGCTCACGCGGCTGTTCACGTCTTCGCTCGCGGAGAGCGGCGGCTCGGTGGTGATGATCAATTCGGCCGTACTGAGGCATTCCCGGCGGACGTTCGGCGCGTACAAAATGGCGAAGGCGAGCCTGCTCGCGCTCGCGCAAAGTCTCGCCTCGGAACTCGGGCCGCGGGGGATCCGCGTCAATTCGGTCGCGCCCGGCTACATCTGGGCGGACTCGCTGAAATGGTATTTCGCTTATCTGGCCAAGGAACGCGGCGTGCCGCCGGAGCAGGTGTACGCCGAGACGGCGGAGACGATCGACCTGCGCCGCCTGCCGCAGCCGGACGAGATCGCCGACACCGTCGTGTTCCTCGCCTCGTCGCTCGCCCGGTGCGTCACCGGCCAGTGTCTCGACGTCAACGCCGGCGAATACCACCACTGAGCCTGTTGGCGGAGCTGCAGAAGGATTCGAAAGGCGGCTAGACGCGTGAACCCGCCCCGGCCGAAGGCCCCGCTATCGCGGTGGCAGGGCGCCTTGTCCGCCATCGTGAGGTAGATGACCAGGCAGCGCCCTGCCGACGTCGATCACGGATGCGGGTTCACCAACAGATACTGAGAGGGAGAACATGCTGCCAGGGCGGGAAAACGTCGGCACCGTGGAAGATCTGCACGCGTCGGCGGCGAAGCTCACCGGGTTGGACGACTTCGGTGGCGAAGACCATCTCGAAGGTCTCCGTGTGCTGCTGGATTCGTACGCCGGCGAGGCGGGTTTGACCCCGTACGGCAACAAGATCCATCGCGCCTTTCTGCGCGGAGCCCTGGTGGCGAGGTCGCTGAGCGAGGCCTCGTGGAAGCAGAACCCGGAGTACGCGGACGTTCCGGTCGAGCGGCCCATCTTCGTCACCGGGCTGCCGCGCACCGGGACCACGGCGCTGCACCGGCTGCTCACCGAGGATCCGGCGCATCAAGGGCTGGAGGTCTGGCTGACCGAAGTGCCGCAACCGCGCCCGCCGCGCAAGACGTGGGCGGAAAACCCGGTCTTCCAAGGGATCCAGGCGGGTTACGAGAAGCACCACGTCGAGCATCCCGAGTTCATGGGACTGCACCACATGTCCGCCGACCAGGTCGAGGAATGCTGGCAGCTGTTGCGGCAGTCCCTGAAATCGGTGTCCTACGAATGCCTCGCGCACGTGCCGTCGTACTCGCGCTGGCTGGACGGGCAGAGCTGGACCGACGCCTATCGCAGGCACCGGCGGAACCTGCAGCTCATCGGCCTGCCCGACGCCGGGCGCCGTTGGGTGCTCAAGAATCCGAGCCATCTTTTCGCGCTCGACGCGCTACTGGAGGTGTACCCCGACGCGCTGATCGTCCAGACCCATCGCGCGCCGAGCACGATCGTCGCGTCGGTGTGCAGCCTGAACGAGCAGGCTTCGGAGGGCTGGTCCGACGTCTTCCGCGGCGACGTGATCGGCCGGAGCCAGCTGGATCTCTGGGCGCGGGGTGCGGAAAAGTCCTTGGCGGCGAGGAAACGGCATGATCCCGCGCAGTTCTGCGATGTCCGGTACGAGGATTTCGTCGCCGACCCGATCGGCACGGTCGAGGGCGTGTACCGGCATTTCGGTCTCCCGCTGAGCGATGCCGCGCGGGACGCGATGACCGTCGTGCATGCCGAGAGCCGTTCCGGGGAAAGGAAACCCGTGCACCGGTACGACCTCGCGGACTTCGGGCTCACCGCCGGCGAGGTCGACGAACGCTTCTCGGCCTACCGCGCCGCCTACGACCTCTGACTTCCCGCATTTCGTCCTCTGAATGCGGTAGTTGCACGCGCAAGGAACGCATTCAGAGGACGAAATGCGGGGAGGGGTCAGAAGCCGGCGACGCGTTGCGAGGGCAGGCCGCGCGTCGTGATCCCGCGCAGCACCTCGACGCGGTCCGAGCCCGGTCGCCCGAGTACCCAGCTCGACCCGGGGACCTCCTTGGCCTGCTTCTTCAACGGCGCCAGCAGCCGGGAAGCGTCCTTGTAGGACCGGATGGCGCCGTTCCCGCACACCAGGGTCGCCAGCGAGACCGTCACCGGGAGCCCGTCGGCCGACCATGGCGTGTCCAGCAGCGCGGTGGCGACCGTGCCGATCTCGTCGACGTCGCAGGCGATCAGGAAATCGTCCCCGCCCACATGGCTGACGCGCATCCGGCGGAGCCGGGCCTCCAGATCGGTGAGCGTCCGGCCGAGCGTGCGGATCAGGTCGTCGCCCGCCGCGAACCCGGCGGTGTCGTTGACCGTCTTGAACGAATCGACGTCCAGCCAGGCCGCGACGAACGGCTCCCGCGCGTTGATCCGGCGGTCGACGTCCCTCGCGACCGCGTCGCTGCCGGGCAGGCGGGTCAGCGGGCTCAGCGAGACCGCCTCCTCGACCTTCGCTTCCGCGACCCCGCGGACGACCTCGTTCACCAGCACCACACCGACACATCGGCCGCGGTCGTCGACCACGACGACGTCGTCGCCGGTCCGGCCCCAGTCCGCGTCGGTGACCAGTTCGAGGAATTCGAGCGCGCTCGCGTCGGCGTGGATCGTGTGCGGCCGGTCGGCGAGCCTCGACGCCGGCCGTTTGGCGTGCAGGGCGTGGCCGTACAACCCGGTGACCGCGACCAGGAACCGGGTCCGGTCGATCGACCACTGTGGACGGTGGCGGTCGTCGATGCCGACGATGCCGCTCGGGCCGTCGGCGGCGGCCAGCACCTCGCGTACGTCGTCGCAGGTCGCGTCTTCCGGCAGCGTGGTCGCGGGCCGGAGGAAGTCGCCGACGCGGCGGGCGCGGGCGGTGCCGGGGATGAACGGCCCCGGCGCGTCCGGTGCGGGCAGCGGCGCGTGGTCGCCGTCCGGCGGGGCGAGCAGGTTGCCCTGCGCGATCCGTACCCCGAGCCGCCGTGCGGATTCCAGCTGCTCCGTGGTCTCCAGCCCGGTCGCGACCAGGCGGTTGTCGGTGCGCGACGCGAAGTGCAGCACCGCTTCGACCACCGCGACGGCGGCCGGGTCGTGCGGCAGGCCTCGCAGCACGCTGCGGTCCAGTTTCACCAGGTCGACGGGCGCCGAAGCGAGCAGCGTCAGCGGGAGGTCGCCGCGGCCGAGGCCGTCGAGCGCGAGCCGGAAACCGAGTTCGGTGAGCCGTCGCATACCGGTCAGCAGCAGGTCGGCGGGGATCTGCGTGAACGGCGGCCCGATCTCCAGCACCACGTCCCTGGTCCGGCGGCCGGCCAGGCTGAGCGCGTCGGTCAGCGGATCGAACTGCGACGGCGGCGCGGCCACCGTCCGCGCGGACAGGTTCAGGTGCAGGGGGAGGGCGGCCTGCGGTTCGCGCAGCTGCCGGACGGCCTCGGCGGCCAGCCCGACGTCGACCTCGGCCAGCCTGCCGTTGCGCCGGGCGTCGGCGAGCAACTCGTGGGCGGTCCCACGGCCCGGCCGCGCCAAGGCTTCGAACGCGACGACGCCACCGGTGTGCAGGCTGTACAACGGCTGGTAAGCGAAGCGGACAGCGATCTGCAACGTCACAAGCGCATATTCGCCGGTGACGGCGCGAAACAAAACACGTGTCAACTGATGTTCATCGCGAAGGCACCTGGGTTACCTAGAACGGCGTAACGCACGCCACCCGATCAGGTGTTTTCTTACTTGCCACGGTGACAATCGGAAAAGTGCCGACATCGCTTCGGTCGTACCCGAAACATCTTCGCGACCGCTCGTGAAAGCGCGCTGGAGCTCCGTGGGCAACGTGAAGAACAGATCGAAGAACACCGGGACCAGTTCGGGCGGCATCCCGCACAACGCGCGCAATCCATGCCGTCGCAATCCGTGCACGGTGCGTGCCGAGGACGGCCACAGCGCCCGATGCGCGGCCGCCGCCACCGCGGCGGGACCTCGATCCCAAGCCTCGACGACGGCGTCCGCGACCGGCTCCGCGAGCCGCACCGACGTCGCGACGCTGTACCCGGTGGCCGGATGCACCAGCGCTCCGGCGGCCCCGAACGGCACCGTCCGGCCGCGCCGGGGCGCGGGCAGATCGAGCACGATCCGCACCCGTTCCTCGCGCCCGCGCGACGTCAGGCCGACGGCCCGGAGCCGGGTGCGCAGCCGAGCCACCAGGACATCCAGGGGCAGTCCGGGTTTGCGGGCGAGCGAGGTCTCCTCGACCAGGACGGTGCCGTCGCCGAGCGGTAGTACATAGAGGAATCCGGACTCCGTGTCCCGCCAGTCCATGAACACGGCGGTGTCCGGGCGGTCGGCCAGGCGCAGCGCGTCCTCGGCGGGGAGGACGACGCCGAACGCCGTCTGTTCGTACCGGTTCCCCCGGGGCCGGGCGCCGGTGGCGTCCACGTACAGACCTGTCGCGAGGACCCGGCCGTCCTTCAGGCGCACTGAGGAACCTTGCCGCCCGTGGTCCACGCCGGACACCGTCCCGGCGACGACGTCGTAGCCCTCGTCCAGCCACCGGCGCAGGCCGTCGTTGTCCACCACCAGGTAGCGGCGGTCGAGGACGTGCGGTCCGGTCCCGAAGGCGAGCGTGGCCGACGGCGCGCACGCGACGGCGCTCGTCGGCAGCGCGGGCAGCTCGTCGGCCCACAGCCCGTAGGTCGCCCGCCAGCGCCTGCCCGGCGCCGGGTCGATCAGGACCGTCGCCAGGCCGCGCCGGGCGCAGGCACGCGCGAGCGCCCGGCCCGCCGGGCCGCCACCCGCGATCACCACGTCCGCCACCTTCGTATCTCATCACGCCGCCCCGACGGATACGGTGTTGCGCATGGAACAGACGGACCCGAGGACGTGGCGGCGCGATCCGGCGAGCGAGAGCGCCGGGTTCACCGACCTCGCCACGAGCCCGTTCCGGATCGACCGGGACCGGATCGCCGCGTCGCCCTTCTTCGCGCGGCTCGGCGGGGTGACGCAGGTGGTCAGCGCCGGCGGTTCCGGGCTCCTGCACAACCGCCTCACCCACAGCCTCAAGGTCGCGCAGGTCGCCCGCGCGATCGCCGAGCGGATCAATTCCGCCAGCGATTCCGCCGAACTCGCCGCGAAGCTGGGCGGCTGCGACCCGGACGTCGCCGAGGCCGCCTCGCTCGCGCACGATCTGGGGCATCCGCCGTTCGGGCATCTCGGCGAGCAGACCCTGGACCGGATCGCCCGGCACCGGTTCGGCCTCGCCGACGGTTTCGAAGGCAACGCGCAGTCGTTCCGGATCATCACCACGACCGACGTGCGCGGCCCGTCCGCCTCCGGTCTGGACCTCACCACGGCGGTGCGCGCCGCGGTGCTGAAATACCCGTGGGCGCGGTTGCACGTGCCCGATCCGCATCCGACGTCGATGGACGTCCAGCCACGCGGCGCGGCCGAACCGGCCGACGCCCCCGGCACCGGCGCGAGCAAGTTCTCCGCCTACAGCACCGAACTTGACGACTTCACCCAGGCGCGGGCCCCGTTCGCCGGCCGGATCGAACCTTGGCAGCAGACCGTCGAAGCGTCCGTGATGGACACCGCCGACGACATCGCGTACGCCATCCACGATCTCCAGGACTTCCACCGGATCGGTGTCCTGCAGCACGCCCCGGTCGCCGCCGAGTTCACCGGCTGGGCCGACCACGCGGCGGAACTGGCCGCGCTGGACGAGGCGACCTTGACCGCCGAACGGCGGCTGCCCGGCCGTTCGCTGGAACGGCTGCGCCGCCGGATGCACGCCAAGGACGGGTGGATCGTCGACGACGACGCCTTCACCAGCGCCGTCGCCCGTGTGCGCGACGAACTCGTCGACGGTCTGCTCGCCACCGGGTTCGACGGTTCCATCGAGGCCGAACAGGCCACCGCCGCCTTCTCCGCGAAATGGACCGCGCGACTCGTCGACGGCGTCCAGGTGGTGGCGTCGCCCTCCACCCGGACAGGGCATCTCACGCTGCGTCCCGCGCAGTGGCACGAGGTGCAGGTGCTGAAGTTCGTACACCGGCGGTTCGTCCTGTTGCGCCCGGAACTCGCGCTGCACCAACGCGGGCAGGCGAGTCTGGTGACCACCTTGGTCGACGCACTGGACGCGTGGCTGCTCGACCGCGACGAGTTCTACCGTCTCCCGCGACGGCTGCACGATCTGGTGGAACTGGCGCAGTCCGAGTTCTCCGCGTTGGCGCGGACGTCGCCGGAGCTGCTCATCGGAGCGACCGGGGAACCGGTCACCGGCGCGGACGCCGTCCGGGGCCTGGCGCGGGGGAGGGCGGTCGTCGACTTCGTGGCGTCGCTGACGGACAAACAGGCGGTGACCCTTTTGGACGGCTTGTCGGGCCGTGCTTCGCAGCCTTGGTCGGACTCGTTCGTCCTGTAACGACACGATTACCCTGAACGGCCCACGACCTGCGGCCGAATCCGGAAATTCTCCATCCGACGTCACCCGAACGGCTCCTGCCGCCGGTGCACGCCCGGTACTTAGCTTGATCCAGCCGGTGATCGCCGGCGTCGGTCAGCGTGAGTCGGGGCACGCGCCTAGGAATCGGAGGCGCACGTGCGTCCAACCCGTTCTAGTCGGAGAAGAAGAACGATCCTGACCGCGGGCACCGCGGCCCTCGTCACCGCGCTCGGCCTGGTGAGCCCGCCCGTCGCGATGGCGGAGACCACGCAGTCGCCGGACGCGTTCTCGGAGAACACCGTCCGGCAGATCGAGGCACTGCAGTCGATCAAGAAGAGCCAGAACGCCGGCGAGTCCAAAGTGGACAGCCGACTGCTCGTCGAACAGAAACTCCGCGCGCAGCGGATGTCGGCCTCCGCGGTTCCCGCACTGGGGTCTGGGGCGAATGTCTCCGCGGCCGGCACCGTACTCGTGGACATCCGTGGCCAGGTCTCGGAAGAACTCCTCAAGGGACTGCGTGAATCCGGTGCGGGGATCCGCGCGGTCTCCGAGCGGTACGGCAGTGTCCGCGCCGAGGTGCCGCTGAACGCGGTGCCGGCGATCGCGGCCCGCGCCGACGTCAAGAAGGTCGAGACCGCCAACGAGGCGTTCACGGCCCGCCAGCTCGCCGAGCCCGCCACTGCGGGCAAGCGGGAGAGCAAGGAGGAGAAGGCCGCCCGGATCGCGGACGAGCTGAAGAAGGCCGTCGAGGCCAAGGGACAGGTCGGTATCGCGGCAGGGCCGACCAACAGCGAAGGCGACCGCGCGCACAACGCCGACACCGCCCGCCAGCAGTTCGGCGTGACCGGGGTCGGCACCAAGATCTGCGCGTTGTCCGACGGCATCGACTCGCTCGCGACCTCGCAGGCACGCGGCGAACTCCCGGCGGGCGTCGACGTGATCCCCGGCCAGGAAGGCGACGGCGACGAGGGCACCGCGATGCTCGAGATCATCCACGATCTCGCGCCGAACGCGGCACTCGGTTTCGCCAGCGCGTTCAACTCCGACGCCAGTTTCGCCGACAACATCCGCAAACTGCGTTTCGACGCGCACTGCGACGTCATCGTCGACGATGTCCTGTACTTCAAGGAATCCCCGTTCCAAGACTGGATCATCGCGCAGGCCGTGAACGACGTGACCGCGAACGGCGCGCTGTACTTCTCCTCGGCCGGTAACGAGGGCAACGTCGCCGACGGCACTTCGGGCCACTGGGAAGGCGACTTCGTCGACTCCGGCAAGAGCATCGGCAAATACGCCGGTACCGCGCACAACTTCGCCGGTGCCGCGGGCAACCAGATCTTCCAGCCGATCTCGAGCGCGTCGGGCCGGGTACCGGTCACGTTGTTCTGGTCGGACCCGCTGGGCCGCTCGAACAACGACTACGACCTGTACCTGCTGAACGCGGCGGGCAACGTCGTCGACTTCAGCCAGGACGTCCAGACCGGCACCCAGGACGCCTACGAACGAGTGGACACCACGGGTGTCGCCGGGCTGCGGCTGGCCATCGTCAAGTTCTCCGGTGAGGGCCGCTACCTTTCGCTGTCCGCGCTGCGTGGCCGGTTCACCGATTCGGCCGACGGCCTCAAGGCCTACACCAAACCCGGCGTGACCGTGGGCCACTCGGCCGCGCGGGACGCGTTCAGTGTCGCGGCGGCCCCCGCCGCCAAGGCGTTCCCCCGTGCCCTCGAACCGGGCGACCCGGCCAACCCGGCGGGCCCGTTCCCGGCGGCGTTCGGCCCGGGCTCGAAGGTCGAACGGTTCACTTCGGACGGTCCGCGGCGGATGTTCTACCAGGCCGACGGCACCCCGATCACCCCGGGCAACGTGTCCGGGACCGGTGGCGAGGTCCGGAACAAGCCGGACATCACCGCGGCCGACGGCGTCTCCACCAGCGTCACCGGCTTCACCACGTTCTACGGCACGTCGGCCGCCGCGCCGCACGCCGCCGCGATCGCGGGCCTGGTGCTCTCGGGCAACCCGGGGCTGCCCCCGGCCGAGGTGCGTGAAGCGCTGATCAACACCGCCGTCGACATCCTGGCCCCCGGCCGCGACAACTCCAGCGGCGCGGGCGTCATCCTCGCCGACAAGGTGCTCGCCTACACCGGCGCCAGCCCGCAGCCGCTCGCGTCCGCGGGCCAGCCGACGGTCACCCCGGCCGACGGCGGATCCGCGCTCGACCCGGGTGACACCGCCAAGGTCACCCTGCCGGTGACCAACCGCGGCGACGGTACCGCGACGTCCACCAGTGTCGTGCTCTCCAGCCCGACCCCCGGTGTCACGGTGGCGCCGCGATCGAAGTCCTACGGCACGATCAGCCCCGGGCAGACCGGCGTGAACGACTTCACCATCACCGTTCCCGCCACGCAGGAGCTCGGGGTGCCGGTGGTGCTGAACGCGCGCGTGACCTTCGCGGGTTCGTACTCGCCGACGACGTCCACGTTCTCGCTGCCGGTCGGCACCCCGTCGCCGGTGACGCAGAACTTCGCCTACGCCGGTGACGCGGTGGCGATCCCGGACAGCGATCCGACCGGCGTGACCGTGCCGATCACGGTGAGTGGCGTCGGGCGCGCGTCGAAGCTGACGTTCTCGGTGGACGGCGCGACCTGCAACACCGACCAGACCTCGGCGACCGTGGGCATCAACCACTCGTACGTCGGTGACCTGGTCGGCACGCTGACGTCGCCCGCGGGCGCGAAGGCGACCGTGTTCCAGCGCAGCGGCGGCTCGGGCAACAACCTGTGCCAGGTCGTCTTCGCCGACAACGCGGCCGCCGCGTTCAGTTCGGTGACCGCGGCGAACGCGCCGTTCACCGGCACCTACAAGCCGGCGCAGGCGCTCGGCGGCCTGGCCGGTGCGGCGGCCGACGGCACGTGGAAGTTCACCGCGGTCGACGTCGCCGGTGGCGACACCGGTTCGATCCGCTCGATCTCCTTGCACATCAACGGTTTCGTGCAGCCCGGCGTGGCCGAGCGGCCCGCGGGTGTCGGGAAGTCGGTGGGGAAGGGGCCGGTGAAGCCGGTCTAGTCCTCTGGCCATGCGCGTGAAGGCCTCCTTCCCTCGGCTCAGTCGAGGGAAGGAGGCCTTCACGCGCGTAAGCGGAGGCGTGGCTCGCGTGATTGGACACGTAACTCGCGTGATTGGTGGCCGCACTCGCGAGTGCGGGGAACGGCAGCGCGGGTATCCGGCGGGCAGTCGATGTTGCGAAAGCCACTTTCGCAACCTTCAACGTTGCGAAAGTGGCTTTCGCAACGCCTGCCGACGCCAGGCCCCGTACGTTGGACCCATGGCGAGGGAGCGGCAGGTGGCGGGCGGGGGCCGGGCGGTCGAAGTCGCCCCGGATCGCCTCGAAGGCTGGTACGCGCGCTTCGCCGTCCGCAACGAAGGCGTCCGCTCGACCGAACTGAAGCCGGACACCGTCACGGTCGTCGCGGACAACGGCGTCGTCGCCGTCGCGACCGTCCCTTTCGGACCATTGAAGGCGGAAGGAACGGTGACGGGGCTGGCCGTCGGCCCGCTCGTCGAGCACGCGCTGATCTCGCGGAGGATCGCGCTCTTGCTGGTCCGCCGCGGCGGGCACAGTGTTGGGATCGCGCGCGGGGGAGTGGTCGTCCAGTCCAGGACGGACCGTCATCTCGTCCAGGGCCGGTCCGCGGCGGGCGGGTGGTCGCAGCAGCGGTTCGCGCGGCGCAGGGAAGGGCAAGTCCGCACAGCGCTACGGGCCGCCGCGGAAGACGCCTTCGAAGTGCTCGTCCCTCAACTGTCCGAAGTGGACGCAGTCGTCCTCGGCGGTGACCGCCGCGCCTTGGAAACCCTGCGCGAGGACAGGCGGCTGGCGCCGTTGTTCGAGCGTGCCGAACCCCGCGTTCTCGACATCCCCGAACCGCGCCGCACGGTGCTCGAAGACGCGGCGGAGCGGGCCGTCGCGGTCGAAATCACCCTCGCCGGGCCGTGACGTCGGGCACGGTCGGATAAAACCGTTCGACACCGGCCCGTACACTGATCGCGTGGACATCCTCTTGGAGTAGCTCCTCGCCGGCCCGTCGGCCGGCGAGTCGAAGCTGTCCGCTCATCCACCCCTTGTACCGGGAGTTCCCGTGATCACGGCCTCTGGCCTGCAGCTGCGCGCTGGTTCGCGCATCCTGCTCGACGACACCAACGTCCGCATCCAGCAGGGCGACCGCATCGGCCTGGTCGGCCGCAACGGCGCCGGCAAGACCACCTCGCTCAAGGTGCTGGCGGGGGAGGGCGAGCCGTACGCGGGCGAAGTCCGCCGCAGCGGCGAGCTCGGCTATCTCCCGCAGGACCCGCGCGAGGGCGACCTGTCCGTCACCGCGAAGGACCGTGTGCTCTCCGCGCGCGGCCTCGACTCCTTGCTGCGCAACATGGAAAAAGCGCAGAACGCGATGTCGGAGCTGGTGGACGAGAAGGAACGCGACAAGGCGGTCAACCGCTACAGCCGTCTCGAAGAGCGCTTCGCCTCTCTCGGTGGGTACGCCGCCGAGAGTGAGGCCGCGCGGATCTGTTCCAACCTCGGCCTCGCCGACCGGGTGCTCGCGCAGACGCTGCAGACGCTCTCGGGTGGTCAGCGCCGCCGCGTGGAGCTGGCCCGGATCCTGTTCGCCGCCGCCGAAGCGGGCGCCGGCGGCAAATCCGAGACCATCCTGCTGCTCGACGAGCCCACCAACCACCTCGACGCCGACTCCATCAACTGGCTTCGCGGCTTCCTGAAGCAGCACGACGGCGGTCTCGTGGTCATCAGCCACGACGTCGAACTGCTCGCGGACGTGGTCAACAAGGTCTGGTTCCTCGACGCGACCCGCGGCGAGCTCGACCTCTACAACATGGGCTGGCAGCGGTATCTCGACGCGCGCGCCACCGACGAGAAGCGCCGCCGCCGCGAGCGTGCGAACGCCGAGAAGAAGGCGTCCGCGCTGCAGCAGCAGGCCGCCAAACTGGGTGCCAAGGCGACGAAGGCCGTGGCCGCCAAGAACATGGCCCGCCGCGCCGAGCAGATGCTGTCCGCGCTCGACGAGACCCGGCAGGCCGACAAGGTCGCCCGGATCAAGTTCCCCGAGCCCGCCCCGTGCGGCCGGACCCCGCTCACCGCGGAGGGGCTCTCGAAGTCCTACGGTTCGCTCGAGATCTTCACCGGGGTCGACCTCGCCATCGACCGTGGTTCGAAGGTCGTCGTGCTCGGATTGAACGGTGCCGGAAAGACGACTCTGCTCCGCCTGCTCGGCGGAATGGAAACTCCGGATACCGGCGAGACCATTCCAGGTCACGGATTGCGTTTGGGCTATTACGCACAGGAACACGAAACGCTCGACCACGATGCGTCCGTGTGGGAAAATATCCGTCACCTCGCACCGGACACCGGCGCGCAGGAGTTGCGGAACCTCCTCGGCTCGTTCCTGTTCACCGGCGAGCAGCTCGATCAGCCCGCCGGCACGCTCTCCGGCGGTGAGAAGACGCGGCTCGCGCTCGCCGGTCTGGTGTCCAGCGCTGCCAACGTTTTGCTGCTCGACGAGCCGACGAACAACCTGGACCCGGCCAGTCGCGCCCAGGTCCTGGACGCTTTGCGCAGCTTCGCCGGCGCGGTCGTCCTGGTGACGCACGACCCGGGCGCGGTCGAGGCGCTGGAGCCGGAACGCGTGATCCTCCTGCCGGACGGAACCGAGGACCATTGGTCGGCGGATTATCTGGAACTTGTCCAGCTTGCGTGAGGCCTGCGTCCGTTCGGGTGCTTGATCGATGCCATCCGGCCACTGAAATGGCCCAATGTGATCGCGGTTTCAGCAGTTTTGCGCTCGTCGTCTGGCATTCCGGCGCTCAGTGTTCGATCATTGCGGCGACAGGGGCCGTTATGTGGCCCAGAACACTCTCGGCGGGAAGGCGATCGACGTGGCTGATCTCAAGAAAGGCGCGCGGATCACCGGCAACACGCGTGACAAGCTGGCCGCTGACCTGAAGAAGAAATACGAGAAGGGCTCGAGCATCCGCGCTCTCGCGGAGTCCACGGGTCGCTCGTACGGGTTCGTGCACCGGGTCCTCTCGGAGTCCGGCGTCCAGCTGCGCGGCCGTGGCGGTGCCACCAGGGTCAAGAAGAAGTAGTCACGAGGAAGTAGCGGACTGCTGCGCGGGGGGCGCAGTTCCCTTTCCAGGGACCGCTGTTTCACGGGTTTCCGCGGCGAGGAAGGCCAGCCTGGCACCGAGCAGGACCAGTGGATACACCAGGTAGCCGTACCGTGTCGCTGGAGTGAGCATGATCAGCGCGACCAGCCCGACGGCCATGCGCAGCAACGCGTCCGAACCGGTCGCGGGCGGGCGTCGCAGCAGCCAGACCAGGATCGCGACGGCCGCTATCCCGAGCAGGGCGAAGGAAACCGCCGTGCCCACCGGGCCGAGCGAGGCGATGAGGTGGCCGGGCAACGGGCTCGCCGCCGGTGACTTGATCACGCCGATTCCCATCGGGAACCGGAAGACGTGCTCGACGAACGCCTTGGGGTCCACCAGATAGACGGGTACGTGCAGGACGAGGGTCGTCACCACGAGTGCCGCGGCGAATCCGCCCAGTGCGCGATGACCACGCCGCGTGATCAACAGGACACCCAGCACCACGATCGCCGGCGCGACGATGAGTTTCGCGCTGACCACCAGTGCCAGCACCAGACCCGACAGGACCGCGCGGCCCGTCGAGGCCAGCGCGAAGGACAGCACCAGCAGCCCGACGATGGCCAGATCCGGGCCGGCGACCGCCCAGGTCAGCGCGGTCAGCGGGCAGGCGAGGGCGAGTTGTGCCGCGCTGACCGGGATTTTCGGCCGCTTCAGCAGCCGCAGTGTCAGCAGTACACATGCGACGGCCGCCAGCGCGAACATCCAGCGCGCGTCGGTGAGGGCGTTCGCGACCGGCCCGCCGCCCAGCAAGGCGCGCGGCAGACCGAAGACGGTCATCACGGGACCGTATGGTGTGTAATCGTTTACTTCCACCGCGCGACCGAGTGCGGTGACGTCGACGTACGGGGTTCCGTTCTCCAGAAGGAGTTTCGCCGAGCGTTCGATGACCCAGACCTCGGGCTGCGCGGCCCACGAGTTCGGCGTGACGAGCCAGTCCACTCCGGTCAGACGGCGAATGACGAGCATTCCCAACGGAAGGATCATGGCGAACAATCCGATGGCGCCGATACCCACCCACCGCGAGCCGAGCGCGCCGGGCAGCGCCTTGCCGCGCCGCGCGGCGATCGTCAGCCAGCCGGTGTGGACCACGGCGAGGCCGTAACCCGCGACGGCGAAGTTCGCCCACACGCGATAGCCGTAGAATTCCGCGACCGCCGTGTTCGCGACGGCGAAGATCAGGCAGCCCGTGTAGAAGACCAGATCGATGGTCAGTCGTCGCCGGTCGGGGTCCTTGGTCACCGGCCCAGGCTACCGACGTGGCCACCTGCGCCGGAAAGAGGACGCGGAAACCGGGAAGCATCCGGTGTGCTCCGGTGTTGGTCATGCTTATATCCGGGAAAACTCTCGACTAATATCGAGGTTTTGGGGGCGAAGAGAGGGTTCTCATGGACAACACGTGGACGCTGATGAACTCGGCGATGAAGTCGGCCGACGTTCCGAAGGGGCTGCACAAGGGCACGCTCCGCCGCGTCGCACGGTTCGCCAGGCCGCACTGGCGGAGGTTGCTGATATTCCTGGTGCTCACCGTCGTCTCGGCGGTACTGGCGGTGAGCACACCGGTGCTGGCCGGGAAGGTGGTCGACGCGATCGTCGGCGGGCACGACGTCGAGCTGGTGGTGTGGCTCGCCGTGGTGATCGCGGCGCTGGCGCTGATCGACGCCGGGCTCGGTCTGGCCGAACGGGCGCAGTCGTCGAGGATCGGCGAGGGGATCATCCTCGACCTGCGGCTCGCGGTGTACCGCCACGTGCAGCGGATGCCGGTCGCGTTCTTCACGCGCACCCGCACCGGCGCGCTGGTGAGCAGGCTCAACAACGACGTCATCGGCGCGCAGCGCACGTTCACCGCCACGCTGTCGGGGCTCGTCACCAACGTGATCCAGCTGGCGCTGTCGCTGGTGGTCATGGTGACGCTGTCCTGGCAGGTCACCCTGCTGGCATTGGTGCTGCTGCCGGTGTTCATCCTGCCGACGCGGCGGCTCGGGCGGCGGATGGCCGCGCTGCAGCGGGAGGCCGGCGGGCTCAACGCGTCGATGACCACGCAGATGACCGAACGGTTCTCCGCACCGGGCGCGACGCTGGTGAAGCTGTTCGGAGACCCGGAGCGTGAAGCGGGCGAGTTCGGCGCGCGGGCCGGGCGGGTGCGCGACATCGGCGTTCGCACGGCGATGCTGACGCGCTGGTTCCTGACCAGCCTGACCACGGTCTCCGCGCTCGCGCAGGCGCTGGTCTACGGGCTGGGTGGCTACCTGGCGCTGACCGGGGCGCTCGCGCCGGGCACCGTCGTGGCCTTGGCGTTGCTGCTGACCAGGCTGTACTCGCCGCTGACCGCGCTGGCGAACGTCCGGGTGGACGTGATGACCGCGCTGGTTTCGTTCGAGCGGGTTTTCGAGGTGCTCGACCTCAAGCCGATGATCGAGGAGAAGCCGGACGCGCGACGCGTTCCCGAAGGCCCGGTTTCGGTGGAGTTCTCCGATGTCCGGTTCGGCTACCCGGCGGCGGACCGGTACTCGCTGGCTTCGCTGGAGGACGTGTCCACTTTGGATCACCGGGGTGGTGAGGAGGTGTTGCACGGCATCAGCTTCCGCGCCGAACCCGGGCAGATGGTGGCACTGGTGGGATCGTCGGGCGCCGGCAAGTCGACGATCGCCTCGCTGCTGCCGAGGCTGTACGACGTCGACGCCGGTTCGGTGCGTTTGTCCGATGTGGACGTTCGAGAGCTGAGTTTCGCCTCGCTGCGGGAAACCGTCGGCGTGGTGACCCAGGACGGGCACCTCTTCCACGACACCATCCGCGCGAACCTCGAGTACGCGCGGCCCGGGGTCGCCGACGACGAGATCTGGTCGGCGCTGGAGAAGGCGCGCCTTGCCGAGTTGATCCGGGAGCTGCCGGACGGGCTGGAGACCGTGGTGGGGGAGCGGGGGTACCGGCTTTCCGGTGGCGAACGGCAGCGGCTGACCATCGCCCGGCTCCTGCTGGCGCAGCCGAAGGTCGTCGTCCTCGACGAGGCGACCGCGCATCTGGACTCGCAGTCCGAAGCGGCCGTCGGCGAGGCGCTGACCGACGCGCTGGACGGGCGGACCGCGCTGGTCATCGCGCACCGGTTGTCGACGGTGCGGGCGGCGGACCAGATCTTGGTGGTCGAGCACGGGGAGATCGTCGAGCGGGGGACGCACGAAGAGCTTCTCGCGCGCGAAGGTCGCTACGCGTCGCTGTACCTGACGCAGTTCTCGGAGGAGCCTGCGGCCGCGTGACCCTCAGATGGCTCGTGAGTGGTGAGGACGGTTAGAACCGTCCTCACCACTCACGAGGGCGGGGGAGGCGAAGGTCGCGTTCACCAGCGCCATCTTCCGCGGATCGTCCCGCATCAGCGGCCCCATCCGGTTCATCGTGTAGCCGAAGGCGATCCCGCTCTCCGGATCGGCGCCGCCGGACGAGCCGCCGAGCCCGTCGTGCCCGAAAGCGCGCGGGTTCGGGCCGAAGCCGCGTTCCTCGCTGCCGAGGTAGAACCCCAGCGCCCATTCGTTGCCCAGCCCGCCGACGACGTCGGCCTCCCGGCCCTGCCCTTCGCGGGCCGTCGCGAGCGCTTCGGCCGAGAGCAGCCGCCCGGAGGCGACCGCGCCGTAGATGGTCGCGATGGCCCGGGCGGTGCCGTGTCCGTTCAAGGCGGGCAGGATCGCGCGCCGCCAGGCGGGATCGTTGGCGTCGCGGCCTTGGACGCGCGGGTTCGCCAGCGCCGCGAGGGCGGCCGGGCCGGCGTTGGCGAACGCCTCGGTCAGGGCGGTTTTCATCTCGTCGCTGAGCACGGGCTCGACGAGGATGGAGCAGCGCGCCAGATCGTCGTCGGAATCCAGGCCGATCCGGAAGTCCGCGTCCAGCGGACCGGCGATGTGCTCGGCGAAGTACGCGCGGACGTCCTGGCCGCTCGCCCGGCGGATCACCTCGCCGACGAGGAAACCGAACGACAACGCGTGATAGCCGCTGGCCGTGCCCGGTTCGAAGAGCGGCGGCTGCGCGGCGAGCAGTCCGGTGATGTGGTCCCAGTCGTAGAGTTCCTCGACCTTCACCGGCCGGTCGACGCCGATCCCGGTCACCCCGGAGCGGTGCGAGAGCAGCCATCGCACGGGGATGTCCTGTTTGCCCGCGGCCGCGAACTCCGGCCAGTACTTCGCGACGGGCGCGTCGACGTCGAGCGCGCCGGCGTCGGCGAGGTGGTGCGCGCAGAGCGCGGTCATGCCCTTGGTGGTCGACCAGACGTTGGTGAGCGTGTCCGCGCGCCACGGCGTCGTCCGGTCCGGATCGGCCCAGCCCGCCCAGAGATCGACCACGGTCTCGCCGTGCCGGGTCACCGAGAACGCGGCGCCGATCTCACCGCGTCCGGCGAAGTTCTCCTCGAAGGCGGCCCGGACGGGTTCGAAGCCCGCCGCGCAGTCACCGTGGATCTCGGTCATGGCGCTGACCTCCCGTGGGGACACCGACCGGTCGGTATGTGACCGTAGAAGCGTCGCGGGGACGAGTCAAGAGGCCCGTCCCCGCGAATCGCTACCGCAGTGCCGGGACCCGCGCGCCGTACTTGGCCAGCAGCGCGGCGTTGGCCTCGTCGCCACCGTCCACGTTGGAGCTGCGCCACAGCGGGATGTCGACGCCCTGCGCCGCACCCAGGTCCACGACCTCGGCGAGCACGAGGTTCCAGAGGAACGCGTTGATCACTGTGGACAGTGGCGCGGTCCGCGGCGCCTCCGGCGGGTAGCTCGAGTCGCCGGGACGGACGTGCGAGTCGAGCACGATGTTCGCCTCTTCGATCAGCGTCGTGGCCGCGCGCTTGGGCGCCGCGGCCACGGAGGCGGCCGAACTCACCGCGATGACCGACGCCCCGCGTTTGCGCGCCCCGGCGGCCAGTTCGACCGGGTACGGGTTGACGCCCGACGTCGAGAACACCACGAGCAGATCGTCCGGACCGGGGGCGCGCTCGGCGAGCACCTCTTCGGCGAGCCCGGAGCGGCGCTCGGTCTTGGTGCTGTGCTGCGCGCCGTGCAGCGGCAGCAGTTCGGGGTGGTAGACCGGGTAGACGCAGGCGAGCCCGCCGGCCCGGTAGAAGGTCTCGGCGACCGCGGCCAGCGAATGCCCCGCCCCGGCGGTGAACACCAGGGCGTCGGCCCGGATGACCCCCAGGATCAGCTCGGCCGACTTCCGGATCTGCTCCGCGTTACCCCGTTCGGCCTCCGCGAGCCGTTCGGCGACGTCTGCACAACGTTCGGTGGTGCTCACCACATCCGCCCTTCCGTCTGGAGATCAGCGACGAATGTATCGCGTGGACCAATCGCCGAAGTGGAATACATGGGGTCATGATCGAGGTTGACCCGATCACTGCGGCCGGGGTTTCGGAGACTGGAGGGTCCAGGGTGAGCGAGGCTGATCCCGCGGTGCGGACTTGGCGGGCACGCGGCCAGGTGAAAGCCGTGGTGCTGGTACTGCACGGCGGCGCGGAGCACAGTCATGCCCGCGTGGCGCCGTGGCGGCTGGCGTACCAGCGGATGGTGCCGCTGGCGAAGGACGTGCACCGGGCGGGCCGGGGGCACGGGGTCGAGGTGCGGCTGCTGCGCAACCGGATCTACGGCTGGAACGACCACGGCACCGACGCGCTCGCCGACGCGCGCTGGGCCTTGGCGCGGATCCGCGACGATCACCCCGGCGTGCCGGTGATCCTCGTCGGCCACTCGATGGGGGGACGGGTCGGCCTGCGCGTGGCCGACGATCCGGCCGTCATCGGGGTCTGCGCGCTGGCACCGTGGACACCGCCGGGTGAACCCATCGACGCCGTCGGCGGCCGCGCGGTGCTGATCGCGCACGGGACCAAGGACCGGATGACGGATCCGGTGGCATCACACGCTTTCGCCGAACGCGCCGAAAAGGTGACATCGCGGTCGGCGCGGTTTGAAATCGGTGGCGAGGGGCACGCGATGCTGCGAAGGTCTCGGGTCTGGAACCGTCTGGTACGGGCATTCGCGCTCGAGCTGATCGAAGCCGGGGGCACTGACGAAACGCTGAGCGGAGCCTGGGATCGGCCGAGCTCGGAGCGGCTGCGGATCCCGGTCTAGACCGGGCGGGAGGGAGTACCCATGTCCACGTCGAGCGTCGATCGGACGGCAGGTTCGGCCGGCCTTCCCGGTCCCGACGAAACCCGGTGGCCGGGATTGGCCACCCCGCCGCATTCCCCGTTCCGGGCGCGGATCGCCGAACAGTTGTTCCGGCACGCGGTGCGCCCGCTGAACGTCCGTGTGCGGATGCCCGACGGCTCGCAGCTGGGCGCGGGCGGCCCGGACGCGCCCGAGATACGGCTCAACCGTCCCGCCGCCTTCTTCCACCGCCTCGGGGTGGACGCGAAGATCGGCTTCGGCGAGGCGTACATGGTCGGCGACTGGACGAGCGACGCGCTCGCCGAGGTGCTGACCCCGTTCGCGGAGCGGATGGCGACGCTCATCCCGCCGTTGCTGCAGCGGTTCCGCCGCTTCGTCGACCGCGGCCACCCGGTCGGCGAGGAGAACACCGTCGAGGGCGCGCGGGCGAACATCCATCGTCACTACGACCTGTCGAACGATCTGTTCGGCGCGTTCCTGGACCCGTCGATGATGTACTCGTCGGCGTTGTTCGGCCCGGACGACGACCTCACCGCCGCCCAGCACCGCAAGATCGACAGCGTCCTCGACTACGCCGGCGTCCGCGAAGGCAGCACGGTGCTCGAAATCGGCACCGGCTGGGGCGAACTCTCGATCCGGGCCGCCGCGCGCGGGGCGACGGTCACGTCGCTGACCATCTCCGAGGAGCAGGCGAAGCTGGCGACCGAACGCATCGCGGCGGCGGGTTTCGCCGACCGCGTCGACGTCCGGCTGTGCGATTACCGCGACTCCTCCGGTGAGTACGACGCGGTGGTGAGTGTCGAGATGATCGAAGCGGTCGGGGAGGCGTACTGGCCGACGTTCTTCGAGACCATCGGGAAGCGGCTGAAGCCGGGCGGCAGACTGGGGCTCCAGGCCATCACCATGGACCACGAGCGCATGCTCGCCGCGGCCCGTTCGTACACCTGGATGCACAAGTACATCTTCCCCGGCGGGCTCATCCCGTCGACCACCTCCGTCGAACAGGGCCTGCTGGAGCACGCGCGGTTGAGGCTGGAGGGGGTGCGCGAGTTCGGTCACGACTACGCCCGCACGTTGCGGCTGTGGCGGGAGAGGTTCACCCAGCGGTGGGACGAGATCACCGAACTGGGCTTCGACGACGTCTTCAAACGGATGTGGGAGTTCTACCTGGCGTACTCCGAAGCGGGGTTCCGGTCGGGGTATCTCAAGGTCCACCAGTTCGGATTCGCCGAAACCGGAAGGTGAGCACCACCCAACCGATGCGGGGTGCCGGACGTCCTTCACCTAGGGTCTGCGGTTGACTGGGCCCCACACGCGAGATCGGGACGGGTGATTCGGCATGACGTATGGAGGCGACGACCGAGGGCGACGGCTGCCGCCACAACGGCCGCCGTCCGGCCGCCCCCGGCGGCACCAGCCCGCGCAGATGATGCCGCTGCCGGGCCGGGGGAGCAGCCCGTACGACGAGCGGACGACGCCCATGGGGCACGGAGGCCAGGAACGCCCTGCCGGCCCGCCTCCGCGCCGTCCAGGCCCGCCGCAGCCCCCTCCAGGGCGTCCGATGGACGACGCGCGCCCGCCGCGGCGGCGTAAGCGCTGGGGCTTCGGCAAGGTGCTGCTCACGTTGCTGACCGTGTTCGTGGTGTTCCTCGCCGGTGTGTGGGTGTACCTGGAGTTCTCGATCAACCGCGTCGACGCGCTGGCCGACTACTCCGGCCGCCCCGTCGCGGCCGAGGGCACCAACTGGCTGATCGTGGGCTCCGACAGCCGGGACGGGCTCACGCCCGAAGAGCAGGAGAAGCTGGTCACCGGTGACTCCAAGGCCGCGGGCGGCGGCAAGCGGACCGACACCATCATGATCGCGCACGTCCCGTCCAACAGCGTCAAACCGACGCTGCTGAGCCTCCCGCGCGACTCGCAGGTGAGCATTCCCGGGCACGGCAAGAACAAGATCAACGCGGCGTTCTCGATCGGGGGCCCGACGCTGCTCGCGCAGACCGTCGAAGGCGCCACCGGCCTGCGCATCGACCACTACGCCGAGATCGGCTTCGGCGGCTTCGCGAAGATCGTCGACGCGATCGGCGGGGTGCACATGTGCGTCGAGAAGCCGATGGAGGACACCCTCACCAAGATCAAGATCCCCGCGGGCTGCCAGGACCTCCAGGGGCCGCAGGCGCTCGGATTCGTCCGCATGCGGCACAGCGAGGCGACCCCGCGTTCGGACCTCGACCGCGTCGCCAACCAGCGGAAGTTCATCGGCGCGCTGGTCAGCGAGATCGGCAGCCCCGGCACGCTGCTGAACCCGTTCACGCTGTTCCCGCTGCTGTCGACCGCGCCGGACGCGCTGACCATGGATTCGGGCGACCACGTGCACAACCTGGTCGGGCTGGCGCTGGCGATGCGCGGGATCTCGTCGGGCGGCGTCGTCACCACGACGGTGCCGGTGACCAACGGCTCGGCGGAGAACTGGGACAAGACGAAGTCGAAGCTGCTGTTCGACGCGTTGAAGAACGACACGGAGATCCCGGACAGCGCGATTCTGACCTGATCCTCGGGGTCGCTTCAGGCGCTATGAAAGGTCCTTTCCTTGCAAATTTTGCAAGGAAAGGACCTTTCATAGCGTTCGGGGCCTTCGTGTGCTCCGGGCGTCCGCTGCCTCCGACCGGGTGTCATGAAAGGGCCGTTCAGGACGAAAGATGTCCTGAACGGCCCTTTCATGACACCCGCGAAACCCGTTCGGCGCCGAAAACCGGAGGCGCCCGGAGCCGAGGCACGTCACCATGGGCGGATGGAAGCGCCCGCCGAAACCCTCGCCGACGACGTCGTAACCCTGCGCCGCTGGAAGCCCGAGCAGCTCGAAACCCTCGCCGCCGTCGCGGGCGACTCCGCCGAGCACCTCGGCGCCTGGATGATCTGGGCCACCTACGGTTACGGCCGCCGTGAAGCCGCCGACTTCCTGGAGCGGTCCGCGAAGAACTGGGCCGACGGCAAGACCTACGACTTCGCGATCCTCGCCGGGGAAGACCTCGTCGGCGGCGCGGGCATGATCACGCATCCGGACCGGATCGAGATCGGCTACTGGCTCGGTCGCCACCACACCGGCCGCGGTTACGTGACCAGGGCCGCGAAACTGTTGGCCGACGAGGCCTTCCGGCTCGGCGCGCCGGAGGTCGAGATCCGGCACGACGAGAAGAACCTCGCGAGCGGCGCCGTGCCCGCGCGGCTGGGGTTCACGATGATCGGCGAGGAGCCCGCCGAGCCGCCGCACGCCCCCGCCTGCGCGGGCGTCGACCGGTTCTGGCGGCTCAAGCGTCCTTAGTCTTGCGCTCGCGCAGGGCCGCGAGCGCCTTGTCGGCGTGCACGGTGAACTTCAGCTCGCTCTTGATCACTTCGAGCACCTTGCGGTCGGTGTCGATGACGAAGGTGTGCCGTTTGGCGTGCAGCGGGCTGAATTTGCGCCAGACGCCGAACTGTTTCGCCACCACACCGTCCACATCGGACAGCAGGGGATAGTCGAAGCCGTGTTTGGCGGAGAACTCCTGCTGTTTGGCGACGTCGTCCGGGCTGATGCCGACGCGGTGCGCGCCCACTTCGGCGAACTCCGCGGCCAGGTCGCGGAAATGGCAGCTTTCCGCGGTGCAGCCGCTGGTCATCGCGGCGGGGTAGAAGAACAGCACCACCGGGCCGGACGAGAGGAAGTCCGACAGCGTGCGGTCTTCGCCCTTGTCGTCGGGCAGCGTGAAGTCCGGGGCGAGGTCACCTTGGTCCATGGACGGATCCTGTCATGTCAGTAGGCGGAGCTGAGGGGTGGCCGGGAAGTGACCGGACGCTTGAACCCGCCCGGCCGAAGGCCCCGCTATCGCGGTGGCAGGGCGCCCTGCCCACCGATCTGAGGTGGAAGGCCGAACGGCGTCCTGCCGACGTCGATCGCGGTCGCGGGTTCACCGGAGAAACACACGTCAGTGGGCGTGCCGTTCGATCAGCTCGTCGACCTCGTCCCCGGTCGCGGAATCCGCGATGAACGAACCCCGCGCCGCGAGGACGCCGTACCGCCGCAGCCGTTCGGCCTGCTCGTGGCTGTGGACGCCTTCCGCGCCGATGCGCAGTTTCAGCTCCTTGGCCCTGGCGACCAGCTGGCACAGATGGCGGACGTCGGCGTCGTTCTCGCCGTCGGCCAGCGCGTCGACGACCGGGCCGGACAGGATCACGTGGCGGACGGGCAGCCCGTGCCGCGGGATGAGCTCCAGATCGTCCGAACCGGAGATGGTCAGCACCAGCTGTGCGCCCAGATCGGCCAGTACGGCGAAGGAGTCGAGCACCTCGCCGCTCGCGTCGAGCACGGAATCGCGGTCCGTGCACAGCCGCAGCGCCTGGGCGGGCAGGTTGTGCCGGTCGAGCTGTTCCTTGACCAGCAGGACCAGATCGGGCTCGATGGCCAGCCGGGTCGGCAGCCGCACGCAGACGTCGGGGGCGGCGTCGCCGAACCTGCTCCGCCATCGCGCGGTGGCGGCGAGCGATTCGGCCAGCAGCCACCGGCCGAGCGGGATGGTCATCCCGGTGATCTGTGCCAGCGGATAGAACTCGTCGGAGTCCAGTTCGCCCTTCTCCGGGTGGCTCCAGCGCAGCCCGGCGTTGACGGCCGCCAGCTGGTCGGGATTCGCGAGCTTCACCGTCGGCTGATAGATCAGCGAGAATTCGCCGTTCTCCAGCGCGCCCGCGATGACCGCGCCGAGCTGGTAGCGGCCACGGTCACGCGCGTCGAGCTCCGGGTCGAACAGCATCCACTGCGCCTTGCCCGCCTCCTTGGCACGGTGCAGGGCGATTTCCGCGGCCCGCAACAGGTCTTCGGAGCCGCCGTCGGCGACCGGGCGGACGACGATGCCCGCGCTCGCGCTGACCCCGATCCCGTGCCCGCCGAGGTAGATCGGCTCGGCGAGTTCCTCCAGCGCCTGCTCGACCAGGGCGATCACCTGCGGCGGCGTGAAATCGCCGCGCAGCAGGACGGCGAACCCGTCGCCGGACAGCCGGGCGACGGAACCCTCGTGCCTGCCGGCGAACACGGACCTGAGCTTCGTCGCGACCCCGCGCAGCACCTGGTCACCGATGCCGGCGCCGAGCCCGTCGTTGATCACCTTGAAGCCGTCGATGTCGAGATAGACGAGGGCGACCTGCTCGCCGCCGGAACCGGCGAGCGCGGTTTCGAGGGCGTTGCCGAACGCGGTGGCGTTGGGCAGGCCGGTCAGCACGTCGTGCACGTTCTGGTGCCGCAGTTGTTCCTGCAGCAGGTGGATCTCGTTGGCGTCGGCGACCATCAGCACCGGATAGGTCGTACCGGGCCGGTCACCGGGGAGGTCGGTCAGGGTCACGTCGCCCCAGAGCGGGCCTTCCTCGCTGTGGGTCAGCAGCAGGCGTTCCTGCTGGGTCGGCCGGCCGTGCGTCATGAGCTGCGTGAGCGCGTTCCGCAGGCGGGCGACGTCGTGTTCGGCGGAGCCGAGGTCGGGGATCTCCCGGCCGCGAAGCGAGGCGGGACGACAGCCGAGGAGACGGCCGAGCGCGGCATTCGCCTCCACGATGGTGCCGTTGGCGTCGGCGAGGGCGATCCCGATGGGAGAGGCGGAGTAGAGCTTGGAGAAGCGCAGCAGCGCCGGCTGATGCTCGGGCTCGGCACGGACGGCGTCCTGGGCGACGCCGAGCAGGAACCGTTCGAGTTGCTCCTTGGGAAGCGATACTCCTTTAGTGTCAGCGAGCGTCTCGGCCCATCTCCGGGCCACGTCCACCAACCCTGGCGCGGAACCAGGTTCGGGCACACTTCACCTCTTCATGCGCGGTTGATGGCCAGCTCAGACCGGGTGCCCGAGCCCACGGACCCACACTAGGTATGAGCCGACCGGGTGTAGTGCCACGGCACCATGCGCGATCCGGGGTGTCTACCGGCTGAAAGGGTGATCGCTGCTACACGAGTGGTGACCGGAAGTTACCAAGAGTGCTCGATCGTGGACATGGGTTCACCGAGGCGTCAGGTGGATCGGCAGGCCGTCCGCCGGCACGGGCAGCGACACGTAGTCCCAGCGCGCGGTGTAGCCCTCCGGGACCGACCAGCGATACGCCCGCAGCATCTCGTGCAGCAGCGCCTTCACCTCGAACGTCCCGAAATGCAGGCCGATGCATTTGTGCGCCCCGCCGCCGAACGGCATCCACGCGTAGCGATGCGACTTGTCCTCGCGGCGGTCCTCGCCGAAGCGGTCCGGGTCGAACCGCATCGGATCCGTCCAGTGCTCCGGGGAGAAATGGTTGACGGTCGGGGAAATCCCGACGAGTGTCCCTTCGGGAATGAAATGCCCGAGAACCTCGGTGTCCTTAACGGTTTTCCTGGTCAGGGAAGGAACCGGGGCCACCAGGCGCAGGGCTTCCTTGATCACCAGGTCCAGCGTCGTCAGGGTCTCCAGCGCTTCGATGTCGGGTACGTCGTCGCCGAGCGCGAGCGACTCCCGGCGCGCGCGTTCCTGCCACTCCGGGTGCTTGGCGAGGTGGTAGACGGCGGCGGCGCTGGTGATCGTCGACGTGTCGTGCGCGGCCATCATCAGGAAGATCATGTGGTTGACGACGTCGGCGTCGGTGAAGCGGTCGCCGTCCTCGGTGGTGGCGTGGCACAACGCGGTGAAGAGGTCGTCGCCGTCGCTCGCCCGTTTCGCGGGCAGGTTCGCCGAAAAGTGGCGTTCGAGGACCTTGCGGCCGTGCAGTCCCGCCGCCCAGCGGCCACCGGGGACGGGGAACCGCACGATGGCCGTGCCCGCGCGCACGGAATTCACGAACGCGCGGTTGATCGCGGCCGCGTCGTCGCCGGAACTCATGCCCATGAACACACGGGTCGCGACGTCGAGCGTGAGTTGCTTGAGGGACCAGTAGATCCGCGGGTTCGGCCGGTCGGCCCACGCGGCGATACCGTCGCGCAGGGCCGGGCCCATCTGGTCGACGTAACCGGTGAGCCGCTGCCGGGTGAAGGCCGCCTGCATGATCCGGCGGTGCAGATGGTGCTCGCCGAAGTCGAGCAGCATCAGGCCGCGGTCGAAGAACTGCTCGATGAAGAACTTCCAGCCTTCCTGGGAGAAGGCCTTGTCCTTGTTCACCAACGCGATCTGGGTGGCCTCCGGGCCGGTGAGCGCGACGATGCGGCGCCCGAACGCGCCCATCCACGACACCGGTCCGTAGGTCTCGTAGCGTTTGAGGCCGAACTCGATGCCGAAACGCATGAAGTCCAGCGCGTGCCCGATGACCGGCGGGCCCTCGTCGCCGAGGACGGGTTTGAGACCCGGCGGGGCGGGCGCGAGTTCGCGGACCGGCCAGGTCGCGCCGAGCCAGCGCTGGTCGACCGAACGCGGCAGGGGGATCGAAGTGAGCGGCGGAACCCGCTCGCGCAGCGCCCCGGTGACCTTTTCGACGGCGTTCGCCATGGTGACCATCTCCCCGCTGAGACCGGTTACCGCTCCACCATCGCACCCTTATTGACGCCTTGACAATACCTCGATGGAAGTTCCGTGAAGGCCTCCTTCACTACCTTGAGGGTAGGGAAGGAGGCCTTCACGGACCGGTCAGGCCAGTTCGGAGCGGACCGTGTGGGCGGCCGCGACCAGGTTCCGCAGGGCCGGTTCGACCTCCGCGTAGCCGCGGGTCTTCAGGCCGCAGTCCGGGTTGACCCAGATCCGCTCGGCGGGCACGGCGCCGACGGCGGTCCGCAGCAGGCCGCTGACCTCGTCCACGCCGGGGACACGCGGCGAGTGGATGTCGTAGACACCCGGCCCGACGCCGCGGCCGAAGCCCGCCGCGCCGAGATCGGTGACGACCTCCATCTTCGACCGCGCGGCCTCGATGCTGGTGACGTCGGCGTCGAGCGCGTCGATCGCCTTGACCACCTCACCGAATTCCGAATAGCACATATGTGTGTGGATCTGCGTGGCGTCGTCGATCCCGGAAGTCGCCAGCCGGAACGAAGAAACCGCCCACGCGAAGTACGCCTCGTGCGCCGCCGCGCGCAGCGGGAGCAGCTCCCGCAACGCCGGCTCGTCCACCTGGATGACGCGGATGCCCGCCTCCTGCAGGTCGTGCACCTCGTCGCGGATGGCCAGCGCCACCTGACGGGCGGTCTCGCCCAGCGGCTGATCGTCGCGGACGAACGACCACGCCAGGATCGTCACCGGTCCGGTCAGCATGCCCTTGACGGGTTTGCCGGTCAGACCCTGCGCGTAGCGAGCCCACTCGACGGTCATCGGCTCCGGACGCGAGACGTCGCCGTACAAGATCGGCGGCCGGACGCAGCGCGAACCGTAGGACTGCACCCAGCCGAAGTCGGTGGCCGCGAACCCGGCCAGCCGCTCGGCGAAGTACTGCACCATGTCGTTGCGCTCGGGCTCACCGTGCACCAGCACGTCGAGGCCGAGGTCCTCCTGCAGCCGGACGACACGCTCGATCTCCGCCTTCATCGCGGCTTCGTAGCCCGCGTCGTCCAGCGAACCCGCCTTGTGCGCGGCCCGCGCCTTGCGGACGTCGGTGGTCTGCGGGAACGAGCCGATCGTCGTGCTCGGCAACGGCGGCAGCTTCAACGCGGCCTGCTGAGCCGCCGCCCGCCGGGCATAGGGGGAGCGGACGGTGTCCTCCGGCCGCAGCGCCTCCAGCCGGGCGCGGACCCCGCTGTCGGCCAGGTCGGCCGCCGTCGCGCGATCCGTGGCCGCGGCGCGGGCGGCGGAGAGGTCGACGCCCTCTTCCTTCAACGCACGCCCGAGCAGGACGACCTCGTCGACCTTCTGCCTGGCGAAAGCGAGCCAGCCCTTCAGCCGCGGGTGAAGCCCGTCCTCTCGTTCGACGTCGTAGGGCACGTGCAGCAGCGAACAGGACGTCGACACGCTGACCGACTTCGCGGTGCCCAGCACCGTCGCCGCCCGGCTGAGCGCGCGGGTCGGATCCGTGCGCCAGACGTTGCGCCCGTCCACGACACCGGCCAAGACCTCCTTGTCCCGTAAGGCGGGCTCGGCGGCGACGGCGTCCACAAAGGACTCATCGGACACGAGATCGACGGCGATGGCGTCGATCGGGGAACGGGCGAGCACGCCGAGTCCGCGTCCGAGCCCGCCGAAGTATCCGGCGACCAGGATCTTCGGCCGCGCGGTCTCCTTCGCGAGCCGGTGGTAGGCGCGGATGAGCGCGTTGAGTTCCCGTTCGCTGCGATCCGCGGCGAAGGCGGGCTCGTCGAACTGGACCCACTCGACGCCTTCGTCGTGCAGACGGCGCAGTAGTTCGACGTAGGCGTCGAGAAGGTTGTCGAGCAGCTCCAGCGGGCGGAAGCCTTCCGGAGCCGTCTCGGCCGGTTTCGCGAGCAGCAGGAACGTCACCGGGCCCACCAGCACCGGCCGGGTCTCGACGCCGATCGCGCGGGCTTCGCGGTACTCGTCCAGCGGTTTGGTGCCGGTGAGCGAGAACGTCGTGTCCGGGCCGAGTTCGGGGACGATGTAGTGGTAGTTCGTGTCGAACCACTTCGTCATCTCCATCGCCGGCGCGTCCTGCACCCCGCGCGCGGCGGCGAAGTAGGTGTCGAGCGGCGAGAGGCCGAGCGTGGTGAAGCGCTCCGGCAGCGCTCCGAACAGCTCGGTGGTGTCGAGCACCTGGTCGTAATGGGAGAACGTGTTGGAGGGGACGGAATCCAGTCCCGCGTCCTTGAGTTCCCGCCAGGCGCGGGTGCGCAGTGCGCGGCCGGTGCCGAGCAGTTCGGCCTCGCCGATCCTGCCCGCCCAGTAGCGTTCGAGTGAACGCTTGAGTTCCCGGTCCGGTCCGATCCGGGGGTAGCCCAGCACTGTCGTGCCGATTTCGGTCACAGCTCTCTCCTCGCGAGCTTGTCGTCGGAGCCCGGGGCGCGCAGGAGTGACCGCCGTTCGGTCGTGCCCATCCCACGAGGCCCGGACTCACGCACGCCGTCGGCGCGCGTACCACGGGCAGGTCTTCGGACTCGTGGGCGACTCGCTCGCTCCTACCGGCCGTCGCTTCCCGGGGCGCCATGTCCCAGTGCTTTACCGTGTCTCGCACGGTGACGGCTTTCGTTCCCACATACCGCTGCGGGGCAGTCCCGGATTCGCACCGGGTTCCCTGTTACCTCGACCGGCCTGGGAGGCCGGGCGAACCAGTAGCACTCCGGAGCGTACCGCGAAGGAGAAGTACATGAAGGCCCCCTTCCTGTACCTAGGCGCAAGGAAGGGGGCCTTCATGTACTACGTGTCGGTGATCAGTCCCAGTCGAGGGCGCCACCGGACTGGTACTCGATGACGCGGGTCTCGAAGAAGTTCTTCTCCTTCTTGAGGTCCATCGCCTCCGACATCCACGGGAACGGGTTCTCGGTCTCGCCGAAGATCGGCGCGAGGCCGATCTGCTGCGCCCGGCGGTCGGTGATGAAGTGCATGTACTGCTCGATCAGCTCGGCCGAGAGCCCGAGCATGCCGCGCGGCATGGTGTCGCGGGCGTAGGCGACCTCGAGTTCGCACGCTTCGGTCAGCATCGTCCGGATCTCCGCCTGGAACTCCTCGGTCCACAGGTGCGGGTTCTCGATCTTGATCTGGTTGATGCAGTCGATGCCGAAGTTCAGGTGGATCGACTCGTCGCGCAGGATGTACTGGTACTGCTCGGCGATGCCGATCATCTTGTTCCGGCGGCCGAGCGAGAGGATCTGCGCGAAACCGGTGTAGAACCACATGCCCTCGAAGATCACGTAGAACGCGACGAGGTCACGCAGGAAGTTCTGGTCGGCTTCCGGGGTGCCGGTCTCGAAGTCCGGGTTCTCCAGGTTCTGCGTGTACTTCAGCGCCCACGCGTCCTTGTCCGAAATGGACGGGACCTCGCGGTACATGTTGAACAGCTCGCCCTCGACCAGGCCGAGGCTTTCGCAGATGTACTGGAAGGTGTGCGTGTGCACGGCCTCCTCGAACGCCTGGCGCAGCAGGTACTGGCGGCATTCGGGGTTGGTGATCTGCCGGTACACCGCGAGCACGATGTTGTTGGCCACCAGGGATTCCGCGGTGGCGAAGAAGCCGAGGTTGCGCTTGAGCATGGTGCGCTCGTCCTCGGTGAGGCCGTCGGGCGACTTCCACAGCGCGATGTCGGCCTGCATGGCGACCTCGGTCGGCATCCAGTGGTTGTTGCAGCCGGCGAGGTACTTCTCCCACGCCCAGGTGTACTTCATCGGCAGCAGCTGGTTGACGTCGGCGCGGGCGTTGATCATCCGCTTGTCGTCGACGTTGATGCGGGCGGCGCCGACTTCGATCTCACCGAGGCCCGTGGCGTCGGCGGAGGCGTCAAAGGTGGTCATGAAAGCTCACTTCACGAGTCGGGGGTCGTGAGTGGCGATTCGGGTCAGAACCCGAATCGCCACTCACGACGATGTCTTACTGGCAGGCTTCGCAGTCGGGGTCGTCGATCCGGCAGGCGGCGCCTTCGGTGGCGACGAAGTCGACGTCCGAGACCTTCGGCATCTCCTTCGGCTCCGGCTTGGCGGCCGGGGCAGGAGCGGTCACCGGCACGGCCGGAACCGCGGCGGAAGCCGACGGCGCGGGCGAGGCGGCGGGAGCCGGGGCGGCGGCGGGCTTCGGCGAAGCGGGTGCGGCGGGGGCCGGGGTGGCCGAGACCGCGTTCAGCTTGCCGTCGGTGCCGCGCAGGGTGCTCTTCTCCACGTGCGTCGCGGACCGGGCCCGCAGGTAGTACGTGGTCTTGAGGCCCTTGTGCCAGGCGTAGCGGTACAGCTCGTCGAGCTTGCGGCCGCTGGGCGCCGCGATGTACAGGTTCAGCGACTGGGCCTGGTCGATCCACTTCTGGCGCCGCGAACCCGCGTCCACCAGCCACTTGGACTCGATCTCGAACGCGGTCGCGTACAGCGCCTTCAGGTCGTCCGGCACGCGGTCGATCTGGCCGAGGCTGCCGTCGAAGTACTTCAGGTCCGAAACCATGACCTCGTCCCACAGCCCGCGCTCCTTGAGCGAGCGGACCAGGTGCGGGTTCACCACGGTGAAGTCGCCGGACATGTTCGACTTGACGAACAGGTTCTGGAACAGCGGCTCGATCGACTGCCCGACGCCGCAGATGTTGGAGATCGTCGCGGTCGGCGCGATCGCCATCACGTTGGAGTTGCGCATGCCGACGGTCTTGACCCGCTCACGCAGCGGCGCCCAGTCCAAAGTGGACGAAGTGTCGACGTCGAGCGCGTCGCCCTGGCGGGCGTCGATGAGCAGCTGCATCGAGTCGATCGGCAGGATTCCCTTGCTCCACAAGGAACCCTCGAACGTCTGGTACTGGCCGCGCTCCTCCGCGAGGTCGGTCGAGGCCGAGATCGCGTAGTAGCTGATGTGCTCCATGCTCGTGTCCGCGAACTGCACGGCCTCGTCCGAGGACAGCGGGACACCGATCTCGAACAGCGCGTCCTGGAAGCCCATCAGGCCGAGGCCGATCGGGCGGTGACGCAGGTTGGAGCGGCGCGCCTCCGGGATCGTGTAGAAGTTGATGTCGATCACGTTGTCGAGCATGCGGACCGCGGTGCGCACGGTCTTCTCGAGGCGCTGGGTGTCCAGGCCCTCGGGGGTGACGTGCTTGAGCAGGTTCACCGAGCCGAGGTTGCAGACCGCGACCTCGTCGGTGGTGGTGTTCAGGGTGATCTCGGTGCACAGGTTGGACGAGTGCACGACACCCACGTGCTGCTGCGGCGAACGCAGGTTGCACGGGTCCTTGAAGGTGATCCACGGGTGGCCGGTCTCGAACAGCATGGTCAGCATGCGGCGCCACAGGTCGACCGCGCGGACCTTGCGGAACACCTTCAGCTCACCGCGTTCGGCGGCGGCCTCGTACTCGCGGTAGCGCTCGGCGAACGCGTTGCCGTAGAGGTCGTGCAGGTCCGGGGTCTCGTTCGGCGAGAACAGCGTCCACTGCGCGTCGGCCTCGACGCGGCGCAGGAACTCGTCCGGCACCCAGTTCGCGGTGTTCATGTCGTGCGTACGACGACGGTCGTCACCGGTGTTCTTGCGCAGGTCGAGGAATTCCTCGATGTCCACGTGCCAGGTCTCGAGGTACGCGCAGGCCGCGCCCTTGCGCTTGCCGCCCTGGTTCACCGCGACCGCGGTGTCGTTGGCGATCTTGAGGAACGGCACGACACCCTGCGACTGGCCGTTGGTGCCCTTGATGTGCGCGCCGAGGCCGCGGACCGGGGTCCAGTCGTTGCCGAGACCGCCCGAGTACTTCGCCAGCAGCGCGTTGTTCTTGTACGCCTGGAAGATCGAGTCCAGGTCGTCGTCGACCGTGGTCAGGAAGCAGGACGACAGCTGCGGACGCGTGGTGCCCGAGTTGAACAGCGTCGGGGTGGACGCCATGAAGTGGAACGTCGAGAGCAGCTCGTAGAACTCGATGGCACGAGCCTCACGGTCGTCCTCGCGGATCGCCAGGCCCATCGCGACGCGCATGAAGAACGCCTGCGGCAGCTCGAAGCGGACCCCGTCGTGGTGCTGGAAGTACCGGTCGTACAGGGTCTGCAGGCCGAGGAAGCCGAAGTCGAGGTCGCGTTCGGCGTGGATGGCCGCGGTGATCTTGTCCAGATCGAAGGTCTGCAGCTCGGCGTTGACCAGCTCCAGCTCGATGGCGCGCTTGAGGTAGTCCCGGAAGTACTGCGGGTACCGGGTGGCCATCTCGTCCTGGCTGGCCTGCTGCGGCACGCCCGCGAGGTAGCTGAGCGCCTCGCCGCGGAGCTTGTCCGCGAGCAGCCGGGCGCTGACGTAGGAGTAGTTCGGCTCCTGCTCGACGAGCACGCGCGCGGCCATGATCTGCGCGAGGGCGAGCTCGTCGGCGCTGATGCCGTCGTAGAGGTTGCGCTTGGCCTCGGCCAGCACCGGCTCCGCTGAGACGTCCTCGAGACCGGCGACGGCCTCTCCGACGACGTGCGAGACGCGGGCCCAGTCGAGCGGGCGGAGCGAGCCGTCGGCCGCCTTGACGCTGATGGCGACGTCCGACGACGCGGGCTTCTCGGCCTCGCGGGCCTTCGCGCGCTCCTCGCGGTACAGGACGTACGCGCGGGCGACCTTGTGGTGCTCGCCGCGCATGAGCGCGAGCTCGACGATGTCCTGGATCTGCTCGATGTGCAGCGCGGTCTCGGGACCGGCGTGGCGGAGCAGGGTGGTCTCGATCTGCTCGGTCAGTTCCTTGACCAGGTGGTGGATCCGCGACGAAGCGGCCGCGTCACCGCCCTCGACGGCGAGGAAGGCCTTGGTCACGGCGACCGAGATCTTGTTCGCGTCGAAGGGGGACACGCTGCCGTCCCGCCGGATGACTCGCACGGTCGCGGGCGTGGTGTCCGAGGACGAGGGCGGCCGCTGACCGGTTTCCACTGACATGCGTCACTCCAATAAGGGCGCGTTGAAGCACCACAAGGCCTCACAAGGCCGTGCGCTGCAGGTTCACAAAGCTGTCCGACCACCGCTCCCGAGCGGTCTCCCCGTCGCTGGGCGGTGCCGGTTCCCAGAGACTACATGTAGGGGTCGGAGGCTGCACGTGCCCCAATGGGTGGCGTGTCGTCGGCTCACCCTGGCGGGTTAGACGATCACGCTGAGCGGCTGGTCAACCGCCGAAGACGATCTTGAAATCGCGCAGGCAGGTGCTCAGGACGGGCCGCTGACCGGCCAGGAAGCCGAACGGCCCGGACTCGTTGATCCGCCAGTCCGCGGCCGCCGGACAAGGCCTCGCCTTCGCCCGGACGGGGCTCCTTTTGAGACGGCCGTCCAGTATTTGGACGACGTCGAAGGCCGCGGGCATCCGCACCGGGAGGCTCGGGCGAGGCGTGAAGGCCGCCGTCGCGATCCAGTCTTCCTGGGTGGCCGCCGAGGCGGTGAAGGTCCGCCCGTGGGCGAAGTCGAGCGCGGCGAGATCCTTGGGGATGCCCCACAGTGCCCGCCCGCCGGCGAGCGAGACCTCGCTGTCGACCCAGATGTCGGTGATGGAGCTGGAGAGGCGCTCGCCGCGGACCGCCACCGTCGCCAGCAGCTCGTGATATTGGAGCTGCCCGGGTTCCTGATAGTCGATCCAGGCGGTGAACACCTGGGCGCGGCCGCCGACCACGATCGGCTCGACACCGCCGGGCAGTGCGGGCAGTTCGCTCACCGGGACACGCCAGATCGACAGATACGCCTGACCGGCCAGGTTCCAGGGTTCCGGGGGATAGGCGGTCACTTGTTCAGCCACGGCAGGTAGGCGGGCTGGTCGGTGTCGACGCGCATGGAGAACTCCGGTGGTCGTTTCTGCAGGAAGGACACGACCCCCTCGACCGCGTCCGGGCTGGAGCCCAGGCCGCCGATCAGCCGGGAGTCGAGCTCGTGCACGGGGAACGGCGATTCCGCGCTCGCCATCCGGTACAGCAGCTGGCGGGTCACGGCGACCGAGACCGGCGACGTGGTCGCGGCGATCTCGCGAGCGAGTTCGCGCGCCTTGCCGAGCACTTCTTCGGGCTCGTGGACACTGTGGACCAGCCCGGCGGTCTTCGCCTCCTCGGCGCCGAAGACGCGGCCGCTGATCATCCAGTCGAGTGCCGTGCCCATCCCGACGAGCCGGGGGAGGAACCACGCGGACGCGCCTTCGGGGTAGATCCCGCGGCGGACGAACACGAAGCCGAACCGGGAGTCCGTGGACGCGAGGCGGTAGTCGCACGACAGGGTGATCGTGACGCCGCCGCCGACGGCCGCGCCCCGCAGGGCGGCGATCACCGGCTTGTTCATCGTGAAGATCCGCTTCGAGCAGCGTCCCGCCGGCTCCTGCCACGCCGCGTCCGGCCCGGTCTCCGGATCGAAGTCGAAACCGCCCTGCGTGAGATCGGCGCCCACCGAGAAATCCTTGCCGTTGCCGGTCAGGATCACCACCCGGACGTCCTCGTCGCGGTCGGCGCGGTCCATCGCGTCGCCGAGTTCGTCGGCCATGCGGATGGTGTAGCCGTTGCGGGCCTCGGGCCGGTTGAGCGTGACCGTCGCGATGCGGTCTTCGACCTCGTAGGTGATTTCGGCATACGCGCTCATGACGTGAAAGTAAGCCAGTGTTGACAAGGTGTCAACAAGACTCATTCGACGTCGTCCAGATGGTCCGCGTAGTACTCGACCGCTCGCCGGTATCGCCGGACGCCGTCGTCCGTGCTGGTCGCCGCCAGCACCTTCAACAGGGTTCCCGCCGCCTCGCGCGCCTCGCCGGTGTTGTAGAGCGCCATCGCGAGGAACGTCCTCAGCGCCGCGTCGTCCGGGAACTCGCCGAGACCGCGCCGCAAGGTCGCGAGCGACTCCTCGTACCGGCCGAGGACGCGGTACGTGCTGCCGAGTCCGACGAACACCCCGTGCCTGTCCTCTGTGGACAGACCTTCGCCCGCGAGCGCCTGCTCGTAGAACGGGGCCGCTTCGGCTTCCAAACCGGCCGAATCGTGGGCCCACGCGGTTTGGTAGGCGATCACGGCGTCCCGTGGATTCCTCTCGGCCAGCTCGATCAGCCGCAGGCGTGCCTCGTCGGTGCCTTGCTCCCGTAGTCGGATCGCCTCGTTCACGCGGCGGTCCCGTCGAACGGCGGATAGGTCTCGGCGCCGACCCGCTCGGCCACGACGATGTACTCGGCCAGCGCGTCACGCGACCGGTTCAGCTTGGCCAGCTGCTCGTCCAGGCGGCCGAGCCGCTCGCGCATCGCGGCCAGCAGCTCGGGACAGCCGATCAGCTCCGGTTCCTCGCCGATCGCGCAGGGGAGCAGGTACGCGATGTCCTCGGACGACAGGCCGGCGGCGAGCAGGTGACGGATCTGCCTCACCCGCAGCAACGCCGTCTCGTCGTACTCGCGGTAGCCGTTCGTGCCGCGGCTCGCCTCCAGGAGGCCCTGCGCCTCGTAGTAGCGCAGCTGATGGGCGTTGACGCCCGTCCGGTGACTCAGTTCACCGATCTTCATCGCTTTCCCCACTTGACCTTCATACCGGTATCAACGTTGACGATCGTGCCATGACAGACAAAACGAACACCCCGATTTCGGTCGTCGGCCTCGGCCTGATGGGCACCGCGCTCGCCCGCGCGTTCCTGAAGGCCGGGCATCCCACGACCGTGTGGAACCGGACGGCCGCCAAGGCGGACGCGCTCGTGGCCGAAGGCGCCCGGCTCGCGCCCACGATCGGTGACGCGCTCGGCGGCGTGACGATCGTGTGCCTCACCGACTATTCCGCCGTTCGCGAACTGCTCGGCGACGCCCGGCTCGATGGCACGACACTGGTCAATCTCACCTCGGGCGACTCCGCGCAGGCGCGGGAAACCGCCGCCTGGGCCGAAAAACACGGCGCCCGCTACCTGGACGGCGCGATCATGGCCATCCCGTCGTCGATCGGAACCGACGAGGCGGTGATCCTGCTGAGCGGACCGCGGCCGGACTTCGACCTCGGCGCGCTCGGCACGGTCAGTCATCTGGGCGAGGACCCCGGCCTCGCGTCCCTCTACGACGTCGCCGGTCTGACGATGATGTGGAGTGTCCTGAACGCGTGGCTCCAGGGCACCGCGATGCTCAAGACGGCCGGTGTCGACGCCGCGACGTACGCCCCCTTCGCGCGGCAGATCGCCGCCGGGGTGGCGGACTGGCTGCCCGGCTACGCGGAGCAGATCGACAAGGGTTCGTTCCCCGCCGAGGTGTCGGCGTTGGAGACCGACGCGCGCGCGATGGCGCACATGGTCGAGGAGAGCGAGGCGCTGGGCGTGAACGCCGAACTGCCGAAGCTGATCAAGGCGATGGCCGACCGCGCGATCGCCGCCGGGCACGGGGGTGAGCAGTATCCGGTGCTGATCCGGGAATTCGAGCGGCCGGGGAGCTGAGCTGCCTCGCTGTCCGTGAAGGCCTTCTTGAGGGACCTCTGTTATTGAGGGGTAAGTCGGACATGGCGTGATCGAACCCCTGCCGCGCGGGATTCCGGAATGACTCGTGGGGATGACCCCGGCGCGAGGTGTCCACAACGGACACCTGTCGCAGTCAGTGCGCCCGATTGATGTCATGATGTCCGGTTCCGCGCGGGGGTCGTGAGTGGTAAAGAGGGCTAGAACGACCATCGCCACTCACGACCCCGGGCAATACTGCGCAAAGTGCGTAAATCGGACGTCTTGGGTCTCGAAAAGTGTCCTTTTTGGACAGTCTGAGGGGGCATGCTGGGCTGCGGTGGTGTCGCGCGGAGGTCGTGGGAGATGGGATTCAGTGTCCCCAATGCCACATTGGAGACATCTGGGCTGCGATGAGGATCGGGTTCCCTCGATGCCCGACCGGCCTCGGACAGGTCGCCGAACTGGTCCCCGCTGTCCGTGAAGGCCTCCTTGAGAGACCCAGAGTCCCTCAAGGAGGCCTTCACGGAACGTCGATCGAGAAAAACAATCAGGCGCGCTTGATTTTTCCGCCACCGAGTGTCAGCCTGGGGGAGACGCGAGGAGGCGGGCATGGCTGACCTGGGCGTGATCCTTGGGGATCTCGCGGCGGAATCGCAGGCCATCGACGACGTGGTGGCGGATCTGCCCGCGTCGGACTGGGCGCGGCAGACCCCGGCCGAAGGCTGGACGATCGCCCATCAGATAGCCCATCTGGCCTGGACGGACAAGAAGGCGCTGATCGCGGCGCGCGGATCCGAGGCCGAGTGGCAGGCCGAGATCGAAGGGCTGCTCGCGACGGGCGAGTCCTACGTCGACGACGGCGCCGCCGAGGGCGCGAAGACGCCGCCCCGTGAACTGCTGGAGGAGTGGCGCGCCGGTCGCGCGGAACTCGCCGAAGCGCTCGCCGCGGTGCCCGACGGGCAGAAGATCCCCTGGTACGGCCCGCCGATGAGTGCCGCGTCCATGGTGACGGCGCGCCTCATGGAGACCTGGGCGCACGGTCAGGACATCTTCGACGCGCTCGGCGTGGCGCGCGAGAGCACCGCCCGGATCTGGCACATCGCCCGGTTCGGCACCCGCACGCGCGACTTCGCCTACAAGCTCAACGCGCTCGCCCCGCCCCACGAGGAATTCCGCGTCGAGCTGACCGCGCCCAACGGCACCACCTGGGCTTTCGGCCCCGAGGACGCCGGACAGCGGCTCACCGGGAGCGCGGTCGACTTCTGCCTCGTGATCACCCAGCGCCGTCACCCCGCCGACACCGATCTGGTCGCCACCGGCAAGGACGTCGAGGAATGGCTCGGGATCGCACAGGCCTTCGCCGGACCTCCCGGAGCCGGCCGGAAGCCGGGGCAGTTCGCGTGACCCCGGCCCCGATCCGCATCGGCAACGCCTCTGGGTTCTACGGCGACCGGTTCTCCGCGGTCCACGAGATGCTCACCGGCGGCCCGCTCGACGTGCTGACCGGCGACTACCTGGCCGAGCTGACCATGCTCATCCTCGGCCGCGACCGGATGAAGGACCCGAACCGCGGTTACGCCAAGACGTTCCTGCGCCAGATGGAGCAGAATCTCGCGCTGGCCAAGGAAAAAGGCGTCAAGATCGTCGCGAACGCCGGCGGGCTCAACCCTGCCGGGCTCGCGGACGCGCTCCGTGAACTGGCCGCGAAGCTCGGCATCGACGTCGCGATCGCGCACGTCGAGGGCGACGACCTCATCCAGCGAGCGGAAGAGCTCGGCTTCGGCAAGACGTTGACCGCCAACGCTTATCTCGGCGCGTGGGGGATCACGGAATGCCTGAACGCGGGCGCCGACATCGTGGTGACCGGCCGCGTCACCGACGCTTCGGTGATCGTCGGCCCCGCCGCCGCGCACTTCGGCTGGGCGCGCGACGACTACGACGCGCTGGCAGGCGCGGTCGCGGCCGGGCACGTGATCGAATGCGGGACGCAGGCCACCGGCGGCAACTACGCCTTCTTCACCGAGCACGAGATCGGCGTCCCGGGGTTCCCGATCGCCGAGATCTCCGCCGACGGCTCCAGCATGATCACCAAACACCCCGGTACGGGCGGTGTCGTGAACGCCGGAACCGTGACGGCGCAACTGCTCTACGAGATCACCGGCGCCCGTTACGCCGGGCCGGACGTCACGACCCGGTTCGACACGCTGACTCTCACCGAGGTCGGCCCGGACCGCGTCCGGATCAGCGGCGTCACGGGTGAGCCGCCGCCTCCGACACTCAAGGTCTGTCTGAACGGGCTCGGCGGTTTCCGCAACGAGACGACGTTCGTCCTCACCGGACTCGACATCGAGGCGAAAGCCGCTCTGGTCAAGGAACAACTCGAAGGCGCGCTCAAGGCCCGGCCGCCCGCCGACGTCCGGTGGACCCTGGCCCGCACCGACCGGCCCGACGCCGAAACCGAGCAGCAGGCGAGCGCGCTGCTGCACGTCGCGGTGAAGGACGCCGATCCGGAGGTCGCGGGGCGCGCGTTCAGCGGCGCGGCGATCGAGCTCGCGCTGGCGAGCTACCCCGGGTTCCACGTCACCGCGCCGCCTGCGGCCGCCTCGCCCTACGGCGTCTATCGTGCCGCTTTCGTTGAAGCGAAAGAGGTACCACACGTCGCCGTCCTGCCGGACGGAACGCGTCGCGACATCGCGCCCGCCGCCGACACCCTGCCTCTGTCCGAAGTGGACGAATCCGCTCTGCCCGCGCCGTTCACCCAGGCCGAAGTCCGCAGGGTGCCGCTCGGCAAGGTGGTCGGCGCCCGCAGCGGCGACAAGGGCGGCAACGCGAACGTCGGCGTCTGGGCGCGTTCCGACGAGGCGTGGCGCTGGCTCGCGCACCGGCTGACCGTCACCGAGTTCAAACTGCTGCTCCCGGATACCGCGGACCTCGAGGTCCGGCGGCATCTGCTGCCGAACCTGCGGGCGGTCAACTTCGTCGTCGAAGGCATCCTCGGCGAGGGCGTCGCGTCGCAGGCGCGGTTCGACCCGCAGGCGAAGGCGCTCGGGGAATGGCTGCGCTCCCGCGAGATCGACATCCCGGAGGCCCTCCTGTGACCGATCCCTTCGCCACGCCGGAACGCGCCGAACTGCGCAAGACCGTCCGGCGGTTCGCCGAAACCGAGATCCTGCCGTACCTCGACGAGTGGGAGCGCGAGGGCGAACTGCCCCGCGATCTGCACCGCAAGGCCGGGGAACTCGGGTTGCTCGGCGTCGGCTTCCCCGAGGAGGTCGGCGGTGGAGGTGGCGACTACCTCGACGCCGTAGTCATCGCCGAGGAACTGCACTACGCGGGCGGATCCGGTGGCCTCTTCGCCTCGCTGTTCACCTGCGGCATCGCCGTCCCGCATATCGCGGCGGCCGGGGATCCGGTGCAGATCGAACGCTGGGTCAGGCCGACACTGGAAGGCGCCAAGATCGGCTCGCTCGCGGTCACCGAACCCGACGGCGGTTCCGACGTCGCCGGGATCCGCACGACGGCGGTACGCGAGGGCGACGAGTACGTCATCAACGGCGCCAAGACCTTCATCACCTCGGGCTGCCGCGCCGATTTCGTGACCACCGTGGTCCGCACCGGGGAAGCCGGCGCCCACGGGATCTCGCTCATCGTGGTCGAACGCGGCACGCCGGGTTTCACCGTCTCCCGCAAGCTGGAGAAGATGGGCTGGCTCTGCTCGGACACCGCCGAGCTGTCCTATGTGGACGTCCGCGTGCCGGCGGAGAACCTGATCGGCGCCGAGAACAGCGGCTTCGCGCAGGTCGCCACGCAGTTCGTCACCGAACGGGTCTCGCTGGCCGTGCAGGGCTACGCGCACGCGCAGCGGGCACTCGACCTGACCTTGGACTGGTGCCGCCTGCGCGAGACCTTCGGCCGTCCGCTGATCTCCCGTCAGCTGGTGCAGCACAAGCTCACCGAGATGGCCCGCAAGATCGACGTCGCCCGCACCTATACCCGCCAGGTCGCGCAGCGGCACGTCGCGGGCGAAGAGGTCATCGCCGAAGCCTGTTTCGCGAAGAACACCGCCGTCGAGACCGCCGAATGGGTGGTCAACGAGGCCGTGCAGCTGCACGGCGGACTCGGCTACATGCGGGAGTCCGAAGTGGAGCGTCACTACCGTGACGTGCGCATCCTCGGCATCGGCGGCGGGACCAACGAGATCCTCACCGGCTTGGCCGCGAAGCGATTGGGATACACCGCATGAGCACGATACGGTCCACTGTGGACACGCGGAGCGAGGAGTTCGCGGAGAATCGCGAATCCATGCTCGGCAAACTCGCCGAGATCGACGGCGAGCACGCCAAGGCGATCGCGGGTGGCGGTGAGAAGTACGTCTCCCGGCATCGCAAACGCGGCAAGCTGCTGGCCCGCGAGCGGATCGAGCTCCTCCTCGACGAGGACTCGCCGTTCCTGGAGCTTTCGCCGCTGGCGGCCTGGGGTTCGGACTACCAGGTCGGCGCCAGCGTGATCACCGGCATCGGCGTCGTCGAAGGCGTCGAGTGCATGATCTCCGCCAGCGACCCGACGGTCAAAGGCGGGGCGAGCAACCCGTGGACGGCCAAGAAGAGCTACCGCGCCGCGGACATCGCCGCACAGAACCGGCTGCCGGTGATCAACCTCGTCGAGTCCGGCGGGGCGGATCTGCCGACGCAGAAGGAGATCTTCATCCCCGGCGGCCGGATCTTCCGTGACCTCACGCGGTCCTCGGCGGCGAAGGTGCCCACGATCGCGCTGGTGTTCGGAAACTCGACCGCGGGTGGCGCGTACCTGCCCGGCATGTCGGACTACGTCGTGATGGTCAAGGAACGCGCGAAGGTGTTCCTCGGCGGCCCGCCGCTGGTCAAGATGGCGACCGGCGAGGAATCCGACGACGAATCGCTCGGCGGCGCCGAAATGCACGCCCGCACCTCGGGCCTCGCCGACTACCTCGCGGCGGACGAAGAGGACGCGATCCGGCTCGGGCGCAGTATCGTCAAACGGCTCAACTGGACCAAACAGGGCCCGACGCCGAAGCCGGACTACGCCGAGCCGCTGTACTCCGCCGAAGACCTGCTCGGCATCGTGCCCACCGATCTCAAGGTGCCGTTCGATCCGCGCGAGGTGATCGCCAGGGTCGCCGACGGTTCGGACTTCGACGAGTTCAAACCCCTGTACGGCAGCAGTCTCGCCACCGGCTGGGCGAGTATCCACGGTTACCCGGTCGGCATCCTCGCCAACGCCCAAGGTGTGCTGTTCGGCGAGGAGTCGCAGAAGGCCGCGCAGTTCATCCAGCTGGCCAACCAGATCGACACACCGCTGGTCTTCCTGCACAACACCACCGGCTACATGGTCGGCAAGGAGTACGAGCAGAGCGGCATCATCAAACACGGCGCGATGATGATCAACGCCGTGTCGAACTCGAAGGTGCCGCATCTTTCGGTGCTCATGGGCGCCTCGTACGGCGCCGGGCACTACGGGATGTGCGGCCGCGCCTACGATCCCCGGTTCCTATTCGCTTGGCCCAGTGCGAAATCCGCGGTCATGGGCCCGCAGCAGCTCGCGGGTGTGCTGTCCATCGTGGCCAGGGCCGCGGCCGCGTCGCGCGGGCAGGAGTACAACGAGGAGCACGACGCCGCCATGCGCGCCATGGTGGAAGGGCAGATCGAGGCCGAGTCGATGCCGATGTTCCTCTCCGGGATGCTTTACGACGACGGGATCATCGATCCCCGCGACACCCGCACGGTGCTCGGGCTCAGCCTGTCCGTGATCCACAATGGACCAGTGAAGGGCGCCGAAGGCTTCGGCGTCTTCCGGATGTAGGGGCCGAAAGTGATCGAGAAACTTCTGGTCGCCAACCGCGGTGAGATCGCCCGCCGCGTGTTCCGCACCTGCCGCGACGCCGGGATCGGCACGGTCGCGGTGTTCTCCGACGCGGACGCCGACGCGCCGCACACCGCCGAGGCGGACGTCGCCGTCCGCCTGCCGGGCAACGCGCCCGCCGACACGTACCTGCGGGCCGAGCTGCTGATCAAGGCGGCCGTGGAGACCGGCGCCGACGCGATCCACCCCGGCTACGGGTTCCTGTCCGAGAACGCCGGGTTCGCGCGCGCCGTGCTCGACGCGGGACTCACTTGGGTCGGCCCGCCGCCGGAAGCCATCGAGAGCATGGGATCCAAGGTCGAGTCCAAGCGGATGATGGCCGAGGCCGGTGTCCCGATCCTGTCCGAATTGGACCCGGCCGAGGTCACCGAAGCCGACCTTCCGTTGCTGGTCAAGGCCTCCGCCGGAGGTGGTGGACGCGGTATGCGTGTCGTGCGCACGCTCGGCGAACTCGCCGAGGCCGTCGAAGGCGCGAGCGCGGAGGCCGCGTCGGCGTTCGGCGACCCGACCGTGTTCTGCGAGCGGTACCTGGAGACCGGAAGGCATATCGAGGTCCAGGTGCTCGCCGACACCCACGGCACGGTGTGGGCGGTGGGGGAGCGCGAGTGCTCGATCCAGCGCCGTCACCAGAAGGTCGTGGAAGAGGCGCCGTCGCCGTTCGTCGACGAAGCCATGCGGGAGGCGCTGTTCGACGCTGCCCGCAAGGCCGCGCAGGCGATCGACTACGTCGGCGCCGGGACGGTCGAGTTCCTCGCCGGACCGGACGGGCGGTTCTACTTCCTGGAGATGAACACCCGGCTCCAGGTCGAGCATCCGGTCACCGAGGCCACGACCGGCCTCGACCTCGTCTCGCTGCAGCTGCGGATCGCGGAGGGCGAGCACCTCCCGATCGATGAGCCGGAAACGCGGGGGCACGCCATCGAGGTCCGGCTCTACGCCGAAGACCCCGCCGCGGGCTGGCAGCCGCAGAGCGGCACCTTGCATCGTTTCGAGCTTCCTGCGGCACAGCGGGAATTCGAAGTCGGCCCGGGTGTCCGGCTCGACTCCGGTTTCGTCAGCGGCCAGACCGTCGGCGTGCACTACGACCCGATGCTCGCCAAAGTCATCGCGTACGCCCCGGATCGCCGGAGCGCGGCGCGGGCGCTGGCCGGAGCCTTGGCGGGCGCGGAGATCCACGGTGTGGTGACCAACCGCGACCTGCTGGTGAACGTGTTGCGCCACGAGGCTTTCCTCGCCGGCGAGACCGACACGGCGTTCTTCGACCGGCACGGGCTCGAAACCCTGGCGGCCCCACTGGCCACTGTGGACATCGTACGGATTTCCGCGCTGGCCGCGGCTTTGGCCGGTGCGGCCACGAATCGCTCGGAGGCCCGGGTCCAGCGCCGGCTGCCGAGCGGCTGGCGCAACGTCCGTTCCCAAGGGCAGCGCAAACGTTTTCGTCACGGCGACGACGAGATCGAAGTCGGCTACGGCCTCGGCCGGGACGGTCTGCGCGCCGACGGATTCGAAGGCGTCGAACTGGTTTCCGCCGAGAGCGGCGACGTGGTCCTTGAGGTCTCCGGGGTACGGCGGAAGTTCGCCGTCGCCCGGTATGGCGACACGGTGTACGTCGATTCGCCGGACGGCTCCGTCGAGCTGGGCGTGGTGCCGCGGTACACCGATCCGGACGCGGCGCTCGCCGCCGGCTCGCTCGTGGCGCCGATGCCGGGCACGGTCGTCCGGCTCGCGGTCGAGGCGGGCGACACCGTGAAGACCGGCGATCCGTTGCTGTGGCTCGAAGCGATGAAGATGGAACACCGGATCGCGGCGCCCGCCGACGGCGTCGTGACCGAACTCCCGGTGGTGGTCGGACAACAGGTCGAAGTGGGCACGATCCTCGCGGTGGTAGGAGACGAAGAATGAACGCGATGAACTTCACCGAGCCCGAGGAGCGCGTGGCGCTGCGGGCCGCGGTCGCCGAACTCGGCAAGAAATACGGGTACGAGTACTACGCCAAGCAGGCGCGTGCCGGGCTCAAAACCGAGGAACTGTGGGCCGAGGCCGGACGGCTGGGCTACCTCGGCGTGAACCTGCCCGAGGAGTACGGCGGCGGGGGAGCGGGGATCGCGGATCTCGCCGCGGTGCTCGAAGAACTCGCCGCGGCGGGCTCCCCGCTGCTGCTCATGGTCGTCTCGCCGGCGATCTGCGGCACGGTCATCTCGCGTTTCGGCACCGACGAGCAGAAGAAGCGCTGGCTGCCCGGCATCGCCGACGGCAGCAGGCGGATGGTCTTCGCGATCACCGAACCGGACGCCGGGTCGAACTCGCACAAGATCACCACCACCGCGAAGCGGGACGCCGACGGTTGGGTCCTCAGTGGACGGAAGGTCTACATCTCCGGCGTCGACGAGGCGGACGCCGTCCTGGTCGTCGGCCGCACCGAGGACGCGAAGACCGGCAAGCTCAAGCCCGCGCTGTTCACCGTCCCGACCGACACGCCCGGCTTCGAGTACAAGCAGATCGACATGGACATCGTCTCGCCGGAGAAACAGTTCGGCCTGTTCCTCGACGACGTCCACCTGCCGGCCGACGCGCTGGTGGGCGAGGAGGACGCGGCGATCGCGCAGCTGTTCGCCGGGCTCAACCCCGAACGCATCATGGGCGCGTCGTTCTCGCTCGGCATCGCGCGCTACGCGCTGGGGAAAGCCGTCGCCTATGCCAACGAACGCAAGGTGTGGGGCGCGCCGATCGGCACCCACCAGGGGCTCGCGCATCCGCTGGCCGAGATCAAGATCGAGCTGGAACTGGCCAAGCTCATGACGCAGAAGGCGGCGTCGCTCTACGACTCCGGCGACGACTTCGGCGCGGGCGAGTCGGCGAACATGGCGAAGTACGCCGCCGCCGAGGTCGCCATCCGCGCGGTCGACCAGGCCGTGCAGACCCACGGCGGTAACGGGCTGGCCAGCGAATACGGGCTGGGCACGCTGGTCACGGCCGTCCGCCTCGGCCGGATCGCGCCGGTGAGCCGAGAGATGGTGCTCAACTTCGTCGGCCAGCACAGCCTCGGCCTGCCCCGCTCCTACTGAGAGGTGGACGTATGAGCACGCTCCACGGCAAGACGATCATCATCTCCGGCGGCAGCCGCGGGATCGGCGAGGCCATCGCGGTCCGCGCCGCCCGCGACGGGGCGAACATCGCCCTGCTGGCCAAGACCGCCGAGCCGCATCCGAAGCTGCCGGGCACGCTGTACACCGCGGCCAAGGCGATCGAGGACGCCGGCGGGCAGGCGCTGCCGATCGTCGGCGACGTCCGCGACGACACGTCGGTCGAGGCCGCGATCGCGCGGACCGCGGAGCAGTTCGGCGGGATCGACATCGTGCTGAACAACGCGAGCGCGATCGACCTGACGCCGACCGAATCCGTCAGCATGAAACGCTACGACCTGATGCAGGACATCAACGCGCGCGGGTCGTTCCTGCTGTCGAAGCTCGCCATCCCGTATTTGAAGCTCGCGGAGAACGCGCACATTTTGACGCTGTCGCCGCCGATCAGCCTGGACGAGAAGTGGTTCCAGGCCGGGCATCTCGCGTACAGCATCGCGAAGTATTCGATGAGCCTGGTGACCGTCGGGCTCGCCGCGGAACTGCGGCAGTACGGCATCGCGGCGAACTCGCTGTGGCCGCGCACGACGATCGACACCGCGGCGATCCGCAACGTCGTCGGCGCGGAGCTGGCGGCCAAATCGCGGACGCCGGAGATCATGGCCGACGCCGCGCACGCGATCCTCACCAAACCGAGCACCGAGGCGACGGGGAATTTCTACCTCGACGACGAGGTGCTGGCCGCCGAGGGCGTCACCGACTTCGCGAAGTACCGCGTCGGCGGGCGGGAGGAAGACCTGCAGCTCGATTTCTGGGTCGAAAGCCGCACCCCGTGATCCGCGAACCGCAGCAGGAGCGCAGCCGCACGACCCGGCGGCGGCTGGTCGAGGCCGCCGTCGAGACGATCGGGGAGCTGGGCTGGCACGGGACCACCGTCGCGGTCATCGCCGAACGCGCCGGGGTTTCGCGCGGCGCCGCTCAGCACCACTTCCCGACCAGGGAGGACCTGGTCGCGGCCGCGGTCGAGCACGTCGGCGAGATCCAGATCGTGGAACTGCGGGCCCGCGCGGCGGAACTGCCGTCGGGCCGGTCGCGGATCGAGCGGGCCGTCGACATGGTGCTCAACCTCTACAGCGGGCCGCTGTTCCGTGCCGCGCTCCACCTGTGGGTCGCGGCATCGACCGACGACTCGCTCCGGGCGACCCTGGTGCCGCTGGAGGCCAGGGTCGGCCGGGAAGCACACCGGGTGACCGTCGAGCTGCTCGGCGTGGACGAGTCCCACCAGGGCGTTCGCGAGCTGGTCCAGGCCACTCTCGATCTCGCCCGCGGCCTGGGCCTGGCGAACCTGCTGACCGACGACACGAAGCGGCGCAAGCAGATCGTCGCGCAGTGGGCGCGGGTCCTGGAACCGACCTTGGCGTCGGCGAAGATCTGACGGAACCGAAAAGTCACCGTCGACGTCTGAGATCTTGTTAACACTGATGGAGCAGCGGCCGATAACACGGTGTAAGTGCTGCTGATTCAGGTGGCTGATCGAGAGAGGTCCAGTCCGGTGTCCGGTTCAGAGGTCGAACTGTCCCATCGCGCGATGGCGATGCTGCGAGCGGTCGCGGCGCGCCGTGCCCAGATGTCGTGCAGCTGCGAGCCGGATCTCTTCATCGACGGGTTCGCCTGCTGCGACCAGATGACCGCGCACGCGCTGGCCCACGGCGGGTACATCCGCCCCGCCGAGTCCTCCGGACCCTCCGCCGTCACCGGCCGGGTGCCCGCCGAGCTGACCGAGGCGGGCGAAGCCGCGATCGCGGTCACCGCCGCGGCCTGACCTTTCACCGCATCGTCTGTCCGCAGTGGACGACGACCGTTTACAAGCACCTCCCACGTTCCTAGGATCCACCCCGGGATGAGGCCGTCGCCGGGCGACGGACCGGGTTGGGAGGTGCCGATGGCACGCACGGCTCGCCGCGATACCGGTGAGGACGCCCTGAACCCGCTGTGTCGATCGCGGACGCGGGTTCATCAACAGACACTGAGCACGTTGATGCGGGAAGCCGGCGCGACACCCCGTCGCCGGGGACCGCGCGGGCCGAAGCACCGGGCTCCGGAAGCCGCTCCGGGCACCGGCAGGATCCGGTGGATCTCGGCGCTTTCGGCGGGTGGCGTGCTCGTCGGCGGGCTGTTGGCCGTCGTGCTCATTCCGGCCGACCCGGCCGACGTCGTCCCCGGCACCCCGCTCCTGCCGCCGTCGCTGACCATCGCGCCGCAGGCGATCGACGTCCCGGCCGACGCGGCCTCGTCACCCGTCCCGTCGGGACCCTCGGGCGGCAGCGTCGCACCCCCGCCGCCGATGACCGCGTCGATGCACGGCTCGGAGACGCCGTCCCCGACACCCACGCCGGAACCCGAAGAGCGGCCGGATCCGCGCGCCGGCCACCACGATTTCGACCAGTACTACGACTGGTATTACGGCGGCGGTCATCAAGGCGGTCGCTGGCCGCAATGGGGCCGGTAGCGCCGATCGGGTGATCGGCGTCGTCGCTCACCGTCGACCGAGAATCACGATTCATCCCCGATTTCGTCCATTCGTGTCTGGTGTCATTTTTCCTGTGCCCCGCCTTCGGCCGGATACCTACGATGGTTCGCACTCTCCATTCCTCCCGGAGCACGGCTAGGGGCTGAACAGGAAAATGAGTGTGGACCGACATTCTCCGGCGGTGCAGTTCGCCCGGAGAATGCTGATCAACCGCGAGACGGGGAATCCGTCGCGCCCGCAGCCGGTGACGCTGCTGCTCGGACCGGTCGGTTCGGGGAAGACCACGGCACTGGAAGCGATCCGCCGCGACCTGGGCTGGGGTGTCGTCCACGCCGGATTCGATTTCGGGCAAGGCGGCAGGGCGGGCACGATCGACGTGCTCACGAAACTGGCCTATTCGTTTTCGAGAAAATGGCGAAATCGACCGAAACCGCAGTTCATTCGTTTCACGATTGCGCTGATCGCAGTCCAGGCGGAGCTTTCCGGTCGAAATCGCGACGACGACCTGGCGCAACTGAAGTCGCTGCTCGGCAGTCTCGACCGGATCATCTGGACACCGGCGATGGACAGCACGCTCGACACGCTGACCGAGACGGCGAAGGCGACCGGTCTCGTCGAGCCCCCGTACGCGGATCTGTTCCGCCAGACGTTCCCGCATCTGGTCCGGAACATCCGCCCCCGGCTCGGAAAGGCGCTGCGGTCGCTGGCGGACTTCCCCCACGCCGAGGGGAGATCCCCGTTCGACGCGCTGCTCGAACTCAACCGGCTCGCGCACGGCAGCGCCCGTGACGCCAAGGCGGTCACCGAATGGCTGATGGCGGCGTTCCTCGGCGACGTCCGGGAGAACCATCCCCGGATGGCCAAGCCGGAGGAGAAGAGCCCCTGTACCTGCGACATCTCTCTGCAGCGCAGGCACTGGCACAACTGGGTGGTAGTACTCGACGACGTCGACCACCCCGGCGGGACCGAGTTCCTCGCCGATCTGATCGCGGCCAGGGAACGGCATGCCGTCCAGCATCCGAACGACCGCGAGGCACACGACGCGCTGCTGGTGATCGCCACCAGCGGGCGGTGGCACGACGACTGGGGCACCGCCTGGCTGGCGCCGTGGAAACCCGCGTCCGGCGCCCCGCCCGCCGTCCGGCCGATGGTGGACTGCGAGGAGGCTTCCTACGACGACTGGGCGAACCCGGCCAACGGCGCGCTCGACTCGGCCTATTACCCGGTCCGGATCTCGCCGCAGTCGATCGGGCGGATCGCGCGGATCCTCGATTCCGGCGCGCGGACGCCGAAGGTCACGCTCGCGCACCGGGCGACCGGCGGGCTGCCGTCGGCGGTCGAGCAGCTCACCGGGCGATTGCGGGGGAGCGACGCGCGCGAGGGCGATCGAGACCTGCTCACCACCGACCCGCGTGGCGAGCAGGATCCGTGCTACCGCAGGTTGACCGAGCTCGCCTTGACCGAACATCTCGACGACGTCCACGTCGACGACTTCGTGACCGCGGCCCCGTTCGCGACCGCGCCCTGGCTGATCCCGGACGCCGCGCAGAGCCGGATCGACCAGCCGCACGTCGGCCGGATCCTGACCGAACTGCGCACCTCGTTGTGGGTGACGGCCAGGAACTCGCCCGGTTCGACCGACGACCAGGCCGCCCTGCATCCGTGGATCGCGGCGAACCTGGTGTCCGCGCTGGCCCGCCGCGGCGACGGGGACGGGCCGACCTACACCGACCAGTTCAAGGCGCTGCGCGACGATCCGGACACCGCTCAGGATCCGGTGCGCCTGGCCTACTGCAATCTCGCGCTGGGCGACATCGGCGAAGTGGTCACGTTCTTCGAGCGCGAGTTCAACCGGATCCCGCACGCGGAGTGGATCGCGAAGCTCGAACTGGTGCTGAACGCGCCGGACGATCTGCCGCCCGAGCGGGATCACGCGGAACTGTACGAAGAACTCGTCAACCTCGACAACGCGCAATGCCCGGCCGGCCGGTCCGAGATCCGGAACAACGTCGCCCGGCTCATCGCGGCGGGCTGGCTGACCGCCAACCCCTTCGCGGTCCGCGGGCAGGCTCAGCACCAGGTGATCGCGAACGCCTTCGCCGCGCTGGCCACCACTTCGCACCAGCCCGACGTCGGCGCGCTCGTGTCGGCCAAGGAAGCCGCCCGTCGCGGCGAATTCCCCTGACCCGGAACGGAACTCCGTCATGTCCTGGCTCGATTCGTTGAGAACACGTATGTCCGCGGCCCGTGAACGCGCGGCGACGGGACCACCGGTGCGGCCGCGCGGCTGGGCGCACCGCCACCGGGTGCTGCTGATCGCGATCGTCGTCGTGCTGCTGGGCGCCGCGCTGGTGTCGATCAGTCCGTGGGAGTCCTGCGGTCCCGGCCTGCGCGCGGTGGACGCGGACGAGGAGTCGATCGGCACGTCGTACGTCTGTGTCGGGCTGAACCTCGACTCGGGCCCGATGCGGGAGGACGATCCGCTCGATCCGTTGGAGAAACTCATCAAGGGCCGCAACGAGCTGGCGGGCGAGAACTTCAAGACCATCGTGGTGCTGGAGAACCTCGCGCCCGATCCGAAGGTCGACAGCCAGCCGTTCCCGTTCGTCCGGCGGGAGATCCAGGGCGCGATCACCGCCGCGTGGCCGAAGAACGGGCCGCCGGGGATCAAGCTCCTGCTGGCCAACTACGGGAGCAACGCCGAGCACTGGCAGGTCGTCGCCGACGAGATCGTCGCCGCGGCCGCCGCCCAGCGCATCGTGGCGGTCACCGACATCGGCATCAGCACGGAGAGCAGCCGGGCGCTGGTGGCCGAACTTTCCCGGCACGGGATCGCCACGATCGGCGCGACCGTCACCGCGGACAACATGAACACCGACCCGAAGGGCGTACGGATCGACAACTTCTTCCGCGTCGGCCCGACCAACACCGACGAGGCCCGCGCCGCGGCCGGATACATCGCCGCGCACGGTTTCAAGCGCGTGATGATGATCCAGGGCGTCAGCAAGGAGGACACCTACGCGACCACGCTCGCCGAAGCCTTCCAGAGTTCCTCGAAGGTTCCGGTGATCTTCACGAAGACCTACGACGTCAAACCGCTCACCGACACCTCACGTGAGGCGTATCTGCGAGGGCTGTTCAGCAGGTGGCACAACGACATCTGCGGTGCGAGACCCGACCTGATCTACTTCGCCGGCCGTGGACTGGACCTCGGTGCCCTCGTGGCGGCGCTGGCGGGCGACGGCGCCTGCGAAGGGCTCGACACGGTGACCGTGATGACCGGCGACGACGCGAGCACGCTCGCCGGGAAACCCTTGCCGCTGAACAAGGACATCAGCGTCCGGCTCCGCTACACGGCGCTCGCGTATCCCGACCAGTGGGATATGTTCACCGCCGATCCGGCGCATCCGACGTACAAGAAGAATTACGACAACTTCGTCGCCGAATTCACCGGTACCCACGGTTTTCCCCAGGCGGAACTGTGGGACGGTGCCGCGATGATCGAGCACGACGCGGTCGCGGCGGCCGTCGAAGCCGCGGTGCAGAACGTGTCGTCGGATCCCGTTTCGGTGCCGGACGTGTTGCGCAGTATCGACTGCAACTCCCCGGTGCCCGGCGCGACCGGGTTCGTCGCGTTCGATCAGGCGACGGGGAACCAGCTCGACAAGGCGCTGCCGATCCTGTCGATCGATCCGGACGGTTCGGTGCATCCGGTCGATCTGGTGTGGTCACGGGGACGGCCGCTGAACACGAACGCGGACTGCGGTCGCTGAGGTTCTCAGCCTGAAAGTCGTGAGGGCCTCCTTCCCTACCTTGAGAGTAGGGAAGGAGGCCTTCACGGACTGACACCGGTGGGGAACGGAAGTCAGCCGGTGTAACCCGCGACGATCTTGGTGTAGTCGTACTTGCCCTGCGAGATCCCCGCGCAGTTGTTGCAGTCGCGGTTCACCGCCCAGAACGACAGCCGGGCGAGATGCTTGCTCGCCGCGTAGTCGCGGATCGCGCGGAAGTCGGCGACGCTGACGGTTTCGCCCGCCACGTCGGTCTTCCCGTTCATCGACGAAAGCCCGCTGCGCCGGTAGGCCGCGTCGTCGCTCAGGCCGAAGGTGGACTTCACGACGTTCTTCAGCCCGTCCACGGCACTGCGGGTCTTGCCGGCCATGTCGCCGCCGCTGGAGAAGTCGAACGGCATGACCGACCACGCGTCGACCCCCGCGCCGAGCGCCTTCGACTGGTTGATCAGCCGCTTGCCGTGCGAGTTGGGGCCGCCCACCTCGGTCGGGATGGTGATGACCACGCGCAGGCCGGGGTTCTTCTGCTTCGTGATCTTGACGGCGTTCAGGATCCGGTCCTGGACGGTGTAGTTCTCGAACTCGTCGGTGTTCTCGATGTCGAGGTCGATCGCCTTGAGCTTGTAGGCGTCGATGACCTTCTGATACGCGCCGGCGAGTGCCGCGGCGGTGCCGCATTTCGGGCCGAGCTTCATCCCGGACCAGCCACCGAACGACGGGATGACGTCGCCGCCCTTGGCTCGGATGTTGTCGATCAGCGTGGCGTCGGAGCCGGTGAGGGAACGGCTGCCGTCCCATTTCGGGTTGCAACCGCCGTCGGAGAGGACGAACGCGAGAGTGAAGGCCTTGACCCCGGTGGCGTTCATCGCGGCGATCGGGTCCGTCTGTCCCGACCACTGGTACAGATAGGGCGAGGCGAGCACCGGATCCGGGGCAGCCGAGGCGACGGGGGCGAGGCCGACGGTCGTGGCGAGAGCGGCGCCCGCGGCGGTGGCCAGTGTCGCCCAGCGTCGTAGCGATTTCATAGGTCCTCCAACTGGTACGCGCGCGGCGAGGCGCGCAGGTGTGGAGCACCTCCGTCTTGACGCGGCGTATCAACCGGGAGGTCACCGTGTGCTCACTCACAGTGGACTAGACCATTGAGGACTGTCAAGAATTCACCGGGAATCCCGGCGGAAACGACCGACCTTAGTAGGGGGGTGATGACCCGGAAAGCGGATCGACACCATCGCGATTACCGGCTAGTTTGCCGAAATGGTGGGGGACTCCCTGATGGCGACCGGAAGCCGCGGCCGGAGAGACCGGCTCGCCGCGCCGCGGCGGATACTGGGGTCCTGGAGCCTGTGGGAACTACCCAGGCGGGGCCTGATCGGGTACCTGCTCCTCGTCGACTTCGCCGCTTTCGCCGCCACCACCTACCTCTTCGTGTTGCGGCCGCCCGCGCCGTCGTCCTTGCTCCCGTTTTCGGCTCTGCTGGCGGGAATGATCCTCAGTGCGGAGCTTTCGCGGCCCGTCGAGCGGTCCCGTGCCGACACCCGGCTCGGCGCCGGACTGGACGCGGCCTGGATTTTCGCGGGTGCTTTGCTGCTGCCGCCCGCGTTGGCCGCGGTGCTCGTCGCCGCTTCGGCGGGCTACCGCTGGTTCCGGATCCGGCGCGGGATTCCGCACCGCCAGGCGTTCGCGGCCTCCGCCACCATGCTTTCGGCGCTCGGTGCCTCGATCATCCCGGTCCTGCTCGGCGCGCCGCCGTTCGCCGACGCGGCAAGGGATTTCGAGAGTTTCGCCCTGGTTTTCGCCACGGGGCTGATTTTCCTGTCCGTCGACGCCGCTTTGGCCGCGCCTGCGGCCGAATTCGGGGCGGAGCCGTCGGGGTTCGCCTTCGACGCGGCGATGGTCGCGTTCGGCTTGCTGCTCGCGTGGTCGGCGGCGGAATGGCCGTATGCCACCGTGGTACTCGCGGGGGCGCTCGTGGTACTTCACCGGGCCGGGACGATGCGCGCCCTGCGCGGCCACGCGGGTACGGATTCCGGCACCGGGCTGCTCACCGCGTCGTCCTGGTTGGACGGTGCGCGCACCCAGTTCGATCTGCTTCGGGGCCGTGGCGCGGATCTTTCGCTGCTGATGCTCGATCTCGACCACTTCGCCCGGCTCAACGACCGGCACGGCAGGCAAGTCGGGGACGACGTCCTCCGTGCCGTGGCGGACACTTTGCGTGCCGAGGTCCGCGCGGCGGACCTGGTCGGCCGGTTCGGCGGCGAGGAATTCGTCGTCCTGCTGCCCGGCACGAGCCGGTTCGACGCGCACGCGATCGCCGAACGCATCCGGCTGCGGATCTCCTCGACGTTCGTCTCATTGGGTGGGACGTTCGCCGGGGCGACGGTCTCGATCGGAGTGTCGTCGCATCCCGCCGGCGGCGAGACGCTCGACCGGCTCGTCGGCGCGGCGGATCAGGCGATGCGCGCGGCGAAGGGGGCCGGGCGCAACCGGACCGTCGTCTTCGAGGCCGAAAACTAGTCCGCGGTGGGGACGCCGATGTCCTCGAACCACAACTCCGGGTGATCCCGGATGAACTCGGTCATCAACGCGGTGCAGGCCGGATCGTCGAGCAGGGTGATCTCGACGCCGTTCTCCTCGAGCCAGCCGTGCCCGCCCTCGAACGTGGTGGCCTCGCCGATGATCACCCGGCCGATGCCGAACTGGCGCACCAGCCCGCTGCAGTACCAGCAGGGGGAGAGGGTGGTGACCATGATCGTGTCCCGGTAGTGCGGCCGCCTGCCCGCGTTCCGGAACGCGGAGGTCTCGGCGTGCATCGACGGGTCGCCGTCCTGGACCCGGCGGTTGTGGCCGCGGCCGAGCAGGGCGCCGGTGGTGTCGAAGAGGGCGGCGCCGATCGGGACCCCGCCCTCGGCCTTGCCGAGTTCGGCCTCTTCGCGGGCGACGGACAGCAGCTGCGCGGGATCGATCATCCGGTCACCTTACGGCTTGTGCCCACCACGTCACCGCGGCCAAGGGGCGTGAGTGATTTGGGGCGTTAGAGCCAAGGGTGTGTCTTAAGTGTCTGCTGGCTTTTTGGTGCGGCTTGAGCGCATGCCCGGTCCGTGAAGGCCTCCTTGCCTACTTTGAAGGTAGTGAAGGAGGCCTTCACAGACTCCCTAAGTACATGAAGGCCCCCTTCCTTGCGCCAGGCGCAAGGAAGGGGGCCTTCATGTACCTCAGCTGCCCAACCCGAGCCGCGAGCACAATGCGGACCGGACCTGTCCTGAATGTCTGCCAGACTCCCTCCCATGAAGCGAGCGAACCGATGACCACGGGCACGTCGGCACGGCTGCTGAGGCTCCTCTCCCTGCTGCAGGCGCGGCGCGACTGGCCGGGCGCCGATCTGGCCGACCGGCTGCAGGTGGACGTCCGCACGGTCCGGCGCGACGTCGAGCGGCTGCGGGAGCTGGGCTACCCGGTGCACGCCACGCCCGGGGTCGCGGGCGGCTATCGGCTCGGCGCGGGGGCCGCGCTGCCGCCCTTGCTGCTGGACGACGACGAAGCGGTCGCGGTCGCCGTCGGGCTCCGCACGGCCGCGAACGGGACGGTGTCGGGGATCGAGGAGACCTCGGTACGCGCGCTCACGAAACTGGAGCAGGTGCTGCCCGCCCGGCTCCGGCACCGGGTGACCGCGCTGAACACTGCGATGATCCCGCTCGGCGGCGTCGTCCCGGTCATCGACGCGGCGGCGCTGACGGTCATCGCGTCCGCGTGCCGCGACCATCAGCGGCTCCGGTTCGGTTACCGCAGCCACAGCGGCGACGTCACCGAGCGCTACATCGAGCCGTTGCGCCTGGTGCACACCGGGCGCCGGTGGTACCTGGTCGCCTTCGATCTCGATCGGGACGACTGGCGGACCTTCCGCGTCGACCGGATCGACGGCGTCCCGGCGACCAGCTTCCGGTTCACGCCGAGGGAACCGCCCGCCGAGGACCTCGCGGCCTACGTCTCCCGCGGGATCACGTCGTCGCCGTATCCGCACCAGATGGTGCTGCGGGTCAGCGCCTCGGCGGAGGCGCTCGCCGAGTACGTGTCACCGACCGCCGGGACGATCGAGGCCATCGACGAGCGCACCTGCCGGGTCAGGGTCGGTTCCAACGACCTCTCCGTGATGCCCTACTACCTCGCCCACTGGGATGTGGACTTCGTCGTGGAGGAGGCTCCGGACGAGGTCAAGGAGCGGCTACGACTGGTCGCCGACCGCTTCGCGCGCGCGGTCGTGTGAGTCCGAAGTGGACCGTGCGCGTTTGGCGAGCAGGCCGATGGAACCGAGCGAGATCAGGGCCAGCACGATGATGTAGAGCGAAACCGACATCGACGTCCCGGTGGATTCCAGCAGCAGCACCATGATGAACGGCGCGAGCCCGCCGCCGACGACCGCGCTGATCTGATAGCCGAGCGAGGCGCCGGTGTAGCGCATCTCGGCGGTGAACAGTTCGGCGAACAGCGCCGCCTGCGGGCCGTACATGATGCCGAGGAACAGCGACCCGACGAACGAGGCGATCACGAACAGCGGCAGCGACGCCGTGTCGATCAGCAGGAACATCGGGATCGCCCAGAGCGCGACCCCCGCCGCGCCGAAGGTGTAGATCTTGAGCCTGCCGATCCGGTCGGACAGTTTCGCCGACAGCGGGATGATCGCCAGCTGCAGCGTGCTGATCAGCAGGGTCGCCACGAGCACGGTGGTCCGCGACATGCCCAGATGGCGGGTGGCGTAGTCGAGGACGCCGTTCAGCAGGATGTAGAAGGTGGCGGTGTTGACCATGAACGAACCGCCGGCCAGCAGCACCGTGCCCTTGTGGTGACGCAGGACGTCACGCAGCGGCGACTTGGCCCGGCCGCGTTCCTCGGCGGCGAGTTTCGCTTCCGCGCGGCGGTATTCGGGCGTCTCGTCGATCTTGACGTGCATGTACCAGGCCAGCCCGAGCACGAGGACGCCGACCAGGAACGGGATCCGCCAAGCCCACACGAGGAAATCCGACGGCGGCGCCACCTGCGCGGCGACCAGGAACACCGTGTTCGCCAGCACCACCCCGATCGGGACGCCGAGCTGGACGAGACTGCCGTAGAGACCGCGTTTGCCAGGCGGCGCGTACTCGGTGGCGAGCAGCATCGCGCCACCCCACTGGGCGCCGACCGCGACCCCCTGCACGAGCCGGAGCAGCACCAGGAGGATCGGCGCGGCGATCCCGATCGAGTCGTAGGTCGGCAGCAGGCCGATCAGCGTGGTCGCCGCGCCCATCAGCGCGATCGCCAGCACCAGCACGGGTTTCCGGCCGCGTTTGTCGCCGAGGCTGCCGGCGATGATCCCGCCGAGCGGCCTGGCGAGGAAGCCGACCGCGAAGGTGGCGAACGAGGCGAGGACGCCGGCCGCCGCGTTGGTGGTGGGGAAGAAGGTCTTCCCGAACACCAGGGCGGCGGCGATCCCGAAGACGAAGTAGTCGTACCACTCGACGGATGAGGCGAGTGCCGCCGCGGTCGCGGCCCTCCTGCGCTGGGACACGGTGATCGTCGGTTCGGCGGCGGTTCCGGGGGCGTTCGGTGCGGTGTCGGCCATCTGGATGCCCTTCGCTCGGCGCTGCTGCGGCGATGCAGTCCGGGCAAGTTAACAACCGCTTAGTATGTGGTCAACGTCTCTACGGGTAATTCTAGATACCGACCAGTTGGTATGTCACTCTGGTGGCGGTATCGCCGGGAAAGGCCGATCAGTACTGGTCAGGAGAGTTTCGTGCCGAGCATGCGCAGCACCAGCTCGCTGTACTCCTGGCCCAGCTTCTTGGGCGTCTGGCGGGCACGTTCGCTGTACCAGCGGGAGACGTCGACGCCGAGCGAGAGCACGGCACGGGCCGCGGTGTGCGGGTCGCCGACGGTGAACACGCCCGCCTGGGCGCCTTCGGTGACGACCTCGCGCACGACCTGCTCGATGCGGCGGCGCAGTTTCGCGACGATCTCGAACTCCTCGTCGGGCAGTGCCTGCAGTTCGTACTGCACCACGCGGGCCACGGTGTGCCTCCGCGCGTGCCAGGCCACGAAGTCCTCCACCAGCAGCCGGATCCGCTCGACCGGGTCGGTCTCCCGTGCCACGACGCTCTCGACGAGGGAGAGTGTCTGCTCGTGGCCGTACTTCGAGATCGCGAACAGCAGCGCGGCCTTGGACGGGAAGTGCACGTACAGTGCCGCGGGGCTCATTCCCGCCGCCGAGGCGATGTCCCTGGTGGTGGTCGCGTGATAGCCGCGCCGCGCGAAGGATTCGACCCCGGCCAGCATCAGGCGCCGTGCCGTCTCCGGCTGGACGTCGGGCCACAGTTCGGCCGACAGCGACATGGTCATCCGCAGATCCTCCCAGACGCTCGAACCGGAGAGTGGGCTTGACAGCGCCTCCGGACCTTCCCATTGTAAGTGAGCGCTCGCTTAGTGAATGCGCTCGCTAGTGAACACAGAGGAGATCGACAGAGTGAACCACTCCTTCAAGGATCGCGTCGCGATCGTCACCGGGGCCAGCCGGGGTATCGGCCTCGGGATCGCCAAGGACCTCGTCGAGCGCGGCGCGAAGGTGTGCATCACCGCGCGCAAGCCGGAGCCGCTGGCCGAGGCGGTCGCCGAACTGGGCGGCGAGGCGGTCGCCATCGCCGTTCCCGGCAAGGCCGACGACGACGAACACCAGGCCGAGGCCGTCGCCAAGACCATCGAGACGTTCGGACGGCTCGACATGCTGGTCAACAACACCGGTATCAACCCGGTGTTCGGGCCGATGCTGGACGTCGACCCCGCCGCCGCCGCGAAGATCTTCGCCGTCAACGTGCTCGCCCCGCTTTCGTGGACCCGCCGGGCGCGGGACGCGTGGATGGGGGAGCACGGCGGCGCGGTGGTGAACGTCGCGTCCATCGCCGGGCTCGGCGCGTCGCCCGGGATCGGCATGTACGGCGTCAGCAAGGCCGCGCTGATCCGGCTCACCAAGGAACTCGGTTTCGAACTGGGCCCGAAGATCCGCGTCAACGCCGTCGCGCCGGCCGTGGTCAAGACCAAGTTCGCGACCGCGCTGTACGAAGGCCGCGAAGAAGAGGTCTCGGAGCCGTACCCGATGAAGCGCCTCGGCGTGCCGGCGGACATCGCGAGCGCCGTGTCGTTCCTGCTTTCGGAAGAGGCGGGCTGGATCACCGGGCAGACGATGGTCCTCGACGGCGGCGTGACGCTGGCCGGTGGCCTGTGACCCCGTCCTTCACCGGATCCGGTGTCGTCGTCACCGGCGGGGGCGGCGGGATCGGTGCCGTCCTCGCCCGCCGGTTCGCCGCCGAGGGCGCGCGCGTGGTCGTCGGCGACCTGAACGGGGACGCCGCGGCCGAGGTCGCGAAGGAGATCGGCGGGACCGCCGTCGCCGGTGACGCCGCGAGCGAAGCGGGTGTCGCGTCGCTGATCGAGGCGGCCCGCGAAACCCTCGGCGAGATCGACGTCTTCTGTGCCAACGCGGGGATCGCGCCGATGGGCGGCGTGGACGCGCCCGAGGAGGACTGGGCGCGGATCTGGGACGTCAACGTCATGGCGCACGTGCGCGCCGCGCGGCTGCTGCTGCCGCCGTGGCTCGAACGCGGCCGCGGGCACTTCATCTCGACGGTGTCGGCCGCGGGATTGCTGACCAGCCTCGGTTCGGCGTCGTACTCGGTGACCAAACACGGCGCGCTCGCCTTCTCCGAATGGCTGTCGGCGACGTACCGGCACCGCGGGCTCACCGTGCAGGCCATCTGCCCGCAGGGCGTGCGGACGGCGATGCTGGAGAACACCGGCCCCGCGGGTGAACTGCTGATGGGCGCGTCGGCGATCCAGCCGGAACAGGTCGCGGACGCGTTGTTCGAGGCCATCGCCGCCGACCGTTTCCTGGTGCTGCCGCATCCCGAGGTCGCGGACTACTACGCCGCGCGGGCCACGCAGACCGACCGCTGGCTCGGCGGGATGAACAAGCTGCAGCGCAAGGTGGAGCAGGTCACCGGGGAGTGAGCCCGCCCGCCGACGCACTTGATCTTCGTCGGCGGATCGGCCAGTGTGGTGAGGGGTCTTGCTCGCGGTAAGGAAAGCACAATGGACAAGCGCTTCGTGCTCCGTGGCGCCGTTCTCGCCGCCACCCTCGCCGGGTCGATGCTGACCGCGGGATCGGCGATGGCGAGCACCGCGGAACCGTGCGCGGCCGGGGCGTCGGGAGACGTCGCGGCGGCTTCCTGTACGCCGTATCGCAAGGTGAGTGAGGGCTGGAGCAGCAAAACCGCCTGCAACCGCGCCGGCAACGAGGGCGCGCAGGCGGGACGCTGGACCGGCTGGAACTGCAACCAGGCGCTGCGCGGCTGGGAGCTGTGGGTGCGCACCTGCACCGCTTTGGCGGCGGAGAAGGACGCGGTGACCACGCGCGAAACCGTCTGATTCGCCTCTGTCGCCCCGGACGCGTGTCCGGGGCGACCTAAACTCCTTGGTACGGCGGGAAATCCGGCGGACGGCGTTCGTTCCAGCTCGCCAGGCCTTCGGGAAGTTCCGGGTGGCCGAAGGATTCGAGCATCAGAGCGGTGGCTTCGCGGGCTGAATCCTCCAGGGTGAGCCCGGCTTCGCGAAGGACCTGCCGCTTGATGAGCGCCATGGAGCGTGGCGCGCTGTACGTCGCGAGTTCGGTGGCATAGGCCATCGCCCGCGCTGAAAGCTCTTCCGGCGGCACGATTTCCTGCACCAGGCCGTACTCGTACGCCTCTTCGGCGGTGAAGGTCCGCCCGGAGAGCAGCAGATCGAGCGCCCGGCCGCGGCCGACGAGTTCGGGCAGCAGTTTCGCCACCCCGTATTCGGCGATGAGGCCCCGCCGAGCGAACGCGGTGGTGAACTTCGCGCCCGCGGCGGCGAACCGGACGTCGGCGGCACAGGCGATCACGAAGCCGAGCCCGGCGCAGCCGCCGTTGATCGCCGCGACCACCGGCACGTCGGCATACGCGGCGGCGAGGACGTCGCGGAACCCTTCTCGTTCCGGCGTGCCCGTGCCGCTGACGGAGATGTTCTCCAGCAGTCCCAGGTCCGCGCCAGGGCAGAAGGAGCGGCCGCTGCCGGTGACGACGACGGCACGGACCCCGGGATCGGCCGACGCCTCGCCCAGCAGCCGGCCGTAGCGGATCTGCATCGGCTGGTCCATCGCGTTGCCGCGGCCGGGTTTGTCGAAGGTGATCGTGGCGACGGCGCCGTCCACGGCGTACCGGACCGTGTCCGCAGTGTCCACTTCGGACGGTGAGAGCTGATCGGTCACGTCGACCTCCTTGCGTCCTCGACATACTAAGCGGATGCTTACGGGATCGTCGAGACTTGTCAGGGAGGAAACCTGCATGAGCCGGTACGAAGCGAAGCCATGGCTGGCCGCCTACGAGGATCGGATGAAGGCGGCGGAGACACCGAAAGCGACCACGGTCCTGGCGTCTTTCCGGCGGGCGGTCCACCGCTCTCCGCAGGCCACGGCGATCGCCTACTTCGACGCCACGATGAGCTACCGCGACGTCGACGAGCTCTCCGACGGCGTCGCGCGTCATCTGCTGGCCTCCGGTTTCGCGCCGGGCGACCGGCTCGCCCTGGTTCTGCAGAACATCCCGCAGTTCGTGCTGGCGTTGCTCGGCGCGTGGAAGGCGGGCGGGATCGTCGTCCCGGTCAACCCGATGTACCGCGAGCGGGAACTCCAGCACGTCTTCGGCGACGCGGGGGTGCGCGCGGTCGTCTGCTCGCAGAGCGGATGGAACCGCCGCATCCGCCCGCTCGTGCCCGGCAGCGGCGTGACCATCGCGCTGACCACCAGTGAACTCGACCTGCAGGGCCGCGACGATCCGCGCGTGTTCGGCAAGACCGTGAGGGAACCGACTCCCGGCGCCGCCGATCTGCTGACGGTGGCGCGGGCCGCGGCGGGGGATCCGCCAGCCGACCCCGGACTCGGCCTCGACGACGTCGCGCTGATCAGCTACACCTCGGGCACCAGCGGGACACCGAAGGGGGCGATGAACACCCACGGCAACCTCGGCGCGAACGCGGCCGTGCTCAGCACGTTCAGCGGTCTCGGCGAGGGTGCCACGCTGTTCGGTCTCGCCCCGCTGTTCCACATCACCGGCATGGTCTGCGAGATCGCCTCCGCGATCGACATCGGCGGCACGCTCGCGCTCGCGTACCGGTTCGAGCCCGGCGTGGTGCTCGACGCCTTCCTGGAGCACAAGCCCGTGTACACGGTCGGCCCGTCCACGGCGTACATGGCGTTGATGGCGCACCCCGACGTGCGCCGCGAGCACTTCGACTCCTTCGAGTTGCTGTACTCCGGCGGCGCCGCGCTGCCGCCCGCCGTGGTCGGCATGTTCCGGGAACGGTTCGGCCACTACATCCACAACGGCTACGGGCTCACCGAGACGACCGCGGGCTGCATCGTCGTCCCGAGCAGTCTCGAAGCGCCCATCGACGAAGCGTCCGGCACGATCTCGATCGGCCTGCCCGTGCCGGGGACCATCGTGCGCATCCTCGGGGAGAACGGCGAGGAACAGCCGTTCGGGACGGCGGGTGAGATCGCCGTCGAAGGTCCGATGGTGATCCCCGGCTACTGGAACCGGCCCGAGGCGACCGAAGCCGCGCTGCCCGGCGGCAGGCTTCTGACCGGAGACATCGGCTTCATGGAGCCGAGCGGCTGGGTCTACGTCGTCGACCGCAAGAAGGACATGATCAACGCCTCCGGGTTCAAGGTCTGGCCGCGTGAGGTCGAGGACGTCCTGTACACGCATCCGGCGGTGCGTGAAGCGGCCGTCGTCGGCGTTCCGGACGCATACCGCGGCGAGACCGTGAAGGCCTACATCAGCCCGGCGCCGGGCACTACGCCCGATCCCCAGGACCTCGTCGCGTACTGCAAGGAACGCCTCGCCGCGTACAAGTACCCGCGCGAGATCGAGGTGCTCGACGAACTGCCGAAGACGGTGAGCGGCAAGATCCTCCGCCGCGAACTGCGGGAGAGGGGCTGAGCGGCATGGCACAGGTCGAAACCGTCCGAGGGCCCGTCGACACCGGCGAGCTGGGCCGGGTGCTCATGCACGAGCACCTGTTCGTGCTCAGTCCCGAGTTCATGGCGAACCATCCCGAACACGACGGATTCCGCGAAGACGAACACGTCGCCGACGCGATCCGGCGGCTCGACGAACTCAAGGCCGCCGGGATCGACACCATCGTCGACCCCACCGTGATCGGGCTCGGCCGCTACATCCCGCGCGTTCAGCGGGTCGCGGCCGAAACCGATCTCCGGATCATCGTCGCGACCGGGCTCTACACCTACAACGACGTCCCGCACTACCTCCACCATCGCGGACCGGGGCTCATCTTCGACGACGGCGAGGATCCGCTGGTCGGTCTCTTCACCGGCGACATCGTGGACGGGATCGCCGGCACCGGGGTGAAGGCGGCCCTGCTGAAATGCGCGACCGACGAACCCGGCGTCACCCCCGGCGTCGAACGCGTCCTGCGCGCGGTCGCGAAGGCGCACCGGGAGACCGGCGCGCCGATCATGACCCACACGCACGCGCCAACCCGGCGCGGCCTCGAACAGCAGGCCGTCTTCGCCTCCGAAGGCGTCGACTTGAGCAGGGTCCTCATCGGCCACAGCGGCGACACCACCGACCTCGACTACCTCACCGAGATCGCCGACAAGGGATCGCTGCTGGGGATGGACCGGTTCGGGCTCGACCCGCTGCTGTCGTTCGACGAACGGGTCGCCACGGTCGCGGCGCTGTGCGAGCGCGGCTACGCCGAAAGCATGGTCCTCTCCCATGACGCCTCCTGTTTCATCGACTGGTTCGAGCAGGACAAGATGGCCGCCGTGGCGCCCAACTGGCATTTCCTCCACATCACCCGTGATGTGCTGCCCGCTTTGCGGGAGTCGGGGGTTTCCGAAAAGGACATAACGACGATGCTGGTCGACAATCCGCGGCGGTTCTTCGAGCACGGGGGCGCGTATTGACCCTCGTTGTTCTTCGCTCGCAGCTGAAGTACGTGAAGGCCCCCTTCACTGCGCTAGACGCAATGAAGGGGGCCTTCACGTACTTGGGAAGGTAGGGAAGGGGGCCTTCACGGACCTGCGCGGCACCGCACTCGCGTGATCGAAGCCGGAACTCGCGTGATCCGGGGCGGAACACCGAGTGCGGCATCCAATCACGCGAGTCACGTGCCTGATCACGCGAGCTTGAGTCCCCTTTTCCCGTGCGTCGACAAACCGGCCGGTATGCTGAGTGTCCGCACGAGAAGGAGCCGGTCATGACACGAGCGACCACCCGGAAGGCCGAGGCAGGCGGCGAAGACCAGGCCGCCGTCCCGCGCCGTCTGCTGTCGCACGCCACGAAGCTCTTCGCGAAGAAGGGTTTCGACCGCACCTCCGTGCAGGAGATCGTCGAGGCGGCCGGGGTCACCAAGGGCGCGATGTACCACTACTTCGGCTCCAAGGACGACCTGCTCTACGAGATCTACGCCCGGGTGCTGCGCTCGCAGACCGAGCAGCTGGAAAAGGTGGCCTCGAGCGAGGCGCCGCTGCGGGAGCGGCTGCGTTCCGCCGCCTCGGACGTCATCGTCAGCACGATCGACAACCTCGACGACAACACGATCTTCATGCAGTCCATGCACCAGCTCAGCGTCGAGAAGCAGAAGGCCGTCCGCGCGGAACGCCGCAAGTACCACGAGCGGTTCCGCACGCTGATCGAGGAAGGCCAGGAGTCCGGCGAATTCCGCGGGGACAAACCGGCCGACGTGATCGTCGACTTCTTCTTCGGCTCGGTGCACCACCTCGGTTCGTGGTACCGGCGTGGCGGCGCGCTTTCGGCCCGCCAGATCGGTGACCACTTCGCCGACTTGCTGCTGGCCGCGCTGCGGCCGGAGTAGCGCCCAGCCGCTCGGCGGGGTCCGACAGTTTCCGGGCGGACCCCGCCGAGCGGATCAGGCGGGCAGGTCGATCAGCGGCGCGAGAGCCGCGCGATGCCGCCCAGGAGTGCCCAAGGCGATCTCGTCGCTCTTCGCGCGCTTCAGGTACAGGTGCGCGGGGTGCTCCCAGGTCATGCCGATCCCGCCGTGCAGCTGGATCGCCTCTTCGGCCGCGTGGACGGCGATGGGGGAGTTGCGGGCCTGCGCCACCGCGACGGCGATCGCGATGTCGTCACCGGAGGCCAGGCAGTCGGCGGCGTACCGCGCGGTCGCCCTGGCGTTGACCAGATCCGTGTACAGGTTCGCCAGCCGGTGCTTCAGCGACTGGAAGGACCCGACCTGACGGCCGAACTGGTAGCGCTCCTTGAGATAGCGCACCGTTTCGGTCAGCGCCCACTCGGCGATCCCGAGTTGTTCCGAGGCGAGCAGTCCCGCCGCGGTGACGAGTGCCGTGTCGAGCGCGGACGCCGCCGTCGAGGAGTCGGCGACGCGTTTCGCGGCCGCGTTCTCCAAGGTCACGTCGGCGATGCGCCGGGTGAGGTCGAGGGAGATCGCCTCGGTGACCGTCACACCCGCCGACGCCGCGTCGACCGTGTACAGGCCGGGGCCGTCGGGTCCCACCGCCGGGACGACGAGCAGTTCGGCCACCGAAGCGTCGACGACGCTGCGGATCTGACCGCTGAGCGTGCCGTCGGCCGCCGCGGTGACCGCCGAGGGGAACTCGGCGCCGGGCGCGGTCGACAGCGGCACGGCCAGCGCGCCGATGAGCGTGCCCGCGGCCAGTTTCCCGAGCCGTTCGGCCACTTCCGCCTGCGCCGTGTCGGTCGCCAGCAGGGCCGACGTCGCCAGGACGGCGCTGCCGAGATAGGGGACCGGGGCGACGCTGCGCCCGAGTTCCTCCATCACGACGGCGACTTCCCGCGCCGACGCACCGTGTCCGCCCAGCGCCTCCGGGACGGCGAGACCCGCAGCGCCGAGGTCGGCGGCGAGCGTGCGCCACAGGTTCAGGTCGTACGGTTCCGCCGTCTCGGTCCTGGTGATCAGGGCCGCCGGTTCCGCGCGGTCCTTGAACAGGTCGCGGACGCTCGCGCGAAGGTCCTCTTCGACCTCGGAGTACAGCAGGTCGCTCATCGGGGCAGGTCCTTCCAGGCGACGTCCTTGTCGATCCGCGGCTCGGACGGCAGCCCCAGCACACGCTCGGCGATGATGTTGCGCAGGACCTCCGAGGTGCCGCCCTCGATGGAGTTCCCCTTCGCGCGCAGATAGCGATAGCCGGCTTCGCGGCCGAGGAAGTTCACGCCGTCGGGACGGCGCATCGTCCAGTCGTCGTAGCGCAGACCCTCGTCGCCGAGCAGTTCGATCTCCAGCCCGGACGCGGCCTGGTTCAGTTCGGAGAACGCGACCTTCACCGCGGAACCCTCCGGCCCCGGGGCGCCCGCGGCGAGCTGCTGCCGCAGCCGCGAACTCACCAGGCGCAGGCTTTCGCCTTCCACCCACAGTTTCAACAGCCTGTCGTGCAGTTCGGACGTCCGCAGCTCCGGGCGCTCCCGCCAGACTTCCGTGACGACGCCGACCATGCCGCCGTCCCGCGGGAACTCGGTCCCGCCGATCGCGACCCGCTCGTTCATCAGCGTGGTCTGCGCGACCTTCCAGCCCTCACCGACCGCGCCGAGGCGGTGCGCGTCGGGAATGCGGACCTCGCTGAGGAAGACCTCGTTGAATTCGGCCTCCCCGGTGATCTGCCGCAGCGGCCGGACCTCGACGCCCGGCGCGGTCATGTCGCACAGGAAGTACGTCATGCCACGGTGTTTCGGCACGTCGGGATCGGTGCGGGTGACCAGGATGGCCCATTGCGACTTGTGCGCGCCCGACGTCCAGACCTTCTGGCCCGTGACCACCCAGTCGTCGCCGTCGCGTACCGCGCGGGTGCCCAGCGCGGCCAGGTCGGATCCGGCGCCGGGCTCGCTGAACAGCTGGCACCACACCTCGCGTTCGGTCCACAGTGGACGCAGGAAGCGCTGGTGCTGTTCGGGCGTGCCGAAGGCGAGGATGGTCGGCGCCGCCATGCCTAGGCCGATGCCGATCCGCCGTTTGTCGTTGTCCGGCGCGCCCGCCGCGGCGAGCTCTTTGTCGACAACGGACTGCAGGGAGCGGGGCGCGTTCAGCCCGCCAAGGCCCTCGGGGAAGTGGATCCACGCCAGCCCGGCGTCGAACCGCGCGTCGAGGAAGTCCTGGCGCGGCGTGCTTTCCGGCGGATACGCGGCCAGCAGCTCGGCCACGCGCCGCTTGAGATCGTCCACAGTGGTCACTTCGAAGCCTCCCCGCGATATTTCTTCAGCTCACGGTGCGCCAGCGAACGCTTGTGCACCTCGTCCGGGCCGTCGGCCAGGCGCAGCGTCCGCACCTGCGCCCACATCTCGGCGACCGGGAAGTCCTGGCTGACCCCGCCCGCGCCGAACAGCTGCACGGCCTTGTCGAGGATCCATTCGACGGTGATCGGGGTGGAGATCTTGATCGCCTGGATCTCGGTGTGCGCGCCCTGGTTGCCGACCGTGTCCATCAGCCACGCGGTCTTCAGCACCAGCAGCCGCTGCTGCTCGATCTTGACCCGCGCCTCGGCGATCCAGTCCTGCACCACGCCCTGTTCGGCGATCGGCTTGCCGAAGGTCTCGCGCGAGAGCGCCCGGCGGCACATCAGTTCCAGCGCGCGTTCGGCCATCCCGATGGCGCGCATGCAGTGGTGGATCCGGCCCGGCCCGAGGCGTGCCTGCGCGATGGCGAACCCGTCGCCCTCGCCGGCGATGAGGTTCTCCGCCGGTACGCGGACGTCCTCGAAGAGCACTTCGGCGTGGCCACCGTGGTCCCCGTCGGTGTAGCCGAACACGTGCATACCACGTTTCACGGTCATGCCGGGGGTGTCGCGGGGGACCAGGATCATGCTCTGCTGCTTGTGCGCGGGCGCGTCCGGATCGGTTTTGCCCATCACGATGAAGATCTTGCAGTTCGGGTTCATCGCGCCGGAGATGTACCACTTGCGGCCGTTGATGACGTATTCGTCGCCGTCACGCCGGATGCTGGTGGCGATGTTGCGCGCGTCGGAAGAGGCGACGTCGGGCTCGGTCATCGCGAACGCGGACCGGATCTCGCCGTCCAGCAACGGTTGCAGCCACTGCTTCTTCTGCTGGTCGGTGCCGAACATGGTGAGCACTTCCATGTTCCCGGTGTCCGGTGCCGCGCAGTTCACCGCGGTCGGCGCGAGCCGGAGACTGCGACCGGTGATCTCGGCCAGCGGCGCGTACTGCAGGTTCGTCAGGCCCGCGCCGTGGTCACCGGGGAGGAAGAAGTTCCACAGCCCGCGTTTGCGGGCTTCGGCCTTGAGTTCCTCGACGATCGGCGGCTGCGACCACTCGCTGTCGCGCTCGGCCAGCTGCCGCTCGAAGACGGCCTCGGCCGGATAGATGTGCGAATCCATGAACTCGAGGAGTTTTCCCCGCAGTTCCTCGGTTTTCGCGTCGAAGGCGAAGTCCATCTCTATCCCTCTTCCTTGAGCGTTTCGATGCCGTGCGCGATCAGGGGAACGACGCCCGAGCCGATGCCGTCGAACCCGGCCCCGACGGTCTGCCCCTTGCTGTAGCGGAGGTGGATGCCTTCCAGGATCACCGCGAGCTTGAAGAACGCGAAGCTCACGTACCAGTTGAGGCGGGAGACGTCGCGGCCGGAGCGCTCGGCGTACCGCGCGATGACCTCGTCGTTGCGCGGATAGCCCGGCGCCGAACTGGCATTGGACACGAACTGCAGGGACACCTTGTCGCGTTCGGCGTAGGCCACCAGCAGCGCGAGGTCGGTCAGCGGGTCGCCGAGGGTGGACATCTCCCAGTCCAGCACCGCGGTGATCCGGTCGTCGGCGTCCACCAGCACGTTGTCCAGCCGGTAGTCGCCGTGGACGATCGACGGTTCGCCCGATTCCGGCACCGACGAGGCGAGCCGGTCGTGCAGTTCGTCGACGCCCGGCAGGTCGCGGCTGCGGTTGCCGTCGAGCTGCTTCTTCCAGCGCCGCAACTGGCGTTCCAGGAAGCCCTCGGGACGGCCGAAATCGCCCAGTCCCACCGATTCCGGCTCGACGGCGTGCAGCGCGACCAGGGTGTCGACCAGCTCGTCCGCGATCGCCTTGGTGCGAGCGGGACCCAGCGCGGCCAGCTCGGTGTCCGAGCGGAACGGCGTGCCCTCCACGAACTCCATCACGTAGAACCGCGAGCCGATGACGTCGGTGTCTTCGCACAGCAGCACGGTTTCCGGCACCGGGACGGCCGTGCCGTGCAGGCCGGAGATCACCCGGTACTCGCGGCCCATGTCGTGCGCCGTCGGCAGGACGTGGCCCAGCGGCGGGCGGCGGACCACCCAGCGGGACCGGCCGTCACCCACGATGTAGGTGAGGTTCGACCGGCCCCCTTCCACGACCTGGCCGCTCAGGTCGCCCTGGACGAGACCCGGCCGGTGCTCGTCCAGGTGGGCCTTGAGCCTGGCCAGGTCGAGGCCCGGCAGGTCGGACTGGTTCATGGTGCCTCCAGCGTCTCGCTTTCCGGTTACAGTACCGACCAGTCGGTATGTCAGGTAGGGCTGGTCCGGCGAGGTGCCGGAGGTCACTCTCTCAGGCGATCAGGCGGACGACCATTTCCGCGACGCACGCCGGTTTGGGCTCGCCGTCGATCTCGATCGTCCACCGGACGACGGCCTGCTTGCCGCCGGCGACGTCGGTGACCTCGACCAGTTCGGCACCCGCCCGGATCTTCGCGCCGACCTTGACCGGCTGGGGGAACCGGACCTTGTTCAGGCCGTAGTTGATGCCCATCTTGAGCCCGTCGACCCGGTAGAGCTTGCCGACGAAGCCCGAAATGAGCGACAGCGTCAGGAAACCGTGGGCGATCGGCGCCCCGAACGGACCTTCGGCGGCCTTCTCGACGTCGACGTGGATCCACTGGTGGTCGTCGGTGGCGTCGGCGAACAGGTTCACCCGTTCCTGGGTGAGCGTCAGCCAGTCGCTGTAGCCGAAATGCTCGCCGACGGCGTTCTCGAACTCCTGCAGGGAGGCGAATTCGCGCATGGCTCAGTCCTTCGGTCCGCCGGCGACGTAGATGACCTGGCCGGAGATGAATCCGGCGCCGTCGCTCACCAGGAACGACGCGAGGTTGGCGATGTCGTCGGGGGTGCCGACGCGCTGCACCGGGATCTGCGACGCGGCCGCCGCCTTGAAGTCCTCGAACGACATGCCGATCCGCTCGGCGGTCGCCGCGGTCATGTCGGTGGCGATGAACCCGGGGGCGATGGCGTTCGCGGTGACGTTGAACTTGCCCAGTTCGATCGCGAGGGTCTTGGTGAAGCCCTGCATTCCGGCCTTGGCGGCGGAGTAGTTGACCTGGCCGCGGTTGCCCAGCGCCGAGGTGCTGGACAGGTTGACGATGCGGCCCCACTTCTCCTGGGTCTGGTACTTCTGCACCTCGCGGGTCATCAGGAACGAGCCCTTCAGGTGCACGCCCAGCACCGAGTCCCAGTCCTGTTCGGTCATCTTGAACAGCAGGTTGTCGCGGGTGATGCCGGCGTTGTTGATCAGCACGGTCGGCGCGCCGAGTTCCTCGGCCACCCGGGTCACCGCGGCTTCGACCTGCGCGGCGTCGTTGACGTCCAGCGCGACACCGACGGCCTTGCCGCCCTCGGCGACGATCGCTTCCGCCCCTTGCTTGACGCCGGCCTCGTCGAGGTCCAGCAGGCCGACGGCGAATCCGTCGGAAGCGAGCCGCTTGGCCACGGCCGCCCCGATGCCGCGGCCGGCGCCGGTGACGATCGCTACACGGGAGGGGTGTTCGGTCACGGGTGTTCTCCTCGTCGTCGAGTGGAAGTGTCGTCGAGTCTGCCGTACTAAGCGGTCGGTCTGTAGAGATGTCAGGCCAGAAGTCTCGCTGTGATCGTAATCACGGGTGCCCGAACGGCCACTCCCGGCGAGCTGATCGTCCCGACGTCTAGCGCCCCCACCTGCACTTCCGCAAGCCTCGGCTCACCGAGAAGAGCGCACACGGAGGTGCCACATGCGCCGAAGAGCCCATGTCCTGACCGGTCTGCTCCTGGTGACCGTGCTCGGAGTGACCGGCGTGCAAGTCGCGTCGGCCGCTCCCGGACAGCCGCCGGACCAGGCCGCCCTGCCCGCGCCGCGCACCCTCACGCTGATCACCGGAGACCGGCTCACCGTGCAGGAGCGGCCGGGTGGCGTGCCCGCCCTCGCCGTCCAACCGGGGCCGGGGCGCGAACGGATGGGGTTCCGGCGCAGCCAGGACAAGAACGGCTGGTCGGTCTACCCGGCCGACGCCTTGCCGCTCGTGGCGAACGGGGTGCTCGACGAGCGGCTGTTCCGGATCGACCGGCTGCTCGCCGACGGATACGACGACGGCGCGCGATCGACGCTTCCGCTGATCGTGCGGCACGAAGGCCCGGTGGCCACCGCGGGGCGGCGGCTCGACAGTATCGGCGCCACCGCTTTCGCCCAGCCCAAGGAACGCGCGGGTGAGTTCTGGTCCTCGTTGACCGGTCCCGGTGCCGCTTCGGTGCGGAAGGTGTGGCTGGACCGGAGGGTCAAGGCGAACCTCGACCGCAGCGTGCCGCAGATCGGCGCGCCGGAGGCCTGGCGGAGCGGGTTCACCGGCAAGGGCGTCAAGGTCGCCGTGCTGGACACCGGAGTCGACGCCCGCCACCCGGATCTGGCGGGCAAAGTGGTCGCGGCCAAGGACTTCTCCGGCGGTGGGGATCCCACGGACCGGCATGGCCACGGCACCCACGTCGCCTCGACGATCCTCGGGTCCGGCGGACGGTTCCAGGGTGTCGCGCCCGACTCCGGGCTGCTCGCGGGCAAGGTGCTCGGCGACGACGGCAGCGGCGGCTGGTCGGAGATCATCAGCGGGATGGAGTGGGCGGTCGCCGAGGGCGCCAAGGTGATCAACCTGAGTCTCGGCGGCGAGGACGGCGCGGACATCGACCCGCTGGAAGCCGCGGTGAACCGGCTCACCAAGGAACACGGCGTGCTGTTCGTGATCGCCGTGGGCAACGAAGGGGAACGCGGGGCGGGCACGGTGGGGTCGCCGGGCAGCGCCGACGCGGCGCTCACCGTCGGCGCGGTGGACCGGGCCGACGCGCCGGCGCCGTTCTCCAGCAGGGGGCCGCGGCGCGGCGACAACGCGGTCAAACCGGAGATCACCGCGCCGGGAGTGGCGATCGTCGCGGCCAAGGCGGGCGGCGAACACCAGCCGATGTCGGGCACCTCGATGGCGACACCGCACGTGGCCGGCGCGGCCGCGCTGCTCGTCCAGCAGCATCCGGATTGGGGCCCCGAGCGGATCAAGGCCGGGCTCACGGGCACCGCGAAGCCGACCGACGGGCTGACCGTCTTCCAGCAGGGAACGGGCCGGGTCGACGTCGCCAAGGCGGTCGGGCAGCGCGTGAACTCCGACGTCACCACGCTGGCCTTCGGCACCATCCCGGTGGCTGATCCGAAACCGCTGACCCGGGAGATCACCTACCGCAACAGCGGTGCCGCCCCGGTCGATCTGGATCTGCGGCTCGACGTTCGCGACGAGGGCGGGAAACCGGCGGCCGACGGGCTGTTCTCGGTGGACCGGCCGAGGATCACGGTGCCCGCCGGCGGAACCGCGACCGCGGTGGTCACGGTGAACCCCGGGCAAAAGCCGCGCGGTACCTATGGCGGCACCCTGCTGGCCACGGCCGCCGGAGTGGAGGTACGCGGCCTTGTCGGGGCCGACCTCCAGCGTGAGATGTTCTCGGCCGACATCAAACTCATCGACCGCAAGGGCGGCAAGGCGAACGGCTTCGTGTTCGTGACCAATTTGGACAGTGGTGAGGGGAAGGTCCTGTCCGCGGTGGACGGCGGCGGCCCGGTCCGGCTGCCGCAAGGCCGGTACCTGTTCGTCTCGGAGATCTCCGAGACGTCAGGGGCGAGCCTGGTCAGCGAACCGGGGTTCGTGCTCGATCGCGACCGGGAAGTCGTACTGGACGGGCGGTTGGCGAAACCGGTGACGGTGCGGACCGATCGCCGGGACGCCGGTTCGAACGGTCAGATCGTCGCCTTCTCCGAACGCGTCGCAGGCCGGGGGAGCACGAGTTATCAGTGGTACCAGCCGAGGCTCTTCCACGACGAGCAGTACGCCTACGTCGCGCCGACCCGCACCGCCGTGCCCGACTTCGACTTCCTCGTCACGACCATGCTGAGCAAGCAGACGAGCGAAGGCAGGTCGGAGAACAGTCCCTACGTCTACAACCTGCAGTTCCCGAGCAACGGCCGCGTTCCCGACGTTTCGGCGTACCGGGTGCGCGACCACGAGCTGGCCAAGGTGTCCGCCACCTACGCCGCGACCGGTGAGCAATGGGGCAACCTGCACGTGCTGCCTTCGCCGTACGACAACGAAAACGACCTCGGCAACGCCTGGTTCCTGGCCGCTCAGGCCACATTGCCCGCGACACGGGAGGAGTTCTACAGCACCGGGAAGATCCGCTGGCTGAAGCGGCTCCTCGTGGAGCGGCTTCCCGCCAACGGAGTCTGGAGCGGCACGCAGGAAACCGCGGAGGGCGTCGAATACCGTGCGGGGCAACGGGTCCAGGAGGAGTGGAATCGCGCCGTCGTCGGGCCGACGTCGGCGAAACTGACCAAGATGGTGCGCGACGGCGACACACTCAGTGTCCTGCTGCCGCTGCTCGCGGCGCGCGGCGATCACGTCAGCGTGTCGGCGGTGGAGGGCACCACCCGGCTGCTGCGGAACGGGAAGGAGATCGGCTCCGTGCCTAAGGTTCCGGGCCATCTCTGGCCGGTCTCGGGCCCGGTGACGTTCACCGTGCCGCCGGAAGCGGGCGAGTACACGCTGACCGTCGACGCGAAACGGCCGGACGGCGGCAACGCCGAGTTGTCGGGCAATGTGGTGGTGTCGTGGAACTTCCGTTCGCAGCGGACGGCCGTCGAGACGCCGCTACCGCTGATGACGCTGCGGGCCACACCGTCGCTGGGCCTGGCCAACGACGCCTGGCGGTTGCTCCCGCTCGCCGTCCCGATCGAGGTCGAGCGGCCGACGGGAAGCGTCCGGCAGGTCACCGCCGAAGCGTCTTTCGACGGTGGTAAGACCTGGCACCGGCAGGTCGTTATCGGGAGCGGTTCGCACCGGCAAGCCTTTGTGGCGGCGCCGCCGTTCGGTTCCACGCGGTTCGTCTCCCTGCGGCTGTCCGCGACGGATTCCGGTGGGAACTCGGTGACTCAGACGGGATGAACGCTTATCGGCTGCGGTAGGTGCCGTGAGTCGGTCCGTGAAGGCCTCCACGGTCGACCCCGTTGGTGAGGGAGGCGGGGCAGCAAAGCTGATGCCGGCTGTCGTCTTGGGCGAGCGGGGAAGATTCCGGCCGTCCAACGTCCAGGATCCTCCCCGCTCGGTCGTCGCTCCCACGCAGGTCGGACGTAAGTACACAAATGCTGGTTCGCCTTGAGGGGCTCAGAGTCCCTCAAGAAGGCCTTCACGCCTTCCAAGTACATGAAGGCCCCCTTCCTTGCGCTAGACGCAAGGAAGGGGGCCTTCATGTACTTCAAAGCGAGCGATGGCGGCGGTGGCGCGGATCAGCTCGCCCGCTTGCCCAGCACCTCGGTGATCAGCCGCGGCAGCTCGCCACCGTGCCACGAACTGGGCGAGAACCGCTCCTGCGCGATCCCTTCCCAAGGCTCGCCGTCGTCCAGCGAAATGCCTTCCTCGCGGGGAACGAGCACGCCGATCTCCTGCGCCGCGACACCTTCACCGGCGAGGGTCTTCTTGGTGAGCTCGATGTCCTCCGGCCGCACGGCGACCACGAGCGTCCAGTCGCCCCAAGCCTGCGCGAGCTCGAACCGGCCGAGTCCCGACTGCGCGCAGACGTCGGCGAGCGGCTCGTCCAGCCGGATGGCCGTCGTGATCCGCGCGCCGAGGCCGTTGGCCCCGCAGAGCGTCCGCACGGTCGGGAAAAGACCGTCCGAGACGTCCATCGCGGCACGTGCCAGCCCCGCCGTGGCGAGCGCGTTCCCGGCGGCCACCTGCGCAATCGGCTTACAGGCACGCTCGCGGATCTCGGCGACGACCGGATCGGAGAGCCGCGCCTGTTGTTCGACGAGCAACGCGTACGACCACAGGTAACCGGGCGAACCGACCAGCAGCAGACGGTCGTCGGCCTCGGCACCGAACCGCCCGAGCCTGCCGCCGGGGACACAGCGGCCGATCGCGGTGGCGGTGAGCTGCCGGACCGGACCGTCCCGGAGATCGCCACCGACGACCTTGGTCCCGTGCCTCTTCGTGCAGTCGTCCACGCCGTCGAGAAGCCGCCGGAATTCGCCCGCGGTGGTCGTCTTCGGCAGGGTGTAGTTGACGACCAGGCCGAGTGGCGTGGCGCCCGCCGCCGCCAGATCGGACAGGTTGATCGTCGCCAGCAGCCATCCGGCGTGGTACGGATCCGTTTCGCCCAGGATGGTGACCAGCGGCGTGGGGCAGCTGTCGGTGGTGGCGACCAGGTCGCCGCGAAGCCCCTCTTCGGCGTCGAGGACGGCGCAGTCGTCACCGAACCCGCGGACACCGCCGTAACGCGGTCGCAGGATGTGCTCCAGGATCGCGTGCTCGCCGAGGTCGCCGAGGCGGACGTCGTCGCCGACCGGCGAGAGTTCAGTTACGGCCGACATGATCCGCCAATCGGGACGGGGCCACGTTGTGGTCGCTGGAATAGTTGTGCGGCAGCGTGCCGTAGGGCTGTTCGCTTCCGGTGGAGGCGAACAGCATCAGGTTGCAGATCCGCGCTCCGGGGTGCAGCAGTACCGGATGCCGCAGATGGTTCACGATCTCCAAGGTCAGCACGGCGCCCTTCTCGTTGCCGAAACCGGGGCTGACCTGTCCACAAAGGACGACACTGATGCCGAGCCGCGCGTAGTCGCTCGTGCCGTCGACGAGCCCGGCGAGCCGCTCCGAAAGCCCGATCTTCTCCAGCGTCGGTGCGAGGACGACCTCGCCGGGGTCGACGCACAGCCGTCCTTCGGCGTCGGGTTCCTTCGGCCGGAGTTCCGGATACGTGCTCCGGTCGGCGATGTCGACGGTCCCCGTCGATTCCAGCGCGAACGCCTCGTGCCCGAGCCGCAGGCTGATCGCGGCGGGGCGGACGAGGGTGGGTTCGAACGGGGTGATCGTGAGTTCCCCGCTGCGGTGCGCACGTCTGATGGCCCTGTCGGTCAGGATGCCGCGGCGTGGCGCGGGCCAGCTCAGCGGCATGACGCCACCGCTTCCGCGACGGCGCCGACCAGGCCGCGGAAATCGGCCTCGGTCAGTTCGCCGTTGGGCTGGTCGTCGGACTCGCCCGGCTCGCAGTAGACGACGGTGGTGCTGGTGCGATGCGGCCCCTGGATCACCACCGTCGCGGTCAATCCGGCCGCGATCGGCCGTACGGTGTGCACGATTCCGGTGTCGCACGAGTAGACCTCGCCGAGCCGGACGTGCGGGGTCTTGTCCACTTCGAGGCGGGCTTCGCCGTCCGCGAGCAACGCGGCCGGGTTCGCCGGGTCGGCGCCGTAGCGGTACCGGGCATACGGCTTCCCACCCTCGGCCGTTTCGTGGAACTCGACCATGTGCAGGCCCTCGCCCGCGACGATGGTCGAGGCGAATTCCCACCGATGACTGTGCGGATTGGATTCGCCGCGTGACGGTTCCGCGGATTCCGGCCAGACGTGGAGCCGGATCCGGAAATCGGGCGAGGCGTGGAGCACCATCTTGGCGAATCCGTTGGGATGCCAGTAGGAACGCTTCGCCGCGGCGCGGACGGCTTCTTCGTCACCGAGGATTTCTTCAAGCCACGAAAGGAAAACGTCGGGGGATTCCTGGACCCGGTGTGCGACCGTGCGCAGCCAGGGAAGGTCGGCGTCACCGTCCGCCGGAACGGCGGCGAGGGTCGATGGCGGGGTGTCGATCATGGAGTTGTACCTGGAGTTCCTGGAGGGCTGAGCGGGGGCGCCGCGGCGGCGAAGGCGGCCGCGCGGAGCGCGGTGACTGCGTCCAAGGTCTGCCAAATCGGTAGATCTCCGCTCTCCCACGCCCAGAGCCCTTGATCGGCGTCGTAGCGCTCCCAAAGGGTTCCGAGCGCCCGGTTGAGCCGGGGGAGTGGCAGGAAGGGGGCGGTGGCGAGCGCTTGGACGACCCAGGCGGAGGTGAAGTGCCGGATGATGATCCGGGTCGTTCCTTCACCGTCGGGGCGAGGCCTCTCTAGATCCTCTGCCACGCCATCGTCCGAATGGGATCGGTCGATGAGCCATTGTGTGGCTTCGTCGGCCGCCTCACGGACGTCGGTGCGATCTTCACGGCTGCGCAGGACGTCCCGCAGGGCGACGACCGACCGCGCGGTGTGCACGACCGAAGCCTCCGGGGCGACGAGCCCTGCCTCGTTCTTCTCCGGCCACAGGAGTGAGCCGTCGAAGTCGAGCCGGGCCGCCAGGAGGGCGTCGATCAGCCGGTCGGTCAGCGGGGCGTCCGGCCGCAGCCGGACCGCCGTGTGCAACACGGCGGACAACAGGTACGGACGGGTCCGGCTGTACGGGTCGAGCTCGTCTCCGATCAGGAGCGACCCTTCGAGTTGTTCCAATCCGTCGTCCGCGGACATGGTGCTGGTGCGGAAAAGCGCGTCCACCACCGACGCGGTGGTCTCCGGCCGCCTGCCGCCCGCGCGGCCCCTCCAGCCGTGCGCCGACTGGAGCCGGTAGAGATCTTCGGCGAGCGTATGTAGGTCGATGTAGGGATCGCCTACCACCAGCATGGTGTTGATCCCGTAGGCGGTGCTGAGCGCCTTCGGCCCGGTGCTCTTCTGCAGATTGTGCCGCCAGCCCAGCGGTTTCCCGTGCTCGTCGCGGATCAGGCGCTCGGCGAGTTTGGCGCCGACGGTGTGGAACACCTGCAGCAGCGACCGCGAAGTGTCGACGACGCCGGCGTCGCCGACGAGGGGCGGGGCGGTGTGCTCCTGCGGCGAACGGGCCGTTTCGACCAGGGTGAACAGCGCGTTCGCGGCGCGGAAGTGGTCGTCGAGCTGGCGGGCGTTATGTGTCGACGGCAGGTATTTGCCGGTCTCCCATTGGGTCAGGTTCGCCCTGGTCACCCCAATGATCTTGGCGGTTTCCGCCTGGGTTTCCCCGGCGGCCTTGCGCAGCCGCCGCAGCTCACGTCCGACTCCCGACGCGGTAACGGTTTCCGCATCGGGGCTTACCGGCTGCCGTCCGGCCGATGTAGGCTTTATGTAGGCACTAGACACAGGCTTACCTACCTTTAGTAGGCAAAGTAGGGCGGTGACTGAACGTGCACACAACGGGGAGAGTACAGCAAGCGAATCGGACCGCGCTGGCGCGTCGGTCAATGTCGTGTCACAACGTGCGAGTAGCCGAATCCGGGCCTGTTCTACCTGGTCCTGGGGTTCGCGATCCACCCGGCCGTGAGACATGGGCCGAACAGGGCACGACCGAAGAGTGGATGCTGTCAGCCATCTGATCGTAACGCTGTGCATCCGATTCGGTTCGCGTCGCCTGCGGGTCACACGAATGCCGGAGTAGGCGTCGTGTGTGCCGACCCGAGTCAGTGCTTCGCCGCATCGGGGGTGAACCTCATGTCCCACCACGAGAACCACACGGCAGCGCCCCGATCTTGGTTCGATCGACTTCTCGAACGCTTCCACGAATGGCTTTTCGCGTCCGGCGAGGACTCGAGAGCGGCCGCTCGTGGCTGGCAGGTGACCCGGGTGCCGAACAGCAGGCGCCGCGTCTACCGCGATCCCCGCTGGGACACCGTGCACGCGTGCGAACCGTGCGGAGGCACGGGGTGGTGGCCCTACGAGGACGCCGTTTGCCCGGACTGCGCCGGTGCCGGTGTCGTCCGCTCCATTCCCGCGGCGGCCGCGGCCGCCGAGCAAACCGCCGGACGGACAGGAGGAAGGTCATGAGCCGTTGGCAGGAACCCCAGGCGATCGCCGAGCTGGCCAGGGAGATCACGGTGGTCAGGAGGCCCAACCCGATCACCGCCCTTTACCACTGGCGGTACGAGATCGGCGCGCTCCTCGTCGTCCCGTACGCGCTGTTCTCGCTGTTCCAGGCGGCCGGCCCGATCTGGGGTGCGGTCGTGCTGTTCGGCGTCGCGAATTGGCTGTTCTACTGGAAATCGGCGCGGAGGTTCGTCCGCGACCGGCTTCGCTCGGTCGTCGTGCAGCACCGGCTGCGGACCGGGTTCGCCCGTGCCCGGGTGTGCACCCTCGACGGCAAGCTGCCGGTGATCCTGTGGACCAAACCGAGCGGCGACGAGGTCGAGGTCACCGTGTTCTGCCCGGCGGGGGTCGGCTACGAGCGCATCGAGCAGCGGCGGGCGCTGCTGGCCGCGGCGTGCTTCGCCACCGACGTCCACGTGTACCGCCACCACAAGCGTGCCAACGTGGTGCACTTGTCGGTATGCACGGCGCGGTTGCGCAAGGACGCCGACGACGACGCCGTCGAGGTCACGCCCGCGCCGCGCTATGCCGGGCAGACGGACGGCGCCGCCATTCCCCTTCCGGCGCCCTTCGTGGGAATTCCTCGCGCGGCACGGCGGTGAAGAAGCGGTCAGGACGCGATCTCCAGGGCTTCGGCCTGCTCGGTCACCGGCGCGGTGACCGAGCGCGCGGGGATGAGCAGTGACGCCAGCGCGACCAGCCCGGTCAGCGCCATCGCGCGTTCGACCAGGCCGAGCGGGATCGCCCGCCACCAGGGCTCGCCGCCGTTCATCGAGACCACGATCGCCCCGAGGATCACGCCGAACCAGGCCAGGGCCGCCACCGCGAGCACCCGGGTCACGGCGCGCCGCGCGGGGGAGGAGGGGAATACGGCCTTCGCCGCGAACCACACGGCCAGCGGCAGGCAGACGAAGGCGACGACGCTCGCGATCCGGTGTACCGTCCCGCCGGTGCTCGGCCCGATCGCCCAGTTGTTCTTGGGGAACGCCACGATCACCACCAGGCTCACCGTCCAGAGCGCGCAGAAGACCGATGCCGCGGACAGCGCGGGAAGGTGCTTGCGGCGGATCAGCGCGCCGAAGCCGATCGCCGAGCCGAACGCGACCAGCAGGACCGCGACGTCGAAGATCCACTTGTTCTCGCTGAGCGCGTACTCGCTGATGGTGCGGCGGACCGGGCTGATGTCGCTGGTGGCGGGAAGGACCTGCAGCAACAGGATCAGCAGCGCTCCGCCGGCGACGGAGACCACGGCGGCCAGCAGGGCCAAGGGTGACCTGGCGGTGACCTGGGGCGTCGTCATGGTTGAAAGGTAACCACCCAACCTGAAGGTTTTCTTAGGCCGACCTGTCGGAATCGACAGGAAAGTCCCATTCTACGGCGCGCGTGCCGGTGATCGTTCCGGCACGGACGGTGAGATCGTTGGGCCGAAAGAGGTGTAGGCGACTTGTGGCGGGTCCCTCCGGCGGGGTCGCGGGTCTAGGGTCTCGCTACCGGTGACCTCACCCGGTCACCGGACTGTCCAAGGAGGTCAGTCTGTGGGGTATTCACCAAACCGGCGAAGAGCGGGATGGACCGCGGCGACCCTGGTACTCGCCGGGGCCTTCGTGGCACTTCCGTCGGCCACGACGGCGGGGGCCGCGGACAACGTGGTGCGGGCCGACCAGGCCGTGCCGCGTTCCTGTTTCGCCGCGCTGCAGAAGCCGGGTACGCCCGGCACCGATCGGCGCGAGTTCACGTCCACAGTAGACGGTCTGCTGCAGGCGCGCCTGGCGCCGCGCGGCGGCACCGAGGGAGACTGGGACCTCGCGGTCTTCGACAAGGCCACCGGCGCCGTGGTCGCCGCGTCCGCCGCGTTGCGCAGCCACGAGCTCGCCGAAGGCTTCGTGAAGAAGGACCAGAAACTGGTCGTGCAGACCTGCCGGTACGACGGCCGGACACGCGACGCGGTACTGGGGGTCGACTTCCTCGCGCTCACGCCGCAGGGGACCCCGACCGGCGCCGCGCCCGCGCCGCAGCGCGCCGAACTGGTCCGGGTCGAGACGCCCGCCAAGCAGGACAAGGACAAACTCCTCCGGCTCGGGCTGGACGTCACGGAGAAGGCCGACGCCACCGGCGTCGAGGTCGTCCTCGCCAACGACGCCGACCGCAAGACGCTGGCGGACAACGGCTTCAAAGCGAAGGTGGTCGACGGCGACCTTTCGGCGCGGTCGATCCAGAACGCCAAGACCGACCGCGAGTACGCCGCGAAGACGCCGGGCTCCACCCTGCCCTCCGGGCGCACGAGCTACCGGCACCTCTACGACTACCAGTTCGAGGTCAAGGAACTGGCCCGCAAGAATCCCAAGATCGCCACGGCGTTCACGTTGCCGCAGCCGACCTGGGAAGGCCGTGACGTCGTCGGCCTCGAGATCGCGACCGACGTCAAGAACATCGCCGACGGCAAACCCGTCAACTTCACCATGGGCGTGCACCACGCCCGTGAGTGGCCGGCGGGCGAGCACGCCATGGAATGGGCCCACGAACTGGTCAAGGGCTACACCGGCAACAACCCCGAGATCCGCGGTCTGGTCGGCCGGACGCGCAACATCATCGTGCCGATCGTCAACCCCGACGGCTTCGAAATCTCCCGTGAGGCCGAGCCCAAGGGCGACTTCTCGCGTTTCGACTACGAGATGAAGCGCAAGAACTGCAACGTCAACGACTCGCCCAAGGAGTTCGCGACCGGCGTCTGCAAGGCCAACCCCGGCGGCCGTGAACGCGGCACCGACCCGAACCGCAACTACGCGGGCTTCTGGGGCGGCGCCGGCGCGTCGACCCTCTGGCGCAGCGACACGTTCCGCGGCTCCGGCCCGTTCTCCGAGCCCGAGACGCAGAACATCCGCTCGATCGTGTCGAACCGCCAGGTGACCAACCTGATCACGCTGCACACCTTCTCGAACCTGGTGCTGCGTGTCCCGGGTGTCGCCGCCGTCCGCCCGCCGCTCGACGAGCCGGCGTACAAGGCGCTCGGCGACAAGCTGGCCTCGCGCAACGGATACACCAGCCAGCCGTCGTGGGCGCTCTACGACACGACCGGCTCGACCGAGGACTGGTCGTACTGGGCCACCGGTGGCTGGGGCTTCACCTTCGAGATCGGCAACACGGAGTTCCACCCGCCGTTCGAGACCGGTGTCGTCGCCGAATACACCGGCGTCGCTCCCGCGGCCGGTGCCGGCAAGGGCGGTAACCGCGCGGCCTTCATCGACATGATGGCCAACGCCGCCGACCCGGCGGCGCACTCGACGCTGATCGGCACGGCGCCGAAGGGCTACCAGCTGAAGCTGCACAAGACCTTCCAGACGCCGACCTCCCCGGTGGTGCAGCCGGACGGCTCGACGAAGCCGCCGATCTACGTGACCGACGACCTGAACTCGTCGTTGTCGTCGACCGGTGGCCGGTTCGCGTGGTCGATCAACCCGTCGACCCGTCCCTACGTCGCGGGCCGCTACGGCCGCGAGCCGCAGGGACCGGCGCAGGCGGCGATCCAGGTCGCCAACCCGCCCGGGGTCCCGGCGATCAACACGAACTACCCGACCGACCCGGCTTCGGAGAGCTTCACCTTCCACGTGGACGGGCTCCCCAAGGTCGACAACGGGAAGTTCAGCGTCGACGTCAAGTGGGCCAGCCAGGACACCGACTGGGACCTGTACGTCTTCGACGCCGCGGGCAACATGGTGTCGTCGTCGGCGAACGGCGGGACCACGGAAGAGCACGCGATCCTGTACGACCCGCCCGCCGGGGACTACCGGGCCGTGCTGGTCAACTACTCGCAGGCGAACCCGTCCACTGTGGACGATTGGACCGGCGGTGTGTCGTTCCAGTCGCCGATCCCGCCGACCTACGGTCCCAAGGAGGCGTACCAGCTGACCTGTACGTCGCCGAAGGGCAAGCTCGTCGGGCTGGCGGACGTCTACATCGACCGCGGCCAGACGGTCGACGTCGGTGAGGTCTGCACCCGGTCGGCGCGCGCCAAGAAGGAGCGCTCGGGCCGGTAGTTCCTCGTATTGCGCGTGAAGGTCCCCTTCCCTCGGCTCAGCCGAGGGAAGGGGGCCTTCACGCGCGTACGCGTTTAGAGGACGAAATGCGGCGGCCTAGGGCGTGTCTCCTGATTCGGTGTTCGGTACAGCGTGTCTCGCCTGGCGCTGGGGGCTGAAGGGGTCCTTCACCGCGTCTCACGCGGTGAAGGACGCTTTCGCGGCATCGCATGCGGTGAAGGTCCCCTTCAGCCCGTCTCTAGGGCGCGTCTCCCAGTTCGGCCCACTCTCCGCATGCCGTGAAGGCCTCCTTCCCCACCCTGACGGTAGGCAAGGAGGCCTTCACGGCATGGTCGCGACCCTCAGCGAATCAAGAGACACGCCCTAGACGGTGCCGACCACTCGGTCCCGTACCACCCGCATAGTCGCCGTGTCCACAGTGGACGGCTCCGCCGCCAGCCAGCCGCCGATCTCGTGCAGGAACTGCTCCGGCGTCATCGGCGGCGCGGGGGAGGGGTCGTCGGGATCCGTGGTGATCTCACCGGTCCGGCTCGGGTACACGACCATCGCCCCGCGCAGCGTGACGCCGGGCAGGACCCGCCGGAACTCGGCGAGGCTTTCGGTCAGCCTGCTCCCGCCGCCGCGGAAGGCGCGGCCGTTGCGCAGCAGGCGGTCGTCGTCCCCGGTTTCGTAGTGCCCCGGCAGCCACAGCTTCGATTCCACCAGCACGAGCCGCTTCCCGCACAGCACCGCGTGGTCGACGTCGGCGAACACCGAGTCCGGCCACGAGAGGCCGTGGAAGATCCGCGCGCCGGGCAGCCGGGTCAGGTAGCGCTCGAGCATGTCGGCGGTGAGGCGCTCGGCGAGCTCGTCGGTCTCGACGCCGGGAGTGCCGAACACGCGTTTCCCGCCGAACTCGGCGGCGAACCGGTTCCTGGCGCGAGAGGCGGCCAGATAGCCGCGCGCGAGCCGTTGCACCAGCAGGGCGGTTCCGGCGGTCAGGATCAGCCAGACGATCAGCGTGGGGGCCGAGAAGCCGACGCCGGTCAGCACCGGTAGCAGGACCAGCACCATCCCGCCGACCGCCGCCACCACGGGGGTGTGCCCGGGGCCGCGACGGCGGCCGTGGCGCACGCGCTCGTCCTGTGCGGCGAATTCCCACCATTCGAGGTCGTCCGGATCGATCACGACCGGCTCGGGCTCGTAGCCCGGTTCTTCGCCGAAGCGGCGCCGCGGCCGCGGCCGGATCGGGGCGCGCACCGAGCGCCCGCCCGCGTCGTAGCCCGCGCGCCGCATCGGATCGCTGAGCGTGTCGTAAGCCTCGCGGACCAGCTGGAACGTGAGGGCGGATCCGCCGGTGTCCGGGTGATGCGACTTCGCCAGCCGCCGGTACGCGGTCTTGATCTCGTTGACCGAGGCGGCCTTGCCCACGCCGAGCACCTCGTAATAGTCGACGTCGGGCACGGGCGGTTCACCTCCAAAGGGCCGGGCCGCAACACTATTCGGCCGCCGCCGCTGGGTCACAACCACCTCCGCGGCGCGTCGGGGTGACGTCGCGGGCATACTGTTTCGCTTGTGGCGGAACGAGGTCCGTCTCCGCCGCGTCCTGGATATCGTGGAGATCGACAGCACACGAGGAAGGATCGCGGTGGGAGAACCGGTCACGGGCACGGCCGCTGGGGTGCCGTTCACCGTCTTGCCGCCATCTGCCGAGGTCAGCGGACCCGCGCCGGTGGTGGTCGCCTGGCACATGATCGACGCGCCCCGCTCCGACGCGGCGTTCGCGGCCGCGTTGCCGCTGGCCGGGGTGCCGGCATGGCGGGTGTATCTCGGAATGCCGTTGTGCGGCGCGAGAATGGTCGACGGCGGCATGGACGCCGTGGTCGAACGGGCCCGGCGTGACGCGATGCTCGCCTACGTCGACCCGTTCGTCCGCCAGGCGGCGCTGGAATTCCCCGCCGCGCTGGCCGAACTGCGCGAACGCTTCGGCTTCGACACCTCCCGCACGGCGGTCGTCGGCGGGTCGCTCGGTGGTGCGGTGGCGCTGACGATCCTGGCCACGCGGGAGATCCCGGTCCGCGCGGCGGCCCTGATCAACCCGGCCGTGCGGGCGCGCTCGGTGGTCGGCTTGGTGGAAGGCCTGCTGGGCCGGCCGTATCCGTGGAACGACGAGGCGGAACAGGCCGCGGATCAGCTCGACTTCGTCGCACGATCGGGTGAAATGTCGGCGCGGGAAACCCAAGTTCCGCTGCTGCTCGTCTCCGGCGAGGAAGACCATCCGTCGTTGCGCACCGACGCCGACGATCTGGTCGCCGCGCTGCGCGAGCGGTACGCCCGGCCGGACGACGTCCAGTTGGCCAGGGTTCCCGGTCTCGCCCATCCGCTGGCCGAAGAACCGGGCATCGAGCCCGCGCCACAGCTGCCGATCGCGAAACTGGTGGACGACACGGTCGCCGAGTGGCTGACGCGCCACCTGGGCTGACGCACGTCAGCAGCCGGGTGGCGGCACCGAGCGGGGCGGGCCGAATTCGAGGCGCAGCTTGTCGGTTTTCGGGATCACGAACGCGACGCCGGTCGAGGCCCGCCAGTTCGCCGGGAGGAAGACGTACTGGCCGCTGGACTGGAGCAGCAGCTTCAGCCCGGTGTACCGGTACTTGTAGGCCGATTCGGGGTCGGCGCATTTCACCTGCAGGACACCGTTCGCGGTGAGGTTGAGGCTTTCCGCGCTGTACAGGGTCGCGGCCGGTCTGGTCGCGATCACCCCGGAGGCCTCGAAGGCGCGGCTCGTGCCGACGGCTCCCGAGTAGTCGCCGACCGCCCAGAAGAGGCCGATGCTCACCAGGACGTAGCCGGTGACCAGTTCCGCGACGCTCGACCGGGTGCTTCCCGTTCTGTGCGCGGTCCAGTGACGCCAGGAGAACAGCACCATCAGGACCCCGATCGCGAAGCCGATCCCCGGCGCGCCGGGCCGGTCGCGGAACGGCTCCGGGTCGAGGGCGATCGCGGTCGTGACGGCGAGCAGCGCGAGGCCGAGGACGCCCGCGACGGGGGAGCAGATCCGCAGCAGTCGCGCCCAGGAACCCTCGCCGAGGCGGATCTTCAGGAACCGGGTCAGGACGAGGAAGAGCAACGCGGCGCCCGCGGCGGCGGTCAGGGGCAGCAGCACCCCGTCGACGCCGCGCCCGAAGATCTCGTCCGGTGTCTGGCCGAGCAGGGTGTAGTGCACGCGGAAGTAGATGAAGTACGTCTGCGTGTAGACGAGCCCGAAGTAGTAGAGCAACGCGGTGAGCAGGGTCGTGTTGGCCAGCACGGTGCCGACCAGCCTGAGCGCGTGCGACGGGCCCGCCGCGGATTCGGGCTCCGGCGGCGTGGGGGCGCGCAGCCCCCGGCGTAGTGGCCGCCGGGTGCTCATCCGCCGGTGGTTTCGCTCGGCTGCGAGCTTTCCGACTTCGGCGGCGCCGAGCTTTCCTCCGTGGTCTCGGTTTCGCAGGCCCTCGCCCGGATCGTGATCGTCTTGCCGGGGTAGACCGGATTCGGGCCGATGCTGCGGATGCAGTTCCCCTCGCCTACGACCACGACCGAGACCCCGCATCGCCGGGAGCTCTTGCAAAGACGTTCGAGGTTCTGCTCGATGGCGTCCTTGGCGGTGGCGGGGTCGGTGCCGAGCAGGTCGCTGTTGTACCTGATCGGGCTTCCGGGCACGACGCCGGGCGGAGGGGAGTCCTTCGTCGGGCCCGGTCCCGTCGGCGGTGCGTCGGAAGACGCCGTCGGAGCCGTCTCCGTGGTGATCCCGCTGTCGGTCGTCAGATCGCCCGGCGCCGTGTCGCGGGGCGCGGACGTCCCGCCGCAGGCGGTCGCGAACCCGAGTGCGGCGATCGCCATCGCCGCGCTGAACAGCCGTTTCATGGACCTCACCGTCCTTGAGGAAGACGTCCTTCTGGGTAAGGACGCGGAACGAGGAGCCCCTGATACGTCCCGCGCTGGTCCATTCGGGCGTATTACCCGCGATTCCGCCCTTTCGGGCAATCCCGGGTAGACCGGTGCGCGACAACTTCGCCGCGTGGCCTTCCGACACGCCCGAAATTATGTTAAGAAACTTTACTAACTAACAGGGAGGCGCGTTTTGAGTTCATCCCCGCGGCCGGGGCTCGAGCGGAAGATCGGGCCGCTCCAGGCGACCGCCATCAACATGACCCAGATGTGCGGCATCGGCCCGTTCGTCACCATCCCCGCGATGGTGGTGACCCTCGGCGGCCCGCAGGCCATGTTCGGCTGGCTCATCGGCGCGGTCATCGCGCTGGCCGACGGCCTCATCTGGGCGGAACTCGGTGCCGCCCTCCCCGGCGCCGGCGGCACCTACGTCTACCTGCGCGAGGCGTTCGGCGTCCGTACCGGCAGGCTCATGCCGTTCCTCTTCGCCTGGAGCGCGGTGCTGTTCATCCCGCTGATCATGTCCACCGGCATCATCGGCCTCGTCCAGTACCTCGGGTACCTGATCCCCGGGGTCGCCGACGACGGCGGGACGACGACGCTCGGCAAGGTGATCGGTCTCGGGGTCATCGCCCTGATCGTGCTGGCGTTGTTCCGCAAGATCGGCGAGATCGGGAAGCTGACCACCGTCCTGTTCGGGATCATGCTGTTCGCCGCGCTCTCGGTGATCGTCGCGGCCTTCACGCATTTCGACGGCGCGCAAGCGTTCGCCTTCACGCCGGGCGCGTTCTCGTTCGACGGCGGCGCGTTCTGGGCCGGGCTCGGCGCGGGCCTGATCATCGCCATCTACGACTACCTCGGCTACAACACCAGCGCCTATCTCGGCGGCGAGGTGCGCGACCCGGGCCGGACGCTGCCGCGCTCGATCATCCTCTCGATCCTCGGCATCATGAGCCTGTACTTCCTGCTGCAGCTCGGTGTCCTCGGCTCGGTCCCGCTGGAAGAGCTGAAGCACGCCACGTCGGTCGCCTCCACCGTGCTCGAACAGGCGTGGGGCACGGGCGCGGCCAAGGTCATCACCGTCTTCATCGTGATCGCCGCGATCGGTTCGGTGTTCGCGGGCCTGCTCGGCGGTTCGCGGGTCCCGTTCGAAGCCGCGCGCGACAAGGTGTTCCTGCCGGTGTTCGCCAAACTGCACCCGAAACTGAACCTGCCGACCGCCGGTGTGCTGACGATGGGCGCCATCGCCGCGATCGGCTCGCTGTTCACCTTGACCGCGGTGATCAACGCGGCGGTGACGGTGCTGGTGCTCATCCAGTCGCTCGCGCAGGTCGCGGCGATCGTGGTGCTGCGGCGGCGACGGCCGGAGCTGGAGCGGCCGTACCGACAATGGCTCTATCCGATCCCGACGATCATCGCGTTGCTCGGCTGGGTCTACATCTACTTCTCCGCCACCTGGCTGTCGATCGGGCTTTCGGTGGGCTGGATCGTGCTGGGCGTGGCGGCGTTCCTCGCCTACGCGAAGGCGGAGCGCGTGTGGCCGTTCGGGCCCAAGGGGATTCAGGAATCGTTCGCGGGGGCGACAGAGGGGAACGGGCAGTGACGGGGGAAGAACTGATCCTGGGGATCGACTTCGGCGGGACGAAGGTCGCGATCGGGCTGGCGGACAGAGCCGGGAGCCTGCTGGTCACCCGGAGGCTCGACACCGACGCGCAGGCGGGCGCCGAACAGGTGGTGAGCCGCGCGCTCGCCGCGGCGCGGAAATTGCTCGCCGACGAAGGCGCCGCGGACCGGCTCGCCGCGATCGGCGTCGTCAGCCCGGGCATCGTGCTGGAGGACCGCATCCTGCTCGCGCCGAACGTGCCGGGCTGGGAGGAACTGCGGCTGCGTGAACTCGTCGCCGCCGAGTTCGAAGGCGTCCCGATCGAGGTGGGCACCGACGCCAAGGCGGCGGCGCTCGCGGAATGGCGTTGGGGGGCACTGGCGGACACCGATCCGGCGGTGTTCCTCTCGCTGGGGACCGGGATCGCCGCGGCGGTCCTGGTCGGCGGCCGGCTGCTGGCCGGCGCCAACGGCGCTGCGGGAGAGATCGGGTACAACCTCCTCTCGCCGCAGGACGCCGACGGTTTCGCCAGCGGAGCGGCGCCGCTGGAGGAGGCCGTCGGTGGGCGTGGGCTGGGCGGCCGGGCGAGTGTGCTGCTCGGCCGCCCGGTAACCGCGGGCGAACTGTTCGGCCTCGCCAGGGAGAACGCGCAGGCGAAGGAACTCGTCGGCGCGGCGCTCGACGAACTGTCGATGCACGTCGCGAATCTCGCCATCGCGCTCGACCCGCAGCGCATCGCCGTCGGCGGGGGACTGGTGCGCTCGGCCGACATCCTGCTGCCCGCGTTGCGCGAGCGCCTGGCGCGGGCCGTGCCGTTCCCGCCGGAACTGGTGTCGGCGAAATTCGACCAGGACGCGTCCCTGCTGGGCGCGATCGCGATCGCGCTGGACGCGTAGCGAGATCACCGACCGAAGCCGCCGGGCTTCCGCTAGATCCGATCTAGCGGAAGCCCGGCGGCTTTCTCGCGCCTGAGGGGTGAGGCGAGAGGAGGTCGGTCATGGACGTCAGTCCGCTGCGGGTCGCGGTGATCGTCGGCAGCACCCGTGAAGGGCGGGTGGGGGACACCGTCGGCAAGTGGTTCACCGGCCAGGCGGAACACCGGGAAGACCTCGTCACCGACGTGCTCGACCTGGTCGACTTCGACCTGCCCTCCGGGCTGCCGGAGCATCCGACGCACGACATGAAGCGGTTCGCGCGGCTGGTCGACGAGGCGGAGGCGTTCGTCGTCGTCACCCCCGAGTACAACCGCAGTTTCCCCGCGTCGCTCAAGCAGGCGATCGACTGCGCCTACGACGAGTGGCGCGCGAAACCGGTCGGCTTCGTCTCCTACGGCTACCGCTCGCAAGGGCTCTACGCCGTGGAGCAGCTGCGCACGATCTTCACCGAGCTGCACACGGTGACCATGCGCGACACGGTGGCCTTCAACCTCCTCGACGGCACCCTCTTCGACTCCGAGGGGCAAGCGCAGGCCGTGACCACCTTGCTCGACGCGCTCGCCTGGTGGGGCCTCGCCCTGCGCGACGCGCGTGCCGCCCGCCCATATGTCTGCTGAAAGCTTCTGAAAGGAAAAGGAAAATGAGTGAACTGGCCATCGAAGCCTCGGGGCTGGTCAAGGTGTTCGGCGAGAATCGGGCGGTCGACGGGATCGATCTGAAGGTCCCGGCAGGCACCGTGTACGGCGTCCTCGGGCCGAACGGCGCCGGCAAGACCACCGCGGTGAAGATGCTCGCGACCCTGCTCCGCCCCGACGGCGGTGAAGCGCGCATCTTCGGCAAGGACGTCGTCCGCGACGCCGACGCGGTCCGGTCCATGGTGAGCCTGACCGGGCAGTACGCCTCGGTCGACGAAGACCTGACCGGCACCGAGAACCTGGTGCTGATCGGCAGGCTGACCGGGCACCGCAAACCGGCCGCCCGCGCACGGGCGGCGGAACTGCTGGAGGCGTTCGGCCTCACCGAGGCCGCGGGACGGCAGGTGAAGAACTACTCCGGCGGGATGCGGCGGCGGATCGACATCGCCGCGAGCATCCTCAACACCCCGGACGTGCTCTTCCTCGACGAACCGACGACCGGGCTGGATCCCCGCAGCCGCAACCAGGTCTGGGACATCGTGCGCGCGATCGTGAAGCACGGCACCACCGTCCTGCTGACCACGCAGTACCTCGACGAGGCCGACCAGTTGGCCTCGCGGATCGCGGTCATCGACCACGGCAAGGTGATCGCCGAAGGTACCAAGGGGCAGCTGAAGGCGTCGGTCGGCGCGGGCGCCGTCCACGTCCGCCTGCGCGAGGCCGACCAGCGGCCCGCGGCTGAGTCGCTGCTCGTCAGCACCCTGGAGGCGCAGGTGCTCCTGGAGGCGGATCCCGTCGCGCTGACCGCCCGGCTTTCGGGCGAGAGCACCGAACAGGGTGCCGCCGAGCACGCCGCGCGCGCACTGGCCGAACTCGCCCGCGCCGGCATCGTCGTCGACACCTTCTCCCTCGGCCAGCCGAGCCTCGACGAGGTCTTTCTGGCCCTCACCGACCGCACCGCAACGCCTGAGGAGAGTGCAGCTTGAGCACGGAGTTCAAACCGCCATTCGAACCTTCGGTGACCGAAGAGCGCGCGACGGCCATGCCCCGCTATCGGGGCGGCAGGGCGCCTGGCCACTCGGACAGAACACTCATTTCATACGTGCGCCCTGGCGACCCGATCGCGGACGCGCGCGGCAAAGAGGAGGGATCAGCTTGAGCACCACGGCAGTCAAAGACAACGAACCCGTTCTCGCGGCACCGAAGGCGGAGGATCTCGCCGCCGTCCTGATCGCGAAGAACCGTCCCCAGCGCCCCAGCGCGCTGTCGGCATCGATCACCTTCGGGTGGCGCGCGATGCTGAAGATCAAGCACGTGCCCGAGCAGTTGTTCGACGTCACGGCGTTCCCGATCATGATGACGCTGATGTTCACGTACCTGTTCGGCGGCGCGCTGTCCGGCTCGCCGACGGAGTACCTGCAGTTCGTGCTGCCGGGCATCATGGCGAGCAGCATCCTGATGATCACCATGTACACCGGGATTTCGGTCAACACCGACATCGAAAAGGGCGTCTTCGACCGGTTCCGCACGCTGCCGATCTGGCGGCCGTCGGCGATGGTCGGCTACCTGCTCGGCGACATGCTGCGCTACCTCATCGCCTCGCTGGTGATCCTCGGTGTCGGGCTGATCATGGGCTTCCGTCCCGCCGGGGGAGTCGGGGGCGTGGCCGCCGCGATCCTCCTGCTGCTGGCGTTCTCGTTCGCGTTCTCGTGGATCTGGACGATGTTCGGTCTGCTGCTGCGCAGCGAGAAGTCGGTGATGGGCGTCAGCATGATGGTGCTGTTCCCGCTGACCTTCCTCAGCAACATCTACGTCAATCCGGAGACGATGCCGGGCTGGCTGCAGGCCTTCGTCGAAGTGAACCCGGTGACCCACGTGGTCGCGGCGGTGCGCTCGATGATGGACGGGAACTGGGACGGCGGCGAGATCACCTGGGTGCTGGTCGCCGGCGCGATCATCCTCGCGGTCTTCGGCACCTTGACGATGCGGCTCTACAACCGCAAGTGAACCGGGGATAGGTCCCTTGGCGGCTCACAGCCGCCAAGGGACCTTGTCCTCGGGCGCGTAACGGCACGAAGAACCGGTGGTGACCGACGCGCGCAGGTGCGCGGCCAGCGCCGGATGCTGCTCGTCGAGTTTGCGCAGGGTGTCCCGGATCCGGGCGGTCACCGTCTTGCGGGCGCGTTCGGCCTCGTCGCCGAGCCGCCGCGTGCGGCCGCCGAGCCCGGCCGCGGACCGCAGCTCGGCGAGCAGCGCGTCCCGTTCCCGGTCCAGCGCGGCGGCGCGCGCGTCCTGGCCGAGCCCGGTCGCGGTGTCGATCAGTTCGTCGAGTTCCTCCAGCCGCGCGCGGTACCGGGCCTTCGCCTCGTCGTCGAGGACAGCGTCCCCGCCGAGACTCTTCGCGGCGACGACCACCTCGCCTCCTTCGGGATCGAGCAACCGCACCGCCGTCACCTCCGAGCCCGGCCTGCCGAGCAGGAAATGCAGATCCCGCAAGCCTTTCGAGTCCGGAAGGTGGGTGGTGATGCCGTCGAAGCGCAAGGTCCACACGCTTTCGTCGCGGCGGAACTCGGCCGTCGGCGCCGCCGGCGTCCGTGCGTCCTCGCGCGCCCGCGTCACCCTGGCCACGACCTGTCGCATACCCAGTGCGGTGGCCTCTTCGTCCACTTCGGACAGCAGGGCCGTCGCTGCCGTCGCGTCGCCGTCGAGGTTGCGGCCGAGGAGGGCGATCGCCAGCCAGGACTTGGCTTCGGTCGCCCAGACCGTCGCCCTGAGGCGATCCGCGGAGAGCACGGCACCGCGCAGCCGGTCCACCGCTTCGTGCCACCGTTCCTGCGCGAGATCGAGCCTGCCGAGCCAGAGGTCGACCGGGCCGGAGATCTCGCAGCCGTAGAGGGAGACCAGCCACTCCCCGCTGTACGGCAGAAGGAGCGCGCGGGCCGCTTCACACCGTTCGGGATCGCGTGAGATCGCCGCCGTATGCGCCTGACAGCGCAACCACAACGCTTCCAGGTCACGCGGGTACGGCTTCACGTCGGCCGCGAGATCGGTGAGCCGGACGGCCTCCCCGACATCCTCGCGCTGGGCCGCGGTGATCGCCTCCAGCAACCGGCTGTAGGCGTACCCGCCGCGGGAGATCTCGCGGTGCAACCCGGCGAGCTCGCCGAACCGCCCCTCCAGGCACCACCGGGCCCACCGCTGCAACTGGTTCAGGTCGCCGAAATGCGGATGCTCGTCCCCCTCGTGGCGCGAGATCACCTGCTGGATGAACGCCTCGGCTTCGGCGAACCGGCCCTGGAGCGTGGCGATGATGCTCTGGTCGATCCGGGACGCCAGCTGCGAACTCGGCGCCCTGCCGGTGGCCGCCAGGGCGAGGAACTCCTGGTATTGCTCGAAATACCGGGGATCGCCCTGTTCGAGCAGCGCCACCCACTTGAACGACGCCGCGTAATGCTCCAATTCCGGGTTCGACGTGCGGCGGCCGACGAGGACCAGTTCGTCGGTGAGCCGCTCGCGTTCCGCGGCGCTGCCCGGGCCCCAGATCGCGTCGTGCCGGGCCCACAGACCGAACAACAGGGCGGAATCGTCCTGGTCGTCGCGGGCGGTGATCATGATGTGCGCGGTCAGTTCCTGCGTCATCTCCTCGACGGTGACGTCCCGGCCGGGCTCACGGCCGCACAGCCGTCCGTGCGCTTCGGTGAGCACCTTGACCGTCTCGTCGACCCGCAGGCCTTTGTGGTCGGCGCGGATCAGGGTCAAGGCCAGCCGGGCGAGGAGATCGTCGTCGTCGAGTTCACGGATGAGCACGGAGACGTCGTCGAGGACTTGCCTGCCCTCCTCGGTTTCCTGGTGGCGGGTCAGATGCGCGCCCAGCTCGAGCGCGATGACCGCTTGCCGCCGCCGGTCGTCGACGATCTCCATCGCCCGCCGGTAATGCGTGGTCGTCTCCTCGATCGCCATCCGGCCGGTGGCGTCGATCGCGGCGGCGAGCAGCAGGTCGACGGCCTTGTCCGGATCGAGTTCCCGGCCCGCGAGCAGCGCGTGGCGGGCCATGTCCGCGGGGAAGAGCCGGTCCGACGACGACGGCGCCTCGCGGGCCGCCGCGACGACGGCGGCGTGATGCCTGCGACGGTCCGCTTCGGACAGGCTCGCGTACAGCGTCTCGCGGACGAGGTCGTGGGCGAAGGCGAACCGGCCCTGCCCGTGCACCACGACCAGTCGCGCCGCGACGGCCTGGTCGAGCAGCCGGTCCACCTGGGGTACGGGCGCCGACGCCACCCCCGCGAGCAGCCGCCGGTGGAATTCCCTGCCGAGCACGGACGCGGTGGTCAGCAGGGCGAGGACCGGCTGGGGGAGCAGGGAAAGCCGTCTCTGCAGGGCGTCGGCCACGCCTGGAGCGATGGTCTCCGCGGAACCGCCGCTGTGCCACAGCCGCGCCGTCTGCTCGACGAAGAACGGATTCCCGCCGGTGCGGCGGTGGACCTCGGCGACCAGTGCGTCGTCGGGCTCCGCGCCCGCCGTCCTGGCCATGAGCGTGCCGACCTCGTCCGGTTCGAGGCCGGTGAGAGTGACCGAGGTGGCTTTCGCGAGCAACGGCAGCATGAGTGAGCGAAGCGGATGGTCGGTCGCTTCGACCTCGACGTCCCGGTACGTGCCGATCAGCAGCAGCCGTTCGAACCAGGTGTGCTGGGCGGCGAACTCCAGCAGCCGCAGCGACGCGGCGTCGGCCCAATGGAGGTCGTCGAGCACCACGACGACCGGCTGGTCCTGGGAAGCGGCCACCAGCACACTCGTCACCGCGTCGTACAAGCGGAACCCGTCGGCCGCGCCGTCGCCGCGTGCCTCGCCGAGCAGGACGTCCAACGCGCTGTCGGCCATCGCGGCCCAGCAGCGCTCGCCGACCGCGCGCCGCAGCCCGCGGACCACCTGTGTCCACGGCCAGTAGCCCGGAGCGCTCGCGGAGTCCCAGCAGGATCCGTTGAGCACGAGGGCGCCGAGACGCTTCGCCTCGTCGGCGGCGCCGGTGACGAGCGTGGTCTTGCCGATTCCGGCTTCCCCGGTGACCAGCACCAGCCCGCCGTGGCTTTCGGTGGCGCGGGCGATCTCCGCGCGGAGCACCCCCGCGGGATGGTCACGTCCGATGAGGGCGGCTGACATGTCCGAATCCTCCCAGTAGGGTCCGACAATCTCACGACGCGCGTCCGCTGTCAGGCGTTACCTCCCGTCCATCGTGACCGACGGTGACCGACGTCTCCCGGTCGCCGGGAACCCCCGACGGGGGAAATCCGACTTTCTGGACGTGAGCAATCGTGTGGGACGGCGGGTGAACAGCCGTCGAAATTCCGGTCGGGCTGGGCGAAGGCGGCCTGTTGTGCCAGGTCAGGTGGTCGCGGGCTGGAGTAGGGTGCAAAGTATGGGGAGCATTCGCTCGCGCGTGCTGGCTTGGATCGGCCGCCGTTACCTCGCGCGTCAGCAGAAGAACGGTTTCGACCTGTCCAAGATGTCGGTCATCCCGGACAACGCGCTGCTGCCGCTCAAGCGCGACGGTCTCGATCCGGTGGCCGAGCTGGGCCGGATCCGCGCGGCGGAGCCGATCAGCAAGCTCGACCTGCCGTTCGGGATGAACGGCTGGCTGGTCACCGGCTACGACGAGGCCAAGGCCGTGCTGGGCAAGGTCGGCGAGTTCAGCAGTGACTTCACGAACCTGGTCGGGAACGCCGGCGTGACCGAGGACCAGAACCCCGGCGGGCTCGGATTCGCCGATCCTCCCGTGCACACCCGGCTGCGGCGGCTGCTCACGCCGGAGTTCACCATGCGGCGGCTGTCGCGCCTGACGCCGCGGATCGACGAGATCGTCGCCGAGCAGCTCGACGCGATGGAGAAGGCGGACGCCCCCGTCGATCTGTGGGAGGCCTTCGCGCTGCCGATCCCGTCGCTGACGATCTGTGAGCTGCTGGGCGTCCCGTACGAGGATCGCGACGACTTCCAGCGGCTCAGCACCGCGCGGTTCGATCTCTTCGGTGGCGCGGGGGCGTCACTCGGTGCGATGACCGAGTCACTGTCCTATCTGGACGAGATCGTCAAGAAGCAGCGCGCGAAGCCGGGCGACGGTCTGCTCGGCATGCTCATCAAGGAGCACGGCGACGAGATCGACGACCGCGAGCTGGCGGGCCTCGCCGACGGCGTGCTCACCGGCGGGCTGGAGACCACGGCGAGCATGCTCGCGCTCGGCGCGCTCGTGCTGCTCAAGGACCGCGAGCTGTTCGAAACCGTCCGCGGCGACGACGATGCCGTCCACAAGTTCGTCGAGGAACTGCTGCGGTACCTGACCGTGGTGCAGATGGCCTTCCCTCGGTTCGCCAAGGAGGACATGGAGATCGCCGGGGTCCGGATCGCGAAGGGCGACATCGTGCTGGTGTCGCTCAGCGTCGCGAACCGCGACGGCGTCCTCGGCGAGGACATGGAGAAGTTCGACGCGACCCGCGAGCCGACGTCGCATCTCGCCTTCGGCTGGGGCATCCACCGCTGCATCGGTGCCGAACTGGCCAGGATGGAACTGCGCACCGCGTATCCCGCGCTGATCCGCCGGTTCCCGGAGATGCGGCTGGCGGTCGAACCGGAAGAGGTCGGCTTCCGGAAGGTCTCCATCGTCTACGGCGTCGACGCGTTGCCCGTGCTGCTGGACTGATCTTTCAGGCGACTCCTCTCGGGCGGAACTGGATGCTGATCCTCGGGCCGACCGGTTTGGCGGTCTTGGGGACGGCGTGTTCCCAGGTGCGCTGGCAGCTGCCGCCCATGACGATCAGGTCGCCGTGGCCGAGGGCGTGCCGGACCGTCTCGCCTCCGCCACGCGGGCGCAGCGCCAGCTGGCGGGCGGCGCCGACCGAGACGATCGCGACCATGGTGTCCTCGGTGCGGGAGCGGCCGGTGTCGTCGCCGTGCCAGGCGACACTGTCGCGCCCGTCCCGGTAGAAACACAGACCGGAGGTCACGAACGGCTCGCCGAGCTCGTCCGCGTAGTGCGCCGAGAGCGTCTCCCGCGCCTCCGTGAGGATCGGGTGGGGGAGCGGCATGCCTTCGCGGTAGTAGCTCAGTAGCCGGGGAACGGCGACGACGCGGTCGTACATCTGCCGTCGTTCGGCCTGCCACGGCACGTCTTCGGCGAGCCGGGTGAACAGTTCGTCGGCGCCGGAGAGCCAGCCGGGCAGCACGTCGATCCAGGCGCCGCGGGTCAGCTCGGTGCGCCGGAGCCCGTCGAGCGAGCCGAGCCCGAGCGCGGCGCACTCGTCGAACAGCGAGGCTTGAAGGGCGGGGGTCATGGCATCCGAACCTACCCCGGTTCCGATCATTTGTCGAACGGGTGTTCGAGTGGGCGTAAATGACCTGATTCTGTCGGTGGGGTCGGGCACGATGGTCCGCATGATCCACATAGCGACGTCCGCGGACGGAACGCCGATCGCGTTCGAACGACGCGGCGAGGGGCAGGCGCTGGTCGTCGTCGCGGGCGCGGGCAACGACCGGCACGGTGACGAACCGCTGGTCGCGGAGCTGACAGCCGAGTTCTCCGTGGTGACCTACGACCGCCGGGGCCGGGGTGACAGCGGCGACACCGCGCCGTACGCGGTCGAGCGGGAGATCGAGGACCTGGCCGCGGTGGTCGCCGCGCTCGGTGAGCCGGTGATCGTGCACGGCATCTCCTCGGGCGGCGCGCTGGCGCTGCTCGCGGCCGCGGCGGGAGTGCCGATGGCGCGCCTGTCGGTCTTCGAGCCGCCTTATCGCGGCGAGACGGAAGAAGTCCCCGAGGGGTATGCCGACGAGATGCGCGAGCTGGTCGCGGCGGACCGGTGGGACGACGCCGTCGCGCTGTTCACGATGTCCGCGGTCGGCGCTCCGGCGGAGGCCGTCACCGCGGCCAAGGCGACGCCGATGTGGGCGGAGCTGCGCTCGTTCGCGCCAACGCTCGTCTACGACGCCTTCGTGATGAGGGATTCCAAGGTGCCGGGCGAACTGGCGTCGATCGCGACGCCCGTGCTCGTGGTGAACAGCAACGGCAGCACCGACTGGTTGAAGGCCGCCGCTCTCGCCGCGGCGAAGATGGTCCCGGGGGCGCGGCAGGTCGAGCTGGACGGGGAGTTCCACAGTGTCGCGCCGGAGCGGCTCGCGCCTGAGCTCAGCGCGTTCTACCGGGATCCTCGGTGAGGCGCAGGTAGGCCGCGCCGCGAGGGGAGATCCGGTAGCCGACTTCGAGGCTGAGTGTCAGGCCCAGGTTCTTCAGCTTGCGGATGTCGATCTTCAACGGTTCCTTCTCGCGGCCGAGGAGGTCGGCGAGATCCTGCGCGCGGCGGCCGGGATTTTCGGCGACGAGCCGCAGGGTCTCGTGCGTCCACGGGCGGCGTCCGTCCATCTTGGACAAGCGCTTGGCGATGGCCTCGACGTCCTTTTCGGACAGTTCGGCGTCCGCGCTGAGGGCGTGCCGGGGATCAGGGCCGACGTAGCGCAGCCGGATCCGGTACACCGGGGCGTCCGCGGGGCCGCGCAGTGTCCCGCGGACCGCGTTCGCGGACTCCGCGCCGGAACGACGGGCTTCGGCCTCGGTGATGTGGTCGGGGTCGACGATCTCGACCGAGACGACCTCGATCACCCCGGCCTCCAGCCGCATGACGTCGCCGGCCCGGACGTTCTGTTTCGACCAGCGCCGGAAGGTCAGGTCGATCGTCCCGGCCGCCAGTCCTTCGAGGACCGTCAAGGAGAGGATCACCGTCGTTACCCAATCAGCGGGACGCCGGGGCGTCAACGTCTTGTCCGATGACGGTTCGTGCTCGTACAGTCGCAGCCTGGTCCTGGTCTGGACCACCACCGCCGCCCTGAATGTGCAGGAGGCAGGATGCGGAGACGACTTCGGACCGCCGGGGTGGCCGCGACGGCCGTCCTCGGCCTGATCGCGTCGGCGATGCCGGCGAACGCCCAGGTCGGAACGGGGCCGTGGACGGCGGAGAACCCCTCGTTCACCGTGCAGGAACGCGGATGCGGCCAGGTCGACGGGCTGAACTTCGAGCTGACCTGCTCCACCGGAAGCGGGGACCAACGGGCGGAACGACGCTACGTGACCTACACCGGCGGCACCCGGCAGTTCGAGGGGTCGTTCCGGATCACCAGCATGGCGGGCAGCCGGATCAGCCTGAAGCAGACCTTCCGCGACGCGCCGACCGCCGGCCCGTACTTCATGCTCGCGGTCGAACGCGGCGGGCGGCTCTACGCCGTGCACGGCGGGGACACCCTGGGAAGCGGCGCGACCGTCGGGACGTCGGTGCGGGTCAACACCGTGCACCAGGTCGGGAGCACGCACAAGGTGTACATCAACGGTTCGCTGAAGCAGACCGTGAGCAGCAGCGGCGGGAGCTATTACGACAAGTTCGGCGCCTACCGGACGGCCAGTGGTGCCGGGCCGGTCAAGGTGACCTGGAGCGGGATCAAGTTCTGGCGGAAGTGAGCCGGGGTCGCCTCGTGGTGGCGAGGACGGTTCTAACCGTCCTCGCCACTCACGAGGCTCGGGCCGCGGCGCCATGCGTCGAGATCCGTCCATGCCTGGAGCGTCCGCCTGCTCTCGAACCGGCGGCGTTCCCCGGTGACCGGATCGGTGAACTCGAGGACCTTCGCCAGCAGCTGCAAGGGTTCGGTGAAGTCGTCGAGCGGGGTTTCGGTCAGCTCCGGGTAGAAGTCGTCGCCGAGAATCGGCAACCCGAGGCCGCTCATGTGCAGTCTGAGCTGGTGGGTGCGGCCGGTCGCGGGGATCAGCCGGTAGCGGCCGAGACCGTCGCGGTGCTCGATCAGTTCGGCGCGGGTCTCGGCGTTGGGTGGTCCGTCGATCTCCTGCGCGGCGATCACCCCGCGTTCCTTGACGATACGGCTGCTGATCTCGCGTGGCATCGCGACGGCAGGATCGTGGCGCGCGATCGCCTCGTATTCCTTGTGCACCAAGCGGTCTCGGAACATCGTCTGGTATTTGCCGCGGACTTCGGGGGTGATCACGAACAGGATGAGCCCCGCGGTGACCCGGTCGAGCCGGTGCGCGGGGGTGAGCCGCGGGAGATCGAGGTCGCGGCGCAGCCGGACCAGCGCGGTCTGCAGGATGTGCCGTCCACGCGGGATCGTCGCGAGGAAATGCGGTTTGTCGGCGATGAGGAAATGCTCGTCGCGGTGCAGCACGGAAACCTCGAACGGCACCTCGACCTCGTCGGGCAGGTCGCGATGGAACCAGATGAACGAGTCCGGCACGAACGGCGAATCGACGCCCAACGGCCCATCGAGCCCGACGATGCGTTCCTCGCGGAGCATCTCCTCGATCCGTTCGGGCGCGACGCGGGGAAGCCGCTCGACGAGGTGCTCGCGCAACGTCGTCCACGGCCCCTCGGCGGGCATCTTGAGCCTCGCGGGATCGAGCCCGTGGCGGGGCGGGAGCGGCGGGCGGAGCTTGCGTCTCATCACCGCGCACTCTAGCCGCGCTCCTGGTCGCGGCAGTCCGCCGTGGTCTTCCGCGGGCTACTCCGGGTGTTGCGAAAGCCACTTTCGCAACGTTGAAGGTTGCGAAAGTGGCTTTCGCAACGCCCAAGAGTTGTCCACAGTGGGGCTGGTGTGGCGAGTTGTCCACAGGCCTGCGGAAAGGCGCTGGTGCGCGATCGATTCCGGCCCGACGATCTTGGGGTGAAGACCGGAGACTGGGCCCGTGACCCCGAAGGGCTCTATCAACACAGCCGTGGTGGCGTGGTCACCGTCGCCCGGCTCGGGGAACTCGGCGTTCCGTCCATGACCTGCTATCGACGGTGCCGCCCCGGGAAACCTTGGCAACGGCTGCTACCGGGTGTCGTGCTGTTGAGTTCCGGAACGCCGACGCGGCGGCAGTTGGTCGATGCCGCGCTCCTGTACGCGGGGCCGGACGCCGTGGTGACCGGGGCCGTCGCCTGTCGGCGGCAGAGGCTGCGGGGCCTGCCGGACCATCCCTTCGCTGTCCACTTGCTCGTGCCCCTCGAACATAAGGTAGGTAGCTCGGGGCATGTGATCATCGAACGGACGACCCGGCTGCCGCAGGCGATCATGATCGACGGAGTGCCGCTGGCGCCGTTGAGCAGGGCGGTCCTCGATGAATGTCGTCGGCTCGGCTCGAGACGAGAGGTTTCCGCTCTGCTGGCCGAGGCGGTGCAGCGGGGTGTGAACCTCGCGGAGTTGTTCGCCGAACTCGACGCCGGGAGCAGCCGCGGCACGGCGATTCCGCGCGAGGCGCTGCATCGGATCGCCGACGGAGCACGGTCGGCAGCGGAGGTCGACGCGATGAAGGTGTGGCGGCTGACCGGCTTGCCGGAACCCTTGTGGAATCACGAGTTGCGCGATGAGAACGGCGAATACATCGCGACCGCCGATGGCTACTTCGTGTCGGCCGGTCTTGCCTGGGAGATCGATTCGTACGACTTCCATTTCGGCAAGCAGCAGTACGCCGCGACGGTGGCGAGAAACGCCAGATACGCGGCCGCCGGCATCGTGGTTCTTCAGACCTTGCCCAGTCGCTTGCGAACGGAGCCCAAGCGTGTCGCCGCGGAACTCGTCGCGGCCCATCGAGCCGCCATGGCCCGTAGTCAGGCCGCCTGACCGCCCCGTTCGGCGTTGCGAAAGCCACTTTCGCAACCTTCAACGTTGCGAAAGTGGCTTTCGCAACGGCCAGATCGGTGGCGGGCAGCTAGACGACTGGCGGCGGAGCCAAAGGCGGTCAGGAGTTCGGCTGGTCCCGGTACCGCGCGAGGTACCGCTCGGTCACCTCGGCCTCCGCGACCGCAGCGGCCTCCGCGCGGGTCTGGCGCCCGATGCCCGGCGGGAAGCCGTTCTTGGCGAGCCGGTGCTCGATGCTCTCCTCCATGTAGGCCATCGAGTAGAAGTACGCCACGAGCGCGGCCATGAGCACGATCGCCAGCCGCAGGGTGAGCGGGCCGGGCAGGAGCAGCCACACCGCGCAGAGCGGGGCGATCATCACCGTGCTGCGGGCGACGTGCCGCCAGCGCCAGCTTCCGGTGGTCGCGTCGTGGAGGATCCAGTCGTGGTAGCGCTCGGGCAGCCTGCCGCCGAGTGAGTACCACAGCCAGCGGAACACGTCCGGGCGCTTGCGGGGCATCGGGCGACTCCTTCCTTCGATGCCGTCACAGTACACTAATCATTAGCACGCTAAACATTAGCGTCACGCGCTAGGATCGGCGGCATGAACTCGGAGGGGCGCCAGATGAAGTCGATCGATCTGGGCGAGGACCCGCTCGCCCTGGAGCGTCAGGTGTGTTTCGCGCTGTCGGTCGCGTCGCGCAGCGTCATCGCCATCTACCGTCCGCTGCTGGAACCCCATGGGCTCACCCATCCGCAGTATCTGGTCATGCTGGCGCTGTGGGAGCGGGGCCCGCAGGCGGTCAAGGACCTGAGCGTCGCCTTGCGCGCCGAACCCGCGACGCTATCACCGCTGCTCAAACGGCTGGAGACGATCGGTTACGTCACTCGCCGGCGCAATGCCGAGGACGAGCGGCTGCTCACCGTCGAGCTGACGGAATCCGGTCGCGCGTTGCGTGCGGAGGCGGAGAAGATCCCGTATCGCGTCGTGGAGAAGCTCGGAATGGAGGTCTCCGAGCTGGAAGCGCTGCACAAGGCACTCACCCGGGTCATCGAAGCCACGGCTTGAGCGAACCGAAACCGGGGTGTGACGAAATGAGGGTGTGAAGCCGCTCCGGGGTGGGTAATTCCCGTCACGCCAACTCAAAGTGACAGGAAGATGAGGGACCGTGACCACCTCGACCCCCGCGCCCACGGAAGCAGGTCTGGAGCTCATGACCAGGCTGAACGCCTACCTGGAGGACGTGGCCGCGGCACTGGGGATACGGCGGGATTCGGGCACGGTCGACCTCACCGGTCCGGTCACCGCCCAGCTGAGGCTCAACTGGCGCCTCCCCGGCTTCCCCGAGCGCGACGTCGACCTGATGTGGCACGAGGAGCACGGCTGGTCGGCAGCCGTGGCGACGCATTCGGACGACGATCACCACGTCGTCGTCGCCTACCTCGGCGGCCGCACGGTGGCGTCGCATCCGCGTCTGGTCGCCAGGTTCGCCGAGACCCTGCGGACCGGCGACCACCAGGACTGCTGGCCCGGTCCGCCGGCGTTGCGCACCGCCGCCGGACCTTCCTCGCTCGCCAAGGAACTCGCCGCCTGGGCCTGATCACCCCGGCGGGGCGAGGACCACGTCGAGCGCGATCGTGATCTCCCTGCCGATCAGGAATCTCGGCGCCCGGAGGCCGATCGCGCGCCGGTCGAAGACGGCGGCGGCGAGCACCCGCCAGGTGCCGTCGCCGTTGTCCTCAGGCCCGGTCGCGGTCACCGTGAGGGGACAGGACTCGCCACGCGCGCCGAGAGTGCCTTCGACAGACCACCCGTCCGGGCCCTCGTCGACCCGGTCCGCCGCGAAGGTCAGCACGGGCTGCGCGTCGATCGCGAGCAGACCGGGTTTACGCAGGTCGGCGTCGCGTTTGGCGTTGCCGGTGTCGATCTTGTCGAGGTCCAGTGCCGCTTCGACGCCGACCACGCCGTCGGCGGAGACCCGCACCGAGCCCAGGCTGACCGGGATCGAGCCGTGGACCACGCGGAACCCGAAGTTCCGGACGGTGAACGTGGCCGAGGTCCGGCCGGCGAGCACGGTCCAGGTGCCGAGCCGCGCGGACGTCCCGGCGGTCATCGCGGCTCACCCACCAGGCCGAGCGAGGGCAGGGACGTGTGGAGCACGCGGTGGACGTCGACCCGGTCCGGGCCCGGCAGCAGCGCGGGATCCTCACCGGGCAGCAACTCCGTGCCCATGACCGTCTTCTGGACGGCTTCCATCGCGTCGATCGACTCGGTGAAGCCGAGAATGAGGCTGGACCGGTCCTCGGCGGTCAGGATGTAGAAGCCGCCGACGCCGTCGAGCCCCCGTACGGCGGGCCAGATCCGCTCGCGCCCGCCGAACCGGGCGGCGTCGGCCTGTGCCGGGGTGAGCGGCCGGTCGAACCAGGTCGCCTGCGCGATCCTGGGTTCGGCCGCGCCGCCTTCGACGTCGGCGACCTCGTAGACGCGGGCGTCGAAGACACCGGAAACGCGGCGGTCGGCGGCGGCGAGCGCGGACCCGCGGTCGCGCCACAACGCGACGACGAGCCCGGTCAGGCCGCCGACCTGGGCGAGGGTGCAGGTGCCCGGCGACCCGGTGCCGGGATGGAGTTCGGCGGCGAGGGCGTGGCCCCAGCCCGCGGACTCGTCGGCGTGCGAACGCCGGAACTGGTGGACGGTGGCGTACATGGGCTTTCCTTCCCGTCGGACGTGCCGACTCTGCGCTCCCGGCGGGCGCCGGACATCAGTGCCAGTACGCAGGGCGGTACGGAATCGGGCCCGCGGGGCGATACTCCTTGCGTGAACCGGGAACCGTTCGTGGGCCGGGAGGGCGAACTGGCGAGTCTGCGCGGCAGGCTCGCCGACGCCGCCGCGGGATCCGGCGGGCTCGTGCTCGTCTCCGGTCCACCCGGGATCGGCAAGACCCGGCTGGTCGAGGAGGCGACGGCCGCCGCGTCCGCCGTCGTGTGGGGCCGGTGCGCCGACGATCCCGGTGCGCCGCCGCTGTGGCCGTGGCGCCGCGTCGTCGAGGCGCTGCCGTCGGTCGATTCGGCCGTGAAGGCCGCTTTCGCCGAGACCGACGGGGCGGGCGACGTCCAGGCGGCGCGGTTCCGGTTGGTGGCCGCCGCGGCGGACGCGCTGGTGGCCGCTGCGGAACCGGCGGGCCTGGTCGTCGTCCTCGAAGACCTGCACTGGGCCGATGAGGCGTCGTTACGGCTGTTGCGCCATCTGGCGGGGGAGCTACGGCGCTCGAAGCTGGCCGTGGTCGCGACGCACCGGGACACCGGGCACACTCCCGCGCTGGACGCGGCCCTGCCGGATCTCCTCCGCCGTCCTGGCGCGCGGAGCATCACGCTGCCGCCCTTGGCCGAGTCCGACGCGCGGGCGCTGCTCACCGGACTGACGGAAGAGGACGTACGCGAAGCCTATCGCCGCTCCGGCGGGAATCCGCTCTATCTCGGCGCGATCGCGCGTTCGGCCGGTGGAGCGGAACTCGGCCACCTCGTGCGGACCGCGGTGGCCACCCTCGCGCCGGAAGTACGGCGGCTGCTCGCCATCGCGGCGGTGCTCGGCGAGGACGTCGACGCCGCCCTGCTCGCGGAGGTGTCCGGCCTGTCGCCCGGCGAGGTCGCCGACGGGCTCGATCAGGCCGAAGAGGCCGGGGTGCTGGGATCCGGCAGGTTCGCGCACGCCGTCGTCCGCGACGGGATCTACGCGGATCTCGGCCAAGCCGAACGGGAAACGTCGCACGGCCGCGCCGCCGCCGCGCTCGAGGAACACGCCCGGCGTGAACCTTCGCTCGCCGGAACGGTCGCCGGGCATTGGCTGCGTTCGGCGACCGCGCCGGAGAAGACGGCGGAGTGGGCGGCGCTCGCGGCCGCGGAAGCGAACCGGGCATTGGCCTTCGACGAAGCGGCGCGGTTCCTCGCGATGGCGCTCGACGCCCGCGCGAAAGCTGGACTGTCCGAAGTGGACCGTGCCGGGCTGCTGCTCGACCTCGCCGTCGCCGAATACCGGACGGGCAGGTTCGCGCGAAGTCTCGACCATGCCCGGCGTGCCGCCGACGCGGGGCTGACCGCCCGCGCGGCGCTGGTGGTCCGCGACGTCGCGGCGCCGGATCTTCTGCCCGGTATTCGCGACCTCGCCGTCCGCGCGCTCGCCGCCGAAGGGGTCGACCGGACGACGCGGGCACGCCTGCTGGCGCACAGCGCCTCGGTGGAAGCCGATTACGGCCGGTTCGCCGATGCGGAAAAGCTCGCCGACGAAGCCTTCGCGCTCGCCGACGAATCAGGCGATCCGGAGGCGCTGGTCGACGCCGTCCGCGCCCGGATGAAGGTCGCCCCGGACAAGCTGCCGCTGTCCGAACGGCTGCGGCTCGGCGCGCTGGCGGCCGAGCTGGGCTCGCGCACCCGGCAGCCGCTGGTTTCCTTGTGGGGCCACAAATGGCGGATCGACGCGGCCTTGGCGGACGGGCGGATGGCGCTCGTCGACGACGAACTCGTCGCGGTGACCACGCTGGCGCGGCTGACGAGGCTGCCGCTGGTGCGCTGGCACGACCTGCGGCTGCGCAGTTCGGTGCTGGCGTTGCGCGGAGACCTGGCCGAGGCGCGCGAGCTCGATCTCGCGGCGGAGGAACTGGCGGACACCGAACTCGCGGACGACTTCTCCGCGAAAGGGATGTCCTACGCGTTCCGCACCCAGCTCGTGCTGCTCACGGGTGATCCCGGTGACCTGCGAAAGGACTACGCGGGTTTGCTGGACCGGGCGCCGCATCTGCCGGTCACCTTGGTCTCGCGCCCGTTGCTGAGCCTGCTCGCGGGCGACCTCGACGAGGCGAGGGTCCGGTACGAGCAGCTGGTTCCGCTGGTCCGGAGCCCGGAGTTCGCGCTGCACGCCACCGGAGCGCTGCCGAACCTCGTGCCGCTGGTCGAGGCCTTCCGTGACGTCGAGATGGCGGAATACCTGTTGCGGCGCCTCGAAGAGGTGCGTCCGATCGTGTCCGGTGGCGCGGGTGTCTTCTGCACCGGATCGAGCCTGGAGCACCCCGCGCGGCTCAACGCCCTGCTGGGCCGCCACGACGAGGCGGTGCGGCTGTCCGAGCAGGCCATCGCGGTCAACGAAGGCATCGGCGCGCGACCCGGTGTCGCCCAGGTGAGGTTGCTGCTCGCCGAAGTCCTGGTCTCCAGGGGCGATTTCGTTCGTGCGCAAGGGATCGCGCGCGAGGCCCTCGACGAGTTCCGGCGGCTGGCCATGCCGGGACCGCTCGCGCGGGCCGCGGCATTGCTCGACCGGGTCCGCACCGAACGCCGCGCCGCGGACCCGCTCACCGGGCGGGAACGCGAGATCGTCACCCTGCTCGCCGACGCGCTCAGCAACCGCCGGATCGCCGAGAAACTGGTGCTTTCCGAACGTACGGTGGAAAGCCACGTCCGGAGCATCCTGGCGAAACTGGGCCTGGCGAACCGGACCGAGGTCGTCGCGTGGGCGAGCAGGGAAAGTCTCAGGGACTGACGGTCAGCTTGCCGAGGATGCGCGCGGCGACGGCGTCCAGGTTGTCGTCGAGGAAGAAATGCCCGCCTGGGAACACTTCCAGCTCGAAGGAGCCGCTGGTGTGTTCGGCCCAGTTCTCGGTGTCCGGCACTTCCAGGACAGGGTCGGCGTCGCCCGCGAGCGCCACGATCGGGCAGCTCACGTCGGGGCCGGGCCGGTACCGATAGGTCTCGACGGCCTTGTAATCGCCGCGCAGCGCGGGCAACGCGAGCGCGCGGATGTCCGGGTCGTCGAAGATCGTGGGATCCGTGCCACCGAGACGGCTGACCTCGTTGAGGAAGGTGTCGTCGTCGGCGAGGTGGTGCGCGTTCTCCTTCTGGATGTCCGGGCCGCGGCGGGCCGAGACGAACAACGCCGCCGGCACGATGCCGCGCGCTTCGAGCCGCCGCGCGACCTCGAACGCGGCGATGGCGCCCATGCTGTGGCCGAAGAGGGCGAAGGGTTTCGGGAACGCGGCGACGACGTCCACCAGCTGCTCGGCGAGGACGTGCAGGTCGTCGACGACCGGCTCGCCCATCCGGTCCTGCCGCCCCGGGTACTGGGCGGTGTGCACCTCGACGGTGGGTGAGAGGGCGGCCGAAAACGAGCGGTACGCGCTGGCGGATCCACCGGCGTGCGGGAAGGCGATGAGCCGCATCCCTGCCGACGGCGCCGGATGGAAGCAGCGCGTCCAACTGCTCAGAACCTGTCCTGCCATTCGAAAATCCCCCAATCCGCGCGGGAACGACCCGCACGACACTGGAATGTACGGGGGAATCGCGGAATGAGTCCATGCTTGTGCGGGGTTGTTCACGCTGGGAACCCAGGACACCTGGGCTCGGCGGATGGGAGCGGATGTGGCGGAGGACCTGAAGATCAGGGTCGGTGCGGGGCTGGGGACCGGGACGGCGCCCGAGGAGTTCGGCGCCGCGGTCGATCTGCTGGAGCGGGCGGGTGTCGACTCGCTCTGGCTGCCCGAGGCGGTGTACTCGCCCAGGATCGATCCGGTCGTCGGGCTGACGCACGCGCTCGCCCGCACCACGAAACTGAAGGTCGGCACCGGGGTGATGGTGCTACCCGGCCGCGATCCGGTGCTGGTCGCCAAACAACTCGCTTCCCTCGCCGCGCTCGCGCCGAAAAGGGTGCTTCCGGTCTTCGGCCTCAAGCCCGCGCGCGACGCGGAACTGCCCTTGTTCCCGGTGCCGCAAGGCCGCCGCGCCGCGGTGTTCGACGAGTCGTTGCGGCTGATCAGGGCCCTGTTGGAACAGGAGGACGTGACCTTCGAGGGCGAGTTCTTCCGCGTCGAGGGGAAGGGGCTCGGCCTCACCCCGCTCAAACGGCTCGACCTCTGGCTCGGCGGGAAGGCACCCGGCGCGCTGCGGCGGGTCGGCAGGCTCGCGGACGGCTGGCTGGCCAGTTTCCTCACGCCGGAAGAGGCGCGGGCAGGCCGCGAGGCGATCCAGGAGGCCGCCGCCGAGGCGGACCGGGAAGTCGAGGCCGACCACTTCGGGATCAGTCTCCTCGTCGCCGAGGACGGGATCCCGGACGCGCTCGCCGCTTCGGTCGCCGCACGGTCCGGCGCGGATCCGGCGCGGCTGGTCGCGGACGGCTGGAGCGCCGCCCGCGACCTGATCGCCGAGCACATCGACGCGGGGCTGAGCAAGTTCGTGCTGTACCCGGCCGGGCCGGAGCCGATCGAGCGGTTCGTGGAGAACTTCGTCGAGCACGCCGTCCCGCTGCAGAATTAAGGCGCTCAGTCGAACTTCAGTTCTTCGGTCCGCCGCGGCATCAGCAGCAGCGCGCCGACGCTGAGCACGGCGACCACCAGCATCGCCAGGAAGACGTGGTGCGTGGCGTCCGCGAGGGCGCCCCGAACGAACGTCGTCGTCGCGGTTTCCGGACCATTGCCCTCCAGGACGACACTGGTCGCGTCGACGCCGGACGGCAGTCCGGTGACCCCGGCCGGCGGGTTGGCGAAGCGGTTCGCCAGGGTCGCGTTCGCGATCGCGCCGAAGATCGCCACACCGACCGCGCTGCCCAGCGAACGGCTGAACATGTTGGTCGCGGTGACGACGCCGCGGCGTTCCCAGCCGATGGTGGACTGCACGGCGATCAGCGTCGGGCTCGACGCCAGCCCCAGTCCCAGCCCGAGGACGAACGCGGCCGCGGCCGCCAGCCAGATCGACGAACCCGCCGCGAGGAACACCGTGAGCGCCGCCCCCGCGATGACCGCCCCGCTGCCGATCAGCGCGGTGTCCCGGAACCCGATCCGCATGTAGATCCGGCCCGCCAGCGACGCCGAGATCGGCCACCCGACGGTCAGCGCGGCCAGCGCGAATCCGGCGACGAGCGCGCCGGTGCCGAGGACACCCTGCGAGAAGGTCGGCAGATACGACGTCAGTCCCATCAGCAGCATGCCGACGACGACGGCGACCAGGTTGCCGCCGATCAGGGTCCGTTTGGTGAAGATCCACAGTGGCAGCACCGGTTCTTCGGCCTTGCGCTCCACGAACACGAACGCCACCAGCAGCACCGCCGCGGCGGCGAAGATCCCCAGGCTCGGCGCGGACGCCCAGCCCCAGGCGACCCCGCCCTCCAGCAGGCCGAGGATCAGCAGCGAGCAGCCGAGGGTGAGCAGGGTGGCGCCGAGGTAGTCGATGCGGTGCGAGCGGCGTTCGACGCGCTCGCGGAAGTTCCGGAACAGCATCCACGCCGCCAGCGCGCCGAGCGGCAGGTTGATGAAGAAGATCCAGCGCCAGTCGAGGTACTCGGCGAACACGCCGCCCAGCGTCGGCCCGACCACCGACGAGATGGCCCACACGCTGGCGAGATAGCCCTGCACCCTGGCGCGTTCCTCGACGGTGTACATGTCGCCGACCATGGTCAGCGCGATCGGCTGGATGGCGCCCGCGCCGATGCCCTGCACCGCGCGGGCGGCGATCAGCACCGGCATGCTCCAGGCCGCGCCGCACAGCACCGAGCCCAGCAGGAACGCCGCGATCCCGAAGAACATCACCGGACGCCTGCCGAGCACGTCGGCGAACTTGCCGTACAGCGGGACAGTGACCGCCTGGGTCAGCAGATAGATCGAGAACAGCCACGGGAACTGCGAGAACCCGCCCAGATCGGCGACCACCGAGGGCACCGCCGTGGCGATGATGGTCGAGTCCAGCGCGATCAGGCCGGAACACAGCATCACGGCGATCAGGACGGGACCGCGTTCGGACCGGAAACCGACCCCTTCCTTCGCGGTGACCGGGGCCGGGGTGGTCATCTGTGACGGTCTCCTCAGGCTCATGAACGACGTCAACTACTTCGCATGGGTAAGCATTCCACGGAGACACCCGGTCATGGGACCGATTTTTTCCGTGAGCTATCCCGCAAAATGGGTCGGATGAGCACTTGGATCCGCCCGATCGACCGTGGCTGGGTAGTCCGCGACACCGTCCCGGGGCCCGACGTCGACGAGTTCGCCGACCCGGACCGGGTGGCCGCCGCGCTCGCCGGGGCCCGCGGCGACAGCCTGCTGGCGGTCCAGCATCCGGCGAGAACACCGGCCGCGCTGGCGGGCGGGCTTGCGATCGAGGCCGCGTTGCCGCAGGCCAGGGCGACGTTCGAGCGGATCCGGGAGCGGCACTATCGCCCGGTCTCCGCCGTGGTCGCGCCGTATCGCATCGACGGGCCGGACGGCGTCGCGCTCGGCGTGCTCTGCCTCGTCGATCCCGCCGCGGTCCGCGACGACGGCGTGACCCGGGTCCGGCACACCGAGGACGTCTATCCGGACGTCGTCGCGGAACGGGCCGCGATGCTCGCCGGACTCGGTGTCGCGACGAGCGCCGCGATGCTGGTCCCCGCGACCGGTGGCCGCGATCTGACCGCGCTGATCGAACGGGTCTGCCGCGGCCGGGTCCCCAGCCTGTCCACAGTGGACGGCGCGGGCCGCAAGCACGAACTGTGGCTCACCGGCCCCGGCGAAGACCAGGACGAACTGCTGGCGACCCTGGACGGTCTGGATCTCCTGGTCGCGGACGGCAACCACCGCGTCGCGGCCGCGGCGGCTTCCGGGCGCGGCGCGTTGCTGGCGCTGGTCACCGGCGGGCCCGGGCTGCGGATCGGGCCCATTCACCGGGTGCTCGCCGGCACCGGTCTCGACGTGGACACCCTGGTCCGGCGCTGGACGGAGGCGGGGTACGACGTCCGCCCCGGTCCGGCGGATCCGCCGTCCGAGGCGGGCGAGGTGACCGTCGTGGCGGGGACGGAGGCTTTCCGGGTATCGCTCGGCAAGGCGGGCGGCGACCACGCGGTGGTCGAGCAGGAACTGCTGCGCGGGGCGCTCGGCGTCGATCCGGAAGGCCCGAACGTGCGCCCGTTGCTGCCCGGCGTGCCGGTGCCCGCTGACGCGGACGCAGTGCTGCTGCTGGCCCCGGTCCCGTACGCGGAGGTGCTCGCCGTGCACGCGGCCGGGGCGCGGATGCCGAGGAAGGCCACCTATTTCACGCCGAAACCACGCAGCGGGCTCCTCCTGGCCGAGCTCTGACGTCGCGCTTTTGTCGGTGGCGCGGCTTAGGATCGCCTCGTGGAACTGCCCGTGATGCCGCCCGTGAAGCCGATGCTGGCCAAGGCCGTGCACGAACTGCCGCGCACGCCTGGGCTGCTGTACGAGCCGAAATGGGACGGCTTCCGCTGCGTGGTCTTCCGCGACGGCGACGAGGTCGTGCTGGGCTCGCGTAACGACAGGCCGCTGACGAGGTACTTCCCCGAGCTGGTCGAGCTGCTCAAGGAAGCGCTGCCCGAGCGCTGCGTCGTCGACGGCGAGATCGTGCTGGTCACCGAGGGCGGGCTCGATTTCGAGGCGCTCCAGCTGCGCCTGCATCCGGCGGCGTCCCGGGTGAAGATGCTGGCCGAGGAGACGCCGTCCAGTTTCGTCGTGTTCGACCTGCTCGCCCTGGACGAGCGGGATCTCACGCCGGAACCGTTCGGGCAGCGGCGGAAGCTGCTCGAAAGCGTGGTCGACACGCAGTTCGCCCGGGTGCACCTCACCCCGCTTTCCGAGGATCCCGACGTCGCGCAGGACTGGTTCACCCGCTTCGAGGGCGCGGGCTTCGACGGCGTGATGGCCAAACCCGCCGACGCGCCGTACGAGCAGGACAAGCGCGTGATGTGGAAGGTCAAGCACCAGCGCACCGCGGACTGCGTCGTCGCCGGATTCCGGTGGCACAAGGACGGGGTGGGGATCGGGTCGCTGCTGCTCGGCCTCTACGACGACGATGGCGTCCTGAACCATGTGGGCGTGGCCAGCAGTTTCACCGCCGCGAGGCGCCGTGAGCTGGTGGACGAGCTCGCGCCGCTGCGCGAGAACGCGCTGGAGGACCATCCGTGGCGCGAGTGGGCCGCGGCCCACGAGGAGGCGGGCGGCCGGATGCCGGGGGCGGGCAGCCGGTGGGCACCGAACAAGGACCTGAGCTGGGAGCCGGTCCGCATAGAATGGGTCGCCGAGGTCCGCTACGAACACGTCGAGGGCACCCGGTTCCGTCACGGCGGGAGGCTCGTGCGCTTCCGTCCCGACCGCGAGCCCGCCTCGTGCACGTACGCGCAGCTCGAAGAGGTCCCGCCCGCCGAGCTGGCCACCTTGTTCACGGAGTTGGGGGAAACATGAAAGCGGAGCCGGTCACGCTGGATCTCGACGGCGTCGAGTTCACGGTGTCCAATCCGGGCAAGGTCTACTTCCCGGAGCGCGGCGAGACCAAATTGGACCTCGTCGAGTACTACCGCGCGGTCTCGGTCCCGCTGCTGGCGCAGCTCGGCGGCAGGCCCCTGTTGCTGGAACGCTATCCCGACGGGGCCGGCGGGAAATCGTGGTACCAGAAGCGGGTCCCGAAGAACGCTCCCGGCTGGCTGACCACGACGGTGGTGTCCACTCCGAACGGGACCACCGCGGACGCTCTCGTGGCGAAGGACCTCGCGCACCTCATCTGGGCGGTCAACCAAGGTTGCCTCGGTTTCCACGTCTGGCCGAACCGGGCCGACACTCCGGACATCAGCGACCAGTTGCGCATCGACCTCGACCCGTCGCCGGGGATCGGGTTCCCCGAGTTGCGGCACGGTGCCGTCCTCACGAAGGCGTTGCTCGAAGAGCTGGGCATCACGGCGCAGCTGAAGACCTCGGGTTCGCGCGGCCTCCATCTTTACGTGCCACTGGAACCGAAATGGGACGGCTACGAGGTCCGCGCGGCCGCCGTCGCGCTCGCCCGCGAACTCGAACGCCGCCACCCGGAGGAGATGACGGCGCAGTGGTGGAAGGAAGAACGCGGCTCCCGCGTGTTCGTCGACTTCAACCAGAACGCGCCGCACAAGACGGTGTTCGGCGCGTGGTGCGTGCGGCCGCGGGTCGGCGGGCAGGTGTCGACGCCGATCGGCTGGGACGAACTGGAGACCATCGAGCCGGACAAGCTCACTCTGTCCACTGTGCCCGCCCGCCTCGCCGAACGCGGAGACCCTTGGGCGGCAACGGAACCACAGTCGATCGAGCCGCTGCTGGAAATGTCCAGGAAGGACATGGCGAACGGGCTCATGGACGCGCCTTGGCCGCCCGTCTACCCGAAGATGCCGAACGAGCCGCCCCGGGTCGCGCCGAGCAGGGCGAAGAAAGAAGACATTTAGTCCTCTGAATGCGGTCCTTGCGCGCGCAACCATCGCATCCAGAGGACGAAACGCGGGTCAGAGCGGCAGGTCGAAAGCGAGTTGCGTGTTCACGGCGGGTTCGGCCTTCCGGCCGGACCGGTGACCGGGCAGGGTCGCGGCGCAGCGCGGGCACGGGGCGACGTCGGTGGTCGTGAGGTCCACCGGCGTCCACAGGCGGGATTCCTTGTCTCCGCAGGCGGAACGCCGGTACCGGAGGTCTTCGGAGCGGGTCATCAGATGCGCGGCGGGGGAGTCCTCCGGCAGCGCGCCGACCAGGTACCAGCGTCCGGCGGTGTTCGTCATGGAACTGTCCTCCCGATACAGGTGGTCCAGCTCGAGATTCCTTCCGCAAAACAGTGTCAAGGAGACGCGCCGCGATTCCCGGTATTTCGGCCTTCGGCGTGTCTCGACCCGATTCAGTCCTGAATGAACCGCAGCACGCGCAGCATGCCGCGTTCGTCGACGACCTCGGGATCGTCCGCGACACAGGCTTCGAGGCGCGCGGTGACGGCCTCGGTGTCGATCCCCGAACCGATCAGCACCAGTTCGCTCCGGCGCGGGAGGCCGGATGGCCACGCCGACCGGTCCAGCTGGATGAACGAGCCGACCGTGTGCAGGCCGAAGCGGGACCGCGCACCGTTCGGGCCGAAGTCGAGGAAACCCTTGATCCGGTAGAGCCCGCCAGGGCGCTGTTCGAGGAAATCCATCAGCCGTCGCGGGTCCAGCGGGCGTTCGGTGGTGAAGGCGACGCTGTCGTAGGCGGTGTGGAAGTGGTGCTCGTGGTCGTGCTCCTCCTCGCGGAGGTCGTCGAACGACATCTGGCCTGCCCGTTCGCGCGGCCGGGCGTCGAAGAACAGGGTGGGGTCGATCCGGCCGTGGGAGGTCGCGATCACCGGCGTGCCGGGCGCGATCTCGTCGATCGTGCCGCGCAGTTTGGCCAGGGTCTCCTCGTCGGCCCGGTCGGTCTTGTTGAGGACGACCAGGTCGGCGAACCCGAGGTGCTCGTCCAGTTCCGGGTGCCGCTTCCTGGTCGACTCGAACTCGGCGGCGTCGACGAGCTCGACCAGTCCGCCGTAGGCGATGACGGGGTTCTCGCTGGCGATCATCAGGCGGATGAGGTCACGCGGTTCGGCGAGCCCGCTGGCCTCGATCACGATGACGTCGATCCCCGCCTCGGCCTCGGAAAGCTTCGCGAGCATGGCGTCGAGGCCGCTCGCGTCGACGGCGCAGCACAGGCAGCCGTTGCCGAACGACATCATGGTGTCGACCTGGCCGGAGACGGCCATCGCGTCGACCGCGATGCTGCCGAAGTCGTTGACCACTACCCCGATCCGCGCACCCTGCCGGTTGGCCAGCAGGTGGTTGAGCAGGGTGGTCTTGCCGGAGCCGAGGAAGCCCGCGACCAGGATGACCGGAATCCGCCTGTCGACCACGATTTTCCTTTCTCCTCGGAGCTCCCCGCACTCTAGCGACGGTGGAGGCGGGTCAATACACCGGCAGGGGGAAAGAGTAGAAGAGTCAGGGAGCGAATACGCTCGAAAGAGTGATAAATGACGATCATAAAGTGATCTTGGGTTCGTGTGATCGTTTTGTTCGAGGAAATTCGGTGAATATCCCGCGAAGTCTTACTCAATTCCAAATATTGTCGTCGGCAAGCTTTCTGCCTGCCGAAATGTCATCGCGGTCGAAGCTTCTGCCATTTGGTGGATCGTGGCCGTCTTTCTGTGGGGTATCGTCTTTCGTCTGGTCCGGACCCGGCCAGCTCGCCGATCAGGCATGAGCCTCCGGGCATTTCCGAGTGCAGGAGGAATGGTGATCGTTCCCGCCGCCGGTGCCGGCGTCGAATTCGGAGAGTGGGAGGCCGAGGTGGCGACGGCGTCCATGCGGGTGACGGATATCCCTCGCTTGCCTCCGGAGGTACGGCCGCGGGAACGGAGCGTGGACGTGGCGGAGGTCGAAGACTTCCTCCGGCTCTTCCATGCCGAAACGGACGGCGGGCAAGCGCGGCTTCACGCCCGGCTCGACCGGGTCCGTGCCGAGATCGACGCGACCGGCACCTACCGGCACACCACGGCCGAGCTCGAATTCGGTGCCAGGGTGGCCTGGCGGAACTCCGCCCGGTGCATCGGCAGGCTGTACTGGCAGGGGCTGAAGGTGCGAGACCGCCGCGACGTCGAGGGCGCCGCCGCCATCGCCGACGAGTGCGTCACCCATTTGCGAGAGGCGACCAGGGGCGGCCGGATCCGCTCGACCATCACCGTGTTCGCGCCGGACGGCCCGGCGGGGCCCGGTCCGAAGATCCACAACGATCAGCTCGTCCGGTACGCGGGCTACCGGCTCGGCGACGGCTCGGTGCTGGGCGATCCGCGCCACGCCGACTTCACCGAGACGGTCCGGGAGCACGGCTGGCGGCCGCCCGAACGGAAGGGTTCCTTCGACGTCCTCCCGCTCCTCATCGAGACCGAGCCGGGGGAGCGGAGCCTGTTCCGGCTGCCGCCGGACGCGGTACTGGAGGTCCCGTTGTCGCATCCCGACCACCGGTGGTTCGCCGGGCTCGGCCTGCGCTGGCACGCGGTACCGGCGATCAGCAACATGCGGCTGGTCATCGGCGGGCTCACCTACCCCGCGGCGCCGTTCAACGGCTGGTACCTCGCCACCGAGGTCGGCGCGCGCAACCTCGCCGACGCCGACCGCTACGACCTGCTGCCGGTGATCGCCGATCTGATGGGCCTGTCGACGAAGTCGGAACGCACCCTGTGGCGCGACCGCGCGCTGGTGGAACTGACGCTGGCCGTGCAGCACTCCTTCGACGCGGCGGGCGTGACCGTCGCCGACCACCACACCGAATCGCGGCGGTTCCTCACGCATATCGCCAAGGAGGAACGCGCGGGACGCCGTTGCCAGGCCGAGTGGAGCTGGATCGTCCCTCCGTTGTCCGGCGGCCAGACCGCCGTGTTCCACCGCTACTACGACGAACCCGATCCGGCCGCGAGGCCGGCGTTCCTGCCTCCCGGGTAGGGCCCCGACGGGTGAAGAGGTGAGCCGAATGCGGCGTGTCGATGGGCTGAACGGTGGCACGGGTTGCGGCCGCGCGGACAATGGGGACATGACCGCAGTGCTCGTCGTCCACGCCGGCCGATCCGGCGGGACCAGGGAGATCGCCGAGGTGATCGCCGCCGAGCTGCGGGAAGGCGGGCTGACGGCCGATCTGCTGGACGCGGCCGAAGTCGAGGACGTCGAGCCGTACGGCGCGGTGATCGTGGGAAGCGCGCTGTATCACCGGCGCTGGCGCCCGGAGGCGGTCCGCCTGCTCACCGAGCACGAGGAGGCGCTGCGGAACCGCCCCGTCTGGTTGTTCCACAGCGGGCCGTGCGGGCCGCTCGCCGCGGGCAAACGGGTGAGCCTGCCCGCCGGGGTCGCCCTGCTGGCCGCGAGGATCGACGCCGAACGCACGGCCACCTTCGGCGGAAGGCTCACTCCGGACACCGCGAGCGGGCTGTTCTGGAAGATCATGGCGGCGGGCCCGTGGGCCGGCGATTTCCGCGACTGGCCGTCGATCCGGGCCTGGGCCCGCGACGTCGGCCGCCGCGTGCGCATCCGGGTCACCCTCTGAATGTCTGTTTTCGTCGGTGCCCTGTCGTAGGGTTGATCCATGGAGGAAACACAGTTCACCGCGAAGCTGCTCAAGAGCCCGGAGAAGGGCGGCTGGACGTACGTGACCATGCCCGGCTCCGCCGAGTTCTTCGGCACCAGGGGACTGGTCAAGGTACGCGGGACGATCGACGGGCATCCGTTCCGGAGTTCGTTCATGGCGCTGGGGGACGGCACCCACAAGCTGCCGGTGAAGGCCGACCTGCGCAAGGCGATCGGCAAGGAGGAGGGCGACACCGTCGACGTCGTCCTGCTCGAAAGGCTCGAGGGCTGAGTGGCCACCGCATGGAAGCCGTCCCCGGTCATCAAGATCTACGAGGCGCTCGGCGCGGTGGCCGACGGGCGGGTCGAGATCGACGGCGACACGGCACGCGTCGCGTCGTCGGACAAGGCCAAGACCTACGACGTCCGCCACGATCCGGCCGCGGGATCGATCACGGCCAACGACAACGGGTCCTACTGGCAGGGATATCTCGGCTACCCGGGCATCGCGTACCTGATGGAGCGCGGCGTGCTCGCCTACGACGGCGGCCTCACCGCCGGGCTGGCCGGTGTGCCGTGGAAGGAACTCGCCACCCGGTACCGCAACGACTGGGCGAAGGTGGAGAAGCACGTTCGCGAAGACCTGTCCGAGAAGGGGGTGGATCTGGACCGGTTCGACGCCGGGCTCGCGGAGATCTCGAGCCGGCTGGAGGAATTGGCGCTCACCAAGCTTTCCCCGCGGCTGCGGCCGCCGAAGTGATCGAGGTGTTCTTCGCTTGACCTTGACTTAAGTCGAGGTCTTAGCGTGAGCCGGGTCAAGATCCCCGGGCACGTGAGGAGAACATCCCGATGGCTGTTTCGCTGGAACGGCGGGCGGACACCGCCCCGCCGCCGGACAAGGTTCCGGCCGAGGCCTGGCGGATGGCCTGGGTGATCGTGCTCGGCGCGTTCATGACCATGCTGGACACCACGGTCCTCGCGGTCGGGGCCGAGACGCTCACCCGTGAGCTCGGCGCCGGAATCGCTTCCGTGCAATGGGTTTTCACCGCGTACCTGGTCGCGCTGGCGGTCGCGTTGCCGTTGTGCGGCTGGCTCAGCCGCCGCTTCGGCGCGGGCCGGGTCTGGCTGGTGTCGCTGGCGGCGTTCACTGTGGCGTCGGTGCTGTGCGCGCTCGCCGGGAACGTCGGCTGGCTGATCGGGCTGCGGGTGCTGCAGGGCCTCGCCGCCGGCCTGCTCCTGCCCGCCGGGCAGACGGTGCTCGGCCAGGCGGTCGGTCCCGCCCGGCTCGGGCGTCTCATGGGGACGCTGGGCATCGTGATGAGCGTCGGCCCGACGTTCGGCCCGGTTCTCGGCGGGGTCCTGCTGCGCGGTCTCTCCTGGGAATGGCTGTTCCTGATCAACATCCCGGTCGGCGTGATCGCGTTGGTACTCGGGCTGCGTTTGGTGCCTCGCGGTACGAAGGGCGCGGCGACCCGGCCCGACTGGCTCGGCTTCGTCCTGGTGAGCGCGGGAATCCCGGCGCTGTTGTACGGGCTCACCGCCTGGGGTGAGGGTGGCGAGGAGTTCGGCGCGGGAGTGCTGGTGCCGCTCGTCGCCGGGGTCGTGCTGCTGGCGTTGTTCGTCCGGCGGTCGTGGGGCCGGGAGAACCCGGTCATGGACCTGACGTTGTTCCGGGGCCGCGTCTACACCGCGGCGGTCGCGTTGTCCTTCTTCGCCGCGCCCGCGTTGTTCGGCGCGCTTTTCCTGCTGCCGCTGTACTTCCAGGTGCTGGGTGGAAACGGGGTCGTCGAGACGGGGCTGCTGCTGATGGGGCTCGGGCTGGGTTCGGCGATCGCGTTGCCGATCTCCGGCAAGCTCACCGACCGCTACGGCGCGGGCCTGGTCGCCGCTTGGGGGAGCGTCGCGACGCTCGCCACCACCGTGCCCTTCGCCATCGGCGGTTTCCCGCCGGACGGTGTCGTCGTGCAGATCCTGTTGCTGGCCAGGGGAATCGCCGTGGCCTTCCTGCTGATGCCCGCGACGACGGCCGGATACGCGGCCGTCACCAAGGACCAGCTGCCCGACGCCGCCGCGCAGATCAACATCGTCAGCCGGGTCGGCGGAGCCGCCGGGACGGCTTTGTTCGCCGTCGTACTGGCGAATCTGTTGCCCTCGGGCGCGGAGGCGGCCTTCCGCGCGACGTTCTGGTGGCTCACCGCCGCGGCCGCGGTCGCCGCGCTGCTGGGCGCGAGGCTCTGGTGGGCGACGCGCCGCGCGTGACCTCGTGAGTGGCAAGTACGGTCCTTGCCACTCACGAGACCCAGTGCTCAGCCGCAGTGTTCGGACGGGCTGTCGTACTTGATCCCGCCCGCGGAACCGCCCCATTTCACGCATTTGCCCGCCGCGGCCGCCCGCACCGGACCGGCGAACCACGAGAACGAGCCGGAGTCGGTGATCCGGGACGACCCCGACACCTCGAGGTAGGCCGACGTCGCGGTCGCGGTGCCCGCCGCTTCGCTCTTCATCGTGCTGACACAGTTCTGTCCGTTGGAAGCGTTGTAGGACAGGTAAACCGTGCCGGCCGTCCCGAGCGGCGCCGAGTCGATCACGCCGTATCCGCCGCCGCAGACCGGGGCGCCGAGGGTCGTCTCGGTGACGGTCGAGAAGCGGATGGTCTCGTTGGCGTTGCCTGCCGGGCCCGCTTCGTACAGCACGCCGACCGAGCCCGACGAAAGCTGGACCATGTCGGAGTACGCGGCGTCACCGCTCCACACCAGGGTTCCGGCGGAGTTGCCCTGCCAGTTCGCGCCCTCGTCGAACGACGACCGCACGACGAGTTCCTTGCGGCGGTCGCAGACCGACGGCGCGGCGAACAGGATCCGGTTGTACTTGCCCGCCTTGTCGGTCGCGGTCATCCGCGCGGTCGAGGCCTGCACCACCGGCGTGATCAAGTCCTCCTCGAAGGTGAACTTGGTGGAGAAGCTCGCCCCGCCGTCGGAACTGATGGCGTAGGCACGGTTCTTCGCGCCGCCACTCAGGCATTTGTTGTCGTTGTTGGCCTGGTTGCGCGCCGCGGCGTAGACGCGCCCGTCGAGCAGTTCGGTGACGCTGATCTCCTGCGGGTTGAGCCCGGCCGTCGTCGCCGGGGTGTCCGTGGCGCCGCGCTTCCACGTGACACCCTGGTCGTCGCTGTAGACGAGCGCGCCGCTGTTCTTGCCGTCGATGGTGTAACTCATCCCGGCGACGATCCGGCCGGCGTGCGCGCCGCGCGTCAGCACGATGCCGTGCGACGGGCCGGTCGCGAGCCAGCCCGGCGCGGTGTCGAACCCGAGCTGTGTGGTGAGCACCTTCGGCGCGGTCCACGTCTTGCCGTGGTCGTCGCTGATCGAGACGCGCGGAATCCGGTTGCAGTCCGGGTTCTTGACGCATTCCATCACCGACAGCAGCACGATCCGCCCGGTGGACGGGATCACGATGGGTGTCGGGTTTCCTTTGGTGTCACCGAAACCTTCGATGACGACCTTCGGGGCGCTCCAGGTCTTGCCGTTGTCGGCGGAGCGTTTCACGACGAGATCGATGTCGCCGCGGTCGTTGCAGAAGCTGGCGCCGCCGTTGCGTCCTTCGGCGAACGCGAGCAGCTCGCCGTTGTTCGCCTTGACGATCGCGGGGATTCTGAAGCAGTCGTAACCTTCTGTTTTCTGTTTGTACACCAACGTGTTCCCGACGGCGGCGGCCGAAATCCGGTCGCCGGTGGCCGGTGTGGCGAGGGAGGTGGCCGGGGCTGCGCCGACCGCCGCGGTGGCGACGAGGGCCGCGAACAGACCCTGTGCGACGCGGGAGATCTTCACGGGAGTGACTCCGTCCTGGATTCGGTTCCGGGTGACGGGACGTCAGAGTCCTTCCGGCTCGTACAGCCGTCGTACAAGAGCCGTACAACCGGTTTCGCCGTTTGTGTCAGGTGACGCAGAACGGCGGCGTCGTTCCTGCCAAACTCGTTCTCGTCGGACACGGCGCGAGATCGGCGGGGGAGGCCGATGAAGGTGATCGATCCGGAGAGGGTGAGGGACGGTCGATCGCCGGTTCGCGTCGTGGCGCCGGTGGGTCCGGTGTTCGGGACCCGCCGGCGGTCCCCGGCTCAGTGGTCGTCGGGGGCCAGTTGCCTGAGGTCGTTCAGGCTCCGGACGACCAGCCGCTGGCGGCCGGTGCTGAGCAGGCCGTCGGTGCGCAAGGTCCGCAGGGTCCGCGCGACGGCTTCCCGTGACGCGGACGCGAGTCCCGCCAGGTCGCGTTGGTTGATCTTCAGCGCGATCAGGGTGCCTTCGGCGACGGGCACGCCGTAGCGCTCGGCGAGGTCGACGAGGATGGCGGCGATGCGCTCGGCGGCGGTGCTGTCCCCGAATTCGGTCCGGCGCGAGTTGGCGTAGCGCAGACGTGAGGTGATGATCCGGAGCAGGACCACGGAGATGCCGGGATGTTCGCGGAGCACGGAGTTGAACGCCCGCGCGGACAGCCACAGTCCGGTGACCGGCTCGACGGCGATCGCCGTGGCCGAGCGCAGGCTGCCGTCCATCGACGCCATCTCGCCGATGATGTCGCCCGGATCCCGCACGGCGAGCACGGCGTCGTAACCGCCGGTGGACACCGACGTGATCTTGACCCGTCCGGTCATCAGGATCAGCACCCAGTCCGAGCGGTCGCCCTCGCGGATGATCACCGTTCCCGCCGGGTACCGGCGCAGTTCGGCCTCGGCCCGCAGCGCCTTGCGCTGGCCGTCGTCGAGCAGCTCCCAGAGCCTGCCGGGTGCATCGTGCGGCTCCGCCGCCGGCTGAGTCATGCCTTCTCGTCGCCTCCGTGCGCGATCGTACGAGACGTCAACCGGGGAGCTCCTGGTACGCCTGGGAAAGGCGTTGGATCCCGTCGCGCAGCTGCGCGCCCGTCGCGGCGCTGACGTAGCTCAGGCGCAGATAGGGCCCCGGCGCCTCGGCCGCGAAGTACATCCTGCCGGGGGTGACCGCTACTCCCGCGCGGAAAGCGGCACTGGTCAGCGCTACTTCGTCGACGAAGCCGGGGAGCGGCTGCCACAGGTGGTAACCCCCGGTCGGGACCGGGACGGCCTGCCAGGACGGCAGGAACTCCCGCAACGCCGAGACGGCCACGTCGCGGCGTTCCCGCAACGAGGCCGCGAGAGTCCGCAGGTGCCGGGACCACGCCGGGGAACTCACCAGTTCGAGCGCGGTTTCCTGTAGCGGCCGCGGCACGAAGAAGCTCTCGACGGCGTGGAGACCGCGCAGCCGTTCCAGCGCCGGGCCGCGGGCGGCCAGTGCGCTGATCCGCAGGCTCGGCGACGCCGGTTTCGTGAGCGAGCGGATGTGCACCACGACCCCGTCGGGATCGTCGGCCACCAGCGGCGGCGGGGGAGCCGGGCTGCCGGGATGCGCCATCAGCCGGGCGAAATCGTCCTCGATCACGAAAGCACCCGCGGCACGGGCGATCCGCAGCACCTCGGCGCGGCGTTCGGCGCACAGCACCGCGCCGGTCGGGTTCTGGAACGCGGGCTGGCAGACGAACAACCGGGCGCCGGTCTCGCGGAAGGCGTCCGCGAGCAGTCCGGGCCGGACGCCGTCGCGGTCGATCGGCACCGGGACCGGCCGCAGCCCGGACGCCCGCGCGATCGCCAGCATCCCCGGGTACGTCGGGGATTCCACCAGTACCGGCGCGCCGGGAGCGCCGAGCGCGCGCAATGCCGTGGTCAGCGCGCTCTGCCCGCCTGAGGTGACCAGCACGTTCTCGACGTTCACCGGGCTGCCGATGTCGCGCGCGAACCAGGCCCGCAGTTCGGGCAGGCCGCAGATCGGCGGCCGCGTCCACGCGCCGGGACGGCGGCCGGCGCGGGCCGACGCCGCGGCGAGTTCGCGTTCCGGCTGGAGGCTCGGATGCGTGTACCCGCCGTTGAGGTCGATGACGCCCGAGGGCGGGTCGCTCAGCGCGGTGAGCACGCCGCTCGCGTCGATCGCGCGGGTGCCGGACTGCGAGCTCAGCGCCACCTCCTGCCACGACACGTCGCCGGACACCGCCGCTTCACGAGGCGGCGGCGCGCGGAAGACGCCGGCACCGGGGCGGGTGATCACCAGTCCTTCGGCGGCCAGCGCGGCGATGGCGCGCGACACCGTCACCGGGCTCACCTTCAGCTCCCGGACCAGCGCCCGGCTGGACGGCAGCTTTCCATCGATCGGATAGCGATCCAAAGTGGACCGCAGCTGTATGACCAGGCTGGTGACGCTGCTACCATCGGACATGAGACTGGATGATAGCGCTATCGCGGACCGGGCAGTAGCGGTCCGCTCCGGGACCGCGCTGGCGGCGCTGGGTGTCCTCGCCTTCTCGTTCACGTTCCCCGCCACCGTGTGGGCGCTCAAGGGCTTCGATCCGTGGACCGCCACCGGGCTGCGCAGTGTCCTGGCCGCACTGGTCGCCGGTACCTGTCTCCGGGTCTTCCGGGTGCCGCTGCCGAGGCGCGACCAATGGCGGGGCCTGGCCGTGGTCTCCCTCGGCTGTGTCCTCGCCTTCCCGATCCTGACCACGCTCGCGCTCAAGACGTCGTCGACGGCGCATTCCGCGGTGGTGATCGGGCTGCTGCCGCTGGCCACCGCCGTCATCTCCTCGAAGCTGACCGGGAACCGGCCGTCCCGCCGGTTCTGGCTCGCCGCCGCGGTCGGCGCGAGCGCGGTCGGGGTGTTCACCGTCGCGCAGAGCGGCGGCGGACTGTCCACAGCGGACCTGTTCCTGTTCGGCGCGCTCGTGCTGTGCGCGTTCGGGTACGCCGAGGGCGGCAGGCTGGCCAGTGAAATGCCCGGCTGGCAGGTGATCGCGTGGGGGCTGGTCCTCGCGCTCCCGGTCACCGCTTCGTTCGCCGTCTTCGGGCTCGCGACCGAGCCGCTGCACGTCACCGGCGAGGGGATCGCCGGTCTGCTCTACATCGCGCTCGTCTCGCAGTTCGGCGGATTCCTGGCCTGGTACCGGGGAATGGCCGAGATCGGCGTCGCGCGGGCGAGCCAGTTGCAACTCGCGCAGCCGCTGCTGACGCTGGTCTGGGCGGTCCTGCTGCTCGGTGAGCATCTCCCGGCCGCCGCACCGGTCACCGCGCTGATCGTCGTCGCCTGCATCGTCGTGACCCAGCGGTCCCGCACCTAGACCCGTGGGCTGAAGGGGCCCATCGCCGCATGCGACGCGGTGAAGGACGCTTTCGTCGCATGTGACGCGGGGAAAGTCCCCTTCAGCCCCCGCACCTAGATCGACGTCGCGAATCCGCCAGACCGCGGTGCCCGCGCGGTGATGGGCTGGAGCACATGACCGCTTCGACCCTCGACACCTCCGCGCGGACCCCGCTGAAGGGATGGCTCGCCGTCCTCGCGGTGACGCTCGGGATCTTCTCCCTCGTCACCACGGAGATCCTGCCGATCGGCCTCCTGACCCCGATCGGCGAGGACTTCCGGATCACGCCGGGGACGGCGGGCCTGACCATGACCCTGCCGGGCTTCCTCGCCGCGCTCGCGGCCCCGGCCGTCACCGTCGCCGCCGGACGGCTCGACCGCCGGATCCTGCTGTGCGCGCTGATGGTGGTGCTGGCGCTGTCCGACGTCCTCGCGGCGACGGCGCACGCGTACTGGGCGGTGCTGGTCTCGCGAGTCCTCGTCGGGCTGGTGATCGGAGCCTTCTGGGCGATCGGGTCCGGGCTCGCCGCCCGGCTCGTCGGCCCGGAACGCGCGGGCACGGCGACGGCGGTGATCTTCTCCGCCGTCCCGCTCGGCTCCGTGCTGGGCGTGCCCGCGGGGACCTTCCTCGGCGAACTTTTCGGCTGGCGGGCGGCTTTCGCCGTGATGGCGGTGTTCACGGCCGGTGTCCTCGCGGCGCTGGCGTTGGCCTTGCCGCCCTTGCCGTCGGCGGGCGCGACCCGGCTCGGCGTCCTGCGCGAGATGACCCGTCAGCGGGCGACCCGGCTCGGGCTGCTCGTCACGGTGCTGGTCGTGCTCGCCCATTTCGGGACCTACACCTACGTCACGCCGCTCCTGCGCGAGGTGACGCAGGTGAGCCCGGAGCTGATCACCGTCTTCCTGTTCGTTTACGGCACCGCCGGGATCGCCGGCAACTTCGTGGCCGGGGCGGCGATCGCGCGCGACCTCCGGCTGACCTTCCTCGCCGCGGCGGGCCTGATCGGCGTGGTGACGTGCGCGTTGCCGTTCCTCGGCGACACGGAACCTGGCGCGCTCGCGCTGCTGGTGGTCTGGGGTTTCGCCTACGGTGCCGTCCCGGTCTGTTCGGGAACGTGGTTCGCGAGGGCGGCTCCGCAGGCGCCCGAGGCGGCGTCGGTGCTGTTCACCTCGTCGTTCCAGGCGACCCTTTCGGCGGGCGCGCTGCTCGGCGGGCTGGTCGTCGACGCGGTGTCCGTCCCGGCCGTGATGGTCACCGGTGGCGTGGTCGCGCTGCTCGCGGTCGCGGTCCTCAGCCGAGCACGGTCAGCGTGACCAGCGCGGTGGTCCCGACCAGCAGGGTGGAGAGCAGCCCGAGCATCAGCGCGCGGCCGCCGGTGCGGACGAGCGTGCCGATCCGGACCGCGCAGCCCAGCCCGAACAGCGCTCCGGCCAGCAGCAGCGTGCAGGCGATCTTGGCGACGTCGAGCGCGAGACCCGGCACGATCCCGGTGCTGCGCAGCGCGGCCATCGCCAGGAAGCCGATAACGAACAACGGGACGAGCGGCGGCCGCTTGCCGTCGACGGGACGGTTCCGTTCGTGCACGCCGACCGCGGCGACCATCGGGGCGAGCAGGACCACCCGGCTGAGCTTGATCACGATCGCGACCGCGATGGCGGCACCGCCCGCGGGGGTGGCCGCGGCGACGACCTGCGCGACCTCGTGCACGCTGAGCCCGGCCCATTCACCGACGCGGGCCGCGTCGAGCCGCAGCCAGCCGCCGATCAACGGGACCGCGGCGATGGCCAGCCCGCCGTAGAAGGTGACCAGCGCGACGGCGGTCGCGACGTCCGAGTCCTCGCGTTTCACCACGCCTTCCATCGCGGCGATGGCGGACGCGCCGCAGATCGAGAATCCGGTCGCGACCAGCATCGCCAGGCCGCGTGGCACGCCGAGGAGCCTGCCGAGGCCGATGGTGCCGAGGAAGGTGATGCCGACCGTGAGCACGACGGCGAGCAGGGTCCCGGGGCCCAGCGCGAGGACGGCCGGGAGCGAGAGCTGGAGACCGAGCAGTACGACGCCGGCGCGAAGCAGCTTCTTGGTGATCCTGGCGATGGCCTTCCGGGTCTCCTCCGACACCGACGACAGCGAACCGGTGAGGATGCCGAGCACGACGGCGATGGTGAGCGCGCTGACGACCGGGAAAGCGGTGCCGACCAGGTACGCGGCGGCCACTCCGGCGCCGGTGACGGCCAAGGCCGTGAGGTAGGGCTTCGTCGGTCTCGCGTGCGTGGTGCTCATGGTTCGAGCTTCGCCCGGCCGGCGCGGCCTCGGTAGCCGGGAATACCGGGGGTAGGTCATACACTTGGGCTATGACCACACCCGATCTGGACTCCCTGCGCCTGCTCGTGCTCGTGGACGAGCTCGGCAGTATCGGACAGGCCGCGGCCAGTCTCGGGATCGCGCAGCCGTCCGCGAGCAAACGACTGTCCACAGTCGAGCGACGGCTGGGGCTGGTACTGGTCGACCGTACGCGGCGCGGCTCCGCGCTCACCCCCGACGGCCGGGTCATCGCGGGCTGGGCGCATCGCGTGCTGTCCGAACTCGACGGTCTGCTCGACGGCGCCGAGGCGCTGCGCACCCAGCACGAGGCGCATCTGCGGGTCGCCGCGAGCATGACGCTGGCCGAGTACCTGGTGCCGGGCTGGATCGGCGAGCTCAAACGCGGCGACCCCGGGCTGTACCTCGGGCTGGAGGTCACCAACTCCGACCAGGCCGCCGAAATGGCGCGCGAGGGCAAGGTCGATCTCGGCTTCGTCGAATCGCCCGGTTCGCTGCCCGGTCTCTCGTCCCGTCGGGTGGCGACCGACCGTCTCGTCCTCGTCGTGCCCGCGAGCCATCCGTGGGCGCGCAAACGCCGCCCGGTGACCGCGGCCGAGCTGGCGATCACGCCGCTCGTGGTACGTGAACTCGGTTCCGGGACCAGGGAGACGGTGGACGCCGCACTGCGCAAGGCCGGGGTCGGCCCGGCGAAACCGTTGCTGGAACTGGGTTCCGCCTCCGCCGTCCGCAACGCGGTGATCGCGGGCGCCGGACCGGCGGTGATCAGCGAACTCGCCATCGCCCGGGACGTCGCCGACCGGCGGCTCGTCGCGGTCGCGGTGGACGGCGTCGACTTCGGCCGGGAGCTGCGCGCGGTGTGGCCAGCCGGGCGGCGGCTCGCCGGTCCGGCCGCGGAACTACTGGGCATCGCCGTCCGGAATGCGAAACCCCGCTGATTCCCTTCATGTTTCCGCGCGTGATACCGAAACTCCCGGCGCCGGGCTACCGACGATAGGGCGAAAGGGAGTCGATTTCCGGAAATGGGTACGGACCACTGATTCCGCTGGTCCGACGAAAGTGGAATGGTGAACTCCGGGTAACAGGCCGGATGGCGTATCGGACGTTGGGACACCTGGTCGTTGACTGTTCTTTCCTGTAGGGGCAGGGAAAACCCGGCTTCGCGGAAGTCCCGTGTGTATCCGGGACGCTAAATTCTCGCGACGGACTTCGCGTTTCACAAGGTCGGCGTACCGCCATCCGGTTCCTGTGAGCGGAAACCCTACTGTCGAGTATTGACGTGAAGCCTCGCCTGCGTTTAAGTACGCCCGGTAACCAAGTCACTCTTCCGTGTGCCGGAGGCTTCCCGTGGGTAAGTCGATTCGTGGCGCCGATGCCTCAATGTTGACCGGTACGGCGGATCTGCTCATCGCGATGCACCCTCATCGTGTGCCGTCCGCGCGGTTCACCGCGGCTGCGACGCGGGCCGGTGCGCTCGGTGTCCTGGACCTGACCAGCGGAAACCGGACGGCCCGCGAAGAACTCGACCTGGCGGAGGACTGGCTCGCGACCGGCTTCGGTGTCCGCGTCGCGGGACCGGTCGACCTTCCTTCTGTGGTGCACACGGTTCTGCTCGCCGCAGGCACGCCGCTGTCCACTGTGGACTTGGCGAGCCGTCGGACGCTCGTCGAAGTCACGAGCAGGGATGAAGCCGTGCGAGCCGTCGCCGCCAGTGCGGACGGGCTCGTCGCCCGCGGCCACGAGGCGGGCGGCAGGGTCGGCGAACTCGGCACCTTCGTGTTCCTGCAGCAGTTGCTGGCCGATCCGGCGATCGGCGTCCCGGTCTGGGCGTACGGCGGGATCGGCGCGCACACCGCGGCCGCCGCCGTGGCCGGAGGCGCCGCCGGTGTCGTCCTCGACACGGCGTTCGCGCTGCTCCCCGAAGCGGAGCTTCCGTCGGACGTCACGAGGGCACTGGAAGGCCTCGACGGTTCCGAGACCATTGTGGACGGTGGAGTGCGGCGGCTTCGCCGACGGCCGCTGGAAGCCGGTCAGGACGCCTTCCTGCCCGAGCGGTTCCGCGACCGTTGGGGAACCCTCCCGGCCGCGATCCACGGTGTTCGCGCGTCGATCGCCGAGGGGCTCGCCGCTTCCGGCGACCCGTTGCCGCTCGCGCAGGGACCGATGACCCGGGTGAGCGACCAGCCGGAATTCGCGCGGGCCGTCGCCGCCGGGGGAGCGCTGCCGTTTCTGGCACTGGCGTTGTCCGGGCCCGCGCGGACCCGCGAGATGCTCGAAGCGACCAAGTCGGCGTTGGGTGACGCGCCCTGGGGCGTCGGCGTGCTCGGGTTCGCGGCCGAGGACGTCCGTGCCGCACAGCTCGAGGTGATCCGCGAGATCCGGCCGAGCCACGCCATCATCGCCGGCGGCCGTCCGGCACAGGCGAAGGCGCTGGAAGAGGCAGGTATCTCGACGTTCCTGCACGTCCCGTCGCCGGGATTGCTGCGTCAGTTCCTCGAAGCGGGCGCGCGCAAGTTCGTCTTCGAAGGTGCCGAATGCGGTGGGCACGTCGGGCCGAGGGCGAGCTTTCCCTTGTGGGAAGCCCAGATCGACGTGCTTCGCGAGTACGCGGCAGAGGTCGAGGTGTACTTCGCCGGTGGCGTCCACGACGAGCGCTCGGCCGCGATGGTCACCGCCGCCGCGGCCCCGCTGACCCGGCTCGGCGCGACGGTCGGCCTGCTGATGGGCACCGCGTACCTGTTCACCGAGGAGGCCGTCCGGGCGGGCGCCGTCCTGCCGTTGTTCCAGCGTCAGGTCGTCGAAGCCACGCGCACCGACCTGCTGGAGACCGCCCCGGGACACGCGACACGGTGCGTGCGTTCGGCGTTCACCACCGAATACGCGGAACTCAAACGCGCGCTGAAGGACGTGCCCGATCGCGAGGCCTGGGAACGGCTGGAGAAGCTCAACGTCGGACGGCTTCGCCTGGCGAGCAAGGGAATCGAGCGGGTCGGGGACGCGCTCAACCCGGTCGGTGAGGATCGGCAGCTCGCCGAAGGCATGTTCATGGCGGGCGATGTCGCCGTGCTGCGGTCCGAGGTCACGACGATCGCCCGGTTGCACGAGGCCGTCGGCCCCGGGGCCCAGGCGTTCCTCGCCGCCCGCGCCGCCGAACTGCTGAGCGTCCCGGCCGACGAGCCCGTGCCGGCACCGCTCGACATCGCCATCGTGGGGATGGCCGGGGTCTTCCCGCAGGCCGGAGATCTCGCCGCGTTCTGGGCGAACATCCTGTCCGGAGCGGACTCCGTCACCGAGGTCCCGGCCCGGCGCTGGGATCCGGCGCTCTACTACGCGCCCGGCGGCGACGGCGAGAAGACGCCGTCACGCTGGGGCGGTTTCCTGCCGGAGATCCCGTTCGACCCGCTCGACCACGGCATCCCGCCCGCGTCGCTCGCGAGTATCGAACCCGTCCAGCTGCTGGCGCTGGAAGTGTCGCGGCGGGCGCTCGCCGACGCCGGATACGCGGAACGCGACTTCGACCGGTCCCGCACGTCGGTGGTCTTCGGCGCGGAAGCCGGGAGCGACCTGTCCAGTGCGATGACCCTGCGGACCGTGCTCCCGTCCTACCTCGGCGAACTCCCGCCCGACCTCGACCGCCAGTTGCCGCGCCTCACCGAGGACTCGTTCCCCGGCGTGCTCGCGAACGTCATCGCGGGCCGGGTCGCGAACCGGCTCGACCTCGGCGGCGCGAACTACACGGTCGACGCGGCGTGCGCCTCGTCGCTGACCGCCGTCGACGTCGCCTGCAAGGAACTCGTCACCGGCACGAGCGACCTCGTTCTGTGCGGCGGCGCCGACCTGCACAACGGCATCAACGACTACCTGCTGTTCTCCTCGGTCCACGCGCTTTCGCCGTCCGGCCGCTCGGCCACCTTCGACAGCGACGCGGACGGGATCGCGCTGGGCGAGGGCGTCGCGTGCGTCGTCCTGAAACGGCTGGCGGACGCCGAACGCGACGGCGACCGTGTCTACGCCGTCATCAAGGGCGTCGGCAGCGCCAGCGACGGCCGGGCGCTCGGGCTCACCGCGCCCCGGCCGGAGGGGCAGCACAACGCGCTGACCAGGGCGTACCGCAACGCCGGGATCTCTCCGTCGCGGGTCGGGCTCGTCGAAGCCCACGGCACCGGCACCGTCGTCGGCGACCGCACCGAACTCACCACCCTGACCGGGGTGTTCACCGAAGCGGGCGCCGAACCCGGCCGGTGCGCGCTCGGTTCGGTGAAATCCCAGATCGGGCACACGAAATGCGCCGCCGGGCTGGCCGGGTTGATCAAGGCGAGCCTCGCGCTGCACACCGGCGTCAAACCGCCGACGCTGCACCTGGCGAAGCCGAATCCGGCGTGGGACCCGGCGACCAGCCCGTTCGCGTTCCACACCGAGGCCCGGCCGTGGGCCGAGACCGAACGCGTCGCCGGAGTGAGCGCGTTCGGGTTCGGCGGCACGAACTTCCACGTCGTCCTCGCCGCGCACGAAGGTGCCGTCCCACCCGCGAAAACCCTCGATGATTGGCCTGCCGAGCTCTTCCTGTTCGCGGGAGACAAGGACGCGCAGGATCTCCTGGCCGCCACGGGACAGGGCTGGCGGCTGCGTGATCTGGCGTTCGCCGCGTCCCGTCGGGCGGAAACCCGGGACGGACGGCCGAGGTTCGCCATTCTGGCGTCCACTGTGGACGAACTGGCCGGGTTGCTCCGCCGCGCCATCGCGGGGGAGCGGGACGAGGACGCGGGTATCTTCGCCGCCGACGACGACGCGCCGGTGGGCGAGATCGCGTTCCTCTTCCCCGGGCAGGGCGGCCAGCGGCCGGGGATGTTCGCGGAGCTGTTCGTCGCGTTCCCCGAACTGCGGCGCTACCTCGCGCGCGCCGGGACCACGGTCGACGTCCTGTTCCCGCCCACCGCGTTCGACGAGGCCGGACGCGAGGCCCAACGTGCCCGGCTGACCGACACCCGGGCCGCGCAACCCGCGCTCGGCATCGTGGGGCTCGCCGCGCACCACCTGCTGGGCATGGCCGGGGTCCGGCCCTCGATGGTGGCAGGTCACAGCTACGGCGAACTCGTCGCGCTGACCGTCGCCGGTGCGTTGAGTTCGGCTTCGCTGCTGGACCTCAGCCGCGCGCGGGCGGAGGCGATCCTCGGCGCGACCGGCACCGGCGACCCGGGAACGATGGCGGCCGTCGCCGCGAATCCGGCCGACGTCGAAGAGGTGCTCGCCGCCGAGGGCCTGACCGGGACCGTCGTCACCGCCAACCGGAATTCGCCGAAACAGGCGGTGATCTCCGGGCCGACGGACGCCGTCGGTGTGGCGGTGGACCGGCTACGCGACCGCGGGATCGGGGCGAAATCCCTCCCGGTCGCGTGCGCGTTCCACAGCCCGTTGGTCGCCCCGGCGGAGCCGGAGTTCGCCCGAGTGCTCGGCACCGTCGCGGTCAGGGCACCGGAGATCCCGGTGTGGGCCAACGCGACCGCCGCGCCCTACCCGTCCACTCCGGACGGGATCCGCGCCGGGCTGGCCGCGCAGATCGGCGCACCGGTGCGGTTCGCCGACCAGATCGAGGCCATGTACGCGGCGGGCGCCCGGACGTTCGTCGAAGCGGGCCCCGGCTCGATCCTCACCCGGCTCGTCGATGCCGTACTCGACGGCCGTCCACATCGGACGGTCACTCTCGAAGGCGGCCGCCGCACCGGGATCCCCGGCTTCCTCGCCGCGTTGGCGAGGCTGGCGGTCGCCGGCGCGGACATCCGCACCGGCCGGTTGTTCACCGGCCGCGCGGGTACGGACGCGCTATCCACGCGGCCGCCGAAGAAGGCGGGATGGACCGTCGACGGGCACCTCGTCCGCACCGCCGACGGCGAGATCCCCGCCACCGCCCTGCATCCAGCCCAGCGAATCCCCACGGAGGCGATCGTGACTTCCCGGCCCGGCACCGACGGCGGTGAGGCGCTCATTTCGGAGTTCCTCCGCACCAGCCGCGAGATGATCGCCGCGCAACGGGACGTCCTGCTCGGCTACTTCGGCACCGATCCCGGTGTGCCGCCGCCCGCGCCCGTCGTCGTTCCTTCGGTACCCGAGCCCGTGCGCGTCGAGGTCGCGCCCGAACGCTCGATCTTCGACACCGTCGTCGAGGTGATCGGCGAGCGGACCGGCTATCCGGTGGACATGATCGAGCCGGATCTGGACCTCGAAGCCGATCTGAGCGTCGATTCGATCAAACGGGCCGAGATCGCCGGGGAACTCGCGACCCGGCTGGGCCTGACCGACGGCGACCCCGAAGTTCTCGCCAAGGCTCGGACAGCGGCCGAACTCGCCGATCTGCTAGGCGGCGTTCCCGCCGGTGACCAGCCCGCCGAAGAGAGCGGTGCCGTCGTGGTGGCGCCGAAGCGTTACCTGATGCGGGAATTCGATCTCGCCGGCGCCGCTCCCGCCGACGAGGAACTCGCCGGGCTCCGTTTCGCCGTCGTCGGCGAAGGTCAGGTCGCCGAGATGCTCACCGCCCGGCTCGCGGGGTACGGAGCCGAAACCGAACTGGTCCAAGGCGTACCGGAGCACGGCGCGGACGGTGTGTTCCACCTGTCACCGTCGTTCCCCGACGACTTTCCTTTGTACCAAGCGGTTTTGGCGCGAGGTCCGCGCTGGCTCATCGCGAACGGCCCCGCCGACGGTGCCCGCGGTTTCTTCCGTACGGTGGCCAGGGAGTATCCGGACACGGTCGCCCGCGTGGTGGAGCAGCATCCGGAATCCACTGTGGACGAACAGGTGGAGACCCTGCTCGCCGAGCTGTCCGCCGGGGACTGGGAGCCGGTCGTCGTCCGCCGCGGTGACGCGCGGCGTGGTCTGCGGATGACCGAGGAGGGCCTCGGTCTGCTCGGCAGCACGGGCGCCGGCCCGGCCGGAGACGGCACGGCCGAGGCCGAAGCGCTCGGCCTGGACCGGGACTCGGTCGTCCTCCTTGTCGGCGGGGCGAAGGGCATCACCGCCCGGCTGGCCACCACGCTGGCCTCGGCGTCGCGGTGCCGCATCGAACTGTTCGGCCGCACCGCCGTGCCCATCGACGGCGAGGAACCGGAAATCGCGACCGCGACGACGACGGAAGGGCTGCGTGCCGCCCTGATCGGGAGCGGACTGACCAAACCGGCGGAGATCGAGCGGACCATCCGGCTCATCGAGTCCGAACGCGAGGTCCGCGGAACGCTGCGGCGGATCGGCGACCTCGGCAGCCCGGTGCGGTACCACTCGGTGGACATGCTCGACGCGGAGGCCGTGCACCGCGCGGTCAAGGAGATCCACGCCGAACACGGCAGGCTCGACGGCATCGTCTACGCGGCGGGCGTCATCGAGGACAAGCTGATCGCCGAGAAGGACCCGGCGTCCTTCGACCGGGTCTTCGCCACCAAGGTCGAAGGGGCGAGCACCCTGCTCGCGGCGGCCGGTGAGCTGCCGGAGGCGCCGAAGTTCGCCGTCCTCTTCGGCAGTATCGCCGCGACACTGGGAAACCGTGGCCAGTCCGACTACGCGGCCGCGAACGACGCGCTGGAGACGCTCGGTCATCGCTGGTCCACTGTGTACGGACGTCGTGGGCTCACCGTCCATTGGGGACCGTGGGCGCCCACCGGGGTGAACAACGGGATGGTCACCCCGGACCTGATGCGGGCCTACGCCCGGCGCGGGATCGAACTGATCGACCCCGAGGAAGGCACCTTGAGCCTGCTGCGCGAGCTGGCGTGGGGCGACGCGGGCCTCACGGCCGTCACCTATACCGCGTCGGGGTGGTGACCGGTGGCCGAAACCTCCCCGATCGCGATCGTCGGGATGTCGGTGCTCTTCCCCGGCGCCCCCGATCTCGACACCTACTGGCGCAACATCGTCGACGGCGTCGACGCGATCACCGAAGTCCCGGCCGACCGCTGGGATCCGGGGTTCTACCAGCCCGACGCCGAACCACGGGCGGACCGGATCTACTGCCATCGCGGTGGTTTCGTCGGTGAACTGGCCGAAGTGGACGTCACCGGCTTCGGCGTGATGCCGTCGTCGGTCCCCGGCACCGAACCCGACCAGCTGATCGCGCTGCGGGTGGCCGCGCAGGCCATCGCCGACGCGGGCGGGGAGCACCGGCTGCCCGCCGACCGGCAGCGGACCGGCGTCATCCTCGGCCGCGGCGGCTATCTGACGCCCGGTCTGGTTCGGCTCGACCAGCGGGTGCGCACGGCCACCCAGGTCGTCCGCACCCTGGGCGAACTGATGCCCGAACTCGGCGGCGAGCGGCTGGAGGAACTCCGCCGGGCCTTCACCGACCGGCTCGGTCCCGAAGCCCCCGACGCCGCGATCGGGCTCGTGCCCAACCTCGCCGCGTCGCGGCTGGCGAACCGGCTCGACCTGCGCGGACCCGCGTACACCGTGGATGCCGCTTGCGCCTCCTCGCTCGTCGCTATCGACCACGCCGTTCGCGAACTGGCGACCGGGCGATGCGACGTCGTGCTGGCCGGTGGCGTGCACCATTGCCACGATGTCACCTTCTGGAGCGTGTTCTCCCAGCTTGGCGCGCTGTCGCGAAGCCAGCGGATCCGGCCGTTCCACGAGGACGCGGACGGGGTGCTGATCGGCGAGGGCACCGGGATCGTCGTGCTCAAACGGCTCGCGGACGCCGAACGGGACGGCGACCGGGTCTACGCCGTCGTCACCGGGACCGGCGTGGCCAGCGACGGCCGGACCGCCGGACTGTCCACTCCGGACACCGCCGGTCAGGTCCGCGCGGTGCGGCAGGCCTGGAACGCGGCGGGGATCGATCCCGCCACGATCGGCCTGCTCGAAGCGCACGGGACCGCCACCCCGGCGGGCGACGCGGCCGAACTGGCGACGATCGCGGAGGTCTTCGGGCAGAGGGACGAGCCGACGGCGGTGCTCGGTTCGGTCAAGTCGATGATCGGGCACACCATGCCCGCGGCGGGCGTCGCCGGGCTGGTCAAGGCCGCTTTGGCCGTGTACCACGGAGTGCTGCCGCCGACCCTGCACTGCGAGAACCCGCATCCGGCTCTGGCGGCCACCCGGTTCGAGACGCTCGGCGCCGCGAAGGTCTGGGAGACCGACGACCGGCGGCCGGTGCGGCGGGCCGGGGTCAACGCGTTCGGCTTCGGCGGGATCAACGCCCACGTGGTCCTGGAGCAGGCCGCGACCAGGCCCGCCGTCGAGGTCTCCGAGCCCGAACGGGTTCTGCGGCTCTCGGCACCGACCGTCGCCGAGATGGGCTGCCTGCTCGATCACGACGACGTTCTGAGCGAGAGCGACACGGGTCGCGGCCAGGTCCGGCTCGGGCTCGTCGACCCGACACCCAAGCGGCTGAACCTGGCCAGGAAAGTGGTCGCGAAGGGCAGCCCCTGGCGCGGCCGCAACGACCTCTGGTTCGTCCCGCAACCGCTGCTCGGCACGGGCGGGGGCAAGCTCGCGTTCGTCTTCCCCGGGCTGGAGAACGAATTCGATGCCGACGCCGACGACATCGCCCGGCATTTCGGTATCCGCTGGGAAACGCCGGACGTCACCATCGGCGACGTCGGCAGGCACGGCAAGGGCGTGTTCCAGCTGGGCAGGCTGCTCGACACGGCGTTGCGCACACTGCGCGTCACCCCGGACGCGCTCGCCGGGCACAGCCTGGGGGAGTGGACCGCCATGGCCGTCGCCGGGATCCATGCCGACACCGAGGTGGACGCCTTCCTGGCGGGTTTCGATCCTGACGCGCTCAAGGTGCCGGGTCTGACCTTCGCGGTGATCGGCGCGGCCGCGTCCGTGGTCGCTGATGTCCTCAAAGGACAGTCCGAAGCGGTCCTTTCTCACGACAACGCGCCCAATCAGGCGATGATCTGCGGGCCGGCGGAGGTCGTCGACGGGTTCGTGCGCGGGTTCCGCGCGGACGGCGTGATCGCCCAGGTGCTGCCGTTCCGGTCCGGCTTCCACACTCCGATGCTCGCCCCGTATCTCGGCCCGATCCGTGAGGCCGCCGAACGCTACACGCTGCATCCGGCGAAACTCCCGGTCTGGTCCGCCACGACCGGAAAGCCCTATCCGGCGGCCGCCGCGGAAGTACGGGACCTGTTCGTGCGGCATCTCCTGGAGCCGGTGCGGTTCCGCGGTCTCGTGGAGAACCTGTACGCGGCCGGCTTCCGCGCGTTCGTGCAGACGGGCGCCGGGCAGCTCGGGTCGCTGATCGGGAACACCTTGCACGACCGCGAACATCTCGTCGTCGCCGCGCATTCCGCGCATCGGCCCGGTCTTCCGCAACTGCTGCGGACCGCGACGGCCTTGTGGGCCGACGGCGCCGATCCGGCGTTCGAACTCCTGCCTGGTCAACGCGGCGCGAAACGCGGCCGGACGATCCGGCTCGACCTCGGCGGCGGGCTCGTGTCGCTCGACGAACGTGTCCGGCACGGGTTCCGCCCGTCGGGAGCCGGTACGTCCACTTTGGACAAGATCGGGCAACGGAACCCGCTGGCAGCCGAATTCTCCGGGTTGCTGGCCGACACCGCCGGCCTGGCGGCCGAACTGTTCGCCGCCAGGTCGGCACCCCGGATCCGGCCGTCGCGCACCGAACTCCGCGTCTCCGTCGAGACGATGCCGTATCTGCTCGATCACTGCTTCTTCAAGCAGCCGCCCGGCGCGGATCCTGCCGACTCGTGGCCGGTCGTCCCCGCGACCACGGTGATCGGGCACCTGATGGACTTTGCCGAGCAGGCCGCGCCGGGCCGTCGCGCGGTCGCGCTGGAGGACGTCCGGCTGAACCAGTGGATCGCCGCGATCCCCGCGCTGGACGTACCGGTGACCGTGGTGCCGCAAGGCCCTTCCCGGGTCGGGGTCTCCCTCGGCGATTACTCCAGGGCCGTCATCGATCTGGACGCCGCGTTCCCCGCCGATCCGCCCGGGCCGTGGACGTTCCCGGCCGCGCGGGAACGGAAGCCGGACTTGCGCGCCGAGCAGCTCTACACCGAGCGCTGGATGTTCCACGGGCCGAGGTTCCAGGGCGTCGAGGAACTGGTCGCGGTCGGGGATCGCCACGTGCGCGGAGTGCTGCGGACCCCGGACGCGCCGGGGGCGCTGCTGGACAACGCGGGGCAGCTGCTCGGGTATTGGATCATGTCGCGGCTGCCCGCCAGGACCACGGTCTTCCCGGTGGGGATGCGGCGGATCCGGTTCTACGGCGAACATCCGTTGCCGGGGGACCGGGTCGACTGCGTCGTCCGCATCGTGTCGGTGACCGACGCGGAACTCGAAGCGGACGTCCAGCTGATCCACGGTGGCCGGGTATGGGCCGAGGTCGAGGGCTGGCGCGATCGCCGGTTCGACAGCAACCCGGTGATCCGGGCGATGGATCGGCGGCCCGAGCGGGCCACGCTGTCCGAAGCACGCCCCGGCGGCTGGGCGCTGGTCCGCGAGCAGTGGCCGGATCTCGCCACGCGCGAGCTGATCATGCGGAACGTGCTGGCCGGGGAGGAAAGACAGGCGTACGCAGGCCAGTCGCCGCGCCGGAGACGGGCCTGGCTGCTCGGCCGGATCGCGGCGAAGGACGCCGTCCGGCGTCTCTTGTGGACAGACGGTGCGGGTGACATCTTCCCGGCCGAACTGCGGATCGGGAACGACTCGTCGGGGGCGCCGACCGTCTCGGGCGCCTACGGGAGAAGCCTGCCGGAGCTCACCGTCTCGATCGCCCACCGGGACGCGCTCGGTGTCGCCATCGCCCGGAGAGGGCCCTGCGGGATCGACATCGAAGCCGTCGAAGACCGGCCGGAGAGCACGGTCGCCGCTGCTCTCGGCCCGGCGGAACGTGCCCTGCTCGGCGAGCCGGAAGCGGTGTGGTTCACCAGATTCTGGGCCGCCAAGGAGGCCGTCGCGAAACGGCTCCGCACCGGCCTGCGCGGTGATCCGCGTGCTTTCGCCGTCGTCGGCGCGGACGACGGGCGGCTCACCGTGGAGGTGGGCGGTGCCCGGTATCCGGTGTGGCACACCACGATCACCACACCGCTGACGGATTACGTCGTGGCTTGGACGGAGAACGAAGAATGACCACCGAAACCGCGGCGGCCGAGACCGTGCTGGCCGACCTCACCGTGATGCTGCGTGAACTGCTCGAGGAGTACGGGCTGGACGACGCCGAGATCGGCCGGGACACGAAGTTCCACGACGACCTCGAGCTGGAGAGCATCGACCTCGTGACGCTGTCCGGGCGGCTGCGTGACCACTACGGCGACAAGGTCAACTTCGCCGAGTTCATCGCGGAACGCGAACTGGACGAGATCATCGCGCTGACCGTCGGCGAACTGGTCGACCACGTGGTCGCGTCCCTGGCGGGGAAGGCCTGAGCATGGCGAAGGTCAAGGTCGGCGACCTCGACGTCCACGTACAGCGGCTGGGTCCGCCGGACGGCACGGCGCCGGTGGTGGTGTTCGTCCACGGCCTCCTCACCGACAGCCTGGCGAGCTACTACTTCACACTCGGGCCCGCCTTCGCCGCGCAAGGCATCGACGTCGTCATGTACGACCTTCGCGGGCACGGCCGCACGACGCGGCCCGCCACCGGCTACCGGCTGGAGGAGTTCGTCGCCGATCTGGACGGCCTGCTGACCGCGCTCGGGATCGACCGGCCGGTGCACGTGGCCGGGAACTCCTTCGGCGGCTCGATCGCCTTCGGGCTCGCGGCATCGCGTCCCGAGCGCGTCGCCAGCGTCGTCGCCATCGAAGCGGAGCCACCGGTACGGGCGTGGGCCGGGCACATGGCCGAAGGGCTCGCCGACGCGAAGGACCGGCTTGCGCACGACGAGGTGATCGGCTGGATCGCCGAGAACCACGGCGCGCACACAGCGAGGCTGTCGAAATCCGCGTACAAGATCCTCGCGGCCACGACGCTGGCGGAGGACATCCCGCTGAGCCGGACCATCGACGACGACCTCGGGGCCGTCCGCTGCCCGGTGTTCGCGCTGTTCGGCGACCGGTCGGGGCTCTCGGCGCAGGTCCCGGACCTGGAGGCGAACCTCGGCCGCTGCCGCACCGTCGTCCTGCCGGACCAGGGACATTCGGTGCTCGTCGAGCGCACCGCGGAGACGTCGGAACTGATCCTGGGCTGGGTCCGCGAACACTCGTGTGAAACGGCGGCCTGAGTGGGCAGATTCCTCTTCGTCACCCCACCGCTGACCGGGCATGTGAACCCCGCTGTCGGGGTCGCGGCCGCCCTCACCGCGCGCGGGCACGAGGTCGCCTGGGCGGGGCGGCCGGAGGTCATCCGGCGGCTCGCCGGCGACGGCGCCAAGGTGTTCCCGTGCGCCGTCCCGCGTCGCCTGCCCGAACGCGACGCCAGCCTCAAGGGGCCGGCGGCGTTCCGGTTCCTGTGGGAGGAGTTCCTGATCCCGCTGGCCGAGGCGATGGCGCCCGGGGTCCGCGCCGCGATCGGCCGGTTCCGCCCGCAGGTGGTGGTCGCCGACCAGCAGGCCATCGCGGGCGGTCTCGTCGCCGACGGGCTCGGCCTGCCGTGGGTCACCTCCGCGACGACGTCCGCGGAACTCGTCGATCCCCTGGCCGGGCTCCCCAAGGTGGCGGCCTGGCTCGACGATCTCCTCGACGGCCTGCGCGCGCGGATCGACGGCGGTCCCGCCGACCCCCGGATGTCGCCGCACGGCGTGCTCGCGTTCACCACCCGGGAACTGCTCGGCCCGGCCGCGCTGCCGAGCCGGGTCCGGCTGGTCGGACCGTCCATCGGCGGGCGCGCGCCCACCGGCGGCTTCCCGTGGGACCGGCTCGACCCGGCGGTGCCCGCCGTGTTCGTCACGCTCGGCACCGCGAACGCCGATGCCGCCGGGAACTTCCTCCGCGCGGCCGCCCGGGGACTCTCCGACGTCGACGGGATCCAGACCGTCATCGCCGATCCGAGCGGTGCAGTGGGACCGGTGGGGGACACGGTGCTCGTGGTGCCTCAGGTGCCCCAGATGGCACTTCTGGCCCGCGTGGACGCCGTCGTCTGCCATGGCGGGCACAACACCGTCTGCGAAAGCCTGTGGCACGGGGTGCCGCTCGTGGTCGCGCCGATCCGGGACGACCAGCCGATCATCGCCGGCCAGGTCGTCGACGCGGGCGCCGGCGTCCGGCTGCGGTTCGGCAAGGCGAAACCCGACCGGATCGCGGCCGCCGTGACGAAGGTGCTGGGCGATCCGGGGTACCGGTCGGCCGCCGAGAAGGTGGGCGCCTCGTTCCGGGAGGCGGGCGGGGCCGCGACGGCGGCGGACCACCTGGAGGCTCTACTCGGCTAGCCCCTTGAAAAGCCCGCGTGTAGGGACTCTCCTGGAGGGGTACCAGCCTTCAGAAGGTGTGTCCTCGTGCTGGGAGTCGCCATGACCGCCGTGAAGCCCTCTCCGCGTCCGGAGGCCGTCCGCTTCGGCGGGCGGATCCGTGCCCCCAAGGGGAGTGTCTTCCTCAGCGTCGTCCGCACCACCGACCACAAGACGATCGGCGTGCTCTACCTGAGCACCTCGTTCGCGTTCTTCCTCATCGGCGGCTTCATGGCGCTGCTGATGCGCGGCGAACTGGGCAGGCCGGGGATGCAGTTCCTGTCGCAGGAGCAGTACAATCAGCTGTTCACCATGCACGGCCTGATCATGCTGCTGCTGTACGCGACCCCGAACCTCTTCGCCTTCGCCAACTACATTCTCCCGCTGCAGATCGGGTCGCCGGACGTCGCCTTCCCGCGGCTGAACGCGTTCTCCTACTGGCTTTACTTCTTCGGCGGGCTGATGGTGCTCAGCTCGTTCCTGACGCCGAGCGGCGCGCCCGACTTCGGGTGGACGATGTACACGCCGCTGTCCAACGCCGCGCACACGCCGGGCGTCGGCGCCGATCTGGTGATCATGGGCCTGATCGTGTCCGGGCTCGGGACGATCCTCGGCGCGGTCAACATGGTCACCACGATCCTCTGCCTGCGCGCGCCCGGGATGACCATGTGGCGGCTGCCGCTGTTCACCTGGAACATCCTGTTCACCACGATCCTGATCCTGGCGGTCTTCCCGATCCTCACCGCGGCGCTGTTCGGGCTGGAGGCGGACCGGCGGCTCGGCGCGCACGTCTTCGATCCGGCCAACGGCGGGGCGATCCTGTTCCAGCACCTGTTCTGGTTCTTCGGGCATCCCGAGGTGTACATCGTCGCGTTGCCGTATTTCGGCATCATCACCGAGATCGTTCCGGTGTTCAGCCGGAAACCGTTGTTCGGCTACAAACTCATGGTGTTCGCGACGATCGCGATCACCGCGCTGTCGTTCGCCGTGTGGGCGCACCACATGTTCGCCACCGGCGCGGTACTGCTGCCGTTCTTCTCCATCATGACCTTCCTGATCGCGGTGCCGACCGGCATCAAGTTCTTCAACTGGATCGGCACCATGTGGAAGGGGCAGCTCACCTTCGAGTCGCCGATGCTGTGGTCGATCGGGTTCATGGTGACGTTCCTGCTCGGCGGGCTGACCGGGATCATCCTCGCCGCGCCACCGCTGGACTTCCACATCCACGACACCTATTTCGTGGTGGCGCACTTCCATTACGTGCTGTTCGGCACCATCGTGTTCGCCACCTTCGCCGGGATCTACTTCTGGTTCCCCAAGATGACCGGGCGGATGCTCGACGAGCGGCTCGCGAAGCTCCATTTCTGGACCACGTTCATCGGTTTCCACATGACGTTCCTCGTCCAGCACTGGCTCGGCAACGAAGGAATGCCGCGCCGCTACGCCGACTACCTGAGCACGGACGGTTTCACCGTGCTGCACACCATTTCCACGATCGGCGCGTTCCTGCTGGGCGCGTCGGTGCTGCCGTTCCTCTGGAACGTCGTCCGCGGCTACCGGTTCGGGGAGGTCGTCGAAGTCGACGACCCGTGGGGACACGGGAACTCCCTGGAGTGGGCGACGACCTGTCCGCCGCCTCGGCACAACTTCTTCGATCTGCCGAGGATCCGGTCGGAACGGCCGGCGTTCGAACTCCACTACCCGCACATGGTTCCCCGGCTGCGCGCCGAGGGAAAGGTGAGCCGACCCAGGGAATGAGGTACCGCGCATGATTTCGATGGACGTCGAGGGGATGGCTGTCCTGGCCCCGGAAGCGGCACCGGTGATGTTGCTGCGGGAACGGGAGGGCGAACGCCGCTGGCTGGCGATCACGATCGGCGGCCCGGAGGCCAGCGCGGTGGCGCTCGCGCAGGAACGGATCCGGCTGCCCCGCCCCGGCACGATCGAGCTGATCGGCCAGGTGGTCGAGTCGTTCGGGCACCGGGTCACCGGAGTCCAGGTCACCGCGCTGCGGGACGGCATCTTCTTCGCCGACCTGGTACTCGATTCCGGCATCCGCGTTTCGGCCCGGCCGAGCGACGCGGTCGCGATCGGTTTGCGGGCCGGGGTCGGGATCGAGGTGGCGGACGCGGTGCTGGAGGTCGCTTCGGTGCGGGTCGAGATCGTGGGGTCCGGGCCGGACGCGGAACTGCCGACGGCGCCGTCCGACCCGGTCGAGCAGGAACGGGAGGTCGAGGAGTTCCGAGCGGCACTGGACAAGATCGTGCCCGAGGACTTCGGGGACCGGCCACCCGACCCGTGAGATGAAGGGGTCTTTCATCGCAAATTTTGCGATGAAAGACCCCTTCATCTCACTTGGGACGCTACTGCTTCTGCTTCGCCAGGCCCGCTTCGATCGCTTCGATGATGCGCGGCCGCATCTCGGCGGCGCTGATGATCGCGTCCACCGAACCGACCTTCACCGCGCGCTCGATGCTGTGCACGCCGTCGAACTCGGACGCGACCGCGCCCAGCTTCTCGGCCCGCACCGACGACTGGACCTCGGCCAGCTCCGCGGCCAGGGCGGCACGTTCGGCACCCACCGCGCCGCTGAGCTTCTCGGTGAGCGACCGCACCCGCTGATCCGCCGCGGTCCGCGCGTTGACCTCACCGGCGAACACGACCGCCGCGGCGGGCGCCCCGCCGAGCACCGAGGCGAACGAGCCTTCCAGCGCCAGCACCGTCATGTTCGGGTTCAGCGCCTTCGAGAAGACCACGAACGCCCCGCCGTGGTACCGCGAGATCACGGTGAACACGATCGGGCCCTCGAAGTTGACGATCGCCCGGCCGATCTCCGCGCCGTACTCCAGCTGCAGCTTCCGCATCGACTCCGGCGAACCGTCGAAGCCGGACAGGTTCGCCAGCACCACCAGCGGCCGGTTGCCACTGGCCGCGTTGATCGCCCGCGCCGCCTTCTTCGACGACCGCGGGAACAGCGTGCCCGCGGTGTAGGTGTCCGGGCCGTCGGTGGGCGGGAAGCCGCGGCGCGGCACCGAACGCGACTCGATACCGAGCAGGCACACCGGCCGTCCGCCGAGGTGCACGTCCTGCACGGCCGCGGTCTCCGCGTCGGCCATACCCGGCCAGCGCTCCAGCACCGGGTGGTCCTGATCCGACAGCGCGCGCATCACGGTGCGGATGTCGAACGGCTTCTTGCGGTCCGGGTTGGCCTCCCGCGAGAAGATCTGGCCGACCGTGGTGAAGTCGCTGTCGACGGCCGCGTGCGGGAACGACGAGATGTCCCGGTCGATCGGGTCGTTCGTGACCGCCTTGCGCGGGCCGGACTCGTCCGGTGCCACGTAGGTGTGGTCGTAATGCGACATCAGCACGTCGCGCGCCGCGGCGAGGTTCGGCGCCCAGTACTGCGCCTGGCCGTTCGGGCCCATGACACGGTCGTAGCCGCCGATGCCGAAGTTGTCCTCGGCCGAGACGCCACCGGAGAAGTCGAGGGACTGCTTACCGGTCAGCACCATCGCGGAATCCGGTGTCATCACCAGGATTCCCTTGGTGTGCATGAGCATCGTCGCTTCGGCGTTCCAGTACGGCTGGGCGCCGACGTTGATCCCGGCGACCACGATGTTGATCTCGCCGCCGTCCTGGGTGAAGTGCACGATCCGCTTGAGCGCGGCCGCGACCCAGTCCATGTTCTCGGTACCGGACTCCATCGAGATCCGGGCGCCCGCCGAGAGCGCGTACCACTCCAGCGGGACCCGCAGCCGCTCGGCGAGGTCCAGCGCCGCGATCACCCGCGAGCACTCCGGCTCCGACAGCGCGCCGAGCGCCTTCGTCGGGTCGCCCAGCAGCACCACGCGTTTGACGCCCTCGGGGTGGCGCTCGGTCGGCGTGGTGACCACACCGGCGACGATCGCCGCCTTGTTGCGGCCCTTCTTCCGGTCGACCGGGACGAGGGTGTTCGTGTCGTCCATGTCGTACTCGGTGAACGAACCGAGCATCTCGGTCAGCTCGTACGGGTACACGGTGTCGCGGCGACGGGCGCGCAACACGTTCTGGCGGTAGTCGTCGAGCGGGAGGATCGGCTCGGTGGTGGGCTCGGACAGCGACATCTGCACGCCGCCGCTCACGTCGTAGCCGATGCGCACGGCGACCTCTTTGACCTCGCCGGTCGCGCGATCGCGCTGCCTGCCGAGGAACTGGACCTCTTCGAGACCCGCGCCCGCCGTCGACGGCTGCACGCGCTGGGCGACCGTGTCGAGCTCTTCGCCGGTGAGCTCACTGGTCGGCCAGACGTACAGCATGATCCGGTTGGTGTCGAAGCGTTTCTTCGGCGGAAGCTTCGCCTGCACCTCGCGGATCGCGTCGAGGCAGCCCGCCAGCGTGCCTTCGACCGCGGGCAGGGCCAGCAGCTTGCCGTCGTTGTCCCGCAACGGGGTCAGGTCGCGGACCTGGGCGAGCGCGACCAGCCGCTGATCCGACGGGTTCATCGGCGAGACGCATTTGAACAGGTAGACGTCCTCGTCACCCGACGGCAGTCGCGTGAGGTCGAAGTTCGCCAGCCGCTGCAACTGCATCCGCTGGGCGATCAGCGGGTGCAGACCGCGGATCAGCCGCTCCTCGCTGAACCCGGTCGAGGACGGGCGGAAGGTGAAGTGGTGGTGCATCACCGCGCCGCCGTGCCCGGCGACCGTGGTGGTGATGCGCCGGATCCGGCTCGGCAACGCCCCGGAGGTGAGGACCTCGCGCAGCCCCGCGGCCATCGCGTCGTCGTCGGCCGACTCGTCGTCCCACGTCAGGTAGAGGTCCGCCTCGACGTCGGTGTCGGCGGGCAGCTGGGCGGCGAGATCGGCGACCGCCTTGATCGCCCCGGGCAGCCCGGCGCGGTCGACGGCGGTGGTGACCATGTGGAAGCGCTCGTTCGCGTCGGCGTAGTCACCGGTGACGAAGGTGCATCCGCCGACGGTCACCTGCTGGACGCCGGTGAGCGCGCGGTTGCCGTAGTAGCGGCGGCTCAGCACCTCCAGCAGGGGGCTGTGATCGGTGCCAGGGCGGCCGATCCGCTGCCCGAGCAGGCGGACCAGCGGCTGGGCGCTGGCCAGCATGCTCGCGATCCGCTCGGCGCGGTCCGGCGAATCCGGGTTCAGGTCGAGGTGCCGCAGGTGTTTGCGGACCTCGCTGTACGCCTCGGCGCGGGTGCGGCGCAGCAGCGGCTGGGCGAACCAGCGGAACACGACGCTGCGGGCCAGGTCGCCGACGACCGGGAAGCGGAGCTGGGTGGCGGCGATGAGCTGCTCCAGCGCCTTGCCCGCCGGCTCGCGCATCGACTCGAACGGCTGCGGCTCGGTGAGCCACTGCCGCAGCAGCGCGGTGACGATCGCGACGTCGGACGAGGTCCGCTGCTGGGCGAGGAAGATGCGGAAGACCGCTTCCTCCAGTTCCGGCGTGCGCTCCAGATCCTTGATGCCGTAATGCGCCAGCACCTTCTTGAGCTTGTTCTGGAACGACTCCGACAGCCCGGCGCGTTCGACGTCGAGGCTCTGCAGGTAGGTGTGGAAGAACTCGCGGGCGCTGTGCACCCGGGTGTCCGCCTTGGCGTCCTCGCGCATCGGCTTGTTGCGCATCAGCTCGGACAGGTCGGCGAACACGGTCAGCAGTTCGACCTCGCCCTCCAGCGGGCGGTCGCCGTTGCCCTCCAGTTCGGCGCGGGCGGCCAGGTACGCGCTGAGCGTGCGGCGCTCGTCGTGCGGGTCGACGTCGAAACCGAGCAGGAGACTGCGCAGATCCTGCTGTCCCCGCGTGATCCGCTGGACCGCCGACGTGCCGTCCGGCTCCGCGGGCAGCTCGATTTCGACGCTGCCGGTGTCCTCGGCGACCTCTTCGCCTTCCTCCGCCACCGGTTCGAGCCGCAGGAGGGGAGCGCCGGTCTCGACCTGGCTTCCGACCGAGACGACGCATTCACGCAGCTTCGCGCGGAACGGCGCGCGGAGCACCGTCTCCATCTTCATGCTTTCCAGCACCAGCACGGGTGCGCCGGCCTCGACCTCGGCGCCGACCTCCAGCGGGGTCGCGACGACGAGCGCCGGCGCGGGGGAGCGGACGACGCCGCCCTCGTCGCGGCTGATGCGGTGGGTGACGCCGTCGACCTCGACCAGGTGGATCGGGCCGTGGGTGCCGGTGACCAGGCGGAACCGGGTGCCGTTGACGGTGATCTGGCCGGTGTGCTCGTCGAACCGGTCGACCTCGACGTCGGCGGGGTGGATGTCGCCGCCGCCCGCCGAGACGCCGACGCGGAACCGGCGGTGACCGATCCTGGCGACGCTCACGCGGTACGCGGCGCCGCGCAGCTTGAGGTCGAGCGGTCGGCCGCTCTCGTGCTGGACCTGCGGACGGCCACCGTGTGCGGTGGAGAGGAGCCGCTGACGCTCGACGGCTTCCTCGTCCTCGTAGGCCTCGATCGCGGCGGCCGCGAGCGCGATCGCCGAATGGCGGTGGGTGACCAGCTTGCCTTCGCCGCGGACGCGGTCGATCCAGCCGGTGTCGGCGCTGCCGTCGATCACCTCGGGCTGGTCGAGCAGGTCGAGGACGAAGCTCTTGTTGGTCGCGCCGCCCTCGATGATGACCGTGGTCTGCGCCATCGCGCGGCGCAGACGGCCGAGCGCCTCGTCACGGTCGCGGCCGTAGGCGATGATCTTCGCGATCATCGAGTCGAAGTCTGCCGGGATGGTGTCGCCTTCGCTGACCCCGGTGTCGACCCGGATACCGGGGCCGGCGGGCAGATCCAGGCGGGCGATGCGGCCCGGGGACGGCGCGAAGTCGCGGTCCGGGTCCTCGGCGTTGAGCCGCGCCTCGACGGCGTGACCGAACTCGGCGGGCTGGACGCCGTCGAGCTTGCCACCGGAAGCGACGTGCAGCTGGGCCTTGACCAGGTCCATGCCGGTGGTCAGCTCGGTGATCGGGTGCTCGACCTGCAGGCGGGTGTTCACCTCGAGGAACGCGAACAGCTTGTCGCCGGGGTGGTAGAGGAACTCGACCGTTCCGGCGCCGCGGTACTCGACCGCGAGCGCGAGCCGCTCGGCGGACCGCTTGAGTTCGTCGGCCTGCTCGGGGCTCAGGACCGGGGAGGCGGACTCCTCGATGATCTTCTGGTTGCGGCGCTGCACCGAACAGTCGCGGACGCCGAGGGCCCACGCGGTGCCCTGGCCGTCGGCGATGACCTGGACCTCGACGTGCCGGGCGCCGGTGACCAGGCGCTCCAGGAAGACGACGCCACTGCCGAAGGCGCGCTCGGCCTCCAGGCTGGTGCGCTCGTAGGCGTCCTTGAGCTCGTCGGCGGAGGTGATGACGCGGATACCGCGACCGCCGCCGCCGGCGGTCGCCTTGAGCATCAGCGGATAACCGATCTCGGCGGCGGCCTTGATGGCGGCGTCGAGATCCGCGACGGCGCCGCGGCTCCACGGAGCGACGGGCACGCCGACCTCTTCGGCGATCAGCTTCGCGCCGATCTTGTCGCCGAGTTTGCGCATCGCGTCCGCGCTCGGACCGATGAAGGTGACGCCCAGCCGCTCACACAGCTCCGCGAAGGCCGGATCCTCGGCCACGAAACCCCAGCCGACCCAGGCCGCGTCGGCCCCGGTCTCGGTCAAGGCCCGCTCCAGCACGGCGAAATCGAGATACGGGCGCGCCGACGCGGGCCCGAGGTTGTAGCTGATGTCGGCTTCCCGCACGAACGTCGCCGACCGGTCCGCGTCCGTGAAGAGCGCGACGGTCTCGATCCGCCGTCCGGTCTCCGCCGAAAGCTCGCGGACGGCGTGGATGAGCCGCATCGCGGCTTCTCCGCGGTTGACGATGGCGACACGACTGAACACCGACTGAGCCTCCCAAGTGAGCGGCGCCGTCCCGCTGGATCACGCGCGGGACAGTCTCCTGATACCTGTCTAACAGCCTGCCTCTTACCGGCCGGTACGAGAATGTCGCCGGTGGCGCATGCCGGGGGCCGGGGATTGTAGGAACCCGCCAAAAAGTGTCGTGGAACACCTAGGGGTGGGGCCGGATGACGTCATGAAGTGGACAACTGGCGGCTGGGGTCGCCGATAGGGGTCGGGAGGTGTCACCGGGTGTTCACGCCGGTTTCACCGGGACGGCCGGGGGTGCTTGGGGTTGGTGTGGCGTTGGTGCCGGGTGTTGGGGTGGTCTGGCGGGGGAGTGGCCGTTGTTCGGCGACGGCCGGCAGGGTGTGGTGGCGCTGGTCGGCTCTGCGGGCCTGGTCGTTTTTCGGCAACGAGACTTGACGGTTGTCGGCCGGGTGAGCGGAGGGCGGGTTCGAGGCGCGGTCCCGTGCCGTGGTCGTTTTTCGGCGACTCGGCCAGTGCTGATCGCGCGCTCGGTGCTGTCGTCGCTATGCGGCGACGGGGGCCGATGGGGCTCGGGCAGGGAGGCGGTCGGGTTCGCGCTGCCGTGTCGTGCCGTTGCCGTTTTCCGGCGACGCCTCAGAACGGTGGTGGTTCCTCGCTGCGGGGTTCGTGCAGTGGCGGAGGCGAGCTGTCGTAACTCCGCCCCGTAGGCGTCGTGATCGTCAGAGTCCCATCAGAACCCAACCGGTAGTTCCAGCCCGGTTCGTCCTTCAACCGATGATCACGGCGGCACAGATCGATCAGCTCGGTATCCGCGGTATGGCCACCGTGTTGCCACGGCAGCGAATGATCGAGGTCGCAGGCCTGCGCCACACGATGACACCCGGGTCTTCGGCACTCACGGTCCCGCACCCGCACGAACTCGTCCAGACCGGCGCTGGGCCGGTAGCGGTCGCGGCCGAGGTCGAGAACCTGCCCCGAGAGCGGGTCGGTGATGATCCGCCGCAACACCGTATTCGACCCACCGGCGATCTCCCGCGCCAACGACGCCGGGATATGCCCATGCCCGGCCATCTCCGCCGGATCATCGTTCAACCCGAGGTAGGTGTTCAAGTCCATGTAGAGGAACACCTCCGACCGTTCGCTCTTCCCGCCCTGACCACCCAACAAGAGATCAAGGGCGACATCGGCACGTAGCTGGTCCAGGGTGCGCGTCTCCCCACCCGCCCGCAGCGCCCGAGCCTCACGGTCGATCCGCGTATAGGCGGCAGCCACCTTCTCGACGGGACCATCCTCGACCTCGATGGACGCCACCCCGGTCTCACCCTGTCGGATCGATAGGCGACGCCCGCCACGATTCCGCTCCACACGACGAGCCACCCCATCACGGTCGGCCATCATCGCCGCGTGATTGGCCGCTTTCCGGATCTGATCCGAGTTCCGGTCCGGGATCCGATCCTCCAGCACCGCGTCCACCGCGCGAGCATCCTCGTCCGAGAGCCAGGCGGTGGCCGTGGCGACTTTCATCGCCCCGTACCCACCCACCTTCCCGGCATCCAACAAACCCAACGTGCGCGGCAGACGGGTCGTCAACGCCTCAGCCGTGGAGACCAGCCCAGCAGCATGACCGTCCACAACGGACAGAGCGAACGCGACCTCCTGCACTACACTCGACGCACCATCACGGTGACGACTCAGCCGACCCAAAGCACGGAACCGAACAGCCTCCAGCCGCGCGATCCCTTCCGAAGCCGCGACGGCGACATCCACGGCATCGTTGTCCCCCAACGAATCCAGTGAAGCATTGACCTCCCGCAAAACTTCCGACGACGTGATTTCCTTCAAGAGCGCCACAGTGGCGTTGAGTGTGTCCACACGCAGAACGTACAACCGACCACCGACAGTTCCGGCTCAGTAGTAGCGCCGCAACTCGCCCCAAAAGTACATCCCAAGGCCGAGAAGTCCCATCACACAAGGAAATCCGCACTCCTTGCTCGTCGTTCTCCACCCCGAGCCCATTGTCGTGCACCGCGGCCTCGCGACACCCTGCGAACCACGTCGGAAGATACGGCCCCACCACGACCACGGGTCCCGAAGCCGTACCAGGAGGCGGCCCCCAGTCCGCATAGGACATATGCCCCGAGTACACCCCGGGAAGCCCGTAGTACTCCAGAGCTCCCGCCTGTCCGTAGTTCCGCGTGAAGATCACCGCGGTCGACCGCCGCTCAGCCGGGATCTGCTCCCAGACCCGGGTGACCGAAGAAGCCAGCTCGGGCCAGCCCGCCTGCTCACCTTGTTCCTTGTTCACCACCAAAACCGGCGCCAGTGCGGACACCGGCAGCAGAGGCAGTCCGACGATGAGAGAGACCGCGGCACCGAGCACGGCCGACACCGCCGCCCATACGCGACGCGATACCCGGTCCAGTGATCGCAGACAAGGCTCGGCGCCGGCCGCCGTGAGCAGCAACAGAAACGGCGCCGAGTAGTACGGCTTTCCACCCGATATCAGCAAAAGAACGCACAGCACCGGATAAGCCGGCGCCAGGGAACGGGCCCAGCGCAGCTCCGGATCACGCCAGAGCCGAAGGCCGCCCGCGATCCAGATCGGCACGACCACGGGCGACAGATAGAGGAACTGCATCGGCACGAACAGGATCCGGTTCTCCGCGCCGTCGTCCTCGCTGATCCCGGAAGCCACGGTCAGCAAAGGGAAATCGTGCGCCGCCTGCCAGATCAGGCCTGGGGCGGCCAGCGCGAGCGCGAGCAGGATCCCGGCGGCGAGCCAGCCGCTGCGGAACACGGTCCGCGGGCCGACGGCGAGTACCGAAAGGCCGATCGACGCGACCATCAGCAGGACAAGCCACTTGGCCTCCAGCCCGATGCCGACGACGGCGCCGATCGCGAGCCACCACCGTCCGTCGCCGGTGCGGAACAGGCGCAGGACCACCAGGCCCAGCGCGCTCCAGATCAGCAGATCGACGGTGGCCGTCGACAGCATGTGCCCGTCCACCACGACGAACGCCGCCAGCGCGGTCGTCGCGGCGGCGCAGAGTGTCGCGGCCACGCGCAGGCCGGCGGGAGTGGCGCCGAAGAGGTCGGTGGAGATCCTCGCGAGCAAGGGCGTCAGGGACGGCTGGTCGACATATCCCCACGCGAGCCGTTTCCCTGCGGCGAGGAAGTAGAGCTCCTCCCCAGACGCGGCGAATCCTACTGCGCGGGCGGTGCCAGTTCGACCCTGTTGCGGCCACCCTGCTTCGCCCGGTAGAGCGCGGTGTCGGTGGCGACGAGGAGGTCGTCGACGCTGGTGATGTTGGCCGCCGGGTACAACGCGCCGCCGATCGACACCGTCAGATCGGTCAGCACGGTGTCGCGATCGGGCAGCGCGACCGAGACCACCGCCACCTGGTGCCGGATCCGTTCGGCCACCTGGCGCAGCGTCTCCTCGCCGTGGATGTCCGGGATGACGATCGCGAACTCCTCACCGCCCCACCGCCCGCAGATGTCCTGTTCGCGGACCTCGGCGAGCAGGGCGTCGCCGACCGCGCGCAGGACGAGGTCGCCGTTGGGATGGCCGTAGGTGTCGTTGATCGTCTTGAAGTTGTCGAGGTCGAGGAACAGCACGCCGAGTTTGCGGCCGGCGCGGGTGCGGCCCAGCTGTTCCTCCGCCAGCTGACGCCAGCGGCGTTTCGTGACGAGACCGGTGGTGGCGTCGGTGTGCGCGTCACGCCGGTACTGCGTCAGCAGCAGCCCGCGGTGCAGCGCGACCAGCGCGATGACGACGCCGACCAGCACCAGCGGGTTGGCCTGGACGAGGACGACGGCCGTCACGAGGCCGAGGCCGAGCGCGCCCGCTTCGAGGATCTGGTCGCCGAACCCGGAGAACAGTTCGCCGATCGACTTCGGCGGCGACGAAAGCGCGATCGCGACCATCACCAGCACGGTGTTGATCGCCCAGCGCAGGGCCGCGGCCACGATGATGACGGCGAGGTCGCCCAGCCCGGCGAGCAGACCGGAGTCGGGCGCGCCTGGGTAATGACGCATGCCGAGGCTGAGGACGACGACGGCGGCCTGCGTGCCGCAGAGCACCGTCGCGGCGGAGAAGATCCACCGATGGGGGAGGACCGGCCGTTGGTGTGGCCAGATCCGCAGCCATGCGATGGTGTAGGTCACCACGACCATCGCGGCGGCGAGCACCGGAGGCAGCGCGATGACGGCGGCGACGCTCCAGACCGCCTTGGTGTCGACGTAGGCGACTGACGGGGCTCTGTCGTACTCCCGTTGGCGTTCGATCTGCCGGGTGCCCTCGATCGCGATGGCCGCGCACAGCGTCAAGACGCCGAACCGGACGAGATCGGTACCGGTCACCGGGACCAGCCGGGCCGTGGCGGCGGTCGAGAGGACTGCGATGAGATTCACGACCAGGACGTAGGAACGCACAGGTCGCGGCAGGCTCCACAGGTGCCAGGCCTTGAGCCGCCGTCGCGCGCCGCCGAGTCGTCCGTCCACGCACCCTCTTCCGTCGGTGATCTACACCGTAATCGAACCGGGACTGCGACGACCGTCGTTGTCCGGACGATGAGAGTCGTGGCCCCGAATTCCCCCGGACAGCCCAACCGAAACGAGGGAGGTGCACCGATGCAGGACAACAACTGGTGAGTGTTTTGCCGGATAGATCGCTATTTCGAGGGAGGTGAACGACATGCGGGACAACAACTGGACCACTCGGCGTGACAACAACTGGACCTGAGTGATCTCGCCCACGAGTGCGGCTTTCGCGAAGGGAGGTGAACGTAGTGCGTGACAACAACTGGACGACCCGTCGGGACAACAACTGGACGTGATGTGTCAGGAACCGTGTTCGCCAACGGGTGTCGTCCCGCCGACCGGCCCCATGGGATCTTCGGATTCCTCAGGGCCGCGGCGGGACGACACCGCCCGTGACCAGCCCACCCCGGCGACGAAGGCGACCACCACACCGGCGATCGCCGCGACGGTGACCACGGTGGTCGGCGCGACGATCTGGGCCAGCAGCCCGGCCGCCGCGATTCCCGCCGCCTGAGCCGCCCGCAGCGCCGCGATCGCGACCCCGATCACCTGGCCGCGATGGGCGGGCGGCGCGGCGAGGCTGTACTGCGTCTGCGTGATCATGTCGTGCGCGGAGAACACCCCCGAGATCGTCCACAGCACGACGATCGTGACCAGTCCCGGAGCCCAGCCGGTCGGGATCAGCACCAGGCTGCTCGCCACCGTCAGCGCGCCCAGCACCCGGATCTGCCGCTCACGCGGGATCCGGCTCAGGAGGATTCCGCCGAGCACCGAGCCGACCGGGTTCGCGGCCAGCAGCCACGGCAACGCGCCCGCGCCGCCCAGTTCGGCGGCGACCGGGACGGCGAGGCCCTCGGGCACGACGTAGAAACCGCAGCAGCAGGCGATGAGCAGCAGCCAGCGCAGCTTGCGGTCGCGTGCCACCAGACGGCAGCCCTCGAGCAACGACGGGCGTTCGTGATGGGCGGGTGCCGAGGGCGGGAAGCGTTCGAGCCCGAAGCGCAGCATGAGCGCCGAAAGCGCGAACGTTCCCGCGTCGATCAGCAGTGCCCCGGGAACACCGAGGCCGGTGACGACGGCGGCGCCCGCGCCGAAGCCCACCACGAGCCCGGCCTGATACGTGGACGAGATGACCGCCTGGCCGACGACCAGCCGGTCCGGATCGAGCAGATCCGGCAGCATCGCCTGGCGGGCCGCGTGGAACGGCCCGGCCATGAGCTGGACGAGGAACAACAGCGCGGCCGCGGCGGGCAGCGGGAGGCCGGGCACCGCCATCAGCGCGATCAGGACCGCGCGGCCGACGTCGGTCACCACCATCACGGTGCGTCGCGAGAACCGGTCCGCGACCCCGCCCAGCGCGCCGCCGAGGAGGTCGGGCACGAAGGTCAGCGCGTACGCCGCCGAAGCCCAGCCCGCCGACGAGGTCCGGTCGAACACCAGCACCGTGAGCGCGACCCTGGCCAGCTGGTCGCCGGCGACCGAGAGCAGATGCGCGAGCCAGATCCGGCGGAATCCGGCGACCGCGAAGACACTGCGGAACGACGCCGCTCGGGCTGGCATGCGCTTCAGGCTGTCGTGAAGCGGCCACTTTGCGCAACCCTCGGAAAAATCACTTCGCCATGTCGAACCGCGGCGGGCCCGTTCGACGTGTCTGTAGAGAAGGAACGGAGAAGCCGATGTCGCATTCACTGGGCCCGCTGGCGAACAACCTCGCCGCCTACGCCATCTACTCGACCGCGCAGACCGAGATGCGCCACGCCTACAAGCTCATCGAGGCGGGCGACTACCTCGGCGCCGCCGCGGAGATCGAGTCCGCCGCGCACGCCGCCGAGGTGCTCGCCCGAGCCACCTCCGATCTGGACGCCGAGCGTTCCGAACGATGGCTCAGAGTCGTTGTCGCGCGAAGGCGGTTCGCCGACCAGGCCCGGGCGCGGGCTTCGGACACCGTTCTGACCCTTGCCGCTTAACGGAAAGCGCGTCGATAGGTGCCCGGGCTGACGCCGGTCGTGCGCTTGAACCGGTCGCGGAACGAGGTGGGCGAACCGAAACCGACTTCGGCGCCGATCCGCTCGACGGCGTATTCGGTGGTCTCCAGCAGATGCTGCGCCTGCCGGACGCGGGTCCGGTGCAGCCACTGCAACGGCGTCGTCCCGGTCTGCTCGCGGAAGTGCCGGATCAGCGTGCGCGTGCTCATCCCGGCGCGCGTGGCGATATCGGCCAGTGTGAGCTCGCGCGCGAGATTTTCCTGCATCCACAACAGAGTCGGCTCCAGCGTCGCGCCACGGGGAGCGGGTGGATGCCGCAACGCGATGAACTGCGCCTGGCCGCCCTCGCGTTCGAGCGCCATGACCGAGAGACGGGCGGCGTCGGCCGCGATCGCGGAGCCGTGGTCCCGCCGGATCAGGTGCAGGCACAGATCCAGGCCCGCGGCGGCGCCCGCGGACGTCAGGATCTGCCCGTTGTCGACATAGAGGACGTCCGGGTCGACGTCGACTTCCGGGTACGCCGCGGCCAGTGCGTCGGCGGCGACCCAATGCGTCGTGGCGCGAAGGCCGTCGAGCAGGCCCGCGGCGGCGAGGATGAAGGTGCCGGAACAGATCGAGGCGATCCGCGTGCCCCTCGCGGCGGCCGAGTTCAGCGCGGCGTGGACGGATTCCGGCAACGGCCGGGTCGGCTCGGCGGTGCCGGGGACGATGATCGTGTCCGCCTCGCGCAGCGCGTCCAGCCCCCGCGGCGCGCGCAGGGTGAAGTGCCCGGCGTCGACCTCTGGGTGTTCCGCGCAGACGACCACGCGATAGCCCGCGCTTCCGTCCGCGAGCCGGGTCCTGGTGAAGACCTCGATCGGCGTCGAGAGATCGAACGGGATCACCTTGTCCAGCGCGAGGACGGCGACGGTGTGCATGAACCGCAACGTACCCGCCCGATGGCGAGATCCCGTTGGAAGGCGTCGTTCGCGCCACTGGGAGCGGGCGTCGTCCGGTTCTAGCGTCGAACCATGATGATCATCGCGCCGATTCTCGTCGGCCTCGGCTATGTCGTCCTGATGTCGTTGATCCACGAGCCGCACCGCCGCCGCTTCAACGCGGTCATGATCGCCGGCGCGGGCGCGGCCTACGCCAGCGGCGGCGGGCTCGGCATCTGGGAACTCGTCTTCACCGCACTGATGGCCTATGTGGCGTACCGCGGGCTCGAATCGTGGACGTTCATCGGGATCGGCTGGCTGCTGCACACGGCTTGGGACGTCGTGCACCACCTGAAGGGCGCTCCTATCATCCCGTTCCTGGACGATTCGTCGTTCGGCTGCGCGATCTGCGACCCGGTGATCGCGATCTGGTGTTTCGCCGGCGGACGATCGGTGACGGATTTCTTCCGCGCCCGTGTCGGTTCGCGTCGTCCGCGTTCGTCGGTGGGGTGAACCGACCGGACGAAGGGAGTTCGAAATGACGGTGATCGTGGCGGGAAAGGTGTACGTCGACCCGGAGAAGCGGGACCGCTATGTCGAGGGGCACCAGGTGATCGTCGAGAAGGCGCGGGCCCATCCCGGCTGCCTCGACGTGGTGATCTCGGCGGACACGCTCGAACCGGGCCGGGTGAACATCTTCGAGTACTGGGAGTCGGAAGAGGTGCTGAACGCCTGGCGCGCGATCTCGCCGAGGCCGACGTACTCCGCCGAGATCCGGGACGGCGAGGTGTTCAAGCACCGGGTCTCGTACTCCGGACCCCCGTTCGACTGATCGCGGTGGAGCGCCGGGCTTGACCTTGACATCGTGACAAGGTCTTCACTGGAGCGCAGGAGGTGATCCCCATCAACACGACACAGAGGACTTCACCGGACCTGCGCGTGCTCGACGCGCTCGGTGCCGAGAGCTCGTCGACGCGGCTCCAGGCGGCGCTGGCGGCCGGGACGCATCCGGACGCCGGGTTCGTCGGCCCGCTCGTGGCGCGGTGCGCGATCGAGCCGGATTTCTACGTCCGGGACATGCTGACCTGGGCGCTGACGCGGCTGCCCGCGGAGAACACGGTGCCGGTGCTCCTGGCCGAGCTCGGTTCGGAGGTCGCCCAGGCCCGGAGTCAGGCCCTGCACACGCTGTCCAAGATCGGGGACCGCGCCGCGTGGCCCGCGATCACGCGGTCGCTGCTGCACGACGCCGACGACGAGGTCGCCCGGAGCGCGTGGCGGGCCGCGGTCGTCCTCGTCCCCGACGGGGAGCGGGCCCGGCTGGCCCGTGACCTGGCCGACCAGTTCGGCCGGGGCGACCGGACGGTGCGGCTGAGTCTCAGCAGGGCGCTCGTCGCGCTCGGACCCGTGATCGAGCCCGTCCTGCGGGCGGGCTCGGCGAGTACCGACCTGGCGGTGCGGGCGCACGCCCACGCCACGGAGCGGCTCCTGCGCGACCCGGACGCCGGTTTCGACGAGTCGAAACGGATCGTCGCGCTGGGACCGGAGGGAGCCTGATGCTGATCGGTGAGGTGGCGCGCCGCTCGGGGGTGAGCAGCCGGATGCTCCGGCATTACGACTCCCTCGGGCTGGTGCGGCCGACCGGCCGCACCTTCGGCGGCTACCGCGAGTACTCCGACGAGGACATCCGCCGGATCTTCCACGTGGAGTGCCTGCGGTCCCTCGGTCTCTCGCTGCGCGAGATCGGACGCGCTTTGGAGGATCCGGCCTTCGAACCGTCCGATCTCGTCCGCGATCTCATCCGGCGGACCGAGGAGCGCCTGAACCGGGAACAGGAGCTGCTCGACCGGCTCCGCGCGGTCGACGGTTCGGCACCCACGGGCTGGGAGGGGGTCCTGCGCATCGTCGAGCTGTTGCACGGGCTCAATTCGCCTCACGCGGCTCGACGGCAGCAGACCGCCCTGGCCCCGGCCGAGGTACCCGCCGAACTGCTGGCCGGAGCGGTCCTCACCGAAGCCGATCCGAACGTCGCCGGGGCTCTGCGGTGGGCTCTCGCGAGGGCGGGCGGTGACGGCGTGGCGAGCCTGGCGTCCGGCGCGCGTTCGGCGGACGTCGACGTCCGGCGGCGCGCGGTCCTCGCGATCGCCGGGATGCCCGGTGACGAGGCGACCGCGGCGCTGACGGACGTACTCGGCGACCCGGATCCGGCGGTCCGCGCCCGCGCCGCGCTGGCGCTGGGGTCGCGCGGGGAGAGCGCGGCCGTGCCGGAGCTCGTCCGCATGGTGGTCGAGGGTACGACCGACGTCGAGGCGGCCGAGGTCCTCGGCACCTTGGCGCGGGACGACGGCGCCGCGGACCGGATCATGAGCGCGTTGACCGGCGAGCTCGCCACCGCGGACCCCGCGGCGCGGATCCGCCTCACCCAGGCCCTCGTCGAGATGCCGCCCGCCCGCGCGCTAACCGTGCTGCGTGACCTGGCCGAAGACGACGATCGCACCGTCGCCCTCCTCGCTTCGGCCCTGGCGGGAGTGCTCGGCTCCCCTGGGTGAGGTGGCTTGGCCACTGGGCCGTTTGATGCGAACATATGTTCTATGACGACCGAGGGTCCCATCCTGCACGCCGACCTGGATTCGTTCTACGCGTCGGTCGAGCAGCGTGACGACCCGAAGCTCCGCGGGCGGCCGGTCATCGTCGGCGGCGGGGTGGTGCTGGCGGCCAGCTACGAGGCGAAGGCGTACGGCGTGCGCACGGCGATGGGCGGCGGCCAGGCGCGGCGGCTGTGCCCGGACGCGATCGTGGTCCCGCCCCGGATGCGCGCGTATTCGGCGGCCAGCAAGGCGGTCTTCGAGGTCTTCGGCAACACGACGCCGCTCGTGGAAGGCATTTCGATCGACGAAGCCTTCCTCGACGTCGGCGGGCTGCTGAAGATCGCGGGCACGCCGAGCCGAATCGCCGCGAAACTGCGGAAGGACGTCTTGGAACAGGTCGGGCTGCCGATCACGGTCGGCGTCGCCAGGACGAAGTTCCTCGCGAAGGTGGCCAGCGGGGTCGCGAAACCCGACGGCCTGCTCGTCGTGCCGCACGACAAGGAGCTGGAGTTCCTGCATCCGCTCCCCGTCGAGCGGCTGTGGGGAGTGGGCAAGGTGACGGCGCGGAAGCTCCGCGAGCGCGGGGTGACGACGGTCGGGCAGATGGAGGGGTTCGGGGAGAAGGAACTCGTCCGGATGCTCGGCCGCGGCGTCGGCGCCCATCTGCACGCGTTGTCCCACAACGACGACCCGCGCCGCGTGCAGACCGGGCGACGCCGCCGGTCGATCGGGGCGCAGCGCGCGCTCGGCGGCAGGCCGCGTTCGCCCGCCGAGCTCGACGCGACGCTGCTGACGCTCGCCGATCGGCTCGCCCGTCGCCTGCGTGCGGCGCAGCGGGTGTGCCGCACCGTCGTGCTGCGGATGCGGTTCGCCGATTTCACCAAGGCGACGCGTTCGCACACCCTCTTGGAGGCGACCGAGCAGACCGGCGCGATCGTCGCGGCGGCACGGGGCCTGCTCGCGACGGCGAGACCGCTGATCGACGAACGCGGTCTCACGCTGATCGGGCTCGCGCTCACGAATCTGTCGAAGGACGACTCGATCCAGCTCGCCCTGCCGTTCGGGGCGAAACCGAGGGACGCGCTCGACTCGACGCTCGACACCGTCCGGGACCGGTTCGGTGCGAAGTCCATCACGCGCGCGGTGCACCTGGGGCAGGTCGAGGAGCCGTGGGTGCCGCTCCTGCCGGACTGAGCCTCGTCGCTAGGGTGTTCGGGTGGCGGAAGTCGAGATCTACACCGATGGCGCGTGCAGCGGGAACCCCGGCCCGGGAGGCTGGGGCGCGGTGCTGCGGTACGGCACCGTCGAGAAGGAGATCTACGGCGGGGATGCCGGGCCGACCACGAACAACCGGATGGAGCTGACCGCGCCGATCGAGGCGCTGGAAAGCCTGAAGCGCCGGGTCACGGTGGACATCTACACCGACAGCACCTACGTCCGGAACGGCATCACCAGCTGGGTGCGGAACTGGAAGAACAACGGCTGGATGACGTCGGCGAAGACGCCGGTCAAGAACGCCGATCTGTGGCGCCGTCTCGACGAAGCCGCTTCACGGCACGAGGTCGAGTGGCATTGGGTCAAAGGTCACGCGGGGCATCCGGAGAACGAGCGAGCGGACCGGCTCGCCGTCAAAGGCGTGGAAGAGGTCGTGGGCCGACCCGTTGTCCAGCCCGGCGAGCGGTCCGCTCGGAATCGTTGAGAGACGTCGTCAGCAGCTGACGTTCACCTTCGCGCTCTTGGCGAAGGAGACGTGGACGTGGTCCATGTGGTTGGCGGTCGCGCCGCCGCGGTCCTCCATGGTGTCCCAGCCGCTGCCGTCGTTGTAGCGCTGGCGCCAGATGACGTACGTGATACCGAAGTCCTTCTGGTTGGCCAGGAGGTACTCGGCGATGGCGTTGCCGGTGGCGGTGTCCACCATGAAGTCCAGCGCGAGGCCGGAGGGGTGGTCGCTGGCGTTCGCCCGGCCGGCGACGCCGCCGACGTTCTTCACGCCGAACTTGGCCTTCACGTGGTTGCCGACCTGGGCCACGTGCGGCTTGGTGCCGGCGAGGCTGGTCGAGCACGCCGTCGCGGCGGGAACGGTCTTCTTCACCGGGGCGGGGGCCTTGGTCGACGTCGTCGGCTTCGGGGGAGCCGAGGAGGTCGACGGGGGCGGGGTACTTGTGCTGGAGGGCGGGGTGCTGCTGCTAGACGGCGGGGGAGTCACGCTGGAGACCGGGGGAGCCTTCAACGCGAGCGCGGCGCTGGCCGCTTCGACGTCAGGGGAACCTGCGGAGGTCAGCCACATCGACGCCGGGAGCGCCGTGGCGACCGCTGCCGCGATACCCGCGGGGAGCTTCCACTGCGGAGCCTTGATCTTGCGATGTCTGCCGGCCATTTCTCTGATCACTCACCACTTCGGGGACGGGAACTCGCGTCGGGGGCCGCGAGCTCCGGGCAACATTACGAAAAGGACACGGCAATGTCACGCCCGAGTGTGTTCGCCCACAGTTACCTTGATCGTTGAACCAAAAGAGGCTCACGCTCGTACTGATACGAGAAGTGCTTTTATGTGAGCACGGTGAGTGACGAATTCAGTTCGGCTGGCAGGATTGGAAGTACACGTCCTCGTTCGGCGAGATCACGTTCACGCCCTTGGACTGTGGCGCCCGGCCGGTGGCCGCGGAGGCCGCGATCACGGTGCAGACCAGCTGATTGATGGCCTGATCGGACAATTTGCGCATCGAGTACGGCAGCGCGAGACTCGACGGGTCGCCCGGGTAGACCCGGAGCTTGCCCAGCTCCGGCGGGACGAACGTGGTGAGCCCCTGCGCGGCTTCCCGTTCCGTCGGCCCCTGCAGCAGCAGCGTGACCGCGCCCTCAGGGGAGATGAACCCTTCGGTGGGCCGGGTCACCGGGATGACCCGGCCGTCGGAGACGAAGTACAGCGTCAGACCGCCGAGGACGTTCGGCCCCGTGGTGGCGCGGATCGACGGCCCCGGTCCGGCCGGGACGACACCGGTCGGCTGGACACCGCAGGCGGCCAGAAGCGCCGCGGCCGCAAGGATGAGCAGTACGCGAGGCTTCCTCATCGCGCCCCTCCTGCGGGCAGGTGCGGCAGGCGCAGCACGAACCGGGCGCCGTGCCCGGTGTCGGCCGCGGTGATGTCGCCGCCGTGCAGGCGGGCGTTCTCCAGCGCGATCGCCAGGCCCAGCCCGCTGCCCTCGGAACGGGCGCGGGCGGTGTCGGCCTTGGTGAACCGGTCGAACACATGCGGCAGGACCTGTGGATCGATCCCGGGTCCGCGGTCCTCGACCGCCAGGGTGACGCCGTCGCCGTCGGCGCGCAGCCGGACCTGGACCGGGGCCGCGCCGTGCCGGAACGCGTTGCCGACGAGGTTGGCCACGATCAGGTCGAGCCGCCGCCGGTCCACGCGGGCGAGAACGCCCTCCGGCAGGTCGGTGACCAGGTCTTCGCCGTCGCGCCAGCCTCGGGCGTCGAGACTGTCCCGGATCGCCGTCGCGAGATCCCATTCGTCGAGCACGAGTTCGGCGCGGCCCGCGTCGAACCGGGAGATCTCGACCAGGTCCTGCACCAGCCGCGTCAGCCTCCGGGTCTCACCGGAGACCAGCCGCGCCGCGACGGCGGTGTCCGGCGGCAGCGCCTCCGCGTCCTCGTCGAGCACGTCGGTGACCGCGTTCATCGCCGCCAGCGGCGTGCGGAGCTCGTGCGAGACGTCGGCCACGAACCGGCGGGCGTCGGCCTCCATCGCTCTCAGCTCACCGACCGTGCGCTCCAGTTCGGCGGCGGTGTTGTTGAAGGTCGTGACCAGTTCGGCCAGCTCGTCGGAACCCTTGGCGGGCAGCCGGACATCGAGCCTGCCTTCGCCGAGCTGGGCGGCGGCGGTGTTGAGCGCCCGGACCGGCCGGAGCACCTGTCTCGCCGCGAGCAGGGCGAGCGCCGCGGCCAGCGGGAGGACCAGCGCGGCCGTCTGCCAGGCGGACTTCGCGAGTTCGTCGATGGCCTGTTGCTGCTGCACGAGCGAGGTGAGCGAGTACACCTCGACGCCGCTGTTCCTCATCGCCCCGTCGGGTTGCCGGGCCAGCACCGGCAAGCCGACCAGCAGTTCCGGAATGCTTCCGCGGTCGACGCGCTGGAACTGGATGCGGAAGTCGTTCGCGACGGTCTGGCGCAACTCGGGGGAGAACGTGGCGAGATCCGGGCCGTTGGCCGATCGGAGGTCGCGGTAGACCGCGACGGCGTTCAACCGCAGGCTGCCGGCGAAATCGTTGAGCTGATCCTGGGTCGGCGGCGTGGACAACGGGCGGCTGTAGGCGCTGACCCGGTCCTTCAGCTGGTTCATCGCCGCGTCCTGCACCGCTTCGAGGATCGCGTTCCGGGCCGAGACGTAACTGGCCCCCGCCGCGGCCGCCGCCCCGATGATCGTCATCGCCGCGAACGCCAGGATGAGCCGCGGCCGCAGCCCGGAAAGCCACCTCATGAACGGCCGAACCGGTACCCGAAGCCGCGGACGGTCTGGACGTGTTCGGGTTTCGCGGGGACGTCTTCGATCTTCGCGCGCAGCCGCTGGACACAGGCGTCGACGAGCCGGGAGTCGCCGAGGTAGTCGTGATCCCAGACGGCGGAGAGGATCTGCTGGCGGCTGTAGACCTGGCCGGGCGTACGCGACAGCTCCAGCAGCAGCTTCAGCTCGGTCGGGGTCAGCGAGACCGGCTCGCCGTTCTTCGTGACCACCAGCCCGGCCCGGTCGATGACCAGGCCGCCGTGCCGTTCCCCGGCGGCGGCGTCGTCGCTCGCGGGCTTCTCGCTCACCGCGCGCCGCAGCACCGCCCGGATCCGGGCGTCGAGCACGCGGGGCTCGATCGGCTTGGTGACGTAGTCGTCGGCACCCGCCTCCAGCCCGGCCACGATGTCGAAGTCGTCGCTGCGGGCGGTGAGCATGATGATCGGCACCTCGCCCGCCGAGCGGATGCGGCGGCAGGTCTCGAAGCCGTCGATACCGGGGAGCATCAGGTCCAGTACGACGATGTCGGGCTGGAACACCCGCAGTTTCTCCAGCCCGAGCTCACCGCTCTCGGCGGTGTACACGGTGTGCGCCTGCCGTCGCAGCGCGAGTTCCAGCCCCTCCCGCACGGACGCGTCGTCTTCGATCACAAGGACACTTGCCACGCCGCCATTATTCGGATGTCTCCGCGCGTGTGCGACTCGGCTCGATCTTGTAGCAGAACCATGACATTGTCCGGACCTCACGGCGAAACGGCGTGGGGACAGTGGGACCCATGGCCCTACTCATCCACGAAGCGAAGCCGACCCCCGCCCGCCGTCCGCTGCCGGGACGGCACGCCGAGACCAGGCGGACCCTGTCCAGGGCCGTGTTCCAGCTCGCCACCGGACTGGGACTGGCCGTCGCGTTCGTCGTGACCTACGTGCTGTTCGTGCACACGTCGGCCGGGCAGCTCGCGGAGAACGGCGTCGTCCGGAGCGCCCAGTCCGGTCAGTGGTCCACAATGGACTGGGCGGGACCGCTGCGTGACCAGGACATGGTGCTGGTGATCGGCGCCGCCGGGATCGGGCTCGTCGTCCTGGCGCTGCTCCGGCGGAAACCCGGACTCCTGATCCCCGCGCTGAGCGTCCTCGTGCTCCCGCTCGTCGCCGCGCAACTGCTCAAGCTCTACGTCCTCGTCCGGCCCGAACTGCCCGACGGCGGCCGCGGGCCGGGACACAACAGCTTCCCCAGCGGTCACGTCAGTGCCGCCATGGCCATCCTGATGGCGCTCGCTTTCGTGCTGCCCCAACGGTTCCGTCCGGCGATCATCGGGATCGGCGGCGTCGCCGTCGCCTGGGTCGCGTCGTCGACCATCGCGCTGGGCTGGCACCGGCTCAGCGACACAGCGGGCGCTTGCCTGCTCGGGGCGTCGTTCGCCTGCCTGCTCGCCGCCTGGCTGACCACCCGCCGTCGCGACCTGCGCCGCACGCCCGCCTTCCTGGTGGCGCTGGCCGCCGTGCTGCCGACCGGCATCGTCCTGATCGGCTTCGCGGTGCTGAGCACGGCGACCGACGGCGCCGCCCAGTTCGTCGCCGCGCTGGTGCTGGCCGCGCTGTCCGCGGTGGGTGTCGTGCTGGTCGCGCTGTGGCCGCTGAGCGGGTCCGCGTTCGAACGGCGGACCGGTGTGGAGACCCGGGTGGTCGACGATCTGCTCGAGACCCGCCTCGTGACCCGTCGCTGACGCTCGGGTTTTCGGAGGCGCTCCGGAATGTCACGTATGGGACCGTTCGGGTCCCGTACGTGACATCGGTGCTTCGCTACGCGTGGTGTGTTGCGAAAGCCACTTTCGCAACCTTCAACGTTGCGAAAGTGGCTTTCGCAACACGCACGCGCGCCTTGAGCAAGGGACCGGCCTCCGCCGGCGAACGCATTCAGAGGACTAAACGCGTCAATCGCGGCGCGAGTCGCCGGCCCGGCTCAGGGGTGACGTCGGCGTCCGGGGCGAAGGCGGAACCGCGGAGGGTGCCACGACCACGCGATTCCGCCCGCTCCGTTTCGCTTGGTACATGGCCGCGTCCGCGGCGCGGAAGAGCTCGCCGTAGTCCGTCGAGTGCTCCGGCGACAGCCCGACGCCGATCGACACGGTGCAGCCGTGGATCGGCCCCACCGCGCGGGGTTCGTTGGTGGCGTGCCCGCTGGCGAGTTCGGTCAAGCCGGTGATCGCGGTCTTCGCGACGGCCGCCCGGATCCGCTCGGCGATCCGCATCGCCTCCTCGCGGGTGGTGTCCGGCAGCAGCACCGAGAACTCCTCGCCGCCCCACCGCCCGACGACGTCCGTGGAGCGGGTGTTCTGCCGCAGCACGGCACTGACACAGCCGAGCACGATGTCGCCGCCGGAATGCCCGTACTTGTCGTTCCACTGCTTGAAGTGGTCGAGATCCAGCATCAGGAACGCCGTCGGGCGCCGCCCGGTCTGGTCTTCGAGCAGCCGGAGCGCGGCGGGTGCGTGGAAGGAGTCTTCGGTCAGCAGCCCGGTCTTCCGGTCGCGCTGGCTGCGCGCGATCGTGTCCGCCAGCGCCTGCGAGAGCCGGGTCGAGCGCAGCGCGATCCCGATCATCACCAGTGGCACCAGCGCGATGTTGACCGCGCCGAGGATCGTCGTGCACGCGGCGAGTTGCAGCGCGTAGACGAAGTCCGCGTTGTCGGCCCAGCTGCCGATCAGCTTCTGCCGCCGCCAGCCACCCCACGCCAGACCGCGCGCGATGCTGATCAACAGCGTCTGCGACGCGAAATACCAGAGCGCGGCGCCCAGCAGCGCGACGGCGGCGACCGCGATGTCGCCGGGCCGCTGGGGGAGCGTGCCCGATTCGAGCCAGCCGTGCAGTGACGTCAGCCGGGTGATCGTGTGCACACCGAGGATGGAGGCGGCGTGCGCGGCGGTGGTGAAGAGGAAGGTCGTCATCGCCTTGTGCGCGATGGAGTAGCGCTGCACGCGCACCATCAGCAGCAGCGCGAGCGACAACGTGGGCGGCAGCAGGACGGCCGCGCCGCCCAGCCAGACGGCGGTCTGGTCGATGTGCTCACCGCGCCGGTCGTCGGCCCGGCGCTGCTCCTCCGGATGCTGCGTCTGGACGAGGTACCAGATCGTGCAGCCCGCGATCACGCCGAAGCGGACGAGATCCGTCGTCGTGGCGGAGGCCTGGAAACCGCTGTAGAGCGCCCAGAACGCGACCGCGATCTCGGTGCCGAGCATCCAGAAGACCGCCGCGGGCGGCAGGCGCCACAGCTCCCACCCCGCCGGATGACGCAGGGTGTTCCAGGCGCGGCCACGCAGCCGCCAGACGCGGGCGGAGGCGAGGCCGACGGTGTCGGCGAAACCCCGGAGCGAACCGCGCGGCCGCGCCGAGACCGCGTCACGGTCGTGCTTGCCGAACTCGCTGACGAGGGTCACCTCCAACCCGTTACGCACCGCACCCGCTTCGATCTTGCTGGGTCACCACAAGAGGGTGACAGGGGGATCGCGTTGACGATCGCGTGAGACAGCCCGATACCCGCGTTCGCCGGACGCGATTCCGCCGACGGCTGGCATGGTGGCTCGTATGCCTGACGCCGCATACGATGCCGCCGCGGTCCCCGTGATGTTCGGCCCGGACTTCGACAGGGATCCCTCGCCCGCCTACGAATGGCTTCGGAGCAACGCGCCGGCGTTCCGGCTCCCGCTCCCCGGCGACACCTGGACCTGGTTGCTGACCCGGCACGCGGACGTCGTTTCCGCGATGGCCGACCCCCGGCTGTCCAAATGCCCGTCCGTCGCCGCGGAGCACTGGCGCAAGGCCAACCTCGGGCTGCCCGCCGACCATCGGCCGACGCTCATCGGGCATATGAACAACGTCGAAGGCGAGGAACACGCGCGGCTGCGCAAAGCGTGCGCCGGGGCGTTCGGCCCGCGGCGGCTGCAGCATATGCGCGACCGCACGCATCGGCTCGCGAACGAACTGCTCGACCCGATCCTGGACCGCGGCGAAGGCGACCTCGTCGAGGATTTCGCGTACCCCTTGGGAATCCGGTCGATCTGCGAGCTGATCGGCATCCCGGAAAGCCTGCTCGACGAGGTCCGCCCGCCCGCGCTGGTGGTCGCCGCGGGCGACGTGACGGACATGGCGTCGATGCTCAAGGCGACCGACGATCTGGACGCGCTCCTCGCCGACGTCGTCGCCCGCAAACGCGCCGAACCGGGGGCGGACCTGATCAGCGATCTGCTCAGCCAGGAGGCCGCCGGGAAGCTGACCGACGACGAGGTCGCCGCGACGGCGTTCCTCTCCCTGATCGCCGGGCACGAGACGACGATCAGTCTCATCGCGTCCACCGCGCTGACCCTCATCACGCATCCGGAGGAAGCGGCCCGCGCCCGCGCCGACGGTGCGCATCTGACCCTCGTCATCGAAGAGGTCCTGCGCCGCGACACCCCGCTGCAGAACACGAGCTGGCGGTTCGTCACCGAACCGATGGAACTCGCCGGGCAGCGGATGGAGGCGGGCGATCCGATCCTGTTGTCGTTGCTGGCGGCCAATCGCGATCCGGAAGTGCACCCCGAACCGCTCGCCTTCCGCCCTGGCGAGCGGCCGGTGCGGCACGTCGCCTTCGGTGTCGGCCCGCATATCTGCATCGGCGCGGCGCTCGCGCGGATGCAGGCGTCCGCGGCACTGGAGACGCTGTTCGACCGCGCGCCGTCGATGACGCTGACCGTGCCGGAGGACCGGCTCGTGTGGTGGCCGAGCGCGATCACGCGCGGCCTGCACAACCTGCCGGTGAAGCTCTAGACGGCGCCTTCGAGGCGGCCCCGCAGCACGTTCGCCTTCCGGTCGTCGAGGTCCATGACGAGCTGGAGCGCGTCGCGCCAGACGGCCATGGCCTCGTCGGTGTGCCCCTGGGCGGCCAGCGCGCAGCCGCGTTCGTCGAGCGCGTCGGCCTGTCCCCAGACGTCGCCGCAGTTGCGGTAGGCGGTCAGCGCCTGCTCGCAGTACCCGAGCGCCTGGTCCAGATCGCCGAACCGGCGGCAGGTCCTGGCGAGCGGCACCAGCGCGAAGCCCATTCCGTGCTGGTCGGCGTCCTTCGCGTAGGCGTCGAAGGCGCGCAGACCGTGGTCGAGGGCCAGGTCCCGTTCGCCGAGGTCACGGTAGGCGCGGCCGAGATGAACCCGTGCGGTCGCTTCGCCGAGCTGGTACCCGATCCGCGCGTTGACCTCGACGCTCTGCTCGGCGAGCCGGACGGCTTCGGCGTAGTCCTCGCGTTCGTGCGCGATGTTGCCGAGCCCGACCAGCGCCCAGCCGAGGCTCGGGTTCTCGCCGATCTCCTCGGAGATCTCGACGGCCTGGCCGAACAGATCGCGCGCGCGGTCGAGGTCGCCGCGCCGCCGGTGCGCCTCGGCGAGGTTGATCGCCGACCACGCCAGCCCGCCGAGGTCACCGCCCGCCTTCGCGGACTCGATCGCCACCTCGTGACTGGAGATCCAGGTCTGCCACGGCCTGCCGAGCAGGTGGTAGTCGAACAACTCCACCGGCAGCCGCCAGCCGACCTCGTACAGCCCGTGGTCCAGTGCCAGCCGGGCGACGCCGGTGATGCTCGGCATCTCCGACGCGCACCAGATGTAGGCCTCGTCGAACGTGGCGAACCGGAGCGGCTCGACACCGTCGGGTGCGGGACCGAGATCGATGTGGTGATCACGCGCGGGGGTCAGCGTCCAGCTCGCGGCGTTGGCCGCGTACAGATACCAGTGGGTCAGCCGGGAGACCGCCGCCTGACGCTCGTCCCGCCATCGCTCGGCGTTGGCCTCTTCGGCGGCGTACACGCGGAGCAGATCGTGGAACCGGTAGTACTCGGCGCCGACCTGCTGGACGAGATGCGCCTGCACGAGCCGGTCGAGCAACTGTCGCGCGTCGTGCCCGGGCAGCCCGGCGAGCGCGGCCGCCGCGCCCGAGGTGAAGCGCGGACCGGGATGGAGACCGAGCAGCCGGAACATCCGGGCGGTGTCCGCCTCGAGCGCTCGGTACGACCAGCTGAAGGCGGCCCTGACGCCGACGGTGTCGTCGTCGACCGCGAGCAGTTCCAGCCGCCGCCCCTCGGCGACGAGTTCGCGGGCGAGGTCGCCGACGCTCTGATGGGGATGGGTGGCGACCCGTTCGGCGGCGATGTTCACCGCGAGCGGCAATGCCGCGCACAGCCGGACGAGGCTGCCGACGCCTTCGGGATCGCCCGCCGCGCGTTCGTCGCCGATGAGGTCGGCCATGAGCCGGGTCGCTTCGAGTTCTTGCAGTGGCTCCAAGGAAACCTGGACCGCGCCGCTGCCGACGACCAACCCGGACAGCCGTCGCCTGCTGGTGATCAGCACGGTGGTGTCCGGGGTGCCGGGCAGCACCGGCCGCACCTGGGGCGAGTCGAGGGCGTTGTCCAGTACGACGAGGGTGCGCTGGCCGCGCAACAGGCCGCGCAGGAGCGCGAGCCGCATGTGCTCCTCGGCGGGCACCCGATCGGGACGGACGCCGACGCAACGCAGGAGGTCGTCGAGGATGTCGGCGGGTTGCGCGGGCGACCCCGCCGCATAGCCGCGCAGATCCGACCAGAGGACGCAATCGAACTCTTCTTGGCGCCGGTTCGCCCAATTCAGCACGAGCGCGGTCTTCCCGACCCCGGGCGGACCGGCGACGAAGACCACTTTCGCCGTTTCGGTGAACACTTTTTCGTCCAGCAGAGCCAAATGGTCTTCGCGGCCGACGAAATGATCAGGCGGCGGGGGAAGATGCACATACGGTTCCGCGCGGGCGGCCTCGGCGAGCACGATCAGCGTCCCGCCCGCGCCCAGTGCGCGATCACAGGCTTCGGCGAATTCCGCGCTCGGCGGGGTGAGCCCGCGTTCGACCCGGCTGATCAGACTTTTGTCGACATAGGCGAGTTTCTGAAGCTCGCGCAACGCCAGCCCGCGGGCCTGACGGCGTTGCCGCAAGGCGCGGCCGAACGTCGACGCGGCCGTCGAAACCGGCCTCGGTTCCGCGCGTGCTTTCCCGGTCTCCCCGGATCTGGCCGAACCGGAATTCTCGGTCACCAGAAGCACCTTTCTCCCCGCTTCGCGGCAGATCGTGCCACAACCTTCCCATTACCTGGGTCACAACACGGCCACCGGGTGTGCGCAGGTGCGAAGTCTGCCCCCAAACTGTGCGAGAACGCGCCCGTTCCCCACCGGTGCGCCGGGCGAAAGGGAGGTGGATCATGCGCGACCGCGAAATGTGAGCAGGCCCTGTTCCGCCTTGCGAACACCGGGCGAGTGCTGATCTCCTCGGAAACCGGTCGTGGCCGTCGCTTCCGGCGGCCACGACCGGGACCCTTTCGGAACATGTAGGACCGCTTAACGTCGGTGTAGATCTTTTCACTTGTCCTGACGAGTCGCCCGAGGCAGCTTGGGAGAGGTATCGAGCGGCCCGGCGAAAGGAACGAAGTGAGCATCGGCGCACCGGGAACCCTGGTCCGGATGGGCGTTCTCGCCCTGTTGTGGGGATCGGGGTTCCTGTGGATCAAGCTCGCGCTGACCGGGCTGCCGCCCGTTCAGGTGACCGTCATCCGCTGCGCCCTCGGCGCGGCCGTCCTTCTCGTGCTGAGCCGCTGGGCCGGGCAACGACTCCCGCGCGGCCGCCGGATCTGGGGCAGGCTCCTCGTCGCCGCCTTCTTCTGCAACGCCTTGCCGTTCGCGTTGTTCAGCATCGGTGAACTGACCGTCGATTCCGGCGTCGCGGGGGTGATGAACGCGACGACCCCGCTGTGGTCGTTGCTGATCGGTATCGGGATCGGCACCGAACGACGGCTGACGGTGGTCCGCGTGGGCGGGCTGATCCTCGGTTTCGCCGGCATCCTGCTGATCTTCGCGCCCTGGCAGAAGAGCGGCCTGCTGGGCTGGGGGACGCTGGCCCTGCTCGGCGCCGGCCTCAGCTACGCGGTCGCTTTCGCTTACATGGGAAGGAAACTCGTCGGCGAAGGCGGTCCGATCGCGATCTCCGCCGCACAGTTGCTGACCGCGACCGGGCTCAGCGCGCTCGCGCTGCCCTTCGACGCCGCACCGGCCGGACCGCTGAACGTGACCGCGGTGCTCGCCGTCGTCGTCCTCGGGATCTTCGGCACCGGGGTCACCTTCTACCTCAACTACCGGCTCATCGCCGACGAAGGCGCGACCTCCGCGGCGACCGTCGGCTACCTGCTGCCGGTCGTCTCGGTCGCGCTGGGCGCCATCGTGCTCGGCGAGGACCTCGGCCCGCGGGTGCTCGCCGGGATGGCCGTGGTGCTGCTCGGAGTCGCGCTGACGCGCTACGTGAGGTCTTCGGCGAGCAGGTCCATCAGCAATCCGTCGTGCCAGCCGTCGCCGTCGGTGTCGCGCTCGTAACCGCGCATCACGCCTACTTCGCGGAAGCCGACGGCCTTGTAGCAGCGGATGGCGGCGTCGTTGTCCACGGCGGGATCGATCACCAGCCGATGGTGCCCGCGATCGTGCAGGAGATGCCGCGCCATCGTGCGCACGGTGTCCGTGCCCAGGCCCCGGCCGTGTGCCGCCGGGTCGAGGAAGAGATCGACCGACGCGTGCCGGTACATCGGGTCCTCCTCTTCGCCGTACTGGACGAAGCCTCGGACGACGCTCCCTTCGAGGACCGTGAAACAGGCCGTCGTGGGGTCGTCGAACGGCCAGGTGGGGGAGTCGTCGACCGAACCCCAGCGTGCCCCGACCTCGGCCGTGCCGCGGATGCGTCGCAGGTCCGGGACGTGGGCCTCGGTGACCGGGGTCAGGGTCACGATCTCCCCGCGCAACTCGGTGGTCAGTTCCCGCTCCGTCCGCTCGTCCGAATGGCGCCAGTCTAGGGAGAAACCGGCCGTGGCGCCGCCGGACCGCACGAACGCGGGGGCTTTCCCGGCCGGAATCCGGTATCAACGAAAGGGACGACGGAGGTGGGTCATGGGGAACCCGTTCGAGGAATTGCGTCCGGTGGAGGAATTGGTCGACGGCGGGGCGACGGCCGTGCGGGCGGCGGTGTTGCGCAAGGCGACCGAAGCGGTGGTCGCGAACGCCCGCGACGCGACGGACTGCCGGATGCTGCTGGAGATGCTGGGGCTGCACTCGGAACCCTCGGTCCGGACTGAGGACGAAGCCGCCTGAGGCCGCATCGGTCTCGTGAGTGTTGAGGACGGTTCTAACCGTCCTCAACACTCACGAGACCCAGCGGCGCAGGAGGGTCAGCGCCGCGGCAGCACGCAGAATTCGTTCTCTTCCGGATCGGCCATGACGACCCAGTCGTCCGACTCGGGGTCTTCGATGATCCTGGCGCCGAGCGACACGAGCCGGGCGACCTCTTCGCGCTGCTCGAGTTCGGTGGGCGCGAGGTCGAGGTGCAGCCGGTTCTTGCCCGACTTCCCCTCGGGGACCGGCTGGAAGAGCAGACTCGGCACGTCGGGGCTCTTCAACTCGACGTAGGTCACGCCATGGCCGTCGGTCCACCGCTCGGTCTCGGGGTAGCCGAGTGCTTCCTTCCAGAACGCGGCCAGTGCTTCGGCCTCACGGCAGTCGACGGCGACGGCGAGCATCCGGGTTCGCATGGATCCACGGTGGCACGGAACGGCGAGGTTTGCCGGATGCGCGGGCGGGCATCCGGCGGGGAGCAGAGCCACTCGCCGAAGGGAGCACCATGAAGGCCGTCACCTGGCACGGCAAACGCGATGTCCGGGTCGACACCGTCCCGGATCCGAAACTGGTCGAACCGACCGACGCCGTCGTGCGGATCACCTCGACCGGTATCTGCGGGTCCGACCTGCACCTTTACGAGGTCCTCGGTGCCTTCATCGACGAGGGCGACATCCTCGGGCACGAGCCCATGGGCGTCGTCGAAGAGGTCGGTTCCGGGGTGACGAACCTGAAACCCGGCGATCGCGTCGTCGTTCCCTTCAACATCTCCTGCGGCCACTGCTTCATGTGCGATCGCGGCCTGCAGTCCCAATGCGAGACCACGCAGGTCACCGATCGCGGCAAGGGCGCGGCGCTGCTCGGCTACACCAAGCTCTACGGGCAGGTCCCGGGCGGCCAGGCCGAATACCTGCGGGTCCCGCAGGCCCAGTACGGCCCGATCAAGGTGCCGGACGGCCCGCCGGACGAGCGTTTCGTGTACCTCTCCGACGTCGTGCCCACGGCTTGGCAGGCCGTCGACTACGCGAACATCCCCGAAGGCGGCACGGTCGTGGTGTTCGGGCTGGGCCCGATCGGGCAGTTCTGCTGCCGGATCGCGAAACACCGGGGCGCGGGGAAGGTGATCGGCATCGACCTGGTGCCGGAACGGCTCGCGAAGGCCGCCGCGGCCGGCGTCGTCACCTACGACACGCGTGAGCACAAGTACCTCGGCGACCTCATCCGCGAGACGACCGGCGGCAGGGGAGCGGATTCGGTGATCGACGCCGTCGGGATGGAGGCGCACGGGGCCCCGATCGGGCGAATGGCGCAGAACCTGGTCGCCTTGCTGCCCGACCCGATCGGCGCGAAGATCACCGAGAAGGCCGCCATCGACCGGCTCAGCGTGCTGTACGCGGCCATCGACTGCGTCCGGCGCGGCGGCACGATCTCGCTGAGCGGCGTCTACGGCGGCATGGTCGACCCGCTGCCGATGATGGACCTGTTCGACAAGCAGATCACCCTGCGGATGGGACAGGCCAACGTCCGGCGCTGGATCGACGACATCATGCCGCTGATCACCGATTCCGCCGATCCGCTCGGTGTCGAGGGCTTCGCGACGCACAAGATGCCGCTGACGGACGCGCCCCACGCCTACGAGATCTTCCAGAAGAAGCAGGACGGCGCCGTCAAGATCCTTCTGGAGCCGTCGGCGGCTTGAGGTGTCGGCCCGGGGATGCCTCGACGCGGCCAAGAAGATGGCCGCAGGTCCGGCGCCGGCCGGTGATCGACGGGCACAAGCTCGTCGGCATCGTGGCGCAGGCCGACGTGGCCAAGGCCCTGTCCAACCCGGACAGCGGTGAACTGGTGGAAGCCCTGTCCTACGACTGACGGCATACTCGCTCGGTGGCGTTCTTCGACATCGAGGGTTACGAACCGGTGTGGCTTTCCGGACTCCAGGAGATCCGGAAGGCGCACGGGGATCGTTTGCGCGCGCTGGTGGGCAAGCGGCTGCGGCAGGTCCACCTCACCTGGTTCGTCGAGTACGCCGAGTGGCTCTCCGACACGCCCGTCGTGGTCGACTTCGGCGACGAGCGGCTGGAGATCACGCACTGGAAGTTCGACGAACTTTCCCTGACCTGGAACACGATCGACCCGGTCGGGAAGTCCTCATGGGACTGGGGTGACCCGGCCGAGCCCAGCCCGCTCCGGTGGCGGCAGGACGTCTTCCCGGAACTGTCCGCTTTGGAGGGTCAGGTGCTCCGAGACGTCGAGCTGCTCGACTGCGCGACGCGGGACATGGCGAACGGCATGGTCGCGCTCGGTTTCGTCTTCCCGCGCGGCCGGTTCACCGTGTTCAACGCGCTCGACGAGAACGGCCTCGAATACACCGAGCCCGACTCGTCCTATCGGCGACATTCCTTGGCAGGCTGAAAACGGAGTGCGGCGGTCGTCGATCTTGGCGATACTTCCCGGCATGTCCCGGATCAAGCTGGCCGAAGCGCTCGCTCTGCGCGCCGACGCGACCAAGAAGGTGGAGGCGTTGCGCTCCCGGATCGTCGACAACGCGCGGCACCAGGAGGGCGAGGAACCGTCGGAAGACGCCTCCGCCCTGCTCGTCGAAGCCGAAACCGCGCTGGACGAACTGGAATCGCTGATCCAGCGGATCAACCGGACCAACGCCGCGACCCCGCTCGGGGAGGGCACGATCACCGACGCGATCGCGCGCCGCGACGTCCTCCGGCTCAGGCACGGAGTCCTGACCGCGGCCGCCGACGCCGCGGCCGGGCGCAACCAGGGCGGCTACGGCCGTCAGCTCCGTTCGGAACTCCGGTATCTCTCCGCGTTGCCGGTCGCGGAACTGCGGTCCCGCGCGGACCGGGTCGCGGGGGAGATCCGGCTGGTCGACGTCGAGATCCAGCGCACCAACTGGGAGACCGACCTCCTGGACTGAACGTGGAAAGCAGGTAGCCCACCGGGAAGCGGGCACAAGCCGAGGGCCGGCGGTATTCCGGTCCGCCTCCTGGCACGTGGCGGGCAGCGTGGGGTTCGACTCCCCGATCACAACTCCGCCCAGCACGGCGCACAGGTGACGGCGCAAACGGCACAGTTCATCACCACGTGCCGGTCCCGGAGGGTGAGGGCGGGTACGGGGTCTTTCCACGCATTCCCGGTGTCACAGTGGTGTTCCCGACATCCTCAGCCCGCCGAGGCATGGGCGCGGCTGATCCACTCTGTGCCAAGGTGAAGGGCGGAACAACCCATGAGTCCAGGTGGTGACCCCGGATGGCACTGAAGATCGGTTACAAGGCGTCGGCCGAGCAGTTCGGCCCGCGCGACCTCGTCGAGTACTCCGTGCTCGCCGAGCAGGTCGGGCTGGACAGCGTGATGGTCAGCGACCATTTCCAGCCCTGGCGGCATCAGGGCGGGCACGCGCCGTTCTCCTTCGCGTGGATGGCGGCGGTCGGCGAGCGCACCGAGAGGGTGGTCCTCGGCACCAGCGTGCTGACCGCGACCTTCCGCTACAACCCGGCCGTCGTCGCGCAGGCGTTCGGCACGCTCGGCAGCCTGTACCCGGGCCGTGTGCTGCTCGGCGTCGGCAGCGGTGAGGCCCTCAACGAGGTCGCGGTCGCCCGTATCGAGTGGCCCGCGTTCAAGGAGCGGTTCGCGCGGCTGCGCGAGGCGATCGACCTGATGCGCAAGCTGTGGTCCGAGGAGCGCGTCACGTTCGAGGGCGAGTACTTCCAGACCACCGACGCCACCGTGTACGACCGGCCCGAGGGCGGGGTGCCGATCTACATCGCGGCCGGCGGCCCGGTGATGGCGAAGTACGTCGGCAAGCAGGGTGACGGTTTCATCTGCACCAGCGGCAAGGGGATGGAGCTCTACACCGAGAAGCTGCTGCCCGCGGTCGCGGAAGGCGCGGAGCAGGTGGGCCGCAGCACCGGCGACATCGACAAGATGATCGAGATCAAGCTGTCCTACGACCCGGATCCGGCGCAGGCGCTGGAGAACACCCGGTTCTGGGCGCCGCTCTCGCTGACGCCGGAGCAGAAGGCGGGTATCGAGGACCCGGCCGAAATGGAGAAGGCCGCGGACGCGTTGCCGATCGAGCAGGTCGCCCGCCGCTGGATCGTGACCTCCGACCCGGCCGACGCCGTCGAGCAGATCAAGCCGTATGTCGAGGCGGGCTTCAACCACCTCGTCTTCCACGGTCCCGGCCACGACCAGGAGCGGTTCCTGCGGTCGTTCTCCGAGCAGGTCGTCCCGGGGTTGCGCGAACTCGCCTGACCCGATGTCGGCGGGCGGCACCGCGCGAGCGGTGCCGCCACCGGCCGTCAGGACTCGGTGACGAGCTTGCCGATCTCCTGGTCGAAGTCGAACCATTCCGGCTCGGACCCGGCGGGGACGACGTCGTAGGTGCGGTCGAGGAATTCGGCCAGCTCCTGCGCGGGGGCTTCGAGCACCGCGCAGCCGTCGGGCGCGCTGAGCGCGAAAATCACGATCGAGGTGTCGTCGGCCGGGCTGATGATCACGTCGCCCTCACCCGATGGAGTGAGCAGTCCGTCCGCGAGGAGATCACGGCCGAACATCCAGCGGACCGTCCCGCCGCCCGAGTGGTAGGCCACCACGACGGCGTAGGGGTCTTCGGGGTCGTATTCGAGATCGGCCTGGACGGGGAGCGGGTCCGCACCGAAAGTGCGCAGGCCGAAGACGATCGTCCCCCGGATGAGGTCGCTTTCCTTGTCCAACGCTTCAGCCCCTTACGTTCGGTTGCTGTTGATCTTCAGCTATTGATAACGCAATGTGAAGCCTTTTCGTGACCCGACTTGACAAGGTTCACACGTTCGGCTGAGAGCTGCGTCTCACGTGCTCACGGACGGTTCCCGGCGGGCACGTGCGGTGAGCGGCCGGAAAAGGTGATCAGCCGTGCAAAAGAAAGAGACTTCGCACGTGCATATTCCGGTGAATGAGAATAGCCAGCCGTTCGGCGGAGTGAATCGCTATTCCTCGTGGTTAACATCATTGTGCGTCGTTCACGTATTCCAGGAGATCGGCGTGGCTCCGTCCTGGCCCCCGGCGAGCATGGTCGTTGAGGATAGGGAAAGGAGCGGTAATGGGCGTACGCATCACCGTCGCCATTTCCAGGCTGGACGCCGCGCAGCGGAACGCGGTTCGCGGGCCGCGCGGCCGGGTGATCCCGAGATCCGCGCCGCCCTCGCCGGGTGTGGTGACCGCACCGGCGGTGCCCCGTGTCCAGGAGCGTCGCCGTGATTGAGCGGCTCCCGATGCGGGTCGGGCAGGCCGACATCGACCGGCTCGAGGGTGTCATCGGAGCACTCCGGGCACGCGACTACCGGGAAGGCGGCGGATCCTGCCGGGAACTGCTGCGCGTGCTGGAGCCATACGGCGCCGCGCTGCGGCGGGGGATGATGTCCGAGCCGCTGGCCAGGCGGCTGGCGGGAGTGGTCGCCGATCTGCACAACCTCAGGGGCTGGACGGAATTCGATTCCGGCCGCCCCGTGCGGGCCGAGCGGCACTTCCGTCGTGCGCTCGAACTCGCGACGGAGGCCGGCGCCGACGATCTCCTCGCCAACATCCGTTACCGGCTCGGCCGGATGTATCTGCATCACCGCACGCCGGCGGAGGCGCTCGAGCAATTCCGGCAGGGACAGCTCGCGGCGCGCCGCGGGGGACGGCCGCTGTCGCAGGCGATCCTGTCGGCGAACGAGGCGTGGGCCTACGCGCTGCTCGGTGACGTCCGCCAAGCGCTGGACAAGCTTTCCCTTGCCCCGGAACAGTTCGCGGACTCCGTCGGCGACGCCGTGCCCTCGTGGTCGGCCTTCTTCACGGCCAACGACCTGGCCGCGATGATCGGCACGGTGCGCACCGAACTCGCCAGGCTCGTCGACGTCCGTCATTGCCGGGAGGCGATTCCCGCGCTCACCGAGGCCATCGACGGGTACGGCCCGGACATGATGCGCAGCCGGTCGCTGACGATGATCTGGCTCGCCGTCGACCACGCGCTGGAGGGTGACATGGACCGGGCCGCGGAGGTCGGTCTCGCCGCGATGGAGATCGCGGACGGGATCCGTTCCGCGCGGACGCGAGATCGTTTGAAGCCCCTGTCGGAAAGCGTGCGGAAGCGAGTCGGCAATATTAGTGCGCGAGATATTCTTGACCGGATCGCAACATTTCGAGCCAGTGCCTGAGCGCCGGGGAATAGGTGGAGGAATGACCGGATCAATTTCACCGGGCGTAGGCTCGCGGGTATGAAACGGACTTCGTTCGCGCAATGGCCGTGTTCGATCGCGCGCACCATGGACCTGCTCGGTGACTGGTGGACGCCGCTGGTCCTGCGCGAGGCGTTCTACGGGATCCGCAGGTTCGACGAGTTCCAGCAGGAGCTCGGCATCGCGCGGAACACCCTGGCCGACCGGCTGCGCCGCCTGGTCGGGGAGGGGTTGCTGGAAAAGCGCGCCTACCAGGCCGACCCGGTCCGTTACGACTACGTCCTGACCGAGAAGGGCACGGATTTCTACGGTGTGCTCGCCGCGATGTCGCGCTGGGGCGACCGCTGGCTCTCCGGAGAGGCCGGGCCGCCCGTCACCCTGCATCACGAGACCTGCGGTCAGGACACGCACGCGGAGGTCGTCTGCGCGCGGTGCTCCGGGCCGTTGACCGGGGAGAACACCCGCGCGCGGCTCGGGCCGGGGTACCCGCCGAAGCTCGCGGATCGTCCCGACGTGGTGCGCCGCTTCGCCGCGCAGGAGGTTTGACAACGTAAGTCCATCTACGCAACTATCGAGGTCACGAGCATGGGAGGCGGGCCACGATGGAGTGGACGGGCGCCAAGTACGCCGACAAGCCGACGGTCGAGGTCGAGGCGTGGGTCGACGCCGTCCCGGAACGGGTCTGGTCGATCGTCTCCGACGTACGCCTGATGCCGGAGATGAGCCAGGAACTCCAGGCCGCGGAATGGTGTGACGGCGCGGAAGGCGCGGCCGCGGTCGGCAGGCGGTTCGTCGGCCGTAGCAGGCACGACGCGCTCGGGGAATGGGAGACCACGTCGCACGTCGTCGAATGCGACGAGCCGCGCGTGTTCACCTGGGCCGTGCACGACGCCGAGACGCCCACGGCGCTGTGGCGCTTCACCCTGGAACCCGAGAACGGCGGGACAAAACTCCGGCAATGGATGCAGCTGGGGCCGGGGCGGTCGGGTCTCTCGCTGGCCATCGACCAGATGCCGGACAAAGAGGAGAAGATCGTCTTCGTCCGGCTGCGCGAGTTCGAGAAGGCGATGACAGGGACCCTCGCCGCGATCAAGGAGCGGGCCGAGGCGGACGGCGCGTGATGCGGACGGCGACCACGGTCGAGGCCTCCCGTGGCCCGCGGGAGACGCTGGATTTCGTGCTGGAGGCGGAAAAGCTCGGCCTCGACGAGTGCTGGGTCGCCGAGGCTTGGGGATCGGACGCGCCGTCCGTGCTCGGCTATCTCGCGGCGCGGACGGAGCGGATCCGGCTCGGCTCGGGCATCATCCAGCTCGGCACCCGGACCCCGGTGGCGATCGCGCAGGCCGCGCTGACGCTGTCGGAGCTTTCCGAGGGAAGGTTCGTGCTCGGGCTCGGTGCTTCGGGGCCGCAGGTGATCGAGGGGCTCCACGGCGTTCCGTTCGCCCGGCCGCTGAGCCGGATGCGGGAAACGGTCGCGATCATCCGTCAGGCGTTCGCCGGGGAGAAGATCGCGTTCTCCGGCAAGGAGTTCGAGATCCCGCTGCCGGGCGAGAGCAGGCCGATGCGGCTGTCGACGGCGCCGAATCCGGACATCCCGATCCATCTGGCCACGCTTTCGCCGAAGCTGCTGGAGCTGACCGGGGAGATCGCGGACGGCTGGCTGGGGACCAGCTTCGTGCCGGAAGGGGCACAGGCCTATTTCTCGCATCTCGACGCCGGTCTCGCGAAGGCGGGCCGAACGCGGGCGGACCTCGAAGTCTGCCAAGGCGCCGAAGTCGCGTTCGCGAAGGACGAGGACGAACTGCGCGGGATGGTCGCGAGCCGTAAGGCCGAACTGGCGTTCAGTCTCGGCGGGATGGGCTCGGCGAAGACGAACTTCTACAACAACGCCTACAGCAGGCAAGGCTGGGCCGAGGCCGCCGCGGCGGTGCGGGAGCGCTGGCAGGCGGGCGACCGGGAGGGCGCGGCCGCGCTGGTGACCGACGAGATGGTGCTCGGCACGACGCTGATCGGCACCGAACCGATGGTGGCGCGACGCCTGCGGGTCTGGCAGGACGCCGGCGTCGACACGGTCCGGCTGTATCCGGCGGGCGAGACGGTCGCCGGCCGGCTCACCACCCTGGGGCGTGCGCTGGACCTGGTCCGGGCGCTGGGCTGAATGCCCGCGCCGGTTGAGGTGACCGGCCGAGCGCGGCGGTAGCCGCTTGCTCCAAGCGGGTAGAACTTGTTTCACTTTTGCCCACCGTCTGGAGAACATGACCTCGCTCGATCCCCCACGCGAGGAGGATTCATGGGTCCCGATCTCCGCCTGTCCCGCCGTCAGGTCCTGCGTGGCACCGGGCTCGCGCTCGCTTCGGGACTGCCGTTGGCGGGGACGGCATCGGCGGGCTCGGCGCTGCTCGGCGAGTACGACGTCGTCGTGGTCGGCGCGGGTGCGGCGGGAATGACCGCCGCGCTGACGGCGGCCAAGCGGGGGCTCAGCTGCGTGGTGCTGGAGAAGGCGGCGAAATTCGGCGGCTCCGCCGCCCGGTCGGGCGCGGGGATCTGGATCCCGTGCAACCCGGTACTGGCGCAGGCCGGTGTCCGCGACACCCCGGAACAGGCCGCACGGTATCTGTCCGCCGTGGTCGGTCCGTCGATCCCCGCCTCGCGGCAGGAAGCGTTCCTCGCCAACGGTCCGGAGATGCTGTCCTTCGTGATGGCCAACAGTCCGCTGCGGTTCCGGTGGATGGAGGGCTACAGCGACTACTACCCGGAACTGCCGGGCGGGATGCCGGACGGCCGCTCGATCGAACCCGACCAGCTGGACGGGAACATCCTCGGCGCCGAACTGGCCAACCTGAACCCGCCGTATCTCGCCACGCCCGCGGGCATGGTCGTCTTCAGCGCGGACTACAAATGGCTTGCGCTGGCCGCGGTCAACCCGAAGGGCGCCGCGGTGGCGGCTGCCTGCCTCGCCCGCGGCACGGCCGCCGCGCTCGCCGGGCAGAAACCGCTCACCATGGGGCAATCGCTGGCCGCGGGACTGCGGGCCGGGCTGCAGCGCGCCGGTGTCCCGGTCTGGCTGAACACGCCGCTGACCGATCTCGTCATCGAGAACGGGAAGGTCACCGGTGTGGCCGTCGCGGCGGGTGTGGTGAAAGCGCGGCGAGGTGTCATCGTCGGTTCCGGCGGGTTCGAGCACAACGCCGCCATGCGGGCCGAGTATCAGCGTCAGCCGATCGGTACACAATGGACTGTCGGCGCGCGGTCGAACACCGGCGACGGGATCCTGGCCGGAAAGCGCGCCGGGGCGGCTTTGGACCTGATGGACGACGCCTGGTGGGGCCCGGCGATCCCGCTACCCGGCGAACCGTACTTCTGTCTCGCCGAACGGACCCTGCCCGGCGGGCTGATGGTGGACGCCGCGGGCAAGCGGTTCGTGAACGAAGCGGCGCCGTACAGCGACGTCGTGCACACGATGTACGACCGCCATCCGACGTCGCCCACCATTCCCGCGTGGCTGGTCGTCGATCAGCACTACCGCGACCGGTATCTCTTCCGCGACGTCGCGCCGCTGCTGCCGCTTCCCGACGAGTGGTACTCGGCGGGCGCGGTCAAGAAGGCATGGACCGTGGAGTCGCTCGGCACCGCGATCGGTGTCCCGTCGCAGGCGTTGCGCGCCACCGTCAACCGGTTCAACGGGCAGGCACTGTCCGGTGTGGACAGTGACTTCCATCGGGGCGACAGCGCTTACGACCATTACTACACCGATCCGTACGTCTTGCCGAACTCGTGCCTCGCCCCGCTCTGGGAACCGCCGTTCTACGCGTTCAAGATCGTGCCGGGAGACCTCGGCACCAAGGGTGGGATGCGCACCGACGCGCGGGCGCGGGTGCTGCGGGCGGACGGTTCGGTCATTCCCGGGCTGTACGCCGCCGGGAACGCGAGTGCGGCGGTGATGGGCAACAGTTACGCGGGCGCGGGGTCGACGATCGGGCCGGCGATGACCTTCGGGTACGTCGCGGCGAACGACCTCGCCGATCAGGCTTCGAGCTGACGGGTCACTCGTCTTCGAACGGCTTGTGTGGGTGAAGTTGTGCGGGGAGAAAGGGAACGCCGTCCAAGGTGGAGTCGGTGAACCTGATGTCACCGCTGAACGTGGCGCCGTCGAACGTGGTGTAGCTGCTGAAGGTCACTTGGTTGAACCAGGCGTCACCCGCGAACGCGGCTTCGGTGAAGTAGGACCGGTGTGCGAACGTCACGCCGGGCAGGTAGGCGTCTTCAAAGAACGTGGCGTCATCGAAGGTCGCGCTGTCGGTGAAGGTGGCTTTGCTGAACACCACGCTCCCGGTGAACGTCGTGTTCGTGAACCGTGCTTCGCGCAGAAACGAGGCAGCGCGAAAGGTGGCGGTTCCTTTGAAGGTGGCCGCATCGAATCTGGCCATGGCCTCGAAGGTCGCGTGATCGAACCGGACGTTGCCGGTGAACCGTGCGTCCGAGAACCATGAGTCACCAGTGAACGTGACGCCGTCGAACCTGGTTTCCCCGTCGAAGTGGATGCCTATCAGCAAAGTGTCGCCGCAGAACCGGGCGTTCGAGAAGCGGGCGTTGTTGAGCCTGCAGTCGCGGAACATGACGTCGATCAGCAGCGCGCCGCTGAGATCCAGGTCGATGTCCGGCCAGAACCTTTTCCCGTCCTGGTAGTTCGGGTCGAGATGGTCGGCAAGGATGCGCTGGGCCGTCGTTCGTACCTCACGTTCTTGAACGTCACTCCGGTATTCGTCGTGGGCTTCCTTCTCTGCGCCAGTATCGGGAGGCTTGTCGGGTAGTTCGTAGGGCATGCGTAGATAGGCGCTGATCACATTGACGATCGTCTGACGCTGTGAGGGATTGTCCTGCGCCAGGCGATCGAGAGCGTACAACCCGGCCAGCCGGACGGGTGCTTTGTCCGCACCGAGTTGCTCGACCGCCTTCAGGTACAGGTCGCTGATCCGCCGCTCCGCAGCATCGTGGCGAGCATCGTCATTGGCCCGCTCGCGTAGTTGAAGGTCATGACGTTTGGTGAGAAGGTCCTGCTCCGCGGTCTGCTGGCGCCGGGCGGCCAGGAGCAGCGCGATGGCGCCGCCCGCGCCGAGCACGATCGTGCCGACGGTGCGTACACCTTCTAGTCGGGCTTTGTCGGCGTCGGTTCCTTTTCCGTAGAGAACGAACAGCACCCAGCAGGCTGTGATGGAGAAAGCGAGTAGAAGTCCGGCGCACAGGGCGATGGTGCGATTCGACAAGGTCCGGTGTTTTCCGTTGGAGAGCGAGACAGGCCGGGTTTTGGGCTTCTCCGGAGAGTGCGAATCGTCGACCATCGAACCATGATCGCAGTGTGGGAGAGGGTTTCGAATCTGGCGAATACGTGACAGTGCCGCGCGGGCTGGCCTTCCGGCGGGTTATCGCGTCGGGGCGAAGGCGGGGGCCGGGAGCTTGAGTCGTGAGACGACGATGACGAGCGCGAAAGCGGTGAGGGCCGCGACGGTCCGGATGACGTTGTAGGTCTCCCAGCGATCGAGGATCGCCGCGTGGTCGGCGGGTGCGGTGGTGACGGCCCAGACCTTGATCCGGCCGTTGATCGGGACGTTGCCGAAGCGGGTGACCAGGAACGACGTCACGACCAGGCCCGCGGCCACGCCGGCCAGCCATCGCGGCCGCCCTCGGCTCAGCAGGGCGAGCGCGAGGGAGCTGATCGCCGCGAGCGCCATCGCGGTCTGCATGACGACGCCGTTGCGCTGCATCAGCGCCGTGTGGAAGGTCAGCCGCACGTCGAGCGGGACGACGTCGAACGTGGCGGCGACGTTGACCGCGCCGTAGCCGAACGCCCCGGCGAGCAGGCCCGTCGACAGGAAGGCGACGCCGGTGACGAGATCCGACCTGAACTTTGACATGGCGTCAAACTTAGCGGGCGTGGGTAAATCTGACAACGTGTCGGAGTTAGCGTGGGTGGGCGTCGGCGCAGGTGGTCGAGCGGCTCGTCACCGAGACCCAGCGCCGTGCGCCCTCGGGCTGTCCAAAAAGGACATTTTTCGAGATCAAGGCGTCCGATTTGAGTACTTTGCGCAGTATTGCCCGGGGGTCGTGAGTGGCGATGGTCGTTCTAACCCTCTTTATCACTCACGATCCCACGTGAAACCGGACTTAAAGACACAAAGCGGGCGCATGCTGCCTGGAAAGTGACCCCTGTGGACACCAATACCTCAGGCGGCCCAACGCGCCACCTTTGACTTACCTCTCAATAGCCCGAAACGCCACTCGCGACCCACGCGAGACCGTGCTCGCGTGATCGAAGCCGGAACTCGCGTGATCAGAGGCGGAACACCGAGTGCGGTCTCCAATCACGCGAGTCACGTCCCTGATCACGCGAGTCACGCCTCCGCGCACGCCGCGAGCGGCCACCTTCGCGTTCCCGCCAGTTGTCGCGTGTGCACCCGTTAAGGTGAGGCGTTCACGTGGCATCAAGGGCTGGGGGGTCCGCCATGATCAACAAACGTGCCTATCACCACGGGGATCTCCGTCGTGCGCTTGTCCTCGCCGCACGGGAGCTCCTCGTCGAACGAGGTCCGGAGGGGGTGAGTCTGCGCGCGGCGGTCGCGAAAGTGGGTGCGTCCACCGCGGCGCCGTATCGGCATTTCCGCGACAAGGACGCGCTGCTGGTGGCGGTCGCGCTGGAAGGGCATGCCGAGTTGCAGGGGTGCTTGCAGGGTTGCGGCGACGGGACGGTGACCGCGCTCGGGCACTCGTACCTCGGCTTCGCTCTGGAGAATCCCGCGTTGTACCGCTTGATGGCGGGTGCCGGGATCGGTGACCGTGCCGCGTATCCGGAACTGGCGGAGGCGCACCGGGCGACCTGTGCGCTGCTGGCCGATCGGGTGGGGGAGCGGAACGATCCGGGCGGTTTCGCCGTCACGCTCTGGTGCCTGCTCCACGGGCTCGCCACGCTCGTGATCGACGGTCACGTCGAGCGCGATTCCGCCGTGGCGGAGGCCGAGCGCAGTCTGGGGCTCCTTGTTCATTAGGCGACGCGCAACGTATGGATTTCGGGGCGTTGGATGACCAGAAATCCACACAGTCCGCGCGTGACCGGTCGTGAGTGATCCGGGCCGTTCCGACGACCCGGATCACTCACGACCCCGCACTCAGCCGATCGACGGGATGTAGGTCGGCAACCGCCGGACCTTCGTGTCCTGTTCGAAGGCGTACGCGATCGCCAGCAGCGACGGTTCGCTGAACCGCCCGCCCATGATCGACAGTCCCAGCGGCAACGGCCCGGCGTACGCCATCGGAACGGTCATGTTGGCGTAGCCCGAAACGGCCGCCGGGCCGGACGAGTCGATCAGCAGCGCGCCGTCGCCGACGCCGAGTTGCGTCTTCCACGCGGCGTTGTTCGTCGGCGCGACGATCGCGTCGAGTTTCGCACCGCGCAGCGTCTCGTCGAGGCCCCGCCGGGCGGCGCTCGTCGCGGCTTCCCGCATCGCGCGGTACGCCGGATCGTTCAGATCACCGGTGGTGGCCTGTGAGCGGTCCCAGAGGTTGTGGGTCCAGTACGGCATTTCGACCGCCGCGTGGTCCAGGTTGTACTGGATCAGCCCCGCCAGATCGGCGGGATGCTTGCCGCCGGTGGAGGCGAGGTAGGCGTTGATGTCGTGTTTGAACTCGGTCCTGATCGCGGGGAACTCGTTGGCCGCGATGACGTCCAGGTACGGGATGGTGATCTCGACCGTGGTCGCGCCGAGCTTCCGCAGCCTGGTCAACGCCTGCTCGAACGCCGCCTTCGTCGTGTCGTCCGGGGTGTAGACCTCGCGCCAGACGCCTATCCGCTTCCCGTGCAAAGCGTTGGGGCGCAGGAACTTCGTGTAGTCGTCGAGGGACTGCCTCGCGGCGTCGACGGTGATCGGGTCGCGACGGTCGGCGCCGTTGAGCGCCGCGAGCAGGATCGCGGCGTCCACCACGTTGCGCGCCATCGGGCCCGCGGTGTCCTGTTGCTTCGACACCGGCACGATCCCGCTGCGGCTGACGAGCCCGAGGCTCGGCTTGACGCCCACGATGCCGTTGGCGCCGGACGGGCAGCTGATCGAACCGTCCGTTTCGGTCCCGACGGCGACGGTCGCCAGGTGCGCCGCGACGGCGACCCCCGGGCCGGACGACGAACCGCACGGGTTGCGGTCGAGGACATAGGGGTTCGCGGTCTGGCCGGCGAGCGGGCTCCAGCCGTTCGACGAGCTGGTGGAGCGGTAGCTCGACCACTCCGAAAGATTGGCCTTGCCGAGGATGACCGCCCCGGCCTCGCGCAGGTTCTCGACCACGCCGGCGTCACGGTAGGGGCGCGATTCCAGCAGCGCGGTCGAGCCCGCGGTGGTCGGCTGCCGGTCCGCGGTGTCGATGTTGTCCTTGAGCAGCACCGGAATGCCGTCCATAGGGCCCTTCGACCGGTGCCGGTGCCGTCGCACGTCACTCTCCGCGGCGAGCCGCAGCGCGTCCGGGTTGGTGGAGAGCACGGCGTGCAGTGTCGGGTTCAGCTTGCGGATCCGCTGCAGGTAGAAGGCGGTCAGCTCGACCGAGGACAGCCGTCCGGAGCGCATCGCCCGCTGCAGGTCGGGGATCGTCGCCCGCTCCAGGTCGATCCCGGCCACGACGGGACGGCCGGACCGTTCCGCGGCCCACGCCGGGACGGCCGTGGTGACGGACGCAACGGACACCATGACGAGGAACGCCGCCACGGCCGCGCCACGTCTTTTCAAGGAATGTCTTGTCAAGGAATTCCCTCCTTGGTCGAAAGAATTCCTGAACAGTACGTGCGCGGCTCCGTTTCGGAAGTGCCCGGAAAAAGCCGTGAATGGTGATTTAATCGCCGCGCGAACACCTCGTCCGGTAGGCGACCGGTCACGCAAACGGCCTGTGGTGGGCGGGTTTCCTCGATTTCTGCACGGGGTGGCACCGGTCGCGGACACACGGTGAGGCGATTTCCGGGATTTCGTCGGAAATATTCCGCCCGCATTCATGTGGTCGCCCGCTTGCCGCGTTGGTCGGGGATTGTTCGGGGATCGCCGATCATCCGGCGCGGTTTCGCCCGGTGCTTTCGGCGAGCGCGGTACCGAAGGAGCGGGCGCTGCTCGCCAGCGCGGTGACCGCGGAAACCGGGTCGCGGTGGACGGGGAGGACGGCGGCGAGTGCCGCGCCGACCCGGCCGTCCGGGGTCCGGACGGCGACGGCGGCGCAACCGAGTCCCTCGGCGATCGTCTCCGACTCCGCCGCGAACCCGTTCGCGCGGATCTCCAGTGCGTCGGTGTCCGGTTCGGCGAGCGCCGGGTGATGGGCGGCGAGGAGCCGCCCGGCGGCGGTCCCGGGCGGAAGCGGGCTGCCCGGCCACACGGGGACGTCGTCGGCGGGGAGGACCGCCCCGGCCGCGACGAGCGCGCGCCCTTCCCTCGGCACCACGAGCACCAGGCTCGCGCGCATCCGCGCCGAAAGCACCGGCAGCCATTCCTTGGCCAGGTCCCGGAGTTCGGGCTGCCAGCGCCGCCCGAGCCGGAACACCCGCGAACCGATCCGGTAGCCGCGGCCCGCCCGTTCCACCGCGCCCAAGTCGGCCAGCTGGTCCAGAAGCCGGTGCACGGTGGTCTTCGGGAGCCCGGTGGTCCGCACGAGCTGGGTCAGCCCGGCCTGCCCGCCGTGCTCGTCGAGTGCTTCCAGCAACGTGAACGCTCCTTCGAGCACGCCGCGTCCGCCAATGGTCTCCCGCATCGCCGCCCTTTCCCGGAAACAGGCCACACCGGAGAAGTAAAGTGCGCCTCCGGCCTGCCGGGATACGAACTTCCGGGCAGCCGATGGGGCGGGGTTCCGCTGAACGGCCCATTCGCCGACGTGACCGACACCGCGCCGCGAACCACCCTGCCGGGTCCGGCGTCCCGGCGCGTTCCTGGCATGCTGGCAAGGTTCGCGCGAACACCACAGCTCCAGGGGGACGTCGATAATGGAGGAGATCCGCCGCCTCGCCGATCGGTTCGATCTCATCGAGCCCGTCGGCGGTGGCTCCATGGGCACCGTGTGGCGGGCGCGCGACGAGAACCTGGAGCGCACGGTCGCGGTCAAGGAACTCCTTCTGCCGCACGGCGCAGGGGAGGAGAAGGCCGACGAGGCCAAGAACCGCGCGCTGCGCGAGGCCAGGATCGCCGCCCGGCTGGTGCATCCGCACGCCATCACCGTCTTCGGCGTGATCGACGAGCAGGACCGCCCGTGGATCATCATGGAGTACCTGCCCTCCACCAGCCTCGCGGAGAAGCTGCGCGAAGGGCCGATGGAGGTCGACGACGTCATCCGTCTCGGCATCCAGCTCTGCTCGGCGCTGGCGGCCGCGCACCGGGCGGGCATCGTCCACCGCGACATCAAGCCCGGCAACGTCCTGCTGGGTGACGACGACACCGTCAAGATCACCGACTTCGGGATCTCGCGGGCGATGGGCGACGTCCAGCTCACCGCGACCGGCGAGATCTCCGGGACGCCGGCGTTCCTGGCGCCCGAGGTGGCCCGCGGCGAGGACGCCACGTCCGCTTCCGACGTGTTCTCGCTCGGCGCGACGCTGTACACCGCGCTCGAAGGCGGCACGCCGTACGGCACGGCCGAGAATCCGATCGCGTTGCTGTACCGCGCGTCGAGCGGTGAGATCACCCCGCCGACCAGGTCCGGGATCCTGACGCCGCTGCTGAACCGGCTGCTCGACGTCCGGCCGGACAGCAGGCCGACGATGTCGGAGACCGAGCGGGAGTTGCGTGCGCTCGCGGCGGGGGAGCCGACGACGCTCGTCGCGGAGGAGCCGCCGCCGAAGGCGCGCAAGGGAATGCTGATCGGCGTGCTCGCGGTGTTCCTCGTGCTCGCGGCGGCCGCCGCCGCGGCCGTGGTCGTGGTGCTCAACCGCGATGACGATGCCTCGACGGGTCAGGCCCCGCCGCCGGCTTCCCAGTCGCAGTCCGCGGTCCCGACGACTTCGGAGCCGGTCGCGCCGCCGCCTTCGCCGTCCTCAGTGCCGCCTTCGACGCCGCCTCCGTCCTCGTCGTCCTCGGTCGCGCCGCCGCCCGCGCAGACTCCGGGACAGGCGCTCGCGGCCTACTACTCCCTCATCCCGGGGAATCTCCAGGCGGGATTCGCGACGCTCAGCGACAACTTCAAGCAGACCAGGAACCAGAGCTTCGAGCGGTACTCGAACTACTGGCGGCAGTACAGCTCGGTGACCGTGTCGAACGTGACCGAATCCGGCACCACGGTGACGGCGACGCTCACTTACGTCAAGGCGTCGGGCGGGACCACGACGGGGCGGGAGACCTTCGTCCTGGTCCAGAAGGACGGCCGCTACCTCATCGACTCCCAGCACTGAGGCCGAGTTTCCCGGCGAGGCGCTGAAGCCAGGCCTCGACCTCCTCGGGTGCGCGGTCAGGGAGACCGAAGATCGTCTCGGTGACCCCGGCCGCTTCCAGTTCGGCCAGCTTTTCCGGATCCGGGCGGACACCGAGCGCGGAGATCTCCGGCTCTCCGGCGCGGCCCTCTTCGTGCCAGATCTCGCGCAGCCGCCGCGCTTTGTCCTCGATGTCCGTGTCGCCGGGCGTGGTGAGCCATCCGTCGGCGGACTTCGCGATCCAGCGGAACGTCTTCTCCGTCGCGCCCGCGCCGACGATCACCGGGATATGCGCTTGGGCCGGTTTCGGCCACGCCCAGCTGGCTCCGAACGAGACGAACTCGCCCGCGTACGAGGCTTCGTCCTGCGTCCAGAGCGCGCGCATCGCTTCCAGGTACTCGCGCAGCACCGTCCGGCGTTTGCCGCCGGGGACGCCGTGATCGGCCAGTTCGTCGACGTTCCAGCCGAAGCCGACGCCGAGCGTGACCCGCCCGGCCGAGAGGTGGTCGAGGCTGGCGATGGTCTTCGCCAGCGTGATCGGATCGCTCTCGACCGGGAGGGCCACCGCCGTCGCGAGCCGGATCCGCGTGGTCACCGAGGCCGCCGTGGCCAGGGCGACCCACGGGTCCAGCGTGCGCAGGTAGCGGTCGTCGGGGAGTGACGAGTCGCCGGTGCGCGGATGCGGAGCCTCCCGTTTGACCGGGATATGCGTGTGTTCGGGCACGTGGAAGGCGTCGAAGCCCGCCGCTTCGGCCGCCCGCGCGGCCGCCGCCGGACTGATGCCCCGGTCACTGGTGAACAGCACGATCCCGTATCTCACAGGCGGTCACGCTATTAGAACGTGTTTCAATTTGCAACCGTGGCATGCAGCGTGACCGGCAGCGCGTTCAGCCGCCAGGTGCCCGGGTCCGGGATCCGCAGGAGCCCGTCGGCGAGCGCGAGATCGGGGAACCGGCGCAGCAGAGCGGTGAGTGCGACCTCGACCTGAACCCTGGCCAGTGAAGCGCCGAGGCAGAAGTGCGGCCCGTGGGCGAAGGCGAGATGCCATGCCGGTCCCGCCGCGCGCCGGATGTCGAAGACGTCCGGGTCGGGGAACGCCCTCGGGTCCCGGTTCGCCGCGGCGATCGCGACGGTAACAGGTTCTCCTTCGGGGATGAGGACGTCGCCGATCCGGACGTCCGTGGTGGCGAACCGGGGGAGGGTCAGCAACTGCGGGCTCTGCCAGCGCATCACCTCCTCGACCGCGCCGGGCATGAGCGCCGGATCGTCACGGAGTTCGGCCAGCTGTTCGGGGTGGGAAAGCAGGGTTTCGACCGCGTTGGCGATGAGATTGCCGGGCACCTGGCCGCCCAGTACGAGTTGCCAGACCAGTGCGACCAGTTCGGTTTCGCTCAGCCTGTCGCCGTCTTCGGCCTGGATCCTCAGCAGTTGCGAGAGGACGTCCTCGGCCGGTTCGAGCTTCCGCTTCGCGATGGCGGCGAGTGCGCCCTCGACGATCCCGGGGACCGCTTTCGCGAGCCCTGCCCCGTCGCCGGCCGACACCAGGGCGCCGTATTCGCGCCAACGCGGACGGTCGGCTTCGGGGATGCCGACCAGTGCGCAGATCACGTCCACCGGCAGCGGGCGTGCGAACGCGGTGACCAGGTCGATCCGGTCTTCTCCGGCGAGTTCGTCGAGGAGGGTGTCCACGAGCCGTCCCATCCCCTCGCGGAGCGCCGCGGCCTTGCGTGGGGTGAACGCGGGGGCGACCAGCCGTCGGAGCCGCAGGTGTTCCGGGCCCTCGACCTCCTGCATCGTCCGCATGTACGGGCGGCAGTGGTCGGGGATGTCCATGCGCTGATAGCTGTTCGGGCTCAGGGCGAAACGCGGGTCGCTCAGCATCTTCCGTGCTTCTTCGTGGCGCAGGACCGCCCACATCGAGAACCCCGGCGCGGAGAGTTTGGCGATCGGGGAGCGCTCGCGGACGGGGCCGTAGGCGGTGAACGGGTCGCGCAGGACCTCGGGGTCGGTCAGCAGGATCTCGGGAACTTCGGACAAGGCGGCTCTCCCAGTCTGGATGTTCAAATCAGATGTTCTCATCATCTGAATGGTCAAGGTATCTTGATCCGGGTTCGAGAGCAATCGTGCTGGCTGACGGGAGGCCGATGGTCCGGCTTAGCAGGGCGGAGACGCAGGAGCGCAATCGCGCGAAGGTGCTGGCCGCCGCGCGCGACGAGTTCGCGGAGCAAGGCTTCCGCGACGCCAAGATCGACGTCATCGCCGAACGGGCGGAACTCACCCGCGGGGCGGTGTACTCGAACTTCCCGGGGAAACGAGCGCTGTACTTCGCCGTCCTCGCCGAGCTGGCCGAACGATCCGCTGGCGCGCCGCACTCCGTGCCCGGCGAGACGCTCGAAGGTGCGCTGGGCGCGCTGGCCAGGGCTCGGGTGGCGGCGCTTCCCCTGGACGACGATCAGGCGGGTCTGGCCCGCGACCTGATGCCCGAGGTCCTCGCGGACGAGCACGTCCGGCGCCCGTTCGCCCAGCTGGTGAAGCTCAACGGGCTCCTGCTCGGGCTCGCGCTGGAGCGCCTCGACCCGCCGGAGCGGACAGCGGGATCGCCGATCCCGCGCCGGGTCCGGCTCGCGGAGACCGTGCTGACCACGCTGCACGGCGCCGGCCAGCTGGCGGCCACCGCGCCGGGGCTCGTCGAGCCCTTCGATGTCGTGAGCGCGTGCGAACGGCTGGCGGGGCTGGCCTTCAACGACTGGTGGGCGCCGCCGGTGATCGCGCCCACGGCGCAGGCCGCCGACCGGCCGTGGTCACCGCCCGGTGCCGTCGACCTCGTCCGCGCCGAATCCTTCGTCCCCGGCGACGGCGTGGTCGTCGTCCTGGGTACTCACCGGCTGGCCGCGGCGGAAGAGGCCGTCCGGGCCTCTGGCGGCGAGGTCACCGTCGTCGCCGTGACGAGTGACCCCGACGAGCTGGTGCCGCTGACCCGGCTGAGCATCGCGGAAGTGTGCGGCGGCCTGCGGCAGGCCTTCCCGGAATCGTCGTGGCCGGGGGTGCGCGTGGTGTGCGACGCGACGGGAACACTGGCGGCCGCGGCGGGGGTGCTGGCGGTCAGCGACGAGACCGAGGCCGCGATCCGGGTCGAACGGGGCCGCATCGTCGCCACGGCGGACGGGCGCGGTGCGGGGCACGCGGTCTCGGGCGAAGTGTCCCGTGTGGACAGTGTCTAGATCGTGTCGGTGTGCCGGATCCGGTACACCTGCAGGCGAAGCCCGTAGTACTTGTCGGTTTCCCCGACCCAGACCATGCCGAGCCGTTTCGCGGTCGCGATGGCACGCGTGTTGTTCGGGCGGGCGACGGCGAAGAGTTCGTCCGTGTCCTGGGTGAACGCCCAGCCGATCAGCGCGCGGGCGGCCTCGGAGGCGTAGCCCTCGCCCCAGGCGTCCGGGTGCAGCTGCCAGCTGATCTCAAGGTCCTCTTCGAACGGTGGCAGCAGATGGATGCCCAGCCCGCCGACGACCACGCCGTCTTCCTTGCGCTGCACCGCCCATCTTCCGCGCGGCGGCACGAGATTCGGCTGCGCCTGCTGCCAGGCCTGCAGAACCGAACGCATGGCCGCCGCGTCGGTCACCCGGTCCATCGCCGGGGTGAGCCAACGGGTCACGTCGGTGGTGCCGTAGATCGCCAGCGCGGCTTCGGCGTCGTCCTCGGACCAATCACGGACGACGAGCCTTTCGGTGGTCAAGTCCATAACAGAACGTTACGCGCACAGGTGGGGTCACGGGGTGTCCGGATCATGACAACTCGGCAACCCGCGTACCTTGGCCTCATGCGCGCCGACGCCTCGACCACACCCGACCAGGCCTGCCCGATCGCCCCGGTGGTCGACCTCGTCTTCAGCCGCTGGACCACGCCGATCCTGTGGGCGCTCAACGAATTCGGCAGGCAGCGGTTCGTCGAACTCGAGCGGCGCATCGGCACGATCACGCCGAAGGTGCTGACGCAACGGCTGCGGCAACTGGAACGCGACGGTCTGATCACCCGGACCTATCACGCCGAGGTGCCGCCCCGGGTCGAGTACGAGATCAGCGACCTCGGGCGGAGCCTGGCGCCGCTGTTCGCGACTCTTGCCGACTGGTCGACGGAGAACCTGCCGAAGGTGGAAGAGGCGCGGTCGGCTTACGACGCCGGTAGTTGAGCGGCTTCCCGCGGGCTCGGCTTCGAGGTCGGCGCGAAGGTTGCGAAAGCCACTTTCGCAACCTTCAACGTTGCGAAAGTGGCTTTCGCAACGCGTCCCGTCCGGGGGCCCTTGAAAGACGCGCGAAGGACAGCCCAGGCCTCGTGAGTGGTGAGGACGGTTCAGGCAAAGGTGTCGAGCTTGTCAGCGCGCTGAAGGGGCTTTCGCTGCGTCTCCGGGCGGTTTCGCGTGACCACAGGAACGACACACGTGATCAGGCGGACGACTCGTGGCGAACTCGCTTATTTGACCGATCGGTCCAGATGTGGTTAAGCTCCTGTCATGTCCCGGGTGAAGGAATTCGACGTCGACGCGGCCTGCGAAGCCGCACTGGAGCTGTTCTGGCGGCAAGGCTATGAAGCCACCTCCGTCACTGACCTGGTCGCCGAGCTCGGCATCGGCAAGGCGAGTCTGTACGCGACCTTCGGCACCAAACACGAGCTGTACCTGACGGCCTTGAATCGCTACATCGCCCGGGGCAACGAGCGGTTCGTCGAGGACTTCGCCGGGCCGGGGCCGGCGCTGGCGGGAGTGCGACGGCTCATCGACCGCTATCTCGCCGAAATCCTGGGCGAATCGGGTCGCAAAGGCTGTTTCGTGGTCAATGCCGCCATGGAGATGATGCCCAAGGATCCCGAGGTCGTGCGGGTGATCGAGCGCAGCTGGGACGCGCTCGAACTGGCGGTGCGGATGGCGTTGAGCCGCGCGAAGTCGCAGGGCGAACTCCACGCCTCCGCCGACCCGGAAGAACTGGCCGGCTTCCTGCTCACCGTCCTGCAGGGCATGCGGGTGCTGAGCAAGGGGCCGGATCCCGCGGCGCGGGCCAAGGCGACGGCGAGGCAGGCCATCGCGGTTCTCGAAGCCGCTCGCAAACACTGATAATGGAACGATCGGACCAGAAAGTGGTAACCACTGTGGGGAAGCGATTCAACGGCAAGGTCGTCCTGGTCACCGGCGGAGGATCCGGGATCGGGCGCGCCACGGCGGCGGCCTTCGCGCGCGAAGGCGCTCAGGTCGTCGTTTCCGGGCGAGACGGCGAGAAGCTGCGTCAGACCGTGAAGGAGATCGAGGCGGACGGCGGAACGGCCGACGCGGTGACCGCGGACGTGAGTGTCGGCTCCGAGGTCGAGCGTCTCGTGGCCGAGACCGTGCGGAGGCACGGCAAACTCGACATCGCGTTCAACAACGCCGGCGTCCTCGGCAGCCCCGCGCCGACGGCGGATCTCGACGAAGACGGCTTCGACGCCGTCGTGCGGACGAATCTCACAGGCACCTGGCTGTCCATGAAGCACGAGATCGCCCAGATGCGTAAGGGCGGCGGGGGAGCCATCGTCAACATGTCGTCCAACGTCGGCTCGCACCACCGTCTACCGGGCATGGCCGCGTACGCCGCGTCGAAGGCCGCCGTGGACGTGCTGACCCGGACCGCCGCCCGCGACCATATCGCCGAGGGCATCCGGATCAACGCGGTCAGCCCCGGCGCCACCGACACCGGTATGTCTTTCCGGCCCGGCGAGTCCGAGGCCGACCGCGCCGCCCGGCTCGGCGCGGTCATCCCGCTCGGCCGGATCGGCGCGGTCGAGGAGATCGCCGCGGCGGTCCTCTGGCTGGCTTCCGACGAGTCCGCGTACGTCGTGGGGCACGACATCGTCCTCGACGGCGGCGCCAGCGCGTGAACCTCAGCGGCGCGAGGGCAGCAGTTCCTGCATCTTCGTCTTGATGCCCTGCGTCAGCAGGTGCCAGGCATCGGGTTCGCCCTTGAGGACGGCTTCGGTCATCGACTTCACCTGCTCGAAGGTGGCGTGCGGCGGAATCGGCGGCACCTCGGGATCGCAGCGGACGTCGAGCACGGTCGGCACGTCGGTCGACAGCGCGACGTCCCACGCCTCGCCGAGCCGGGCGGGATCGTCGACGGCGATCCCGCCCAGGCCGATCTCCAGCGCGAAGTCCGAATAGGACACTTCCGGCAAGGTCTGCGACGGCTCGAACTTCGGCGCGCCGCCCATGGCGCGCAGTTCCCAGGTGACCTGGTTCAGATCACCGTTGTGGAACACGCAGATGACGCACCGCGGATCCGTCCACAGTTCGCGGTACCGGGCGATGGTCAGCAGTTCCGCCATCCCGTTCATCTGCATCGCGCCGTCGCCGACCAGCGCGATCACCGGCCGGTCGGGATGGGCGAACTTCGCGCCGATCGCGTAGGGGACACCGGAACCCATCGTCGCGAGTGTGCCGGACAGCGTGCCCCGCATGCGGCCGCGCATCCGGAGGTTCCTGGCGTACCAGTTGGTGGCCGAACCGGAGTCGGCGGTGACGATGGCGTCCTCGGGGATCCGCTCGGAAAGTTCGTGCACGATCCGCATCGGGTTGACCGGTTCCGCCTCCAGCATCGCCTGCCGGGTCAGCGTCTCCTGCCATTCGCCGACGTTCTTCTCGATCCGCTCGCGCCAGCCGCGCTCGGTTTTCCCTTGCAGCAACGGGATCAGCCGCTGCAAGGTGCCTTTCGCGTCGCCAAGCAGGTTGACCTCGGTCGGGTAGCGCAGCCCGAGGAACCGGGGATCGATGTCGATCTGGACGGCCCGCGCCTGGCCGAATTCCGGCAGGAACTGCGCGTACGGCAGGTTCGAGCCGACGATCAGGAGCGTGTCGCAGTCCCGCATCATCTCGTACGTCGGCCGTGTGCCGAGCAGCCCGATGGAGCCGGTGACGTAGGGCAGGTCGTCGGGCAGGACATCCTTGCCCAGCAACGCTTTCGCCACTCCGGCGCCGGTGAGCCCGGCCACCTCGCGTACCTCGGTGACGGCGTTGCGCGCGCCCTGCCCGAGCAGGATCGCGACCTTATCGCCCGCGTTCAGCACCTCGGCCGCGCGGGCGACCTCGTCCGACGGCGGGATGACACTGGCCCGCGGGTGATCGGGCGGGGAGGACGGCACGTGCTTGAACTCGTGCTGCGGCGGTTGATAGGTCTCCTCCTGCAGATCCGCCGGGATGATCAGCGCCGTGGGCGCGCGCTGGGCGATGGCCGTGCGGAGGGCGCGGTCGAGGGCGTTCGGCAGTTGCTCGGGGACGTTCACCTCGACGAGGTATTCGCTCGCGACGTCCTTGAACAGCGCCTGCAGGTCCACCTCCTGCTGGTAGCTGCCGCCCATCGCGCTGCGCGCGGTCTGCCCGACGATCGCCACCACCGGCACGTGGTCGAGTTTGGCGTCTTAGAGGCCGTTGAGCAGGTGGATCGCCCCGGGGCCGGACGTCGCCATGCAGACACCGGGCCGCCCGCTCAGCTTCGCGTATCCGACGGCGGCGAACGCCGCCATCTCCTCGTGGCGCGTCTGCACGAAACGTGGCTTGTTCTCCGCCGTGCCGAACGCGGTCACCAGCCCGTTGATACCGTCGCCGGGATAGGCGAAGACCTGCTCCACGTCCCATTCGCGCAGCCTGGTCAGAACATGGTCCGCAACGGTTTCGCTCATGGGCGCCGGATACCGCCCCGTCCCGGCGGCTAAACGTCCTCGAGGATCTTGGTGACCCCCGCGACGACGTCGGGATGCCCGAGCGGCAGCGGCGGCGGGATCCGGTTGTACGGCTCGCCGGTGCTGTGGGGCAGCACGTCCACCGCGGTCCCGCCGGAGCGCACCCGTTCGGCCAGTTCGGAGGATTCGTCCGGTACCGGGTCGACCAGCAGGACATGGGACGCGGCGCCGGGATGGCGTTCGGCCAGCCGCAGCGCGTCCGCGGCCGAGTCGCCGGCGGCCACCACGTCGATCGGCGGGCCGCCGGGTTCCGCGTCGCCGAGGACGTCTTCGGCCTGGCTGAGCGCGCCGTCGACGGGCAGCCTGCACCAGATGACCTGACGCCGGGCCGCGAGCGGCCGCCACGTGGCCGGGAGTTCACCGTGCTTCCCCTCGCCCGCGGGGTCGAGGACCAGCAGTTTGGCCGCTTCGTCACCGCCCTCGGTGACCACGGAGGGTCCTTCGGCGCGGACGGGATCGGATTCGGCGGTCATGGGCGTCTCCTCTAGCAGTTCGTGCGGGGGAGTTCGGGGGAATCCGTGTCCAGCGGCACCGAACCCGATCGGACCAGTCCTAATTGGACGGTCTGCCGTTTCGTCACCGCGTCCAAGGCCCAGTCGGTGGCGGTCCGCAGCCGGTTGCCCGGCATGGCCAGCAGGTGGTAGCCGCGGGTGACCGCCTTCGCGGCGAGCCCGGAAAGCGGGATGTGCAAGGGATTCGCGGCCGCCTGGTGGGCGCCGAGGTCGACGACGAAGCCGAGGTCGTGGTGCCGGTAGGTACCGTGCGACCCGTGTCCGAGTGACGCCGCCACGTTCTTGCCGGCGAGCTTGCCCTGCCGTTCGGCGTGCTGGGCCGTCATCGGCGTGTACTCGCCGGGCCTGGTCAGGTCGGGTACGGCCGCCGCGTCCCCGCACGCGTAGACGTCGCGCCGCCCGGGGACGTTCAGCTGCGCCGTCACGACCAGCCTGCCCTTGGCGGTCTTCAGCCCCAGATCCGCGATGAGCGGATCCGGCCGGACGCCGACGCACCACACCAGGGTGTGGGTCGGCACGGATTCACCGGAGGTCAGGGTGACCCCGTCTTGCCCGGCGTCCTCGATCGACGTCTTCATCAGCACCTCGACACCGCGTGCGCGCAACACCTCGTCCGCGGTGGTGCCGAGCCGCCGGTCGAGTTCCGGCAGGACCCGGACGGCCAGATCCAGCAGCAGCCACCGGATCTTCTGATCCTTCAGTTCGGGGTGCCGGGCGGCGAGCGCGGCGGTGAACGCCGGCCCCTGCGCGGCGACCTCGGTCCCGGTGTACCCGGCGCCGACCACGACGAACGTGCAGCGCGCGTCGCGCTCGGCCGGATCCTTCGCGGAAGCGGCGAGCTCTATCTGCCGGGTGACGTGGTCCCGCAGGTACAGGGCTTCGGGCAGGCCACGGAAACCGTGGGCGTATTCCGGCACGCCGGGGATCGGCAGCAGTTTGTTGACACTCCCCGCGGCGAGCACCAGGCGGTCGTAGCCGAGGTGGTGTTCGCGGTCTTCCGGGTCGGTGTAGGCCACGGTGCGGCCCTCGAAGTCGACGGAGGTCGCCGTGCCGAGCACGAGGCGCACCCCGCGCAGCGTGCCCGGGATGGACACCGAGATCCGCCGCGGTTCCAAGATCCCGGCGGCGACTTCGGGGAGCAAGGGGAGATAGAGGAAGTAGTCGGTCGGGTTCAGCACCACGATCTCGGTGTCGTCGCCGACCGATTTGAGCAGGGTCTTCGCCGCGTTGTACCCGGCGAAACCGCCTCCGATGATCACGACGCGCATCGTCAGTCCTCCGTGGGCCAGTCGCCGGTCGCCTTGCGGTAGCCGACCGCGCCCGCCCGTTCGGTGGCGGCCTTCACCGCACCGAAGATCGCGCCCTGCGCGGCGGCCGCGACGATCACCTGGGTCCAAGTGAAGTCCCGGTCCGTGGCGTTCGGCGCGTCTTCCTCACCGCTCACGCGTTTCCAGATCTGTTTGAACGCGATCCCGGCGAGGACACCGCCCGCGGCGCTCACGACCATGTTCAGCGGTTTGTAGAGAACCTTGTTCACGACGAAGACCTCTTTCGCAGGATCAGCCGGATCGTGACGAGCAACGCGAGCACGCCGGCGAAGATCGGCAGGGGATTGGCACGGACGATTTCGGTGCCCTGGCGGAACTTGTCGGCCGCGGGCTCGGAAACCTTGTCGGAGATCTTCGCGCTGGCTTGATCGACCTTCGCGTCGAGGGTGTCGTTCACCCTCGTTTTGACGTCCATCTTCTTGCCCAGCGCGTCGAGGGTCTCGGTGAGTTCTTCGCGCGTCACGTCACGATCGGCGCGGGCTTCTTCGGCGTTCTTGGGGAAATCGCTCATGAGCGGACTCCTTGCTTGACGGTGTCGACATCGGCGCGGACACCCTCGATGGCTTCTTCCGGCACCGGCGGGGTCGCGCTCGTGACCTCCTTCTTGCCGACGAGCGCGGAAAGACCGCCGATCAGCAGAAGCGCCGCGCCCGTCACCACGGCCGCCAGCCACGCGGGCATGACCAGGGCGAGGGCCAGCACCACGGCGGTGATCAGCGTCGCCAGGCCGAAGAGCGCGAAAATGCCCGCCGCGCCGAACAATCCGGCGCCGACCCCCATTTTCTTGCCCTTGCCCTGCAACTCGAACACGGCGAGCCGCATCTCGTCGCGGACCAGGTGTTTGACCTCGTCACCGAGATCGGAAACCAGCTCGCCGACCGACCTTTCCTCGGGCGGCTTCCGGTGGGTCTCTTCGATCATGGGGCACCTCCTCGGAGCGTTCTGCCCGCCGGGTACCCGGCCGCCCGGCGGGTCAATCACAGCGTGTTTCGCTCCACTGAGCGCCGGGTAGCCGGGGAGTGCCGGCTCGAAAAGCACCCAACCGACAGGAGGATGCATGAGCACGATCACCGAAATGGTGGACGTCGAAGTCCCGGTGAAGACCGCGTACAACCAGTGGACTCAGTTCGAGAGCTTCCCGCAGTTCATGGAAGGTGTCGAAGAGATCCGTCAGATCGACGCGACCCACACCCACTGGGTGACCAAATTCGGTGGGGTGAGCCGGGAATTCGACGCGACGATCACCGAACAACATCCCGACGAACGTGTCGCGTGGACCTCGGACTCCGGTCCCGACCACGCGGGCGTCATCACCTTCCATCGCCTCGACGACAACAAGACCCGTGTCACGGCGCAGATGGAGATCGACCCGGAAGGCTTCGCCGAGAACGTCGCCGACAAACTCGGCGTACTCGACCGCCGCATCAAGGGCGACATGAAGCGGTTCAAGGACTTCATCGAAAGCCGCGGCCGCGAGTCGGGCGCGTGGCGCGGTGACGTGGACCGCCCCGGCAGCTGACCATCACCCGGGACCTCCCCCTGGAAAACGGCGTTTTCCAGGGGGAGGTCCCGGGTATCTCATGGGGTGAGGTCCATTACGAAGGGAGCGTTCCGGCATGACTACCAACGCATACGTGGCCTTCCTCGTCATCGGGGTGGCGCTGGTCATGCTCGACGGTCTGATCATCTACCAGAGCGGTAAGCGCTACCTGCGGGGTTCCCACGGGGATCCGGCCGCGGGCGCGTCCATGACCTGGCTCGTGACGGTGTTGTTCCACCTCGCGACGTTGGGTGTCTTGGCGCTGCTGTCGACCATCGACATCGGGGGCAGCGACCTGCCCGGTGTGGTGGGCAGGCTCGGTGTCCTGCTGCTGGTACTGGCCATCGCCCACGCGATCACGCTCAGCGTGCTCTCGCGGATCCGTGGTGAGCAGGAGGCCGAAGCGGTCATCAACCGTCCCCGGCAGCGCGTCGAGCCCGAACAGCAGGGCACGACCGTGACGCCGGTGCCCGGGCAGGACGGCCGTTACCCGGCGGCGAGCCCGTCGATCGAACACCAGGCGCCGTACACGACGCCGTAGAAGTCGAGTGCTGGCAGGAGGTTTCGCCGTGCACGAGATCGATGACGAACTGTGGGAAGAATTCCATCGCGTGGTCAACATGACCTCGCGGGAACTGGTCGACTGGCTGCGTACGCGGTCGGCCGACGACGAAGACGAAGTACTGCCGGACCAGGCGGGGACGCCGACCGGGCGGCATGTGCTGGGCATCCTCGGCAAGCGCCGGACCGACCTCACCGCCGAGGACGAGCGGGTGATGCGCTCGGTCGTCCGCCGGGTGACGGACGAACGGCGCGACGACCTGGAACCGGTCGCGGGCCAGGCGCACTGGCGGCACAAGCTGATGTCAGTGGGGCACGATCCGCTGAAACCCGCGTAGGTCTTTTCCCGTGAAGGCCCCCTTCACTGCGCTGGACGCAGTGAAGGGGGTCGGCAAAGTCGGTGGATGACAGGAGGTTCACCTGTTTCCGTCCACAAAGGACGCCACCGGGCGGATAAATGTCCGTTTGATTCGTATTTGTACGGTTTCTGAGTGGGGTCGTGAGTGGCGATTGTCGTTAGAACGACCAAAAACACTCACGACCACCCCGGAAAACGCCCAAATCGGGGCAGGACCGCCTTGGCGGTGTCCCCTGTGGACGGTCGAGCGATGTGTGGGGATCAGCGTGACGAGCTTCCCTTGGTCACCGCTTGACCAGCGCTTATGCGACTTTGCCGGGGCCTGGCGCTGGACGCGGTGAAGGGGCCTTCACGTGTGCTTGGAGCCGGAACACACGTGATTGGGGGCGGAACTCGCTGTTTCCGCCCCCAATCACGAGCGATCGTCGTTCCGCGCTACTCCGAGAGCTTGCCGCGCAGCTGTTCCAGCGTCTGCGACAGGAGCCGCGAAACGTGCATCTGCGAGATGCCGATGCGTTCCGCGATCTGCGTCTGGGTGTAGCCACCGAAGAACCGCATGACGAGGATCGCGCGTTCGCGCTTCGGGAGTTCCCGCAGCAGCGGTTGCAGCGCCTCGTGGGTCTCCACCAACGCCATCTCGTGGTCCTCCTCGCCGATCGTGTCGGCGAGCGAGAGGGCCTCGGTGGCGTTGTCGTGGACCGGTTTGTCGACCGACAACGTCTGGTACGCCTGGCCGGCCAGCAGTCCTTCGCGGACGTCGTTGACCTCGAGCCCGAGGTATTCGGCGAGTTCGGTCGGCGTCGGCGCGCGGCCGAGCCGCTGCGACAGCGCCGCCGTGCCCTGGCTGAGCGAGACGTGGAGTTCCTTGAGCCGCCGCGGTACCCGGACCGACCAGCCGGTGTCCCGGAAGTGACGCCGGACCTCACCCATCACCGTGGGCACGGCGAACGAGAGGAAGTCGTGCCCACGGCCGGGATCGAACCGGTCGACCGCGTTGATCAGACCGATCCGCGCCACCTGCACCAGATCCTCGCGGGGTTCGCCCCGGCCGGAGAACCGGGTGGCGATGTGCTCGGCGAGCGGCAGGAGCTCGGTGACGAGCCGGGCACGCAGATCTTGGCGGCGCGGAGAGTCCTCCGGCAGCGACGACAACTCCTCGAAGAGGGGTTCGCAGTGGGCGTAGTCGTCCGCCTGCCGGGTGAGTGTCTTGCGCTCGCCACTCACCCGTCGCTCGTTCCCGGGGCCAGGACGAGCTCGATCGTCGTCGTGCCCCCCAGTTCGCCGGGGATCGGTTCGCAGCGCGCGGTCACCGACCCGGTCAAGGTCGTCAAGACGTGCCAGCCGAAGGTCGTCTCGCTCGGCAGGTAGGGCTTGCTCGTCCGCGTCGAGATGGAGACGGCGATTCCTTCCGGTATCTCGTGAAAGACGCAACAAAGAACGGCTCCCAGTTCCGCGGGCTGGACAAGTTGGGAACAGGCTTCGTCGACGGCCATCTTCGCGTCTGAAATGGCGTCCAAGCCGAAGTCCGCACGGGCCACCACACCGTGGGTGAGCGTGCGGACGAGAGGGATCTGCTCCGCCTCGGCGGGCAGTCGGAGTTCGACCCGGTCGGACTGACCGTTCGACTGTGGCCTGGTCTGCGGGGTCAGTCCGCCCCGCCCATATGCGTCCATTATGAAATCCATCCGTCCTTGGCCGTGGGATGACCGCGACGGGGATCCGCCGCGTGACGCGTGCTCAACGGCCCAGAGCTCGTTGGAGCTCCTTTTTGGACATCTTCGACCTGCCCTTGACGTTGCGCTGCTTCGCTTCGTTGTAGAGCTGGTCCTTCGTCGGCCCGTTCGGGCCCAGCCGGTTGCCGGACCGCTTGCCACCTCGCCGCTGCGGTGACATGTCCTCCAGGGACGTCCGGCCGGCCTCGCGTGACTCGCCCGCCTGCGCGCGGTTCTTGTTGACCGTCCGCGCGGCGATCTCCTCGGCCCGGCCGGTGCTCGCGCCCCGGTCCTTCACCGAATCCTTGATGTGCTCGTACTGACGTTCTCGTTTGTCGCTCCAAGCCTGCTGGGGCATCGCGGCTCCTCTCCTTCTGCGGATCAGGTACCCCGTTCGATTCGCTGGATAAACGTCCGGTTGATACCGGGAACGGGCGGGTACGCGGTGGTCGACGCGAAGGAGGCTTCGATGCGCATCGGCTACACACTCATGACCGAACAGGCCGGACCGAAGGACCTGGTGGGACACGCCGCCGGAGGCGAGAAGGCGGGGTTCGACTTCGAGGTGATGAGCGACCACTATTCGCCGTGGCTCGACGAGCAGGGGCATTCGCCGTACGCGTGGAGCGTGCTGGGAGCGGTCACCCAGAGCACCGAACGGGTCGAACTGATGACCTTCGTGACCTGCCCGACCATGCGCTATCACCCGGCGGTGGTGGCGCAGAAGGCGGCGACCGTCCAGGCGTTGTCGGACGGCCGGTTCACCCTCGGGCTCGGCGCGGGGGAGAACCTCAACGAGCACGTCGTCGGCCGCGGCTGGCCACCGGCGAACGTCCGCCACGAGATGCTGGGCGAAGCGGTCCAGATCATCGGCGGGCTCTTCGACGGCGGCTACTTCAACTACAAGGGTGACCACTTCCGGGTGAACTCGGCGAAACTCTGGGACCTGCCCGAGCAGCGCGTCCCGCTCGCGGTCGCGGTGTCCGGGTCGCAGTCGGTGACCCGGTTCGCGCCGATCGCGGACGCGATGATCGCGGTGGAGCCGGACGAATCCCTGAGCCGGGAGTGGGACGCCACCAAAGTCGGCCCGCCCACCAGGAAGATCGCGCAGCTGCCGGTGTCCTGGGGCGAGGATCGCGACGCCGCGATCCAGCGGGCGCACGAGCAGTTCCGCTGGTTCGGCGGTGGGTGGAAGGTCAACGCCGAACTGCCGGGGCCCGCAGGATTCGCCGGGGCCACCCAGTTCGTCACGCCGGACGACGTCGCCGCGGCGATCCCGTGCGGGCCCGACGTGGACGGGATCGTGAAGCGGGCGGGTGAATTCGAGGCGGCGGGGTTCACCGATCTGGCGTTGATCCAGATCGGCGGCGACCAGCAAGAAGGCTTCCTGCGCTTCGCCGAAGACACCCTGCTCCCGGCGCTGCGGAGCTGATTCACACGGACGGAGCAGTCGCTCTGTGTCTCTGCGCACCCGAACGGGGACACCTGTGTTCAAACCCGCGAACGCGGGTACCAAGCAGTCACGTCATCCTTCAGCCAAGGGGGAACCGATGCACAACGAACTAGGACTTCATCCGGTGCCGGACCTGCTGCCGGAAGGCCAGGACACACCGGAGCAGGAGGCCATCCGTCGGAGGGCGGCCCTCGCCGTGGCTTCGCGGGCCAAGAGCCCCGAAGACTGTGCGACCCTGCTGGACATGCTCGGCCTGCACGACAGCGGCAGCAGCTCCGAAGTGGCTTGATTCAGCGGTCGCGCAGGACCGCGGACGGATGCACCGTGGCGACCGCGGTGGTGGCGAACTCGGGGAGGTCGATCCGCTCGCCGCGGCTGCGCGTGATGCGGAAGTCGTCGCCCAGCAGCGCCTTCGCCGCCGTCGCGCCGAGGGAGATCAGCAGCTCCGGGTGGATCGCCGCCAGTTCGGCGTGCAGCCACGGACGGCAGGCGACGATCTCGGTCTTCGACGGAGTCTTGTGGATCCGCCGCTTGCCGCGTTCGTCGCGGTCGAACTTGAAGTGCTTGACCGCGTTGGTGACGTAGACCTTCCGGCGGTCGAAACCCGCCCCGCGGGTCCCACGAACGGGGCGCCCTGCCGATCCTCCTGGTCACCCGGTTGTTCGCCGACCACCATGACCCAGGTCGGCGGTCTCGGGCGGATCCGCCCTGGGTGCCTTGGTCGCCACGGAGGCCGGATGCCCCGCCCGGCCGTGGGACAAACCGATTACGCGCGCGCCGGAAAGACGGGAACTGGGCGTACGCGCACCCTCGGCGCGACCGGCTCCACGACCAGTTCCGCACCCGGCTCGTCGGCCATCTCGAACGGGCGGAGCCGGGCAGCCTCGCCGAAGCCATCGCGGCGGCGGGCCCGGCGGGCGAACGGACGATGGAGGTCGTCGCCGACCAGGTCGCCCACTGGCTCTTCGCGTTCGACGCCGCCGGGATCGTCACCTTCCGCGCGCTCGCGCTGCTGGCCACCCACCCGGCTGCCCGGGAACGCGCCGACGACGAGGTCGCGGACGCCGGCCTGACCGTGCCCGGTCAGTTCCCGTACCTGCGCGCCTGCGTCCTCGAATCGGTCCGGCTGTGGCCGACCACCCCCGCACTGCTGCGCGAGAGCACGGCCGAGACGGCGTGGGGACCCGCCGGGACCACGGTGCTGATCTTCACCCCGTTCTTCCACCGCGATCCCGAATCGCTGCCCTGCGCCGACCGGTTCGAACCCGGGATCTGGCTGGACGGCAGCGCGGCGGCGAATCCCGCGCTGGTCCCGTTCAGTGCCGGTCCCGCCATCTGCCCCGGCCGGGATCTGGTGCTGTTCTGCGCGAGCACGATGCTGGCGTGGCTGATCAAGGATCGCCGTTTCGAACTGACCTCCGGTGCCGTCCTCGGACCGGAGCGGCCGTTGCCGGCGACGCTGGACAACTTCCACCTGAAGTTCTCGGCGGCCTAAGACTCGTCTGGGACCCACTCGAGCAGGTCACCGGGCTGGCATTCGAGCACCCGGCACATCGCTTCGAGCGTGCTGAACCGGACGGCCTTGGCACGGCCGTTCTTCAGCACCGCGACGTTCGCCGGGGTGAGCCCGACGAGTTCGGCGAACTCGCCGACGCTCAGCTTGCGCTTGGCCAGTTCGACGTCGATGCGGACGACGATCGGCATCAGATCACCTGTTCGAGGTCGGAGCGCAGGGTGGTGGCCTGCCGCAGCAGCGTACGCATCACGATCATGAGCAAGCCCAGCACGGCGACGCCGATCAACGCCAGGAACAACAGCAGCGGCAGGCCGGGGTCGTCGGCGTTGAAGCCGACGTAGAGGAACACGCCCGCCAGCACGACCCAGCCCGCGAGGATCGCCCAGACGATGGCGTCCACCCAGCGCAAGGACGCCTCGGTGAAGATGCGGTCCTTCTTGACCAGGGAGAGCAGTTGCCAGGTGGCGACGACCACGACCTGGACGCACAGCACCCAGAAGACGGAGACCGCCGTCGCGGGCCAGCGCAGGTACGCCATTTCCGGATCCTGCCGTGCCATGTGCGCGAACTGGCCCGGCAGGGACATGGTCTGGAAGAGGACCAGGATCCCGAAGAGCAGCACGAGGAACACCCGGAGGGGCGCGACCGCCCGTTGACCTGTGATCATGCATCGAGTTTCGCGCGTTATCTATCGAAAGTCAATCGTTAGTTATCGGAGAGCGGTCGACTGTGAGGGTCGGAACCGCGGTGGGCTGAAGGCGCCCTTCGCCGCGTCCGATGCGGTGAAGGGCCCCTTCGCTCGTGGAGGCGCCGCTCAAGAGCGCAGGTCCAGCCGCATCAGCCAGCGCGGCTTCCGGTCCGACCGCGCCTTGGTCTCTTCGACGAGCTCGAACCCCGCGGCCGCGAACAGTCCGATGGTCCCCACGTGCGCCGCGGAGGAGTTGATCCGCCCTTCGCCGGGATCGACGGGATAGCCCTCGATGACCGGGGCGCCGTGCGAACGCGCGTACGAGACGGCCCCGTCCAGCAGTGCGTGCGCCACACCCTTCCGGCGATGACCGGAGCGGACGACGAAACAGACGACCGTCCACGCCGGGACGTCGTCGATCGGCGGCATCGTGCGGGAACGCGTCATCCGGTGCAGGTGCGCGCGCGGGCCGACGCCGCACCAGCCGACCGGGGTGGCGCCGTCGTAGGCGAGCACGCCGGGCGCCGGGTCCGCCGCGCACAGGGCGCGGACGTGTTCGGCGCGTTCGTCGCCGCGCAACCGGCTGTAGTCCGCGGGTTTCGCGCGGTAGGCGAGACACCAGCAGGCGCGGTCGTTCCCGTTCGGATTGAGGATGGTCGCGACGTCGCCGAACCGGTCGGCCGTCGCGGGGTGGATCCGGAACGCGGGCATGTGCCGACATTAAAGCGGCATTCGGGAAATCGCTCACGAATTCGGTGAACGGCGTTGAATTTTCGTTGCGCGAAGGATTCACCCGGCCGTAGTCCAGCCGTTGTCGCGTCGGGAGGCGTCTGCCAGGATGCTCGTGACCCGACCAGAAGGAGCGTTCCAGTGGCTTCTCGTCTCAATCCCTACATCAGCTTCGCCGGCGACGCCCGGCAGGCCATGGAGTTCTACAAGTCGGTGTTCGGCGGCGAACTGACGCTGAATACGTTCGGTGAGTCCGGTATGGCGGGAACGCCGGCGGAGGATCAGATCATGCACAGCCAGCTCGATTCCCCGAGCGGCTACACGATCATGGCGTCGGACACGCCGCCGGGAATGGAGCACAAACCGGGCACCAACCTGTCGGTCAGCCTCAGCGGCGACGACGGTGAGGAATTGCGCGGATACTGGGAGAAACTCTCCGCCGAAGGTACCGTTTCGGTTCCCTTCGAAAAGCAGATGTGGGGTGACGAATTCGGTGCCTGCACCGACAAGTTCGGCATCTCGTGGATGGTGAACGTCATACAATCCTAGGGCCTTCCGGCCCTGCCCGGTCCGTGCCGAAGCGCCCGACTTCCGGGGACTTGCGGCTCCGATCGCGCGAAACCCGTTATGTCACCGGTGAAACCGCCGTTCTCCCTCGCGTGAGGATTCGGCGGTTCCACCGGGAGGCAAGAGGATGAACAGGATGGTCGCGGCACTGCTGGTATCGGCGGGTGCCGTCGCGGCACTGGGCGGGTGCGGGACGACGACGGCCGGGACACCGGTCACCGTGGTGCGGGAGATCGTGCCGCCGCCCGCCACGACCACCGCCGTCGTCGCGCCGCCCGCCACCTCGGTGGTCGTGGTCGAGCCGCCGGTGACGGTCACCCGGGCGCCTTCGCTCACGTCGTGCCAGCGCCTGTTCGCCGACGGAGTCTCCTACACGTACGCGTACAACGCCTGGGTGAACGCGGGGCGCCCGCTGAGCTGGGACGCCGACCGTGACGGGTACCCGTGCGAGCAGTCGTACGGCAACCGGAACTAAGCCGGCCGGAACCGCACGTCGATCAACCCCAAGGCGAGCAACTGGCGGCCGATGTCCGGGGAGAACACTCCGAGGTTCTTCCCGTCCGCGGTCCGCGGGTTCGAGCATCACGGCCTCCTGACGGTTCATTCCTCGTAGCACCCGCGCCCTCACCACGCATCTCGTTGATTGTTCTTCCCGAATCAAGGGTTCCGGTCAACCCGCCCCCGGGATGTAGTAGCCCGCGACGAAGTGACGGGCTGGTGGGGAGAGGGAATGAGCTCAGCGGAGGGTGTTGTCCTGGTGATCGGCTGCGGGATGCGGCCGTACCGGGAGTACCTGTTGGCGTCGGCCGGGCACCGGCATCCCTTGTGGTTGTTCAACGGGACCGAACCGACCTGGCAGGAGCGCTACATCACCGGCGCGACCGTGCTGGACACGCAGGACCAGGACGCCGTGCTGGCCGCGGCCCGCGCGCTCCACGCCACCACGCCGGTGCTCGGCGTGGTGTGCTGGGACGAGGCGCTGATCGTGGCGGCGGCGCATGTCGCGGACGAACTCGGCGTCCCGGGCGCCGGGGTCTCCGCGATCGAAGGCTGCCGTGACAAGTGGTTCAGCCGGCGGACGCTCACCGCGGCCGGTGTCGCGCAGCCCGATTTCGGGTTCGTGCACGACGACGACCAGGCGGTCCGCGTGGCGGAGCGGATCGGGTATCCGGTCGTCGTCAAACCGCGCGGCGGCGGGGCCAGCATCGGCGTCAGTCTCGCGGAAGACGCCGAGGCGGTGCGGAAGGCGTTCCGGACCGCGGAGGACGCCAGCTTCAACGGCTCTCCCGCCTACAAGGGCGGGGCGCTGGTCGAGGAGTACCTGAGCGGCCCGGAGATCAGTGTGGACGGCGCCGTCGTCGACGGCGAGTACACGCCGATGTTCGTGGCGCGCAAGACGGTCGGCATGCATCCGTACTTCGAGGAGCTCGGCCATCTGGTCAGTTCCGCGGACGAACTGCTCGCCGACCCGGCCCTGCGCTCGACGCTGGCCCGCGCGCACGGCGCGATCGACTTCCGGTACGGCATCACCCACACCGAGCTCAAGCTCACCGAACGCGGGCCGGTGATCGTGGAGATCAACGGCAGGCTAGGCGGCGACCTGATCCCGTTGCTCGCCAAGTTCGCGACCGGGATCGACCCCGGCGCGGCCGCGGTCGACGTCGCGCTCGGCATGCGCCCCCACATCCCGCACGAGGCCGAGCCCCGGTGGGTCGGCGTCCGGTTCGGCTACCCGAAACAGGACTGTGTCGTCGAGTCCGTGTCCGTGCCGGATTCCTTGCGGAACAACGGGATCCTCGCCGCGGACAGGCTCGTCGAGCCGGGTTCGCGCCTGCGGCTGCCGCCGGCGGAGTTCATCTCGCGCCACGCGTACGTGATCTGCGCGGGCGTCGATCCCGACGACTGCGAGGCGGTGCTGGACAAGGCCATGGCCCAGGTCCGGTTGACCGCGCACCCCCTGCTGCCCTCGGTGGCCGCCGGTGGCTGACCGCGCACCGGAACCACAGAACACCTTCCCAGCACTCACAAAGATGGCGGAGCGAACAAATGGCGAACCGTGATGTCGAGCTGCTCGCAGTCGGAGCAGGACCGTCGAACCTGGCCTTGGCCGTGGCGCTGGAAGAGCTCGCGCCCGGACTGGCCCGCGAATCGGTCCTGCTCGAACGCGACGAAGAGGTCTCCTGGCAGCGGGGGATGCTCCTGCCCGAGGCCCTCTCGCAGGTCTCGTTCCTCAAGGATCTGGTGACCCTGCGCAATCCGCGCAGCCGCTTCTCGTTCCTCAACTACCTGCACGCCACCGATCGGCTCAACGAGTTCGTGAACATGGGCAGTTTCGTCCCGTACCGGGTGGAGCTCGCTGACTATCTCAAGTGGACGGCCGACTCGCTTTCCCTGGTGGACCTGCAGCGCGGCCGCGAGTGCCTCGAAATCACTCCCGTGTGGACGGACGGCACGCTCACCGGCTGGGACACCCACGTCGCCGACGGCGAGACCATCCGCAGCCGGTACCTGGTGGTCGGCGCGGGCCGCGATGCGCGGATCCCCGACCGGCTCCGGACGGTGAACCAGGACCGCGTCATCCACAGCACGCAGTACCTGCCGAGGATCGCCAAGCTGCGCAAGGATCTCCCGTACCGCGTCGCGGTGATCGGCGCCGGGCAGAGCGCGGCGGAACTGTTCAGCGCGGTGCAGAAGGACCTGCCCGAATGCAAGCCGACCATGGTGATGCGTTCGATCGGCCTGAACTACTACGAGAGCAGCAAGTTCAACAACGAGCTTTTCTTCCCGTCCCATGTGGACAAGTTCTTCGAGGCGCGGCCCGAAGCGCGCGAGCAGATGCTCAAGGAGATGCACCACACGAACTACTCCGGGCTCGCCCCGGGCACGATGGACGCGCTCTACCGCTCGATCTACCTGGACCGCCTCTCCGGCCGTTCGCGGCTGACGATGATCACGATGAGCGACATCACCGACGCCCGCGACGAGGGCGACGAGATCGTGCTGGAACTGACGGACCGGCGTACCGGCGAGGTCCAGGAACTGCGCACCGATCTCGTGCTGCTCGGCACCGGCTTCTCCCCGGAGATGCCGAGGATGGTTCAGGAGATCGCGAAGTCGATCGGGCTGTCGGAGATCAAGGTGACCCGCGACTACCGGCTGGAGATCGAGCAGCCCGCCACCGCGGCCGTCTACCTCCAGGGCGTCAACGAGGCGACGCACGGGATCGCGGACTCGCTGCTGAGCGTCCTCGCCCCGCGTGCCAACGACATCCTGCAGGACATCCTCGCCCACCGCGGTGAGAACCCCTCGGTGCCGCCGCAGCCGACGTCGGAAACCGCCCCCATCGTCGCCACCCGCTGACCCACGAAGGAAGAGGAAGTCATGGAGATCCGTCCGCTCGAGCGGGAAAAGATGGTCTTCGAAAACGGTGCCTACGGCCAGCGGCTGCTGCCGTGGGCGGCGCTGAACGCGCCGTTCGAAGGCGCCTGGGTGACGGTGCCCGCGCACGGCGCGACGGGTGCGCATTCCCACCACGAGTACGAGATCTTCATCGCCGTCAGCGGCGAGGCGGTCGTCGAGTCCGGGGGCGAGCGCCGCGCCTTCCGCCCCGGCGACATCGAGTTCCACAAGCCCGGCACCGAGCACCGCATCCTCAACGACGGTGCCGAGGACTTCGAGATGTACGCGATCTGGTGGGACTCCGACATGACGGTGAAGTTCGCCGCCCGGCACGAGGCGGAGGCGTGAGGATGACCGACGAGCGACCGGTCGTGATCATCGGCGGCCCCCCGACGTCCAACGGCGACCTGCACATCGGGCATATCGCCGGCCCGTACCTCGGTGCCGACGTGCACCGCCGGTACCTGCGCGCGGCCGGCCGCGAGGCCGTGTTCGCCTCCTGCACCGACGACAGCCAGACCTACCTCGTCACCAGCGCGGCCAGGGTCGGGCTGACGCCCCCCGAACTGGTGGAGCAGTCGACCGAGAACATCCAGCGCACGTTCACCGCGATGGGGGTCGAGGTCGACGGCTTCTCGCCGACCGACGACGGCTACAAGGCGCTCGTCCACGACTACGTCAAGCGCTTGTACGACAAGGGAAAGCTGCGTCTGCGCAAGGTGCGGCTGCCCTACAGCGAGAGCAAGGGCGAGTTCCTGGTCGAGGGTTTCGTCGGCGGTGGCTGCCCGACGTGCCTCGCCGACAGCCGCGGCGGATTCTGCGAGGGCTGCGGGCATCCGATCGACTTCGACGCGCTCATCGAGCCGTACTCGGTGCTCGACCCGGCCGACGAGGTGACCTACCGCGAGACCGAGATCATGGTCTTCCCGGTCTCGGAGTACCGCGAACAACTCCTGGCCTACTACGAGGAGCGCGGTCCCGCGTGGCGGCCGCACGTGCTCGGGCTGATGCGGGAACTGCTGTCCGGGCCGTTGCCCGACTTCGCGATCACGTACCCGGTGAAATGGGGCCTGCCGGCGCCGTTCCTCCAGACGCCGGGGCAACGGCTCAACGCGTGGGTCGAGGGGATGCCCGCCTCGATGTACTGCACCGAGTACGCGTTGCGGCGCAACGGGAAACCGAAGGCCGCCGACGACGACGCCTGGCTCGCGGAGAACGACGCGCGGGTCGTCGTGTTCATGGGATTCGACCCCCTGTTCACCTGGGGCGTCGTCCACATCGCCGAGCTGATCGCCCTCGAAGGGCGCTACGTCCTCCCGGACACCTTGCTGGTCAACGAGTTCTACGAGCTGGAGAACGAGAAGTTCTCCACCAGCAAGGGACACGTGGTCTGGGCCCGTGAACTGGCGGCCGAGGTGCCCCGCGACATCGCGCGGTTCCACCTCAACCTCACCGCCCCCGAGTTCGCGCGGACCAACTTCTCCCGTGCCGCGCTGGAAAAGGTCGCGGGGGAGCGGCTCGTCACGCCCTGGAACGAGCTCGCCGAGACCTTGGCCAAGCTCACCGCCGAGGTCGGCGGCGAGAACGGCTCGCTCCCGGTGTCGACCGAAGCCACGGAACGGGCCGCCGCGATGGTCTCCCGGTTCGCCCTGAACTACGAGCTGGAGGACTTCAGCCTCAGCCGGGCCGCCGATCTGATCGTGCAGCACGTCGAACGCCTGCGGGCGGCGACGGAACGCACCCTGAAGGGCAACCTCGACCAGGAGATGCTCCGCGCACGGCTCGGTGACCTCTTCCTCGAACTGCGCGCGTTGATCGGCTGTGCCTCACCGATCCTGATCGACCTCGCCGAACGTGCCGCCGCGGCGGGCGGGTTCGCCCTCCGGATCACCGCGGCCGCGTTCGACGTCACGCACACCACGGCCTTCCCCGTGCCCTCACTGGAATTCCCCCCGACGAGCGAGGTCTGACCCACCATGTCACTCGACAGCACCCCATCCACCGACGCAGCCCGGAGTTCCCGGCTCGCCGAACGCCTGCTGGTCCCGGCGGGATTCGTCACCACGGCGGGCAACGCGTTCCAGATCACCGCCGCCGCGATCCTGGTCTTCCACGCCGAGCAGACCACCCTCGCGGTCGGCTGGCTGTTCATCGCGGTGTCCATCCCGCAGGTCGCGCTCGCGGTCCTGTTCGGGAAGCTGGTCGACAAGGTCGACCGCCGGATGCTGTGCGTGGCGGCGGACCTCGTGAGCGCGATGACCGCGTTCGCGCTGCCGGTGTGGCTGTGGCTCGGCGGCCCGGCGAACCTCGGTTCCTATATAGCGAACTTCATGCTCGCCTGCACCGCGGCGTTGTTCATGCCCGCCAGCAACGGCCTCATCAAGGAACGGATCCGCGACGAGCGGCTCGGGAAGTTCAACTCGCATTTCGAGATGGCGAGCAACGCCGGCATGCTGCTGGCGTCTTCGCTGGCGGGCTTCCTGGTGATCTGGTTCGGTGCCACGCCGTTGTTCGTGTTCAACTCGCTGAGCTTCATCCTCTCGGCCGTGCTGGTCTACGCGATCGGCCGCAAGCCCGCCAAGGCACCCGTGGCCGAGGAGGCCGCGGCGACCGACCCGTCGGCGCCGGTCGAAGCCCCGGTGCGCCAGCCGATCAAGCGGCTCGCGCTGCTGTACGCCAACGGCAACATCGGCCTGATGGTCGCCAACGTCATCCTGACGACGCTGATCCTGCAGACCTTCGACCAGGGCGCGTGGATGATCGGCGTGGTCGACGCGCTGGCGGGTGTCGGCTTCATCGTCGGCGCGGCGGCGTACGGCAAGGTCAGCAAACGGTTCAAGGGCATCCATCTGGCCGTGTTCGGCACCCTCGGCAACCTGATCTGCCTGGCGATCCAGCCACTGCACTACATCGCGCTGATGGCGGCGATCCCGTTCGCCGGCTTCTGTTTCGCGCAGGGCCGGATCGCGGCGCGCACGCTGCTGATGCGGGCCAGCCCGGAGGAGCGGGTCGGCCGGATCTTCGGCAGCACCCAGGCACTCGGGCTCGGGCTCGGTGTCGGGGCGACGGTCGGGCTGTCCGCGCTGGCGGACGCGACCACCGTGCCCTACGCGTTCTGGGGGCTGGCGATCCTGCAGGGCGCGATCGTGATCGGCACCTACTTCAGTCTGGCGAAACCGTTGTCGGCGCAGGAGAAGCAGCGACCGGCCGAGGTTCTCGAGGCGACCGCCGCGTAAGTGGTCACCATCGGAAGTCCTCCGGAGGTCTCGACGGCCCAGCTTCCCGCTGGACGCACGGCCGCGAGGCCCGAGTACAACCCCGGTACGAGGACCTCACGACCGCACGCCCAGCGGAAACCTGGATCCGCCGAATACCCCCGAAGGACATCCGATGGCAACCACTAAGCGCGGCCGAACTGCGGAGGAAGCGAAAGTCATGACGGACAAGCCGATCAAGGGCGGCGTGGCGACCTGGGCCTGCCTGCCCGGGTTCCCGCCCGCGGTGATCTTCCCCTTCACCCCGGGCGAGCGCTTCGGCGTGCGGAGCCTCTACGAGTTCCAGATGCTGATGTACCGGCCGCTGTACTGGCTGGGCCGGGACGGCGCGCCGGAGATCGACTGGGACCTCAGCGTCGGTGAAGAGCCGGTGTGGGACGAGACCGGACGCACCTGCGTGGTCCGGATCAAACCGTGGAAGTGGTCCAACGGCGAGACGGTCTGCGCGGACAACGTCATCTTCTGGATGAACATGCTGAAGGTGAAGGGGCCGAGGTTCGGCGCCTACTCCGAGGGCTACTTCCCGGACAACCTGGTGTCGTTCGAGAAGGTCGCCGAGGACAAGGTGAGCTTCACCTTCGACAAGGCGTACTCGAAGAACTGGGTGCTGCTGAACCAGCTCACCATGATCACGCCGATGCCGAAGGCGTGGGACCGCACCGCGGACGGCCCGGCCGACGCGACGCACGACATCGAGCAGGCCGAAGCGGTCTACGAGTTCCTCATGGCGGAGAACGGCGACGTCGTCGAGGAGGACAACTCGCATCGCACACGCTGGGCCGACAGTCCGGTGTGGAGTGTCGTGAACGGACCGTGGCGGCTCAAGAGCTACACCGAGGAAGGCGTCGTCACCTTCGTCCCGAACGAGCACTACAGCGGGCCCAATCCGGCGCATCTCGACGAGCTGCGCCAGGTCTCGACGACGTCGGACGAGCAGCAGTACGAGCTGCTGCGGTCCGGCGACGTCCAGGTCGGTTTCCTGCCGCCGGGGATGGGCGTCCAGCCCGACGGCGACCCGACGAAGGGCGGGCCGAACCCGCTGGGCGACGGGTTCCAGCTGGAGCCGCAGATCCTGTTCAACATCAACTTCATGGCGGTCAACTTCAGCAACCCGACCGTCGCGGGGAACATGATCAGGCAGCCCTATGTCCGGCAGGCCCTGCAGAGCTGCTTCGACCAGGAGTACGGCGCCCGCGAGGTCTACCAGGGTTACGGCTGGAGCCAGACGGGGTCGATCCCGGTGCTGCCCAAGAGCGACCTGGTCTCGCCGAAGATCGCCGAGCGCGGCGGATTCTGGCCGTTCGACCTGGAGAAGGCGCGGCAGCTGCTCGCCGACAACGGCTGGGACGTCACCACCTCACCCGCGGTGTGCGTCCGGCCCGGCACCGGCCCCGGTGAGGCCGGCGAGGGTATCCCCGCCGGCACCGAACTGAGCTTCTCCTTGCGCTACTGGGAAGGCAGGCCGTCGCTGGCGCGGCTCATGGCGCAGTTCCGGGACGACGCGGCCAAGGCCGGGATCGAGATCCGCCTCGAAGAGGTGATGGGGTCGGTCCTGGTGGCGGAGGACGGTCCCGGCGAGAAGCGGATGTGGCAGCTGTCCTGCTGGGGCGGCGGCTGGGTCTACAACTACCCGACCGGCGAGAACCTCTTCCAGAGCGGCGCCGCCTGCAACTTCAGCAACTGGCGCGACGCCAAGGCGGACGAGCTCATCGCGAAGACCGTCACCACGGACTCGCTCGAAGCGCTGTACGAGTACCAGGAGTACATCGCCGAGCAGGCGCCGGTGATCTTCATGCCGACGTTCCCGCGGCGGCTGTTCGAGGTCGCGGGCAACCTGCGCGGATTCTCGCCGATCAACCCGTACGGGCTGATCAACCCCGAGAACTGGTACTACGTCGAGGAGGGGGCATGACGCGCCCGGTGGTGCTGGTCGGGTTCGTGGCCGCGGCGCTGGGTTCGTCCATCAAGGACTTCCAGCCGGACGGCTCGGTCATCTTCGTCGAAGAGCCCGACGTCGTCCGCAAACGCGACGCGCGGAAGACGGTGGCCGGTTCGGCGCTGGTGCGCGAGCTCATCGAATGGGAGTTCCACCTGCCCGGCAAGGCGGACGAGTTCTACCACGTCCACCACGACCTCGACCCGGCCGCGGTGGTCCCGCTGACCGAGTACGCGACTCCGTTCGCGGCCCGGCTCGCCGAACGCTACGGCCTGCCGGGCGCGGGCTTCGGCGCGGCGCAGATCCTGCGGGACAAGGCGGTGCTGCGCCTGGTCAGCCGGGCGGCGGGGATCGCGAACCCGGCGTCGGCGCGGGTCGAAAGCCCGGAGCAGGTCCGTGAGTTCATGGCGCGGCATCCGGGGAAGACCGTGCTGAAGCCGTCGAACCGGCAGGCGTCGGTGGGGACGCAGGTGCTCACCGACCCGGCCGAGGCCGAGCAGGCGTGGACGAACTGCGTCGTGCAGGACGAGGGGATCTTCGTCCCGGACCGCGCGATGGAACTGAAGATGCTCGCCGAGAGCTTCGTCGAGGGAGACGAGTTCAGCGTCGAGATGCTGCTGCGCGACGGCGAGCCGCTGTTCGCCAACGTCACCGGCAAACGGCTGTTCCCCGGTCCGCGGCCGATCGAACTCGCGCATATCGTCCCCGCCGACATCCCGGACGAGCTCACCGCGACGCTGACCGAGGAGACGCGGCTGCTCACCGCCGCGACCGGCTTCCGCACCGGGATCGTCCACTGCGAGTGGATCGTCTCGGACGGCGTCCCGTACCTGGTCGAATGCGCCGGCCGGTTCGCGGGCGACGGCATCATCGAGCTGATCCAGCGCGCCTATCCGGTGGAGCTCAACCGCGCCTACTTCTCGGTGATGAAGGACGAGCCGGTCGTGGACCTGTTGCCGCGCAAGGCCGAACGCGGCGCCGCGGTCCGGTTCCTGTCGATCGAGCCCGGCCTCATCGAGGACGTGCGCGGGGTGGAGAAGGCGGCGCAGTCCGAAGGCGTGTTCCTGTGCGACGTCAGCGTCTCGGCGGGCGACCGGTTCGACGGGCTGCGCAGTTCGTGGGACCGCGTCGGCGATCTGATGGTGACCGCGGACAGCCCGGCGGAGGCTTCGCGCCTGGCCGAAGAGGCGGTCGCGCTGATCGAGATCGACGTGCGGCCGGACCGAGGAGAGAGGGAGAACGCCGCACCATGACCATCGAAGCCGTCCAGCCCACGCTCCCGGACGCCGGTCTCGACGTGATCGTCACCGGGCTCTCGTCCGACGCGCACACCTGGAACCTGGTGTACCTGGAGCTGTTGCTGGAGGAACTGGGCTGCCGGGTCACCAACCTCGGCGCCTGCGTCCCGGACGCGACCATCGTGCGCGAATGCGTCACCCGGCGGCCGGATCTGCTGGTGATCAGCAGCCTCAACGGGCACGGCCGTCAGGACGGCGTCCGGCTGATGGAAGCCTTCCGCGCCCGGGCGGAGCTGGTCACGACGCCGGTCGTCATCGGCGGGAAGCTCGACGTCACGGGCGGCAGCAACGCGGCCCGGCTGCTGGAGGCCGGCTTCGACGCGGTGTTCGAGGACTCCGCCGGGCTGACCCCGTTCCGTACGTTCCTCCGCACCTTGTCCGTCCGCGCCCCCGGTGTCCCGCTGGGCGCGGGATGAACGTGCTCGCCCCGCGGCGGGGACTTTCGTTCGGCGAGGTGGTCGCACGCCACCACGCGCAGGGGGAGCTGGTCGTCCAGCCCCGGATGGGGTTCGCCGATCCGGGGCGGATGACCAGGGGGCTGCTGGCGACCCGGTCGGCGCGGGCCGCGACGGTCGGCACGATCACGATCGACAGCTACACCAGGGTCGGCGACCACGAGGCGGCGCGCGCGGCGTTGGCGGCGGGCGCCGATCTCAACGGGTACCCGCTCGTCGACCACGATCCCGTGACGACGGCGGCGTTGCTCGACGGCGTGCTGACCGGGGACTTCCCGGTGCAGGTGCGGCACGGTTCGGCGGATCCCCGCCGGATCGTGCGGGCGCTGCTGGACTTCGGGTTGCACGCGACCGAGGGCGGACCGGTGTCGTATTGCCTGCCGTACAGCCGGATGCCGCTCTCGGCGGCCGTCGACAACTGGCGGCGCTCGTGCGAAACGCTGGCCGAGGCCCGCGGTCCCGAACTGGAGCCGCATCTGGAGACCTTCGGCGGCTGCATGATGGGCCAGCTGTGCCCGCCGGCGCTGCTGGTCGCGCTGAGCGTGCTGGAGGGGATGTTCTTCTGGCGGCACGGGATCCGCTGCCTGTCCTTCAGCTACGCGCAACAGACCCACGCCGGGCAGGACGAGGAGGCCGTCGCCGCGCTGCACGCGCTGATCGGGGAATACGTGCCGCACGCGCGGACGCATGTGGTGATCTACGGCTACATGGGCGTCCACCCGAGGACACCGGGCGGCGCGCTGGAGCTGATCGCGGAGTCCGCGCGGCTGGCCGCCCGCACCGGGGCGAGCAGGCTGATCGTCAAGACCACCGCCGAAGCCCACCGGCTGCCGACCGTGGCGGAGAACGTCACCGCGCTGGAACACGCCGCCGGGGCCGCGCGGGGTGTGTCCCGGATCGGCAGGCTCGGCGACACCGGGATCCACGCGCAGGCGAAAGCGTTGGTGGACAACGTTCTTTCGCTCCATACCGACCTCGGCAGGGCGCTGGTCACCGCGTTCGCGCGAGGTCAGCTGGACGTCCCGTTCTGCCTGCACCCGGACAACGCGGGCCGCGCGCGCGGACGGCTGGACGCCGGCGGCCGCCTGGAGTGGCAGCGGATCGGCGCGATGCCGCTGGGCGACCTCGTCGACCTGCCCGCGGAACGGCGGATGACCTCGGGCGATCTGCTGGACGCGCTCCGCTACGTCGAGCGGTCGTTCGACGAGAAGTACGGGCTGCCGGGAATCGAGCCCGTGAACCGACTGACACAGGGGAGTAGGACATGACCGCACCATCGGCCGCGGCGCTGCCGCCGGGCACCCGCGAGCATCTGACGTCGCCGGTGACGCAGGCGGCGTTGCGCATCCAGAACAGCATCACCGCGGGCACCCGCGAGTACCTCGGCATGAACGGGTTCGTGGAACTGCAACCGCCGCTGATCGGGCCGGTCACCGACCCGGGATGCCGCGGCGCCAAGCAGGTCGACGTCGACTACTACGGGCACAAGTACAAGATGATGACCAGCGTCATCCTGTACAAGCAGGCCTCGCTGCTCGCGTTCGACAAGATCTTCTACGTCGCCCCGAACGTGCGGCTGGAGCCGCTGGAGACCTCGACCACCGGACGGCATCTGGTCGAGTTCACCCAGATCGACGTCGAGGTGGCGCGGGCGAGCCGCGAGGAGGTCCTCGACGTCGCTCAGGGCCTGCTCCGGCACGTGGTCGCCCACACGCTGCGAGAGTCCAAAGTGGACCTCGCCACGCTCGGGCGAGATCCGGAATCGTTCACGGCGCTGCTGGAAGAGGATTTCGAGCGGATGACGCACCGCGAGGCGGTGTCGCGGCTGCAAGGCCTGCAGCACGGGCAGAGCGCCGACGCGGAGATCGACTGGCAGGGCGAGCGGATCATCTCGGAGCAGACGAACCGCCCGTTCTTCATCGTCGACTACCCCAAGGGCTCGCGCGGGTTCACCGACGGCGAGTCCAGCACCGAACCGGGGGTGCTGCGGAACTTCGACCTCATCGCCTCCGACGGGTTCGGCGAGCTTTGCAGCGGCGGCGAACGCACGCACGAGTACCGGCGGCTGATCGAGCGGATGCGGGAGACGGGGGAGAATCCGGCGAAGTACGCCTGGTACCTCGACCTCGCGCGCGAGGGACTGCCGCCGAGCGCCGGGTTCGGGATGGGGCTGGAGCGGGTGACGCGCTACATCGCCGGGCTGGACGCGATCTGGCAGGCGAACGCGTATCCGAAGCTGCCCGGGATCGCGACGCCGTGATCACCGCGCGGCAGCTCCCGGAGGACGCGATCCGGGCCAGGGCACGGGAAGGCAGCGCGGCGATCTTCCCCGACGTCGCGGGATATGGCCGGTCGCTGTTCGGGGCGGACGTCGACTCGGGTATCGATGAACTCGACCGCGCGCGGATCGTGCCGCCGGTGTTCGTCCCACGACGTCTGGAGAAGATGTTCGACCTCGCCCGAGAACCGGTGTACGGCGACGTCGGGCTGTCGACCGTGCTCGGCGGGTTCACCGCGCCGTCGCCGGTGTTCCTGTGCGCGTTCGGGTCCACGCAGGTCGCGGGCAGCGGGCTCGGGATCGCCGCGAGCGAGCAGGCCGGCAGGCTCGGGATGCCGATGGTGATCGGCGAGAACGTCGTGCCGATGCACGGTTACGGCCGGATGGGCGAGAGCGTCGAGGACGGTCTGCTCGGCCGGATCCGCGCGTACGCCGATGCCGTACCGGACGGGCTGGGCGGCGTCGTCGTCCAGCAGAGCACCGAAGACGCCGACGCTGAGGTGTGGAACCTCGTCTACAGCGACCCGTCCGCGACGAAACTGCTGGAGACCGGGCGGCTGGCGTTCGAGCTCAAGGTCGGTCAGGGCGCCAAACCGGGGCTCGGCGGGATGACCGTGCTCTCGCGCACGGCCGCCGGCGAGATCGCCGAACAGTACACAGTGGACGAAGCCTTCGGCAGGGATCAGGCCATGGTGCTGCGGTCCAGCAGCCCCGGCACGTTCACCGGCGAGATCCTGCGCCAGCAGATCCACCTGATGCGCAACAACTACCCGCGTGCCCGCGCCTGGGTGAAGCTGCACCCAGGCCGCGACGTCGGCGAGGCGGCGCGGGTCGCGTGGGCGGCGGGAGCGGACGCCGTCACCGTGGACGGCGCGGAGGGCGGCACCGGCTGGGCGCCGTCGGTCTTCCTCGACCAGGTGGGCCTGCCGCTGGTGGAGTGCCTGCGGCGGGTCGGCAAACACGACGCGTCGCTGCTGGTGTCGGGGCGGATCTGGGAAGGCGCCCGCGCGCTGAAGTGCCTGGCGATGGGGGCTTCCGCGGTCGGCCTCGGCCGGGCGGCGCTGCTCGCCGTCGACGAGGACGCGACCGATGGGCTCGTGCGGCTGGTGCGGTGTCTGGAGCTCGAACTGCGGCTGCTCGCCAGCGCGCTCGGGAAGTACGACCTCGCGGATCTCACCGCGGACGACCTCTGGTTCCCCGGTTCATCGGCACGGACGGAGCAGGACGGATGATCAACTACGACGGGAAACGGTTCCGCAAGGTCAGCACCGACCCGGACGCGCCGGTCACCCTGTACCGGCAGAAGGACGATCTGGTGTGGGCCGAGCTGAGCGGCGGTGGGGTGCGGCTCGGCTCGCTGACCGGGAAATGCGGCGAGGACGGGACGATCGACATGGCCTACACGATGGTGCTGGCCAGCGGTCAGGTGATTTCGGGGCACAGCACGAACACCCCGGAGTTCCTGCCGGACGGGCGGATCCGCCTGAACGAGGTCTGGGAGCGGTACGGGAACCCCGGCTTCCGCGGCACCTCGGCGATCGAAGAGGTCGCGGAGTAGCCCCTTTCGCGCGTGAAGGCCCCTTCCCTCGGCTCAGCCGAGGGAAGGGGCCTTCACGCGTGCTTGGCCCCGGAACTCGCGTGATCAGACGGACGACACGCGTGACTGGAGGGACGACACGCGTGACTGGAGGGACGACACGCGTGACTGGAGGGACGACACGCGTGACTGGAGGGACGACACGCGTGACTGGACGGAGTTCGCGTGTGTCGTCCATCTGATCACGCGTGTCGTCCTTGCCGACACGTGTGTCGTCCGTTCAATCACGCGAACCCGCAATTCACGGGACCGAAAAGGGCAATCGAGGGGGCTGAACGGCGCACGCCGAAAGGAGCAGTTCAGCTCGGGTTCTTTTCGAGGTATTCGGCCCAGACCTTCTTCGGGACGCACATTCGCCACGAGTCGACGATCAGCTCTCGTAACTCTTCGTAATCGAGCGCGGACAGGCGGGCGCGGACCCACTGATAGCGCATATCGGAGGGAATCGGCATCATGAACTTGTCCGGCTCGCCCGCCACCAGCGCTTCCCGCTCTTCTTTGGGATAGCCGAATCCCATCACGGTTTCGTCGGGTGAGAGCGAAAGGAAGACGATTCGCCCCACGCGGAACTTCGCCCGGTCCCGGACCAGCGCCTCATAGGCGCGGGGCAGCCCCGAAACGATCTCTCTGACGTCATCCCCGGTTACCATTTTTCCACCATTCTCCGCTGTCCGTGCCCCAGTCACCCTTGGCGCCCATGGTGAAGGCGACGTAGAGGTACTCGTCGAGGATCTTCGCCAGTGACACGGGCCTGCCCATCAGGGCGGGGATCTCCGCCCCGCCGTCTCCCGCCTCCGCGGTCACCGCGGCGGCCCACGCGCGGCCGAGTCGCAGATGCCTTCCGAACGCGGCGCCGTCACGCGCGCCGTGGAGGGTCGCCGCGATGGCGGCGTCCCACGGCATGATCGTGTTGGGCCGCAACGCATACAGTGCCTTGGCCGCGGCGGTCGGGCCCAGCGTACGCCTCGTCCGTCCCGCTGAGACGGCGACACCCGCGAGGTCCGCGTACGCCTTCGCGGCGGTGTCGATCCCCTCGTCGGTCAGGTCGACGAGGTCGGCGGTGGGCAGCGTGGCGCTCCAGGTCTCCCACCAGGCCAGGACCCCGTCGTCGAACGGCGCGGGCTCGCCTTCCCGCGGGTACCGGATCCGGCATCCCCACGAGTTGAGCCAGCGAAGAAGAATTGTGCGATGTGCGGGCTGTGACAGGTCGATCGCGGACTGCGTTTCTTCCACGAGTCGAAGCCATGAGGCGTCCACATTCGTGAAGCCGTTGAACACTTCGGCGGCTCGCCGGAGTTCGGCGAGTGGCGGCAGGGGGTCAGACATGGGCGAACCCTATCCGGTGCCACCAAGGGGGTGAATTTCCGCGTCCAACTATTGGACTTTGTACATTGAGTCACCTATTTGTATCTGCTGCATCGTTCATTGGTCCTTTAGGGTTGTGGCCAGGAAGGCTGCAAGGATGACGGTCACGCAGCGCGATTGCGTTACCCCATCCAGGGGAGGAGTTGGCATGGGCAGACCCGAGCGACCGTTGGACGGCTCCACTGGTCCGATCGCCGCATTCGCTCACGATCTGCGCGTTTTGAGGAACCGGGCGGGAAACCCGAGTTACCGGGAACTCGCCAGGACGGCACTGTTCGCACCTTCCGTGCTGTCCAGCGCGGCGAGTGGCCACCGGTTGCCCACGCTCGCCGTGACGTTGGCGTTCGTCTCCGCGTGCGGTGGGGATCGCGCGGCGTGGGAACGGCGTTGGCGGAGCGTCGCGGGACAGACGGGTGGCGGCGCGGAGGTGCGCGAGGAACGCGCGTCCGTGCCACAGCAGGCCGAAGCACCGCCGGATGGCGTGCACGCGTTGGCATCCGGCGTCATCCGGCTCGCCCGTCCGGCCCAGCTGCCGATGGGATCGAGGACTTTCGTCGGCAGGGAAGGGGATCTGGCCGACGCCGCGGAGATGATCGGCGCGAGCGGCCCGGTCAAGGTGCCGTTGCTCGTCAGTGGTCCGATCGGGGTGGGGAAGACGGCTTTCGCCTTGCGGCTGGCGGAAGAGGTGGCGGCGGACTTCCCGGACGGGCAGCTCTACGCCGATCTGGGCGGCAGCGGAACCGGCGGCCGGTCGGCCAACGGGATCGTGCGCGGATTCCTGCGCGCGCTCGGCGTGCCGGCGCATCTCGTGCCCGACGACCCGATGCAGCGGATCGGGCTGTACCGATCCCTGCTGGCGGAACGCAGGTTGTTCGTGCTCCTGGCCGGGGTCCGGGACGAGGGCCAGGTGCGGCCGCTGCTGGGCCAGGCCCCGCACAGCCAGGTCGTGGTGACCAGCCGCGCCCGGCTGCTCGGGCTGGAGGACACGAACCGTGTCGAGCTGGATACGTTTTCCCGCAAGGAATCCCTGGCCTTGATCGGCCGGATCGCCGGGCCGGCCCGGGTGCGGGCGGAGCACGACGCCACCGACATGATCGCCGAACTGTGCGGGGACCTCCCGCTGGCGATCAACATCGTCGGCCGCAAGATCGCCGCCCGCCCGGAGTGGGCGATCGCGTACACGGCGGGCCAGCTCGCCGATCGCGAACGGCTCATGGACAGCCTCTGCGTCGGTGACGTCAACGTGCGGGACCGGTTCATCGCGGCGTACGAACAGCTTTCGCCCACCGAACGGGAGGCCATCCACCACTTCGGGCAGAGCGGGGCGGGCTGGACGACGTCGATCGGCATCGCCGCGGCGATGGGCATCATGATCGAGACCGCCGACGAACTCCTCGAGTCCGTGGTGGACGCCGGACTTCTCCAGCGCGCCAACGTCGCCGGCCGGTACGCGGTCTCCCGGTTGGTCAGTGCGTTCGCCTCCGAACGGCAACGGGAGCCGGGCTCGTTCGCCGCCGCCGTCCCGATGGCCGGTCACCGGGCACGGAAGAACGCGTTCGAATCGCTGCGCCACGAGGCCGTGCGCACCTTGCCGGGTGGCTCGTCCGAAGGTTGATTGTTCTCCCCGCGCCGAGCTTCCGGTCAACGGGCCGCGCGGCTTGAATGAGTCGACGAATGAAGGCGAGCGAAATTCGGTGACACAATGCTGATTCTGTCGATGAAGGAGGGCCACGATGGCGGGATCGTGGCGATCGAGGACGGCAAGCTGCTGTTCGCGCTGGAGTCGGAAAAGGACAACTACCCGCGCTACGACCGGATCACCGGCGAGCTGATGGCGCGTGCGGCGGGCATGCTCGACAAGCAGCCCGACGTGGTCGCGCTCGGCGGCTGGGTCAAGGGGGAGTTCTCGGTGGAACCGCCGTCCCGCACCGGATACTTCGGTGTCGGCGAGGGCGCGATCTCCGACGAGGCGGGCAAGTTCTTCGGCAAGGACGTGCGGTACTTCTCCTCCACCCACGAGCGCTCGCATATCTACACCTCCCTCGGGATGGCCCCCGCGGCACCCGGCCAGGCGTACTACTCCCTGGTGTGGGAAGGGAACATCGGTGACTTCTACCGGATCGACGAGCGCGGCGAGGCCACCCACCTGCAGCACGTCCTGACCGACCCCGGCGCGAAGTACGCGTATCTCTTCGCGCTGGCGGACCCGGGTTTCCCGCTGGGCAAGGGGAAGTTCCGGTTCAACGACGCCGGCAAGCAGATGGCGCTGACCGGGTTCGCCGAGCCGGGTCCGCTCACGCCGGACGAGCAGAAGACCATCGACTTCATCCTCGACCGCGACGGCATCATCCTCGGTCTGTCCAAAGAGGAGATGTCCTGGTCCCATCTGTACAACGCCGGAGTGTGGTCGCAGGAATACCGCAACGCGGCGGCGAAGCACTCGCAGGCGATCTTCAACCGGTTCTACGACTACGCGGCGAAGAACCTGACCGAAGGCCTGCCGCTGCTGATCTCCGGCGGCTGCGGCCTGAACTGCGACTGGAACCGGTTGTGGCGGGAGAGCGGCCTGTTCTCCTCGGTTTTCGTGCCGCCTTGCCCCAACGACAGCGGTTCCGCGCTGGGCACGGCGATCGACGCGCAATGGTTCTACACCGGACAGGCGACCATCGAGTGGGACGTCTACGCGGGGGAGAACTTCGTCGAGGACGTCGTCCCGGATCCCGCGAAGTACGAGACGCGGCCGCTCGTGGCGAGCGAGGTCGCGAAGTACATCAAGGACGGCAACATCATCGGCTGGGCACGCGGCCGGTACGAAATGGGCCCGCGGGCGCTGGGTAACCGGTCGATCCTCGCCGCGCCGTTCACCGTGGACACCACCGTGCGGCTCAACAAGATCAAGCGTCGTGAGGACTACCGCCCGATCGCCCCGATCGCGCTGGAGTCCGACGCTCCGAAGTGGTTCGTCGGCTCGGTGCAGGACCCGTACATGCTGTACTTCAACCACGTCACCTCCGACGAGTTGAAGGCCATCACGCACGTCGACGGGACCGCCCGCACCCAGACGGTGACGCGGGAACGCAACGCCGGCATCACCGACCTGCTCGAGGCGTTCCGCGAGCAGACCGGGTTCAGCGTGCTGTGCAACACCTCGCTGAACAACAACGGGCGCGGTTTCCTCAACCGCACCAGCGATCTCATCGAGTACGGGGAGACGTACGGCCTCGACGGCTACGTCATCAACGACACGTTCGTGACCCCGCGCGCCTCCTGAATCCTTGCCCAACGAGGGTAAGGCCCGGATGCCACTCCCAGCTGTGGCATCCGGGTACCTCGTGGCGCCCGAACGAACGGGGAAGACCATGCGAGTCGTGCTCGCGGGCGGTGGCGTCATCGCGCTGCTGACGGCGCTGGAATGCGTGTCGGCCGGGCACGAAGTGGCGCTCGCCGACCAGGCGGACATCCCGTTCTCCGGCGCGACCTCGTTCGACCGCCACCGCGTGCTGCGCGCGTTGCATCCCGGTGACCTCGCGGCCACGGCGGCCGCGGTCGCCGCGCATCACGCGTGGCTCGGACTGGAGCATTCGTTGTCCACGTCGTTCTACGAACAGGTCGGCGCGCTCACCGCGATGACGGCGGACGAGGCGGCGGCCGCGCGGGATCTGCTGGCCACGGCGGGATCCAAGGCCGAAGTGCTCGGCGTGGACGAACTCGCCGCGGAGTTCCCGCACGCCGGGTTCGTGCCGGGGACGGGCGCGGTCTTCGAAGCGCACGCGGGGGTCCTGCTCGCCGATCGGGTGCTGACGGCGTGCGCCACCCGTCTGCGGTGGCACGCGAACGCGGAACTCCACCCGCACCGCAAGGTGATCGGGATCGACGCCGACCGGGCCGAAGTCCGGCTGGCCGACGGCGGCATCCTCCGTGGCGACGCCGTCCTGGTGGCGGCGGGCCCGTGGTCCCGGGAGCTGCTGGCTCCCGCGCTGTCCAGGGAACTCGTGCTGCACCGGCAGACGATGCTCTACTGCGACGTCCCGCCCACCGACGCCGCCGCGTGGGCCGCCACCCCGGCGATCACGTCGCTCGGCTCGGCGGGGGGCGCGTGGCTCGTGCCGCCCGTCGCCGGGACGCCGTTGAAGCTCAGCGCCGCGAGCGCGTGCCGGGTCGTCGACGAGGTCGGCGGTGCCACCGTGCCTTCGTGGTGGCGTGAGCACCTGATCGACACGTTCGCCGCGCTGATCCCCGGTTTCCGCCGGGATTGGCTGGTCGACACCCGGGACTGCCATTACCTGGCCCGGCGCTCCACCCTCGGCCCGATGCTCGCCGTCCTCGGCGACCGGGTCCTGTCCTACGCGGCGTGCGGCGGCTCGTCGTTCAAGTTCGCCCCGCTGATCGCCCGGTCCCTGGCCGCGCGCCTGACCGGCGCCGACCCGGTCCAGACCGGACTCGAACCGCTCGACCGGCCGCTCGTGCGAGCGGGCGGTGTCCACCCGATCCGTCCTGCCCTACGAGGTGTGTCGTGAAACTGCTCGCGCTGGAAGCCAGCCAGAACTCCTACTACTACCTGCCCCGGTACCAGCAGATCGAGGACTTCGGCGGGGTGCTGTACGTGCTCAACGGGGTCGGCACCGAGGATCTCTGGCCGTCCGAGCGCTACCGGATCGCCGGCAGCAACCACATCGACGACCTGATCCGGCACGCGAAGGCCTGGCACGCGGAAGAATCCTTCGACGGTGTGCTCACCTTCTCCGAGTCCGGCGTCGTCCTGGTCGCCGCGGTCGCCGAGGCGCTCGGCCTGCCCGGGATCGGCGTGGACGCGGCGCGGACCAGCCGGAACAAGCTGATCATGCGGCAGGCGCACGAAAAGGGCGGGGCCGCGCATCCGGACTTCCGGTTCGTCGAAGACCTCGACGCGGCCCTGCAGGCGGCCGAGGACTTCGGCTATCCGGTGATCCTCAAGCCGACCCTGGGTGCCGCCAGCAACTTCGTCTTCCGGGTCGACGACGAAGAGAAGATGCGGGAACGCTACGCGCAGGCACGCGAAGGCATCGACGGGATGACCTGGTACAACATGGAGGCCGAAGGGCTGGACCTCGGCCCGCACGGCCTGCTCGTCGAGTCCTTTCTGGACGGTCACGAGCATCTCATCGAAGCCGTCGCCTGGGACGACGAGGTCTACCTCGGTTCCATTGTGGACAGAGTCACTTCGGAAGGCGAGACCTTCGACGACGACGTGCACCACGCGCCCACGTCGCTCACTGCCGAGCAGGTGGCCGAGGTGCACGCGGTGGTGGCCGCCGGCGTGCGGGCCCAGGGCCTCACCCGCGGCGCGCTGCACGCCGAAGTCCGGTTCCACCAGGGCAAACCGTTCCTGCTGGAGATCGCCGTGCGCCCTGGCGGCGGGGGACTCGACCATATGGCACGGCTTTCGGCCGGGTACGACCCGATCCGGGGACTCATGGACGTCTCCCGCGGTGTCCGGCCGGATGTCCACCACTTCAGCCCGACCGGGCTGCACACCGCCGCGATGTGCCTGATCTGCCCCGGCGGGGTGATCGCCTCGATCGACGTCCCTCCCGCGGTGAACGAATCGGAGGCCTTGTACTACCTCAAGATCTTCGCCAAGCCGGGTGACCTGATCAAGCGCCCGCCGCTCGGCAACAACATCTTCGGCGGCATCGGCGCACTCGGCGCGTCCTTCGACGAAGCCATGCGCAACGCGAACGACCTGGCCGGGAAGATCGAGGTCAAACTCTCCGAAACCCAGAAGTAGCACCGGATCCTGTTCGACGAAACCGGGCCCTCACCCAGGGCCCGGTGGCGAAAGACGCCCAAAACCGCGTGGAGGAAGCGTGTCACGGACTGCCACCCAACGGCACTACCTGATGGTCAGACCGACGTATTTCGACGTCGAGTACTCGATCAATCCCTGGATGGACCCGAAGAAGCCGACGGACACCGAGCTGGCCATCGCGCAGTGGGAGTGGCTGCGTGATCTGTACGTCGACCTGGGACATCGGGTCGAGCTGCTGGATCCGCTGCCCGGTCTGCCCGACATGGTGTTCGCGGCCAACGGCGCCACCGTGGTCGACGGGCAGGTGCTCGTCGCGCGGTTCCACCACGTGCAGCGGGCAGGGGAGTCCGACGCGTATCTCAAGTGGTTCCGCGACAACGGATACCGCTACGTGCGGCAGGCGCAGTGGGTCAACGAGGGGGAGGGCGACTACCTCGTCGCCGGGAAGGCCATCCTCGCGGGGACCGGGTTCCGCACGAATCCGGAGGCGCACAACGAATCCCGCGAGTTCTTCGGCCGCCCGGTGACCAAGCTGACGCTGATCGACCCGCGCTACTACCACCTCGACACCGCGCTCGCCGTCCTCGACGACGACACGGTCATGTACTACCCAGGGGCGTTTTCCGAGGAAAGCCGTCTGCTGCTGAAAGAGCTGTACCCCGACGCGATCCTGGCGTCCGAAGCCGACGCGTCCGTGTTCGGCCTCAACGCGGTCTCCGACGGCAAGCACGTCGTGCTCCCGCAGGCGGCCACCGAGCTCACCGCGCAGCTTCGGGAGCACGGCTTCGAACCGATCGGCGCCGACCTGTCCGAATTGCTCAAGGCGGGCGGCAGCGTCAAATGCTGCACGCTGGAACTGCGCGCCGCTCAAGGAGAATAGATGGAATCGGCTGTACAGGAGCGGAGCGGGCGTACCGCGCTGCGCCGGATCCTCGTCGGGGCCGCGTTGATCGCGGTCCCGGCGGCGGTCGTCGTCGTGGTGCTCGGACTGGGGTCGGCCTACGCGCCCGTCGCGAGCACCGGGGCCAAGGCCGCGGGCGGCGGGCCCGACACCTACGCGCGCCTGCTGGTCGCGCTCCCGGTGATCCTGGGCGCCTGCCACCTGGCGGGTGTCCTGGCCCGGCGGCTCGGCCAGCCCGCGGTGATCGGCGAGATCGTCGCCGGCATCCTCCTGGGACCGTCGCTGTTCGGGATCGTCTGGCCTGCCGCGTTCGGCTGGCTGTTCCCCGGCGGGGTGGTCTCGGCGATCAACATCCTGTCGCAGCTGGGTTTGATCTTCTTCATGTACCTGGTCGGCTCCGAGATCGACCTCGACGCGGTACGGCGGCGCGGGTTCACCGCGGTGACCGTCAGCCAGGTCAGCATCGCGCTGCCGATGGTCTGCGGCATCGTGCTCGCGCTCGGCATGTACCCGGCCTTTGGCGGTGACGTCGGCTTCCTCGCCTTCGGCCTGTTCATCGCGGTCTCCATGAGCGTGACGGCGTTCCCCGTGCTGGCGAGAATCCTGACCGACCGCGGCATCGCGAAGACGCCGCTGGGCGCGCTCGCGCTCACCTGCGCCGCCGTCGACGACGTCGCCGCCTGGTGCCTGCTGGCCGTGGTGGTCGCCGTCAGCCAGGGCGGGACGCCGTCGGAGGTCTTCCTGACCGTCGGGCTCACCCTGGCGTTCGTCCTGGCGATGGTCTACGTCGTCCGGCCGCTGCTGGCCAAGGTGCTCGCGCGCGTGCCGGAGTCCGCGGTGCTCGCGATCTTGCTCGGCGGGATCATGCTGTCGGCGCTGGCCACCAACGAGATCGGCATCCACGCGATCTTCGGTGCCTTCCTGTTCGGGGTGATCGCGCCGAGGAAGGATCCGGTCGTCGCCCGCGCCGCCGGGAAGCTCGGCAGCGTGACCCTGACGTTGCTGCTGCCGCTCTTCTTCGCCTACACCGGCCTGCACACCGAGTTCAGCCTGCTCGGCTCCGGCTCGCTATGGCTCTGGACCGTGCTGATCACCGCGGTGGCGGTGTTCGGCAAATGGGCGGGCAGCACGACGGCGGCGCGGCTGACCGGTGTCGGCTGGCGCGAATCGCTTTCGCTCGGGGCGCTGATGAACTGCCGCGGGCTGACGGAACTGGTGGTGCTCAACGTCGGCCTCCAGCTGAAGGTGATCAGCCCGGCGGTGTTCGCGATGCTCGTGATCATGACGCTGGTGTCGACGATCGCGACCGCCCCCGCGCTCACTCTCATTTCCAGGTTCAAGACGAGACCGCCGGTCCAGCGGCGGCGGAAAGTGGATAGGACACCATGACCAGCAAGGAAACCCTAGTCAGCACCTTCGCCGAAGTCGTCCTCGACGACGAGGTCCGGGACACCGTCGGGAGCGACCTGCGGTCCTTCCCGAACCCCGTCGACGACATCGACCGTTCGCTGGCGATGCTCCGTGTCACGTTCTCGAAGCTGCCGATCGATCAGCTGCAGACGATCCTGGACTTCGGCAGGCACGTCGACACCCCCGGCGTCGCGTTCGTGCGCAACCTGCCGGTGGACCCGGAACTGCCGGAGACGCCGATCGACGGGGAACCCAGCAAGGACAAGAAGACGTTCGTCGCCGAGACCGTCCTTTTGGGACTGAGTCAGCTGCTCGGCGAGCCCGTCGGTTTCACCACCGAGAAGAGCGGACGGCTCGTGCACGACGTCGTCCCGGTGTCGGCGGGTGCGCGGAGCCAGACGAACCAGAGTTCGCACGTGTTCCTCAACTTCCACAACGACATCGTGCACGACGAGGTCGGCCGCTACGACGTGTCCAATCCGGACTTCCTGGTGCTGAACTGCGTCCGCCAGGACGGCAACAAGGAAGCCGTCACCTACTACGCCGACGGCAGGGACATCTCGGCCGCGCTGGACCCGGAGGTGCTCGACGTCCTGCGCCGTCCGCTGTTCCGGCTCAACGCGCCCGGCAGCTACGTGCGTGACGTGGCCAAGGGGGCCGACGTGCTCTCCGACCTGGTGCCGGTGATCTCCGGTCCGGCGGAATCGCCCGAAGTGGCGGTCTCGGCCAACGGAGTGGTGGGGGAGACCGTCGAGGCGGAGCAGGCGCTGGAGGAGCTGCAGCGGGTCTGCCGTGAGGTCGCGCATCAGGTCAAGCTCGAGCCGGGGACGGCGCTGCTGATCAACAACCGGAAGGGGCTGCACGCGCGGTCGCAGTTCTTCGCGCGGCACAACGGGCGGGATCGGTGGCTGCAGCGCACTTACCTCCGGCGGAGCTTGTGGACGATCCGGTACCGGGGGGTTGACGGAGATCGGCGGGTGCACTGAGGTTTCGGCTTCTGGTACGTGAAGGCCCCCTTCATTGCGCTAGACGCGGTGAAGGGGGCCTTCACGGACAGCCCTGCCGTAGGTGGTTGCGAAAGCCACTTTCGCAACCTTGAACGTTGTGAAAGCCACTTTCGCAACACCCCACGCGCCGCCTCCAGCCGCCGCAAGGGCCATGTTCAGGCGAGCTGCCATCCGGGTAACCCTCCCCGAAAGCACCCGACGGGAGGGAACCCGATGGCAGAGAAACTCCGGCCGCCGCAGCAGCAGGAACCGCCGGGCGTGACGTCGAAGATGGACCCGCCGCCTCGTGACTCCATGGAGGACTACGAGGGCCGCGAGCTGCTGGCCGGCAAGCGTGCCTTGATCACCGGCGGCGACTCCGGGATCGGCCGCGCGGTCGCCATCGCCTTCGCGAAAGAAGGCGCCGACGTGGCGATCGCGTATCTCAACGAGCACGAGGACGCGAAGTACACAGAGGAACGCGTTCGCGCCGAAGGGCGTGAGTGCCTCCTTCTTCCGGGTGATCTCGCTGAAGCGGCGCAGTGCCGCGAGATCGTGGACCGGACGGTGAAGGAGCTCGGCGGGCTGGACATCCTGGTCAACAACGTCGCCACGCAATGGCCGGTCGACTCCCCCGAGGAGCTCACCGACGAGCAGTGGACGCATACCTTCGACGTCAACATCCACAGCTTCTTCCGGGTGACGAACGCCGCCTTGCCCCATCTTGCCGAGGGCTCGGTCATCATCAACACCGGCTCGGTGAACGGCTTGCGGGGCAACAAATCGCTGATCGACTACTCGGCGACCAAGGGAGCCGTGCACGCTTGGACGTACGCGATGGCGCAGGCGCTGGCCGATCGCGGCGTGCGGATCAACTGTGTCGCGCCCGGTCCGGTGTGGACACCACTGATCCCGTCGACGTTCCCGCCGGAGAAGGTGGAGAAGTTCGGCCTCCAGGTCCCGTTCGAGCGCGCCGCTCATCCGGACGACCTCGCGCCGTCGTACGTCTTCCTGGCGTCCAACCGGCTTTCGTCGTATTACAGCGGTGAGGTCATCGCCGCGCTGGGCGGCGAGACCACGCCCGGCTGAGGCGCGCCACGGCGGCGGCGACGGCTTCGGGCGCGACGCGGTCCAGGCACGGATGGCCGGGCACGGGGCAGACCCGGGCCCGGCTGTCCCGGCACGCCGCGTGCTGGTCGCCGAGCACTTCGGACGGCACCCCGTACGGCGCCCAGCGCGACGACGGCACGACAGGGGCGAACAACGAGACCACCGAGGTGCCGACGGCGGCCGCGAGGTGGGCGGGGCCGGTGTTGGGTGCCACCACCACGTCGGCCGCGGCCAGTACGGACGCCAGTTCGGGCAGGTCCGTACGGCCGCCCAGATCGAGCGCGTCCCCGGCGACCTGGCTGGTCAGTGCGCTTTCCGACGGCGAGCCGGTCACGACGACACGGCGTCCGGCGGCCTGCAGTGCCCGCACGATCGCGGCCGAGCGGTCGGCAGATGGTTGCCTCGCCGGGACCGACGCGGCGGGGTGGACGACCACGTAGTCCTCGTCGCCGACCAGCCTCTCCACCGGCGGCAGTGGCCCGCGGATCGCGAGCCCGCCGTCGTCGCCGGGCGGCAACGAGAAGCCCGCCGCCTTGGCCAGGGAAAGCATCCGCACCGGTTCCGGCGGGTCACCGGGCACCCGGTACCGCAGATCCAGCAGCGATCCGGGGTAGTCCTCGCTGATCGCGCCGATCCAGGGCACGCCCGCCATCCTCAGCAGCAGGGCCAGCGGGAGCGGGGACTGGTGGAACGACGTCAGCACGAGCGCCGCGTCGAAGGAGTATTCGCGCAGACGCCGGACCAGCGCTTCGGTCTCGTCCCGGGCGACCGGCGGCGGCTCGGGGTCGATCCACGGCGCGCACCAGGTGACGACCTCGTCCACGCCGGGCAACAGTTCGCCCGCGGCGCGACCACGGGGACCGGCCAGCAGGACCACCCGTTCGGCACCCGCCGCGACCGCGCGGACACACGGACCGGCCAGCAGGACGTCGCCGAGGTTGTCCATCCTCGCGACCAGGACGTTCACCGGGACCCCGCGACGGCCAGGTGGACGGCTTCGGCGAGGTCGCGGGCGACGGTCGCCCGGCGGCGGGCGCGATCGATCTCCTCCGGCCGGGTCCGCGCGGTCGGGATGAGGATTCCGCGTGCCCCGGCGGCGAGGGCGGCATCGACGTCGGCTCCGGTGTCGCCGATGACCACGCAGCGCCGGACGTCCACGCAGAGTGCCTCCGCGGCCTGCCGCACCAGCCCGGGCGCGGGTTTCCGGCAGGCGCAGCCGTCGCCGTCGTCGTGCACGCAGACCTGCCAGGTGCCGAACGGGCCGAGCATCTCTTCGACGCGGGCGTTCACCGCGGCCAGCCGGTCCGGGGTGATCAGGCCTTTGGCCACCCCGGACTGATTGCTGACCACGCCGATCCTGATCCCCGCCGCACGCACCCCGTGCAGGAGTTCTCCGGCGCCGGGAACGGGACGGACACCGTCGGGGTCGTCGAGGTAGGGGACGTCGACGATGAGGGTGTCGTCGCGGTCGAACAGCAAGGCCTGCGGCCGCCGCGACAGCCGGTGCGTCACCTCCCCGCGCAGCCGGTGGTAGCAGGCCGCGGGCGGGATGAGCACGCTGGTCAGCAGCATCCGCCCGACCTCGCCGGGCGTGAGCGGCCCCGGGGCGATCCGGCGCGCCGCGAACTCGGCGGTCAGCCCGGCCCACAGTCCGGCCGCCGCGGCGGCGGCCTTGCGGCGTCCCAGCGCGAACAACGCCACGGCGCCGGCCGCGCTCACGGTGGCCATTGCGTGCCGTTCGAGCCGTCCGTGCCCGGCCCCGGTCTGCCGCCGCCAGAGGACACCGTGCTCGCGCCGCATGAGCGCGTCGTCGGCGTTGCCCCGCTGGGCGCGCAGGCTGGCCAGCGGGCCCGATCGTTTGGGCGGATGGACGGTGACGCGTTCGCCGCGCGCGATGAGATGGCCGGCCCTGGCGACCTTCAAGGCCAGGTCCGAGTCTTCCCGGTAGGCACGGGGAAAGCGTTCGTCGAACCCGCCGACCTCGGCGAGCACGGACCGGCGGTAGGCCATGTCGGCGGTGATCCACCGGGCCGTCTCCAGCCCGGCCGTCCCGCGCTCGTCGTCGGTCGGGCGGCGGTCCGGCGGCAGCGGTACGACGAGGCGGGCCTGCGACGCCGCCGTCTCCCGGCCGAGGGAGAGCAGATCTTCGGCGAGTTTCCGCGGCCAGTCCGAGCCGATCAGCACGTCGTCGTCCAGGAAGGCGATCCATTCGGACTTCGCGTGCCGCCAGCCGGCGTTGCGGGCCGCCGCCGGACCGCGCCCGCCGGACCGGACGACTTCGACGTCCACGGTGGACGGGGGAAGCCGTAGGTCGTCGCCGCCAGGACGGTCGTCGGCGACGACGATCCGCGCCGGCCTTGGCTCTCCGGCCGCTTCGATCCCGGCCAGGAGCGTGCGGAGGTTCTCCCGGCCGGTCGTCGGAATCACGATCGTGTAGTCGAGGTCGGTCACCCTCTTCCGGTACCCCGGAGCCACGGCGGCAAACTCACGCGGGGATCGCGCCGGTCTTCCGCAGCCACGAGCGATGTTCGCCGAGTTGCGCGGTGAACGAGGCGAAGAAGCCGTCGGGGAGGGTCGCCTCGGCCGCCGTGGTGGTCACCACGCCCTGGTCGATGAGGGTTTCGCTGTCGTCGGCCAGTTTCGAGGTCACCCCGGCCCGGCGCAGCAGGTCCAGACCCGAGCCGAACGCGGCCACCGGCTTGCCGTGTTTGTAGGCCTCGGCGACGAAATGCACCGCGTAACCGTCGTGTTCGAGGATGTTGATCGCGCTCGGGCCGCACGGGACGACGACGGCGTCGTAAAGCACCGACGCCACGGTGTTGAGCTGCCTGTCCGGCCGCAGCGGATCCCCTTCCCCGCCCGGCCGGAGTTCGGCCTCGGTGGGAGCAAGAACCTCGACGATCGCACCCTGCTCGGTCAGCGCCTCGGCCAAGCGGCCGACACCGATCGTGTCGACGCCATCGGCCGCGAGCACTGCGACCTTCCGGCTGGTCGGCGCCACGGAAGGCTGGTTCAGCTGGGAAAGCGCGGGGGAGGTGCGGTCGTGGTGCGGGGTGGCGGGAGCGGCGGGCACGCTCACCCCGATCCCCTCGGCGACTTCGGCGGCCAGATCGTGGTCGACGTTGTTGAGCTCGGCGACCGTCCGCGCCCGGACCTCCCGGTCCTCGACCTTGCCGAGTTCGAACCGGAACGCCGCGACGATGTGCTCACGTTCGATCGGCGACATGCTGTTCCAGAACAGCGTCGCCTGGCTGTAGAAGTCCTTGAAACTCTCGCTGCGGTCCCGGATCTTGTGGCCCGCGACGGCTTCGGTGTAGTGCCGGAAGACGCCGGAATCGGCGATCGCCGGGCAGCCGCCGCCGCGCGAGTTCGGGAAGTAGCTCGTCCGTCCCTTGTGGACGTTCTGCTGGCCGTACCCGTCACGCTGGTTCGTGTGCACCGGCGCGATCGGCCGGTTCACCGGGAGCTGCGAGAAGTTGGGGCCGCCGAGCCGGATCAGCTGCGTGTCGAGGTAGGAGAAGTTCCGGGCCTGCAGCAGCGGATCATTGGTGAAGTCGATACCGGGCACGATGTTCGCGGTGTGGAAGGCGATCTGTTCGGTCTCGGCGAAGAAGTCCTCGGGGTCGCGGTCCAGGACCATCCGCCCGACCGGGCGCACGGGCACCTGCTCCTCGGGGATGATCTTCGTGGCGTCCAGCAGGTCGAAGTCGAAGTCGTGCTCGGAGTCCTCGTCCACCAGCTGCACGCCCAGCTCCCATTCCGGGTACTGGCCGGACTCGATCGCGTCCCACAGGTCACGCCGGTTGAAGTCGGGATCCTTGCCCGCGATCTTCTGGCATTCGTCCCACACCAGGGAATGCGTGCCGAGGACGGGCTTCCAGTGGAACTTCACGAAGGTGCCCTTGCCCTCGGCGTTGACCAGCCGGAAGGTGTGCACACCGAATCCCTGCATCATCCGGTAGCTGCGCGGCAGCGCGCGATCGGACATCAGCCAGAGCACCATGTGCAGGCTCTCCGGCTGGAGCGAGACGAAATCCCAGAAGGTGTCGTGCGCCGACTGGGCCTGCGGGATCTCGTTGTGCGGCTCGGGTTTCACCGCGTGCACGAAATCGGGGAACTTGATGCCGTCCTGGATGAAGAACACCGGCATGTTGTTGCCCACGAGGTCGTAATTGCCTTGGCGGGTGTAGAACTTCGTCGCGAAGCCGCGGACGTCGCGCACGGTGTCGGCCGAACCGCGGGAACCGGCGACGGTGGAGAACCGCACGAACACGGGGATCTTCTCGCCGCTGGTGAGGAATTCGGCGACCGTGTAGTCGGCCAGCGCGTCGTCATAGGCCTCGAAGAAGCCGTAGGCGCCCGCGCCGCGAGCGTGGACGACCCGTTCGGGGATGCGCTCGTGGTCGAAATGGGTGATCTTCTCGCGGGCGTGGAAGTCTTCGAGCAGCGTCGACCCCCGGCTGCCCGCGGTCAACGAGTCGTCCGTGTGGTCGACCCGGACTCCCTGCTGTGTCGTCAGCACGGACTTCTCCGGATCCACCCGGCTTCCGTCCAGCTGCTCGTTCTTCGCGTCCTCTCGATGCTGTGCCACAGGTCTCGCCCCTTCGCGGTGGTGGGTTCTCTCGCGGCTACCCCGGCACCGTTTCGGCAAAACGACAGCGGGTAACCGGCGCGCAGAAAACTTCGAGGAGGTGCGAATGACGACGGTGGACCGGCCTGCCGTACTGGAGATCCGCGACCCCGCCGACGACAGTCTCGTCGGCAGCGTCAAAGCGGCGACGACCGAAGGCGTTCGGACGGCGATCGCCGCGGCGAAGCGGCGGGCCCCGGGCTGGGCCGCCACACCGGCGGCCGAACGCGGGATCGCGCTGAAGGACGCGGCGAGGTCGCTCCGGGCGCGGGCGGGCGAACTCGCCGTCCTCATCGAGAGCGAGACGGGCAAACCCCGCGACGAGGCCGAAGAGGGTGTCCTGGCCGGAGCCGGGACCTTGGAGCAGTACGCCGAACTGGGACCGGTGCACCGCGGCCGGTCCCTGCTGGGTGACCCGTCGGCCACCGACCTGATGGTGCCCGAACCCCGGGGCGTGGTCGTCGCGCTGACATCGTGGAACGACCCCGTCGCGGTGGCCTGCGGGCTGCTGGGCGCGGCACTGGTCACGGGGAACACGGTGGTGCACAAGCCGAGCGAACGCTGCCCGCACACCGGCGCCTGGCTGGGGAACGTGCTGGCGCAGGCCCTTCCCGGCGACGTGCTCCAGACCGTGCAGGGCGACGGAAGCGTCGGCGCCGAACTCGCGGCCCATCCGGACGTCGACGTCGTCGCTCATGTCGGCGGCACGGCCGCGGGCCGCTCGATCGCGGTGAGCGCGGCGCGGACCGGCGCGAAGGCCTTGCTGGAGAACGGCGGGAACGACCCGCTCGTCGTCGACGCCGGCGTGGACCCGGTCTGGGCGGCCGAGCAGGCGGCGATCGGGGCCTTCGCCAACTCCGGGCAGATCTGCGTCTCGGTCGAACGGATCCATGTACACCAGGACGTCGCGGACGCCTTCCTCACCGCGCTGGTCGCCGAGGCGGGCCACCGGAAATTGGCCCCGCTCGTCGACCGGCGCCACCGTGACGGGGTGCACGCTCAGGTCGCGGAAGCGATCGCGCAGGGCGCCGATCCGCTCACCGGAGGGTTCGTTCCCGACGGCCCCGGTGCTCATTACCCGGCGACCGTCCTCGCCGGATGCACACCGGGGATGCGGGTCCTGACCGAAGAGACGTTCGGCCCGGTCGCGCCGGTGACCGTGGCGGCCGACTTCGATCAGGCACTCGAACAGGCGGCCGCCGGCGAGTACGGCCTCGCGGCCACCGTGCTCACCGCCTCGATGGCCCACGCGCAGCGTGCCTGGCGCGAACTCCCCGCCGGGACCGTGAAGATCAACAACGTCTTCGGTGGCGCGCCCGGCGGGGCCGCCCATCCGCGGGGCGCCAGCGGCAGCGGCTACGGCTACGGGCCGGAGCTGCTCGACGAAATGACGCAGACCAAGGTCGTCCACCTGGGTCCGCCGGGTCCGTGATGGGTGGGAAGACGCCGTTCGGCTGGGTCGCCCGGGCGTTCCGGGTGCCGGGGGAAGAACGCCGGAGCCTCGTCCAGACCGCGAAGGCCACGGCCGCGGCGGTGATCGCGTGGATCGTCGCGACGGCGGTCCTGCGGCTGCCCCAGCCCTTCCTGGCGCCGTACGCGGCGGTGTTCCTGGTGCAGGCCACCGTCTACCGGTCGCTGCGCGGCTGGGCACAGCAGGTCGGCGCCGTCAGCGTGGGGGTGCTGCTCGCGGCGGGCGCCGGTCAGGTCATTCCTTCGGTGACGGTGGCGCTCGGGCTGGTCATCTTCATCGGCTTGCTGATCGGCTCGTGGCGGGGCTTCGGCGATTCGGGGGTGTGGGTCGGGATCACCGGCATGCTGCTGATCTCCTATGGCAACGCGACCGAACCCGTCCTGCTCGCCGACCGGCTGCTGGAAACCGCGCTGGGGGCGGGGATCGGCGCCGTGCTCAACGCGGTGATCCTGCCGCCGCTGCACGGCGAGCGCCTGCGGGCGGCGACTTCCCGGCTGGCATCGGCGATCGCATACGTCCTCGACAAGACCGCGGAACTGGTCCGCGGCGGCGAGACGACCGACGGCCTGGACGATCGCATGGAGGATGTCCGCAGCCTGGTCGCGGAGGCGGAGGACGCGATCGGCTGGACCCGGGAGGGCCGGTACCTGAACCTCCGTGGACGGCGTGAGACCCGCGAGGAACCGTTGGCGAACCTCGTCTCCCTGTGGCATCCGCTCGCCCAGCTGATCGACGCCGTGAGCGAGGCCGCCCGCAGCGAGCAGCCGTTCCGGCATCCCGGCGAACACGCGCGCGGGGTGGTCGGCGACCTGCTCGAAGCCCTCGCCGAGGTGGCCCGTTCGGGTGATCCGGCCAAACTCGATCGATGCCGCGACCTGGTCGGCGAGATCGACCACCTGCTCGTGACCCCCACGGACGAGGTCACCACCTCGATCGGGCTCGGGGCGATGGCGCTGCCCGCCCGGCGGCTCGTTCAGCGGCTCCGCGCCGATTAAGGCGAGGCGACGGTGGGTAACCGTACCCATGAGCGGTAAGCGGATCGTCGTGACCGGCGCCACCGGCAATGTCGGGACGGCGGTGGTCCGCGCGCTGGGCGCGGACCCCGAGGTCGGCTCGATCGTCGGCGTGGCGAGGCGCCCGAGCCGGTGGGAGAGCCCGAAGACCGAGTTCGTCACCGCGGACGTCGCCCGCGACGACCTCCGTGCCGTGTTCGACGGCGCCGACGTGGTGATCCACCTGGCCTGGCTCTTCCAGCCCACCCGCCGGCCCGAGATCACCTGGCGCTCCAATGTGCTGGGTTCGATCCGGGTGTTCGAAACCGTGCAGGCCATGCACGTGCCGTCGCTGGTGTACGCGTCGTCGATCGGGGCTTACTCGCCGAGGGACGACGACCATCCGGTGACCGAGGAATGGCCGACCCACGGGTCGCCGAAGGCGGCGTACACGCGCGAAAAGGCTTACGTGGAAAGGGTTCTCGAAGCGTTCGACCGGAGTCATCCGCGGCTGCGGGTGGTCCGGGTACGGCCGGGATTCCTCTTCCAGAAGGCGGCGGCGCCCGAGCAGCGCCGGCTGTTCGGCAGGCCGTTCGTCCCGGGCAAGCTCGTCCGTCCGTCGCTGATCCCGGTGCTCCCCGACATCCCGCAACTGCGGATCCAGACCGCGCACACCGAGGACGTGGCCGACGCCTATCGCCGCTGTGCGCTGCAGGATGTCAAGGGAGCCTTCAACATCGCCGCCGATCCGGTGCTGGACACCCGCGCGCTGGCGCGGATCTTCGGCGCCAAACCGGTGAAGGTCCCGGCACCGTTCGTCCGTCGAGCGCTGGCCGCGGCCTGGTCTTTGCACCTGATCCCGGCGACGCCGGGGCTTTTCGACGCTGTCCTGCATCTGCCGGTGATGGACTGCACGCGCGCGAGGGAAGAGCTGGGCTGGACGCCGCGATACTCGTCGGAGGACGCCATCGAAGCCTTCCTCAAAGGACTGCGGGAAGGTGAGGGATGCCCGACCGAACCGTTGAAACCGGACGTCGGCAGGGCACACGAACCGGCCACCGGGGTGGGGGAGCGACCGTGAACGAGAAGGAACTGCTGCACACGCTGACCAGGGTCGTGTCCACTTTGGACCAGACCGCCGTGCGATTCGCCGTCGCGGGCGGCCTCGCCGTCTACGCGCGGGGCGGGCCGCCGTCCGATCACGACGTCGACCTCTTCCTGAAGGAGGAGGACATCGAGGAGGCTGCGGAGGCCCTGGAAGCGGCGGGGCTGAGACGGGAGCACCCGCCGGAGGACTGGCTCACCAAGGTCTACGACGGCGACTGCCTCGTCGACCTGATCTTCCGGCCCAACCATCGGCCGGTCACCGACGAGATGCTCGACCGAGCCTCGTCGATGAGGGTCGGGGCGACCGCCGCGCCCGTGCTCAACGGGACCGATCTGCTCGTCGACAAGGTCCTCGTGCTCAGCCCGCACCGGTGCGATTTCGCGCCGCTGCTGCGGATCGCGCGCGACCTCCGCGAACAGGTCGACTGGCACCGGGTGGCCGAAGAGACCGCCGAATCGCCGTACGCGTGGTCGTTCCTGACCCTGCTCGCGGCACTGTCCATCATCGACGGAAAGGAGCTTCCGATGCCCGAGGAAGCGCCCCAGTACCTGGTCGCCAGGCTGACCAAGGCGCTGGCGGAAGACCCGAGGACCGCCGAACTCGGCGTGCACGTCACCGTGCGCGGCGACCAGGTCCGGCTCAGCGGCGAGGTCCCGTGCGCCAACCGCAAGGCCGACATCGAGGCGGTCGTCTGCGAACACATCGCGGCCGAGCTGGTGCACAACGACGTCCGGCTGGCCGACGTCCGGGAGCCGTCGCACGCCGAGGAGATCCGGTGATCCGGGTCGCCGCGGTCGGGGACGTCCACCTCGGGGAGGACAACCGAGGCCTGCTGCGGCCGGCACTGGACAACATCGCCGAACACGCCGACGTGCTGTTGCTCGCGGGCGATCTCACCCGGCACGGCAGCGTCGACGAGGCCAGGGTGGTGGCCGACGAGTTCGCCGGACTCCCCGTCCCGGTGATATCGGTGCTGGGCAACCACGACTATCACTCGGACGAGGCGGAGGCGGTCAGCGGGCTGCTGGAGGAAAGCGGGATCACCGTCCTCGAGGGTTCGGCGACCACAGTGGACCTGGAGGGCGGGAAGCTCGGCGTCGCCGGGGTCAAGGGCTTCGGCGGCGGGTTCGCGGGCAAATGCGCGAGCCGGTTCGGCGAACGCGAGATGAAGGATTTCGTCGAGCACACCATGGCGGCGGCCAAACGGTTGCGCACCGCGCTGGAAGGGCTCGAACACGAGCAACCCGACGTGACCGTCGCGCTGACCCACTACTCGCCGATTCCCGGCACCCTGCACGGCGAACCGCCGGAGATCCACCCGTTTTTGGGGTCGTACCTGCTGTGCGAGCCGATCGACGACGCCCAGGTGGCCCTCGCCGTGCACGGGCACGCGCACTACGGCAGCGAACAAGGCGTCAGCCCCGGCGGGGTCCCGGTCCGCAACGTCGCCCAACCGGTGATCCGCGCGGCGTACGCGACGTATGTCCTCGAACCTGCGAAAGTGCTCACATGAGGGAACGATTCCACGGTCAGCTGAGCGTTCTCGGCGAGCTCCTGTCGAGTATGTGCGGCATGGCCTGCGAAGAACTGCACCTGGCGAACCGGGTCTTCCTCGACCGGGACGTCGAAGCCGCCGCCGAACTGGCGACGGTCGAGGCGAGACTGAACGCGGCACGGACCCGATGCGAGGAGTCCGCGCAGAAGCTGCTCGCCCTGCAGGCGCCGGTGGCCGGCGACCTGCGGACCGTGCTCGCGGCGGTGTACTGCGCCGACCGGCTGGAGCGGATGGGCGACCTCGCCCAGCACATCGCCGACCAGGCCCTGCGAGCGCCGGAATTCGCCGTCCCCGACGCACTCACCGGCCGTTTCGGCGAGATGGCCGGACTCGTCGGCTCGATGGCGGAAGACCTCGGCGCCGCGATCGAAGGGTCGACGGCGGAGGTCTTCCACTCGCTGGCCCGGTCCGATCAGCGGGTCGACGCGCTGCACGAGGAGCTGATGACCCTGGTGACCGAACCGGACTGGTCCGACGGCGTCGCGCCCGCGATCTCGGTGGCGCTGCTGGCGCGGTTCTACGAGCGGTTCGCGGACCAGGTGGTGTCGGTGGCGCGGCGGGTGGATTTCGCGCTCACCGGGGAATTGCCGGAGTCCTCCGTGCGGGATGCGCCTGCTGAGCTTTGAGCTCGCGCTGGGCCATCGTCGCGTGTCGCGAAAGCCACTTTCGGGACATCTAACGTCGCGAAAGTGGCTTTCGCGACATGCGTTTGGTGACGGAGCCGAGTTCGATGCCCAACCCCACCAGCGCGGTCCGCGTGAAGGCCTCCTTCCCTCGGCTCAGCCGAGGGAAGGAGGCCTTCACGCGCTGGGCCTCGTGGCTGGAGCAGCGATGCCTCTCGCCAAGGTTGCGAAAGCCACTTTCGCAACCTTCAGCGTTGCGAAAGTGGCTTTCGCAACCTCTTGGCGAGCGGCCCCGACGCACTCACCAGGCTCGAAGTCCGTGAAGGCCTCCTTGAGGGACCCAGAGTCCCCCAAGGAGGCCTTCACGGACTTGACCGACGCGTGAGTGACCAACGCGTGAGCGCCCGGCGGGGGTCAGGTCGAGCGGTCCGTCAGCGCGTCCCGGATCTTGTCGATGAACGCCGTCCCCGGCGCCAGGATCCGGTTCGCCGGCGGCCGGTCCGGAGCGGCGGGATGCGGCCTGGTCGGCGCGATCTCCTTGGCCCGCAACACCTTCTCGCCCAGCTCCCGTAGGTCTTCCGGCGAACAGGCGGCCTGGAGCTTCGGCAGCAGGTCGCCTTCCTCCTCTTCGATGTGGTGCCGGACGTCCTCGATCAGCTTGCCGACCAGTTCGTCGAACCGTTCGTCCGTCGGTTCCAGGCCGATGAGGTCGCTCATCACCCGTTCGGCTTCGGCGTGCTCCTCGATCTCGTGGTCGGCGACCTCGTCGCCGTCGGGGAGGTGCTTCCGCGCGGCGGGATACATGTGCTGTTCTTCGGCGATCGAATGCCGCACGAGTTCGGCGATCAGGTGGTCCGCGAGGTCCTTGCGGTGCTGATCACCGCCCTTGCCGGACTCCAGTTCCTTGAAGATCCGTTCGAAGGCACGGTGATCTTCGGTGATCACCGTGACGAGGTCGTGTTCCGTGGTGGTGGTCATGGACACTCCTGTCCGTGGTCGTCAGTCCGACGCAGGACGGATACCCGTTCCCCGCGGTCCAATCACCCGGATTCGTCGGTGGCCCGGTGCGGCGCGCCGACGGGTTTGGATTCCGGGGAGCCGCGCTGGCGCAGGTACACGCTGAACACCGCCATCGAGCCGATGGCGAGGAATTCCGACTGCCAGTTCTGCAGCGTGCGGTTCCAGAAATCCGACGACGCCAGATAGCCGAACCACGACACCGGATCACCGAATTCGGTGAGCTGTTCGGCGTTGTAGGCGCTCATCCCGGCCACGGACTGGGCGAGCCAGGACAGCAGGAACAGCCCCAGCATCACCAGTCCGAGTGACATCGAGAAGATTCCCGTGCGCCAGCCGCCCGCCCTCACCCATTTCGGTGAATCGGCCGTCGCGTGGCGTCCGACCTGCTGCTCCTCGTCCGTTTCCAGCCCTTCCCGGCCGGCCGGTTTCGATTCGGGAGAGCCTCGTTGCAGCAGCCACACGGTCGCGAAGACGTAAAGGAAGAACTGCAGGTATTCAGATTGCCAGTTTTCGGCGACGTCGACGGCGAAGTCCGCGGACGCCAGGTAGTCGAGCAGGCCGACCGGTTCGGCGGCGTGGCTGAGCCGCCCGTCGTTGTAGTCCGCGAGCCCGGAGAACGCCTGTCCCGCGAGACTCAGCAGGAACAGCAGCCCGAAGCCCAGCGAAAGGGCGTTGTCACGAAGAAGGCGCCGCATCATCCGCCCCTTCACCGGTGCAGCAGGCCCAGCAGGACGCAATAGCCGAGGACGGCCACGACGAAGACGAGGTAAACGGTGAACACCGGACGCGCTTTCATGGGCCACCCACCGCGCAGTCGTAGACCTGTTCGTTGCGGTGGCGGCAGCCTGCTCCCGTGATCACCCAGCCGGTGGACGACTCGTGCAGGAAGAGCGTGTCGCGGGCGGTCTTCACCTGGGCTTCTTCACTCCAGATCGAGACCGTCTCCGGCGTGCCGTCCGGGACGTTCGCACCGGACAGGCCGCGCTCGCAGCTTTCCGGTGCCCAGGATTCCCTCGCCCGGGGCGCGAGCAGCGCGCACGCCGAGCGGTGATCACCCGACGCGAGCGCGTCGAGGAACCGCCCGGCTGCCTCTCTCGCCGGCTCTTGCCCGCTCGCTCCCGCGCAACCGGCGAGCAGCAGGCATGCGCCGAACGCCAGCGTTTTGACGATCACGGAAGACGGGTACCCGGCCCGGCCGGCGGCTACACCTCGGGGTCAGGACGCGGGGTACTGGCGCTCGCGCAGCAGGTTCGCGAGGTGTATCGCATTGAGTGCCGGGGTCGAGTTGGTCGATTCGACCGCTTCGGGTGTTTCGTCGAGGTCGTTGTAGTCCCCGCCCTTCATCGCCTCGCCGTTCCAGTAGGTCCCGCCCTGTGCGGGCACGGTGAACCCGATGTCGTTGAGGGCCTGGAAGAGATCGGCGGTGATCTTGTGCGCGCCGTCCTCGTTGCCGACGACGGCGGTGACGCCGACCTTGCCGAACATCGCGGGCCTGCCCTCGTCGTCCGTTTCGGACAGTTCGGCGTCGAGCCGTTCCAGCACTCGTTGCGCCACGCTGGACATGTGGCCGACCCAGGTCGGCGTCGAGATCAGCAGAATGTCGGCGGCGGCGATCTTGCGGCGGATCTCCGGCCAGGCGTCGCCGTCGCCCATGTCGCCCTCCACGCCCGGTTTGACGTCGTGGTCGACCACGCGCACGAGTTCGCCGGTGGCGCCGTGCCCGGCCAGTTCGTCCAGAAGCTGCTGCGCGATCAGCGCGCTGCTCGACGGGGCGGGCGACGGTTTGAGCGAGCACACGAGTGCGAGGGCCTTCAACGGCTGGGTCATCCTGTCCTCCTGTTCGGGTCGGTGCCGAGTCCCGTGTGGACGAAGCCCGCTTCGCCGACGGTCGCCGGGTCCAGGAGATTCCGGGCGTCGACGACGACGGCGCGTTCGGTGGCGGCGGCGAGCCGGTCCCAGTCGAGTTCGCGGAACTCGGGCCACTCGGTGAGCACGACCAGCGCCGCCGCGTCCTTCGCCACCAGGTACGGGTCGTCGACGACCTGGACGGTGTCCGGTTCGACGGCTTCGACGCCGGGGTCGTACGCGGTCAGCACCGCGCCGCTCCTGGCGAGTTCCCGCGCGACCGCGAGAGCGGGGGAATCGCGCAGATCCCCGGTTCCCGCCTTGAACGCCAGTCCGAGCAACCCGATACGGATGCCCGAGAGCGAGCCGTCCGAAACCCCGGTGATCGCGCGGCGGATCTTCCGCACCACGGCCGCCCGCTGACGGGCGTTGGCCTTCATGGCGTCACGGAGGATGCCGAAGTCGACGCCCGCGTGTTCGGCGGTCCGCAGCAGCGCGGCGGTGTCCTTGGGCAGGCACGAGCCGCCCCAGCCGGGGCCGGGGACCAGAAAGGCGGGCCCGATCCGGGAATCGAGCCCCATGAGCCGCCCGACATCGCGGATGTCGGCGCCGTAGTGCTCGCAGAGTTCGGCGAGGACGTTCACATAGGACACTTTCAGCGCCAGGAACGCGTTGCTGGCGTACTTCGCGAGCTCGGCGCTCGCCGGATCGGTGAACCACACCGGCGCGTTCGTCTCCCCGTACAACGCGGCGACGCGCTCCGCGGCCGTCCTGTTCCCGGGGACCGAACCGAAGACGACCCGGTCGGGCTGCAAGAAGTCTTCGACGGCGTGCCCCTCGCGGAGGAATTCGGGATTGCCCACCACGGGCAGATCCGGTCCGAGCGATTCCGTCAGCCGGGTCCCGGTGCCGACCGGCACGGTCGACTTGGTGACGACGACGCAGCCGGGCGCCAGTAGTCCGGGCAGCGTGGCCACGACCTCGTCCAGCGTCCGGACGTCGGCGTCGCCGTTCTCCCCTTTCGGCGTGGGCAGGCAGAGCAGTACGAAGTCCACATCGGACAGTTCTTCCGGCGCGCCGGTGAAGCGGAGCCGTCCGCAGCCCAGCCCGTCGCGGACCAGCTCCGTGAGCCCCGGTTCGGCGATGGTGACCTCGCCCCGGTTCAGTTCATCCACTTTGGACAGATCGTTGTCGACGCAGACCACCTGATGCCCCAGACGTGTGAAGCACGCCGCGCTGGTGAGCCCGACGTACCCGGCGCCGATCACTCCCACTCGCTCAACCACGGGAGGCTCCCGTCCGGAGCAGGTCTTCGGCCGCGGTGAGGACGCGTTCCTCACGCAACAGCAGCAGCCCCGGGTCCGGGGTCCCGCCGTGCGGGTCGCCGACGTCGCCCACCCAGAGGACCGTATGCCGCCGGTCTCCGGCAGGCGGGCCCCAGAGCCGCGGCGGGGTCGGCCCGAACAGCAGCACCGACGGCGTCCCGTACGCGGTGGCGAGGTGGCCGACACCGGTGTCGCCGCAGATCACCAGCCGTGCCTCGGCCACTGTGGCGGCCAGTTCGGCGAGGCCGCCGCCCACGAGAGCCGCGTCGCCGGGAAGCCCGGCCTCCTCGACGATCGCGCGGACGAGAGGCGCTTCCGGCGCGCTTCCCGTGACGACCACCCGATGCCGGGCGGAGAGCTCCCGCGCCACCCGCGCGTACCGGTCCGGCGGCCAGCGCCGGGCGGCGAAGGCGGCACCGGGGTGGATCACCACCGCGTCCGACGCCGGGCTGGGGCCGGGTGGCGGGGGCAGCGCGAGGTCGTCGCGGTCGGCCGGGATGCGCGCGGCCTCGAGCAGACGGCACCAGCGGTCGACTTCGTGCGTCTCCGCGGGCCAGTCGGGGCCGTCGACGCCGGGGAAGTCCGGATGCCGGTGGGTGATCAGTTCCAGCGGATCCTGGGCGAGCAGGTCGTGGATGCTCTCCGGGCCGCGGCCGTGCAGGTTCACCGCCAGCCGCGGCGGCTCGCCGGGCCAGGACAGTTCGCCGAGCCCGGCCGTCGGGAGCAGTTCGTCCACGGCGTCGATCAGCTCGACGAGATCGCGCAGGTTCTCCGGCGCGGCGAGGACGAGCCGTTCGTCGGCGAAGGCGCGGCGCAGGGCGCGCAGGGCGGGGACCGCGGTGAGCAGGTCCCCCAGGCCGAGGGCGCGCAGCACGAGGATGCCACCGGTCACGGCCAGGACCCCTCTTCCGAAGCGCACACCACGAGTTCGCGGACTTCGCAGCCGGGCGGCTGGGAGAGGGCGAAGACCACCGAGGCCGCGACGTGCTCGGGCTGGTTGAGTTTCGCGTCCGGCGGCGGCTTGTACTGCTCGGCCCGGTCGTCGAAGAACGCCGTGTGCATCCCGCCGGGGACGAGCAGCGTCACCCCGACCCGGCCCGCGAGCTCGATGGCGAGTGCCCTGGTGAAGCCGACGACGCCGAATTTCGACGCGCAGTAGGCACTCGCGTCTCCGGCGACCCGCAGCCCCAGCGTCGACGCGCAGGTCACCACCGTGCCGTGGCTCAGCCGGAGATGGGGGAGCGCCGCACGGACGACCGCGGCGGTGCCGAGCAGGTTGACCCGGATCACGCGCTCCCAGTCCTCAGTGGACACCTCGTCGAGCGGGCCGCACGCGTCGGTGCCCGCCGCGGTGAAGACGCCGTCGATCCCGCCCGCCCGTTCGGCGAGTTCGTCCACGGCGCGCGCGGCCGCGGTGGAATCGGCCAGGTCGGCCCGGACGAACGCGACGTCGCCCGCCGGTTCGGCGCGATCGACGACCAGAGGGGTGCCGCCCGCCTCGCGGACGGCTTCGACGGTCGCGGCACCGAGGCCGGAGGCGCCGCCGGTGATCAGGACGTTGCCGAGAGAGCGCATCATGCTCCTTCCGCCGCGGCCACCAGCCGGGAGGTGGAATAGCCGCGGATGGTCGGGATCAGGACGATTTCGCCGCCGTGCCGGCGCACCACGGCGCTTTCGGGGAGTTCGGTGTCGGCGTAGTCGCCGCCCTTGACCCAGACGTCCGGGCGCAGGCGGTCCAGCACAGCGGCCGGATCGGGTTCGTCGAACACCACGACGGCGTCGACCGAGGCGAGCTCGGTGAGCAGCCGGGCGCGGTCGCGGGCGGTCACGATCGGCCTGCCCGGCCCTTTCAGGCCACGCACCGAGGCATCGGAATTGAGGCAGACGACGAGGGCGTCGCCGAGGGCACGCGCCTGTCGCAGCAGGGCGGCGTGGCCGGGGTGCAGCAGATCGAAACAACCACCCGTGGCCACGAGCCTGCCGCCTCGTGCACGGACACGTGCCGCGAAGTCGAACGCCGACGTGCCGTGGTGGTGGGCTTCCGGTTCGGGTGAGTCGTCCACTGTGGACAGCGTGGCGGCGCCGCCGGTCGCGACGAACCGGGCCGCCGTCTCGACGCCGGCCGCCACGGCGTCGGCGGTGGACGCACCGTCGAGCAACGCCGCGGTGACCGCGGACGCGAAGCGATCACCGGCGCCGCAAGTGTCTTTGGCGTCGACTCCCGACGGCGGCCGGAACGTCGTGCACTGCCCGCCCTCGGTCAGCACCGCGCCGTGCGCGCCCGTGGTGACGCTGACCGCGTCGGCCTTCCACAGTGCGTGCACCCGTTTCGCCAGCTCTCCGGGATCGGCGCGGGTCTCGGTGAGCTGCTCGGCTTCGGCGAGATTCGGGGTGGCCAGCCGGACTCCCGCGACGGGCCTGCTCCCGCGGGGATGCGGATCCCAGACGACGGGGATCGTGCCCGCCAGTTCGGCGAGCAGCGCGCGGATCTCCGGATGACCGGTCACGCCACGGCCGTAGTCGGCGACGAGGATCGCGCCCGCCGACCGCAGCGCCGCCCGGACGCCGGAGGTGAGCGGCGAGAACGCGGCCCTGCCGTCACCACTGTCCAGCCGGACCAGTGACTGCCCCGCGACGCGCACCCGCTTCTTGGTGACGGTGGTGCCGTGCAACGACATCGGCACCACGCGGACTTCGTGCTCCAGCAGCCCGGTCAGGGCCCGTCCCGCCTGATCGTCACCCAGCGGGGTGACCAGCACGACCTCGGCGGTGGACCGGGCCGCGAGCAACGCGGCCAGCCCGGCACCGCCCGGCCGCCGCCATTCCCGGACCAGGTCGACCACCGGGACCGGCGCGTCCGGGCAGAGCCGGTCCGACGTGCCGTCGACGTCGACGTCCAGCAAGGCGTCGCCCAGCACGACCAGCGTCCTCACGTGGGCACCCCGAGCGCGTCGTCCAGCGCGGTGCACAGGGCGTGCACCAGTGCGAGGTGGACCTCCTGCACGGTCGCCATCGACGGTGCCTCCACCGGGATCGCGTCGGTGCACAGCGCGGCCAGCGGATTGGGGGAGGGGCCGGTGATCGCCCAGGTGGTGACGCCGAGTTCGTGGGCGGCCTTCGCGGCCGCGACGACGTTCTGGCTGCCGCCGCTGGTGGAAAGGCAGACGAGGATGTCGCCGGGGCGGCCGTGCGCCCGCACCTGCCGGGCGAACACGTCGTGCTCGCCGTAGTCGTTGACGATCGCCGTCACGGCCGAGGTGTCCGCGTGCAGGGCGATCGCCGAGAACGGCTGCCGATCGTTGCGGAACCGGCCGACCAGCTCACCGGTGAGATGCTGCGCTTCGGCCGCGCTCCCGCCGTTGCCGCACGCGAGCAACCGTCCGCCGGAGGACAGCACGGCGGCCAGCTGGTCACCCCAGCCACGGATCTTCGGCGACCAGGAAGCGGACTTCCCGGCGGCCTCGCTCAAAGCCGCGAAGTGTTCTTCGATCACGACACTCCTCCAAAGGTCAGGGACGGCGGACCACGAACGGTCCGAGGGCGAGCAGGTCGATGGGGGCCGAACCGAAGCACTCCAAGGCGTCCCTGGGGGAATCGACCATCGGCCTGCCGGCGGTGTTGAGACTGGTGTTGACCACGGCGGGGACGCCGGTACGGCGTTCGAACGCGCCGAGCATCCGGGCCACGAGCGGCTCGTCGTCCGCGTCGACCGTCTGTACCCTGGCCGTTCCGTCGACATGGGTGACGGCCGGGATCCTGTCCCTCCATTGTGGAGCGACGTCGTGCACGAAGAGCATGTAGGGACTGGGAAGCGGGCCACGGGAGAAGATCTCGCCCGCACGGTCGGCGAGCACCATCGGGGCGACCGGACGGAACTGTTCGCGGCCCTTGACGTCGTTCAGCCGTTCCAGATTGGCTTCGTGTCCGGGATGCGCGAGCAGCGACCGATGGCCGAGCGCACGCGGGCCGAACTCGGACCGGCCCTGGAACCAGGCCACGATCCGGTTTCCGGCCAGTGCTTCGGCGACGGCCTCGGCGACGTCGTCCGGCCGCTCGTGGCGCACGTTCGCCGTCTTGAGCGCGTTCTCCAGCTGGTCGTCGGTCCAGCCGCGGCCGAGATCCGCGCCGGTCATCGGGCCGCCGCGATCGCCGAATTCCGCGGCGAGCTCCAAGGCCGCGCCGAGCGCGGTGCCGGCGTCACCGGCGGCGGGCTGGACCCAGATCCGGTCGAACGGTCCCTCGGCGTGGAGCCGGGTGTTGGCGACGCAGTTGAGCGCGATCCCGCCGGCCAGCGCGAGATCGGTGTGTCCGGTGTGCTCGTGGAGCTTGGTCGTCAGGTCGAGAAGGACGTCCTCCAGGCACCGCTGCACGCTCGCGGTCAGGTCGGCGTGGACCTGCCCCGGTTCCTGCCCGGGCTCGACGGCGGGAGCGAACGACGCCCAGTCGATCTCGTCGGTGCGGAACCCCATCCCGTTGGTGTGCACGCTTTCCGCGATCCGGTCGAGGAAGCGGGGCTTGCCATAGGAGGCGAGAGCCATCACCTTGTACTCGTCACTGGACCGGGCGAAACCGAGGTGCTCGGTCAGGTCCTCGTACATCAGCCCGAGGGAATGGGGGAGGCGTTGCTCGGCGAGCTCCTCGAACTTGCCGTCGCGATACTCGCCCGCGAGATAGGACGTGCCCTCGCCACGGCCGTCGGCGACCAGCACCGCGCAGTCGTCGAACGGCGCGGCGAGCGCGGCCGAGGCGGCGTGCGCGACGTGGTGCCGGACGAAGCGGACGGTCGCGGGATCCAGCCCGGGCAAGGACGCCTTGAGGAACGCGGGAGCCCGGCGGGCGAAGTCGGTGCGGAGACATTCGTTCTTCCCGTCATGCCCCGCCATGCCCGGTTCGACGAACGCCGGATCGTAGGAATAGCCGACGGCGTCGAGATCCTGAGCGGAGATCCCGGCCTCGGCCAGGCACCACGCGGCGGCCTCGACGGGTTGTTCCCAAGCGGAGAACGGCACCGGTCGTTTGCCGTGTTTGCGACGGCTGAACCGTTCTTCCTCCGCCGCCGCCACGATTTCGCCATCGACGACCAGGGCCGCGGCCGGGTCGTGGAAGACGGCGTTGACACCGAGTATGCGCACCGGGCCACCTCTCCGGTCGGGGCCGCGGGCCGTGACCCGCGCTTACTCCCGTAGCGCTACCCGGTGCGTTCGGGGATAAACGATGCGGCGCAAAAGCCCAGGACGTCGCTACTGAGCGAAGCGTCTCTCGGGGGATTCGAGTGAGACGACGCGCGTGATCAGAGGGACGACACACGCCTGGCCCGGAACCTGCCCCGAGCCGTCCGCCTGGACACGTGTGTCGTCCGTTTGATCACGCGTGTCGGCCATCCAGTCACGCGCCGACGGCCGGGTACGGGCCCGACCCCTGCCGCGTGAACCACGCGACGGTGCGCGGAAGTCCTTCCGCCAGAACGATCTCCGGCTCCCAGCCGAGTTCGCGGCGGGCGCGGGAGATGTCCGGGCACCGGCGGGCCGGATCGTCGACGGCGGCGTCGACGTATTCGATCCGGGACGCGCTGCCGGTGACGGCCAGGATCTCCTCCGCGATCCGCAGCACGGTGAGTTCGTGCGGGTTGCCGAGGTTCACCGGGCCGGGTACGTCGGACGCGGCAAGCGCGATCAGGCCGCGGACGGTGTCGTCGACGTAGCAGAGCGAACGGGTCTGGCCGCCGGTGCCGGTCACGGTGAGCGGCGCGCCCGCGAGCGCCTGCCCGATGAACGTCGGGATCATGCGGCCGTCGTCGGGACGCATACGAGGACCGTAGGTGTTGAAGATCCGCGCTATACCGGTGTTCACGTCCCGCTCCCGGCGCATGGCCGAAGTGAGCGCCTCGGCGTACCGCTTGGCTTCGTCGTAGACGCTGCGCGGGCCGATCGGGTTCACGTGCCCCCAGTATTCCTCGCGCTGCGGATGCTCCCGCGGATCGCCGTAGACCTCGCTCGTCGACGCGAGGACGAACCGGGCGCCGTCGCGTTCGGCGATGTCCAGCGCCCGTTCGGTGCCGTACGAGCCCGCGCGCAGCGTCTCCAGCGGAAGGCGGAGGTAGTCACGCGGCGAGGCGGCGGACGCCAGGTGGAAGACGACGTCGAACGGGCCCGGCGCGGTCATCGGCCCGGTGACGTCACGGGAGAGGAGCCGGAATCCCGGACGGTCGAGCAGATGCGCCACGTTGACCGTGGCGGCGGTCGCGAAGTTGTCGGCCGCGACGACCTCCGTGCCCGCCTCCAGCAGACGTTCGCACAGATGCGAACCGACGAAACCCGCGCCCCCGGTCACCAGCGCTCTGTCCATGGCGACGGGCTACCCGGCACGGGCCCGGAAAAAACCGTGTGAACGCGGACAAGCCGGGTAAGTCTCCGATATGCGTGCATTGGTTATCGGCTGGGCCAGCTTCCGCCGCGGCGAGGCGACCGCGGGAGACGTGCTCAGCATGCGCAGGGTCGACGAGGCGTTGTCCACCATGGGGATGGAACACGATCTGGCGTGGAGCCCGGTCTACCGGCCCGGGGACGTCAACTACGAAGAGGTGGATCCGGCCCGGTACAGCCACGTCGTCTTCGTGTGCGGGCCGGCGCACGGTTGGCAGATCCGGGAGGTGCACCGGCGCTTCGCCCATTGCCACCGGATCGCGGTCGGGGTGTCGGTGATCGACCCGGAGGATGACACGGTCACGGGCTTCGACCAGGTTTTCCCACGGGATCAGGGGAAGGTCGGCACGCCGGATCTCTCCCTAGGTGTGCCGACCGACCAGGTACTGGTGACCGGCGTGATCCTGGCACCGCCGCAACGGGAGTACGGCGAGTCCGGTCGCCATGCGGAGGCGCACGCGTCGGTGCGCGAGTGGATCGCCGGGGTGGACTGCGCCCGGGTGCCGCTCGACACGCGGCTGGCGGCGTCGGATTGGGAACGCTGCGAGACACCGGATCAGTTCACGTCGATCCTGTCTCATCTGGATGTCGTGGTCACGACGCGGCTGCACGGCTTGGTGCTGAGCCTTCAGGCCGGGGTGCCGGCACTGGCCGTCGACCCGGTCGCGGGCGGCGGCAAGGTCAGCGCCCAGGCCGACGCGCTCGGCTGGCCGGCCCTCGTCCCGGCCGAAGAAGCGGGGGATCGGGACGTGCTCGACTCCTGGTGGCGCTGGTGTTCTTCGGTGCAGGGCCGGGCGGTGGCCGCGCTTCGTGCGCTGCCCGCGGACAACGGGCTCATGCGGGACATGGTGAAGGCGCTCAAGACCAGGCCGGTGCGATGAGCGCCGCCTCGACGACGGTGGTGATCGCCACCCGCGATCGGGCACCGGAACTGGAACGGACGTTGCGAGAGCTGACCGCGTTGCGTCCGCCACCGCCGATCGTGGTGGTGGACAACGGTTCGTCCGACGGCACGGCGGCCAGGGCGGCGGCGTTCCCCGGGGTGCGGGTGGTCCGGCTGCCGCGCAACATCGGCGTGGCGGCGCGGAATCTCGGGGTCGCGGTGGCTCGGACGCCGTATGTCGCGTTCAGCGACGACGATTCCTGGTGGGCCGAAGGCGCGCTCGCCGAGGCGGAACGGATCCTCGACACCCACGACGACGTCGGTTTGGTGGCCGCGAAAACCCTGGTGGGCGAGGAAGAACGAGAGGATCCGGTCGTCTCGATGATGGCCGCGAGCCCGCTCGGCAGGCCCGAGGGGCTTCCCGGACCGGCCGTCCTCGGTTTTCTCGCCTGTTCCGCGATCGTCCGGCGGACCGCGTATCTGCAGGCCGCGGGCTTCCATCCGCTGCTGCATTTCGGTGCCGAGGAGCGTTTGCTGTCCTACGACCTCGCGGCGCGCGGCTGGTGGCTCTGTTACGCGGAGGAAGTGCGCGCGCACCATCATCCGTCCCCGGTGCGGCCGTCGTCGTCCTGGCGGGAGCGTGCCGAACTCCGCAACCGCATGCTGATCACGGTGATGAGACGGCCTGTACGCCGATGCCTCGCCGAGGCTTTCCGCACATTGGCCAGGGCGCCGAGAGAGCCACGTGTGCTCGGCGCGCTCGCCGGGGTGGTGCGGCGCCTGCCGTGGGCGCTCGCCGACAGGCAACGGCTGCCCGCTTCGGTGGAACGCCGGATCCGGGTACTGGAACACGCCCATGGAGGATGAAGTGAAGGACCGGATCACGGTCGTGGTGATCACGCACAACCGTCGGGCGCAGCTGCTGGAGACGCTCGCGTCGATGACCGCGCTGCCCGACGCGGCACCGATCGTGGTGGTGGACAACGCTTCCACCGACGGCACCGCGGACGCCGTCGAAAAACGGTTCCCCTCGACCCGGCTGATCCGCGCGCCGCGGAATCTCGGCGCCGTCGCGCGCAATCTCGCCGTCCGCGCAGTGGAGACGCCGTACGTCGCCTTCTGCGACGACGACACCCGATGGCAGCCCGGATCCCTGCGCCGCGCCGCCGACCGGCTCGACGCGTTTCCCGGGCTGGGCGTGGTGACCGGCCGGTGCCTGGTGGAGCCGTCCTTGAGCGAAGACCCGATCACCCCGGAACTGCGCCATTCACCGGTCCCCGGCCCGGAATGGCTGCCCGGTCCCGCTCTGCTGGGTGTCATGGCGGGGCTTTCGGCCGTCCGCGTCCGCGCGTTCCACGACGTCGGCGGGTTCTCCGACCGGATGTGGCTCGGGGGAGAGGAGGAGCTGTTCGCCCTCGACCTCGCGAGCAAGGGCTGGTGGATGTGCTGGGACGAGGAGATGGTGATCCATCACGCTCCCTCGCCCGTCCGTGATCCGCGACGGCGCCGACAGCTCGGCATCCGCAACACGCTGTGGACGTTGTGGCTGCGGCGCCCGCTCGGCAGTGTCCTGCGCCGGATGGTCGCGGTACTGCGTTCGGCGCCCCTCGATCGGGCGACGTTCGCGGCGGTGGCGGAAGCGGTACGGGGGATTCCGTGGGTGGTGCGGGAACGGGCGGTCGTCCCGGCGGCGGTCGAGCGGGGGCTGGTCCTGCTGGAGGAATCGCAGCGGAACTCGGTCGCGCGCCGGTACGTCGGGTGACGCCCGGCGCTTCTCGCGGGGCCAGGCAGGTTGCGAAAGCCACTTTCGCAACCTTCAACGTTGCGAAAGTGGCTTTCGCAACGTCGGCGAAGACAGGAGCGGGCTGGCTGAAGCGGCGAGGGAACCTTTCGCGACACAGCTGTGGAACGACTGGACGTCAGGAAGGTGAAGCGGCCGCCGCTACTTCCGTCTCCCCGGCCGGAACACGCCCGTAAGTGCGCAAGCAATCCGAAGCGACCCTGTCCCACGAGTACCGGGCCCGCACCCGATCGGCTCCGGCGAGTCCGAACGACTCGCACAACGAAGCGTCACCGAGGAGGCGCCGCAACGCCGCCGCCAGCTCCCCGGGGTTGCGCGGCGGGACCAGCATCCCGGTGACCCCGTCGACGACCGTGTCGGTCAGCCCGCCGACGGCCGTCGCCACGACCGGGACACCGCAGGCCATCGCCTCCAGCGGCACGATGCCGAACGGTTCGTACCAAGGCGTGCAGACCACCGCGTCGGCGGAACGCAGGAGCGCGGGCATCTGCTCGCGCGGTACGAGCCCGGGCAGGTGTACGCGGTCGCCGACGCCGGCCCGGTCGGCGATCGCCCGCAACCGTCGCACCTCCGGCGCCTTGTCGATCGGTCCCGCGTCCGGGCCGCCCACGATGACCAGTTCCGTGTCCGGGAGCGACGGCAGCGCGGCGATGGCGAGGTCGAAACCCTTGCGCGGGACCAGCCTGCCGACGCTGACGATCCGGCGTCGAGCCGTCCGGTCGGCCACGCCACCATCCGGGGTGAATGTCGTCAGGTCGACTCCACACGGGACGACCGAAGCACGCGAACGCGGCAGCCCCATCCGAACGAGTTCGAAGACCTCGTCCGAGCAGGTCGCGATCACGCGGTCGGCCTGTTTGGCGATCATCCGCTCGAGCCGGATCCGGTCGGGCGAGCTCGTGTCGTTCTTGCCCTGATAGCGGCGCTTCACCACACCCAGCGCGTGAAAGGTCTGTGCCACCGGGATTCCGAGATCTTTCGCCGCGAGAATCGAAGCCAGGCCGGACATCCAGAAATGCGCGTGGACGACGTCGGGCCGGCCCTTGGCCCAGCGGGACCGCAGCACCCGGCCGAACTCGCCCATATATGGCAGCAGCTCGTCCTTCGGCAGCTTTTTGGCCGGTCCCGCGGGAACGTGAACGACGCGGTACCCGTCCGGCGTCTCGACGGTCGCGGCGACACGGCGGTTGTCGCGGCGCGTGTAGACGGTGACGTCGTGTCCCTGCCTGCTCAGCGCCGAGGAAAGCGCCGCGACGTGGACGTTCTGACCCCCGGCGTCGGCTCCGCCCATCGCGGCGAGCGGGCTCGCGTGCTCGGAAACCATCGCGATCCTCATCGGGCTCCTTCCCTCCGCCTGCGGCGGAATCAAGCGGTCACTTCGGCCAGCAGGGCGTCCCAGCGGCTGAGGAACGCGTCGAGCCCGTAATGGCTCAACGCGAACTCCCGCGCGGTTTTCCCCGCCAGCACGGCGAAATCGGGTTCGTGGATGAGCTCGCGGTACGCTTTCGCCAGCGCCTTGACGTCCGTCGAGACGGCGCCGGCGTCCGGCGGGACCGCGAGTACCGCTTCGGTGGTCGCCAGTGCCACGACCGGCATGCCCAGATGCATCGCTTCGAGCAGCGAAAGGCCCAGCGACGTCCACCTCGCGGTGTGGAGGTAGACGCGGCGCCGGGCCACTTCGTCGTGCAGCTCCCGGCTCCGCAGATCGCCGCCGGGGCGTACCGCGGGGTGTCTGCCGTCGAGTTCTTCCGCGCCGATCCCGTACACGTCGACCGGCGCGATCTCCGCGAAGGCGGGGAGCAGATCGGTTCCGGTGATCCGGCCCCGTCGCGCGGGTTCGTTGATCAGGGCCGCGCCGTGGGGCAGTTCTCCGGTGTACCGCTCGCCGGGATCGGGGATCCCGTGCGGCACGACCACCGTGGGCGCGAGGCCGGAGTCCCACATCAGTTCGTTGAAATGGGTCACATGGACCAGCGGGATGTCGTCGCGGTCGGCCAGCGGATGCCGCGTGGTGGCGGCGTGCTCCCGGGGCGTGTTGTGCTCGACGTAGACGGCGGGCACTTCCTTGCCGGGACGACGGCGCAGCCACCGCGCCGCCAGGTGGATCTCTTCAGGCTGTTGGAGAATCACGACATCGACGTCGAGATCCTTCAGTTCGTCGACGGGAACCTCTTGGGCGGAGGGCCAGTCACGGCCGCTGAGTCCGCGACCCCACGGTCCGCCCTCGTCGAGGAGCGGCAGGAAACAGTGGTGGCCACCGCGGACGAAGGCCTCGGTCCAGGAACCGTGCACGTGCCACAGGAGAATCCGGAGCGGGGCCGATTTCGTCATATCCGCCAAGTTGCCCGTTGTGGACGGACTAAACGTCTTCCGTTGTCTTACTTTGCTTCCGCTGGGAAACGCGAGTGGACGCGACGCCCACCACGAGCGCCATGAGTGCGGTCACCCCGTGCAGGACGTTGTCGGCCCAGTTGAGGTTGACGGCGTCACCGGCGGAATCGGTCCCCGCCGAGAGAACACCGAAAGCGGTCAAACCCGTGAACGCGACGAAGACCAGCCAGCTGTAGGCCGGGATCGCGGACGGTTTGACCACGGCGACCAGGCCGACGACGCCGGTCACGGTGCGGATGACGTCGAGCATGCCTGTCGCGCTGAAGATCCACAGCGTGTTTTCGCCGACCTCGTTCGCCTCGGGGAGGAAGAAGAAGCCGAGCACACCCAAGACGAGGTGGACCAGCGCGATGACCAGCACCACCGGTCGCAGCAGGAAGCCCGTCGTACGTAGGTTCATCGGAAAGCCTCCGTTTCGCCGCAAGCCGATCGGGTACCCCGTGGTGCGGCCGCGAAACGCGTTCGACGGCGCGACTCATTCACCGGACTGCGGGTCGGTGTCGTCGTGCGGGTCGCCGGACGACGTGCCCTGCTCGCCGCGGGTCTCTTCGCGGTCTTCCTGGTCCAGTTTCTCGCTGTCGGTGGAATCGCCCTTGGCGGGTCCGGTGTCCATGAGGGTCTCCTTCGTTCGGTTTCCTCGCGATTACCCGCTTTCTCGCGTTCTAGTGATCGGTGAAGGCGTGACTCGCGTGATCAGGCACGGAACTCGCGTGACTGGAGGCTCCACTCGGTGTTCCGCCGCTGATCACGTGAGTTACGGCCTCGATCACTCGAGTGCGGTCCGTGAAGGCCTCCTTGAGGGACCCAGAGTCCCTCAAGGAGGCCTTCACGGACTTGCGGGGCACCCCACTCGCCCTAGCCGTCACACCAGCTGTATGTGAAGGCCCCCTTCACTGCGTCTAGCGCAATGAAGGGGGCCTTCACGTACCTCAAGCGGGGCAAGGAACCGGAATCGATGAGCGGTCCAGTTGGTCGTGAGTGGCGTTTCGGGTTAGAACCCGAAACGCCACTCACGACCGGGCCGACCACTGTGGACGTTTCGCGCCATACGGCCGGGGTAGCCGTGAGCGACTACGGCGAACCGGAGGGGAAATGACCGCGATCTCCCAGGCAGCAACGATTCCACTCGCCCCGGCGCGGCCATGGCTGCTGCGGCCGCCGGGGGTCTACCGCCCGCAACACGACACGTGGCTGCTGGCGAGCGCGTTGAGCGCGTCGGGAATGCCGCGCGAAGCGAGAGTTCTCGACCTCTGCACCGGCACCGGCGCCCTCGCGCTGACGGCCGCGGCGCACGGTGCGAGATCGGTGACCGCCGTGGACATCTCCCGGCGGGCGCTGGCCGCGGTGTGGGTCAACGCGCGGCTACGCGGCCTCCCGGTCCGGCCGCTTCGTGGCGGCTTGGCCGAGGCGGCTCACGGTGGCCCGTTCGACGTCGTGCTGGCGAACCCGCCGTACGTTCCTTCGCCGATACCCGCCACCGGGGCCGCGCGGGCGTGGGACGCGGGGCCGGACGGCCGGATCGTGCTCGACCAGGTCTGTGCCCAGGCGGCCACCTTGGTGGCGCCGGGCGGCTACCTGATGATGGTCCACTCCGCGGTCTCCGGCCCCGACACGTCGTTGACGCAGTTGCGGGCGGCGGGTTTGACACCGTCGGTGGTCGCCACCCGGTCGATCCCCTTCGGACCGGTCATGCGGGCACGGGCGGCCTTCCTCGAAGCGGCGGGCCTGATCGAGGCCGAGCAGTGTCACGAGGATCTGGTGGTGATCCGTGCCGACCGGCCGTAGGACCAGGGTCCGGATCGAACCCGGCGGGCCCCTCCTGGTGGAGGGGCCGGTCGAGATCGTCACGGACGACGGCGAGACGGTGACCTCGGATCGCTTCGTGGTCGCGCTCTGCGCCTGCCGCCGCAGCAAGCGGTACCCGTTCTGCGACACGAGCCACCGCCGCCGGTCACGGCAGGGGATGCAGCGGCCTGAGGAGTGAGGTCTCCCCGGCTGACCAAGCGCCGAGCAGGTGCTCGGTCAGCCGGGTTTCCAGCAGGTCGGTGGCCTGGATGCCCAGCGCGACGTCCGCCGCCAGTCCGGGTTCCCGGTCGAGCAGATCGCCGACGACGTCGTGCCGCAGCACCTGTTCGTGCACCGCGTCGGCCTCGATGTGCTCGGTGTAGAAGTAACGGCATTCCCGTGCCGCGCCAAGACGTTCCAATGCCTGGTCCATGCGCCGGGCGGCGGGCGCGGTGGTGATCTCGGCGGCGGCGAAGTGCCCGACGAGCGCGCCACGCAGGCCCCGGTGCAGGCCGAACAGTGACATCATGTTCACCGTCGCGAGCGTGCGGGCGGGGACGTGATCGAGGTAGGCGAGGTAGCCGTCCGACAGGCCGGCGGCGGTCAGCAGATCCCCGAACAACCGCGAGTGCGCCTGATCGGCCCGCCCGCCGCCGAACTCGTCGAACTCCACGGCGACCAGCGCGGCCTTGGCCCTGCCCCGCAGGCGCGGGATCACCCACGCGTGGGGATCGGCCTCCTTCAGGTGGTAGATCGACCGCTGCGCGAAGTACTCCTCGACGTGCCACCATTCGCCCTCGTCACGCAGGAAGTGGGAAACGCCGCCACCTTCGACCGGTTCGACGAGCAACTCGTCCAGCAGCCCGCCGACGTCGTCCCCGCCGGGCACGGCGGCGCGGATGCCGTCGAGGAACACGTGCTCCAGAACGGATCGGAAGGCGAGCAGCCGCGAGTCCCACTCCCACTCCGAGCCGACACCGTCGAAGCCCTGGTAGTGGAGTTCGTAGCAGACGTGCAGCGCCAGCTGGAGGTCTTCACCGAACGGGTCGGCGCCGGTCGCCACGTCGGGGTCGAAATCGTCACGGCGTCCGCCCGCCAGGGTGTCCACCACGGCGGCCGAAAGCGGGCCGCGGATTTCAGGCAGCCTCGCGGCCACGTCACGGTCGATCGTCGTCATGTCGCGCGAGTACCCGATCTAGGCGTGCGGAACCGTCTCTTCGGTCAGCATCCGCAACACCGCGATATCTCCGTCGGCGGCGGCCCGGCGCTGCCGTTCGGCGCCGGTGCCCTCCCGTTCCAGACGGCCGAGCAGGGTGCGGACGAGGTCCGCGTCGCCCGTGTCCTCCAACGCCTGTCGTGTACGCGCCAGCAGTGCGGCGACCCGGTCGCCCGCCGGGACCGGCTTTCCCGCCACCGGGTCGACGGCGGGTCCCGAAAGCCCGTGACGCGCGGCCGACCACACGGCCGCGGCGGCGATCTGCGGATCGAGCGGCGCGGCTTCCACGCCGTGGTCCAGGTCGGCGAGGGCGGTGCGCACCAGCGCGCGGGTCAGCAATCCCTGCAGGACGGCTTCGTCCACGGTGGACGCGGTGTCGGCGGCGCGGACCTCGACCGTCGGCCACCGCGCCGACGGCCTCGCGAGCCAGAAGGTCTGGTTCTCGTCCACCAGGACCCCGCAGTCCACGAGCTTCCCGACCTGTTCCTCGTAAGCGGCGGCATCGACGAAGTACGGGGCGATACCCGAGCCGGGGAACCGGCTCTGCTCCACCATCCGCCAGCTCTCGTAACCGGTGTCGCGGCCGCCTTCGAAGGGCGAGTTGCCCGACAAGGCCAGCAGCGTGGGCAGCCATTCACCCAGATGGTTCACCACGGCGACCGCGGTCTCCCGGTCGGGCACGCCGACGTGCACGTGGCATCCGCAGGCCTCGTAGGCCTTGACCACGCCGGCGTACAGCGCGTCGACCTTGCCGAACCGGTCGACGGCGTCGTGGTCGCGGTCGGGCGAGGGACGCGGGGGAGTGCCGGCGGCGATGATGGCGCAGTCCTCGCCCGCGGCCGCCTCGGCGAGCGTGCGGCGTCCCGCGGTCAGGTGCTCGTACAGCTCGTCCGCCGTGTCGCAGACGCCGGTGGCGGCCTCGATCTGGGTCGGCCGCAGTTCCCGGTGGACCGCCGCGCCGTCCGGCAGCGGACAGCAGATCCGGTGCCGTTCGAGCACCGCTTCGGCCCGGGGGCAGCTCACCCCGGTCCTGGGATCGACCAGCAGGAACTCTTCTTCGATGCCGATCCCGGTCATCACCACTCCCGCTTCTTCGGTAGCGCGCGCACGGCCGGCCCCTGGATCACCGACCCGTCCAGCCCGAACCTCGAACCGTGGCACGGGCAGTCCCAGGTCTTCTCCGCGTTGTTGAACGCGACGAGGCAGCCGAGATGGGTGCAGTGGGCGCCGACGGCGTGCAGTTCGCCACCCGGATCGCGGTAGGCGGCGACGAGTTCGCCGCCGTCCCGGGTCACCTTCGCCTCGCCGGGCACGAGCTCGTCGAGGGAAGCGGGTTTGCGCAACGCGCTGAGATGGTCGCCCACCAGGAATTTCGCCACGGTGGCGTTGTTCTCCACGGTCGAAATCGCCGACCGGAGGTCGAAGCGGTTCGGGTCGTACAGGCCCGCCGACGGATTGTCGCGTCCGGTCAGCAGATCCGCGAGCAGCAGCCCGGCCGCGGTGCCGCCCGTCATGCCCCACTGGCCGAAGCCGGTGGCGACCCAGACGTGACGGCTGGCCGGGTGATAGCGCCCGGCATACGGCACGGAGTCCAAAGTGGACAGGTCGTGCGCGGACCACCGATGGGTGACCCGGTGCACACCGGCGTGCTCGCGCGCCCACGTGGCCAGCCGCTCGTAGCGGCTCTCGACGTCGACGGAGTCACCGACCCGGTAATGCTCGCCGCCCACGACCGCGTACGGCACACCGTCGTTGAGGTAGCTCCGCACGGAGTGGTGGGTGTCGGCGTCCAGGTACATCCCCTCGGGTGGGTGACTTCCCGCGACGGGTCCGGCGACCACCAGATCGCGGACCGGATCGAGCCGGGCGAAGAACAGGCCTCGGTCGAACACGGGGTAATGGGTCGCGACCACGACCTCACCGGCGCGCACGTCACCCGAGCTGGTGCGCACCTTGGTCCCGCCGAGTTCGTCGAGACCTTCCGCGCGGACCCCTTCGACGATCGTCCCGCCCGCGCGTTCGATTTCGGCGGCCAGCGCGAGCAGCCAGCGGCGCGGATGGAAATGCGCCTGCGACGCGAATTTGACCGCCCCGAGGGCGGGCACGTCGAGGTCGACCTCGGTGACGTAGGAGGCCGGAAGACCCGCTTCGGCGGCCGCTTCCGCCTCCCGTTCGAGGCTCTCGACGGTCTCGGGCATGGTCGTGTAAACGAAGCTGTCGGCGCGGGTGAACCCGCAGTCGATGCCGAGTTCGGCCGTGGCCGCGGCGATCCAGTCGAGGGCTGCCGCTTGTGTGTACGCGTACATCGCGGCGGCTTCGGTGCCCTTGGCCTTGGCCAGCGTGGCGTACTTGAGCCCGTGCTGGGCGCTGATCTTGGCGGTGGTGTGGCCGGAAACCCCGGCGGCGACACGGCCGGCCTCCAGCACGAGGACCGAACGCCCGGCCCTCGCCAGCCGGTACGCCGTAGTGAGCCCGGCGATGCCTCCGCCGAGGACCGCGACGTCGACCTGCGGCGGCAACGGCGTGCCGGTGCGATCGGGAGCGGGAGCCGTGTCGAGCCACAATGAACGCGTTCCGGGCAACTCCGTCATGCGGCCCGGATTCCCTCGGGGCGGAGCGGGCAAACCCTGGTTTTCCGGCCCACTCGAGCGGGTAGCACTGGCCTATGACCACATCCTCCAGGCCCCCAGAGGAAAAGAACATCTTCGTCATCGGTCTCGACGACGCGAACGACGAGGTGCTGAGACGAATTCCCGGCGCCGACCGGTACCGCTTCCACGCGTTGCTCTCACCGGAGGAACTGCAGCACGGCGAGATCCCGATCGTCGAGCTCGTGGAGAAGGCGGAGGCGCATTTGGACGCCTTCTCCGAGCCGATCGACGCGATCGTCAGCTATTGGGACTTCCCGTCCTCGACGATGGTGGCGATGCTGTGCGAGAAGTACGGGCTTCCGGGAGTTTCCCTCGAGGCGGTGCTGAAATGCGAGCACAAGTACTGGAGCCGCCTCGAACAGGCGAAGGTGATCGACGAGGTGCCGTCGTTCGGCATCGTCGATCTGGACGAGGACGACCCGCGACCGCCCGAGGGCGTCGACTACCCCATGTGGCTCAAACCGGTGAAGTCGTTCTCCTCGGAACTGGCCTTCCACGTCGCCGACGACGACGAGTTCGACAAGGCGGTCGCCGAGATCCGGGCGGGTGTCGACAGGGTCGGCAAACCCTTCGAGCGCGTGCTGGCCACGGTCGACCTTCCCGAAGAAGTGGCGAACGCCGGTGGGGCCGCGTGCCTCGCCGAAGGAGAGCTCAACGGCGTGCAGGCCGCGACCGAAGGCTACGTCTACAAAGGACAGGTCACGGTCTACGGGGTGCTTGATTCGATCAACTACCCCGATTCGACGTCCTTCCTGCGGCATCAGTACCCGTCGCAGCTGCCCGCGGACGCCGTCGAGCGGATGAAGGAGATCTCCGTCCGTGTGATGGAGCAGATCGGCTTCGACAACGCGACGTTCAGCATCGAGTTCTTCTGTCACCCCGAATCCGGGCAGGCCTGCCTGCTGGAGATCAACCCGCGGCATTCGCAGTCGCACGCGGAGCTGTTCGAGTACGTGGACGGGGTGGCGAACCACCAGATCATGGTCCGGCTGGGCCTGGGACGGGATCCCGGAGCGCGACGGAACCGGGGCGACTACCGGATCGCGGGCAAGTGGTACTACCGCCGTTTCCGCGACGCGCTGGTCACCCGGGTGCCCACCCGCGCCGAGATCGCCGACCTGGAGGCGGAGATCCCCGGGGTGAAGATCGAACTGGTGGCCGAAAAGGACACCCGGCTGTCCGACCTGCCCGAACAGGACAGCTACAGCTACGAACTCGCGCACATCTTCGTGGCGGCGCAGACCGAACGGGAGATGGAGAGCAAGTACCGCCGGTGCACCGAGGCGCTGCGGTTCGACTTCGAGGAGGGATAGCCCATGCGGACGGTGGCTTCGCTGCCGTACGAGATCACCGAGGAGGACCATGTCTGGATCCCGGTTTCCGACGGCGTCCGGCTGTCGGCCCGTATCTGGCGGCCGGTCGCTTCGGACGGCGAGCCGGTTCCGGCGATCCTGGAGTACATCCCCTATCGGCACCGTGATCTGACGTCGGTGCGGGACTCGGTGCACCATCCATATCTCGCGGGGCACGGTTACGCGTGCGTCCGCGTCGACATCCGCGGTTCGGGGGAGTCGGAGGGAGTCCTCGCCGACGAGTACCTCGAACGGGAGCAACTCGACGCCGAGGACGTCCTCGAATGGATCGCCGCGCAGCCATGGTGTTCCGGCCGGACCGGCATGATGGGCATCTCCTGGGGCGGGTTCGCCGCCCTGCAAGTGGCGGCGCGCAAACCGCCGAGCCTGACCGCGATCGCGATCTCGTCGTTCACCGATGACCGGTACTCCGACGACATGCACTACATGGGTGGCTGCCTGCTCTCGGACAATGTCGCCGAAGCGTCCACGATGTTCGCCTACGCCACGTTGCCGCCCGATCCCGCGTTGGCGGGGGAGCGGTGGCGCGACCTGTGGCACGAACGGCTGGAGAACTGCGGTCTCTGGGTGGGCGAATGGCTGAGCCACCAGCGGCGCGACGAATACTGGCGGCACGCTTCGGTCTGTGAGAACTACAGCGACGTCCAGGTGCCGGTCCTCGCGTCCAGCGGCTGGGCGGACGGGTACTCGAACGCGGTCTCGCGGCTGCTGGCCAATCTCGACGTGCCGCGGCGCGGGCTGATCGGGCCGTGGTCGCACAAGTACCCGCATCTCGGACGGCCCGGCCCCGCCATCGGGTATCTGCAGGAACTGGTCCGCTGGTGGGATCACTGGCTCAAGGATGTCGAAAACGGCGTCATGGACGGGCCGATGCTGCAGACCTGGATGCAGGACAGCGTGCCGCCGTCGACCTCGTACGAAGATCGCCCCGGCCGCTGGGTGGGGGAGCCGTCCTGGCCTTCGCCGCATGTGCGTCCGTCGGAGCATCGGCTCGCCCGGCACCGGATCGCGCGGCCCGGCGAGGAGGTCCCGGCGGAGGACCTGCCGGTGGAATCGCCGCTTTCGGTCGGCCAGTTCGCCGGCAAGTGGGCTTCCTACAGCGCTCCGCCGGATCTGCCGTACGACCAGCGGGAAGAGGACGGCGGCTCGCTCGTCTTCGACACCGACGAGCTCGCCGAGCCGTGTGAGATCCTCGGTTCGCCGGTGGTGGATCTGGAGGTCTCGGCGGACAAGCCGGTCGCGCAGGTCGCCGTCCGGCTGTCCGACGTCGCGCCGGACGGCAGGGCCACGCGAGTGACCTACGGCCTGCTGAACCTGACCCACCGGGACGGGCACGACGACCCGGAGCCGCTCGAACCGGGTACGCGATACCGGGTGCGCGTCGAGCTCAACGCCGTCGCGCAGGCTTTCCCCGCCGGGCACCGGATCCGGCTGTCGATCTCGTCGTCGTACTGGCCGCTGGCGTGGCCTCCGCCGGAACCGGCGAGGGTGACCGTCCACACCGGACAGAGCGCGCTGACGCTGCCGGTACGGCCGATGGCCGAAGCGGACGAGGTCCCGGCTCGGCCGTTCGGTGAACCCGAAGGCGCGGAACCACTTCCGGCGACCCAGGTCGAACCCGGCGAGCAGCGCTGGACCGTCTCCCGCGACTTGATCGACTACCACTCCGCGCTCGACATCGTGAAGAACGAGGGCAAGGTCCGGTTCGAGGACATCGACCTCGACGTCACGAGGAACGTCTTCGAGCGGTATTCGTGGGTGGCAGACGACTTCTGTTCCCCGGTGGCGGAGACGGCGTGGTCGATGACGTTCGCCCGCGGGGACTGGTCCGCGAGGTCCGAGACCCGGACCCGGGTTTCGTGCACTCCCACCGAGTTCGTGATCGACGCGCAACTCGACGCCTTCGAAGGCGAGCGACGGACGTTCTCCCGCAACTGGCATCGGACGGTTCCCCGTGATCAGGTCTAAGACGAGTCTCACGGCGAAGTCGCTGCTCGCGTGGCTGCGCCTCACCAAACGGAAGCGCACGTATGCCGAGCTCGACCGATTCCGCCGGAGCATCGAAAGCAGCCAGGCGAAGGGCGACCGAGGGCCGATCCGCTCGATCCGGCACCGGTTCGCCGTCGAGCGGTCCGAAGTGGACGGACGGCCCTGCTACACGATCCGCCCGCGCCGCGGCGGGGCCGCCAAGCACGTGCTGTACTTCCACGGTGGTGCTTACGTGCACCAGATCCAGCACGACCACTGGCGGTTCTTCGGACGGCTGATCGACCGCACCGGCTGCTCGGTCACCGTGCCGATCTACCCGCTGGCCCCGGACCATCAATGCCCGGAGACCATCGCGTTCGTCCGACGCGCCTACGACGAGTTCGCCGCTGCTACCGAGCCGGAGGACCGGATCGTGATGGGGGATTCCGCCGGCGCGGGAATCGCGCTGGCGCTCACCAAGGCGTTGCGGGACGAAGGCAGGCCGGTGCCGAAGGAGACCGTCCTGCTGTCGCCGTGGCTGGACCTGACCATGAGCCATCCGGCGCAACCCGCGCTGGACGAGCGCGACCCGTATCTCGCGCTCACCGGCCTGAACGAGGCGGCGAGGCTCTACAGTGGACGATTGCCCCGCACCGATCCCAGGCTCAGCCCGCTGTCCGGCGATCTTTCCGGGCTCGGGGCGCTGACCGTCTACATCGGAACCAAGGACGTCCTGCTCGCCGACGCCCGGCGTCTTCACACGCTGTGCACCGAGCAAGGCGTGCCGCTGAGCTATCACGAGTACGAGGGCATGATCCACGCGTGGATGCTGGCCTCGATCCCGGAAGCGAAGCTGGTGTTGGAGGAGATCGCTCATCTCGTGGATCGATCGCTCGTGAAATCGGTGTAGACGCGTGACGAGTGGGTAACCGGAAGACAACGGCCGGCGTAGCGAGGTTGTACGTCCACCGGCCGTGAGGTGGACCGGCGTGGGCAGCCCCGGCGGAGCAGGGACGCCGGCGCGCCGGTCACCGTGTCCATTTTCCGGCTGGAGTGCTCGATGGAACGGTTGGAGTCACTGGGGGATCTCGCCGTGCTGGTCAGGAGGCGGGAAGGACTGTACGTGCGGTGGGCGCCGACTCCCGAGCATCGCCCCGGCATGAGCCGGGACGAACTCACCGGTGTGGAACTGCCGGGGCTTTCGGTGAACCCCCTCGATCCCGAACCCTGGTGGCGGGATCAGCCGCTCGAACTCTGGCTGGCCCGGCGGCTCTACGACTACTGCCACCTCAGCCACGAACGCCGTCGTGACACCAAGCCGTGGGTGCTGGCGGGCCGGATCGTGGGATCGGGTCCGGACAACGAGCCGCTGCTGACCGACCCCGAACCGGTCGGCAGGATCTCCACCGCGGTGCTCGGGGAGGCCCGGGATCTGTTGCGGGACCGGGCGCGACACGACGCGGACTGGGGTCCGTTGCGCCGCCCGCCGGAACTCGGCCGGGCTTGAAGCCGTAAGACGCGTGCTTGGGGCCGTAACTCGCGTGATTGGAGCCGTAAGTCACGAGATACGGCTCCAATCACGCGAGTTACGCTTTCGAGCACGGGAGTTACGGCTTCAATCACGGGCGGGCCGGACGGCGAGCAGGTCCACGACGTCGTCCGCCACACCACGCTTCTCGAACCGCGCCCGTTGCCGATCGGCCCCGCCGCCCTCGGCGGCCAGCCGCGCACACCCGTCGCGGACGAAGTCGAGATCACCGGTTTCGGCCAACGCTCCCGACGCGAACGTGACGACGTCGTCGAGCACGTCGCTCGCCGGGGCGAGATCGCCGGTCCGGAAATGCGGGCAGCGCCCGGAGAGTCCTTCCCGCGACGCCCGCCAGATCTGCGCGCGCAGAACCTCGTTGGACAACTTCGACGGCCGTTCCTCCGAGGCGAGGATCGTGCCGACCAGGCCGCGGATCAGCACCCCGTAGAGGACCGCTTCGCCGACGGTGGCCGCGACGTCGCCGAGCCGGAACTCCACCGTCGGCTGTTTCTCGGAAAGCCTTACGTCCCAATAGACCATCGCGCGATCGAGGATGGCGCCCGCCCGGAGCCAGGCATCGACGATGCTCTCGTAGTGGTCCAGCGAGCCGAACCGCGGCGGCGCGCCCGCCGAGGGCCAGCGGTTCCATTGCTGGTAACGCCAGCTGGCGTACCCCGTGTCGTATCCGTCGCAGATCGCGGAATTGGCGGTCACGGTCAGCAGCGCGGGCAGGAACGGCCGCACGCGGTCGATCACCCGGATCCCGGTTTCCCGGTCCGGGACGGCGATGTGCACGTGACAGCCGCAGGTGTGCGACGTCCGCGCGGTCGCCCCGAAATGTTCGGACATCCGCTCGTAACGCGGATTCGGGGTGATGGCGGGCAAAGCCGTTTCCGTGAGCGGTGCGCTGCCACTGGGCAGCAGGCGGCGGCCCCGCCGTGCGGCGGCTTCGGCCAGGTTGGTCCGCAGGATCGTCAGCTGCCGCTCGGCCTCGTCGCGGGTCGTGCAGATACCGGTGGCCGATTCGGCCTGGGAGCGGGTGAGCTCCTGCTGGAGTTCACCCTCGTCTTCGTCCGCGGCGTCCACGACGGCGCCGCCCACCGGGGAAAGATGACCGGTCCGGTCCACCACGAAGAATTCTTCCTCCACCCCGAAGGTGAGTACGTCGCTGTTCACAACCGCTGATACCCCTGGCCTGCTCGGCACAAACGTGTTTTCGCAGGTCGCGGACGGGGTATTTCAGGGCAATGAGTCCGAAGTCGCAGGAGCCTCCGTATCTGCTGGCCGCACAGGCCGGATCAGTCGTGCGCCACCTGCACAGCAGCCTGCGGGCGGGTGAATCCGCTTCGCCCGCCGACCTGTGCCGGACCATCGGGGCGTTGCAGCAGCTCGCCGACGACCTCATCCAGGTCCTGCCCGGTCTGCAGGGCCAGCTCGAAGAATGCCTGCTGGCCGGCAAGGTCGGCGCGGGCGACACGGCGGCCGAGGCCTGGGACAAGGTCGCCGACGTCGGTTACGCGCTCGCCCAGGCCCGCACGGGCGGCCTCCTGCTGGCCGCGGAACTCCGCGTTTCGCGACGCACGCTCGGAGAACTCGCTTCTTCGTGAGACGCCGGGCTCAGCCGACCGGCTGGGCCCGGACCACCGCGACCGGGCAATGCGCGTGGTGCAGCGCGTCGTCGCTGACCGAACCCAGCAGGAGACGCCGGAGATCGCCGTGATCGCTCCGGCCGAGCACCAGCAGCGCGGCCTCACTCGATTGCACGGTCAACGCCTGCGCGGCGGGCCCCACCCCGTGCACCATCTCCACGGCGACGTCCGGATAGCGCTCCCGCCACGGCTTGAGCTGCCGCGCGACGAGTTCGTCGGCCACCTCCTGGGGGATACCGGGCGCCGGATCCAGCACCGGCCCGCCGAGCAGCGGCTCGCTCGCGGGACCCCAGAGCGGCATCCGCGCGACGTGCACCGCGTGCACGGTGAGCCCGTGCCGGGCGGCGAAATCGAAGGCGAACCCGGCCGCCTGCGAGCTCTGCTCCGAACCGTCGGTACCGAGGATCACCGGCCCGCCGGGCGGTGGCTCGTCCCCGCGCACGACCACGACGGGACGGCCGGCGGTCCTGGTCACGCCGGATTCCGTCGAGCCGAGGACGGCCCTGGTGAACAACCCCGCGTGGGATTCGCCGAGCACGATCATCGCCGCGTCCGTCTCGTCGGCGACCGAGGTCAGGACCTGCTCCGGAACGCCTCCGCGCACGACCGTGCGGACATCGAGGTCCGCGTCGGAGCGTTTCAGCGCTTCGGCCATCGAGGCGAGCTGCCGCCGGGCGGGTTCCACTTCCGCGGCTTCGTCGGCGGCCTGGGGGACCGCTTCGTTCAGCGGTGTCGCGACAGGGTCCGATCCGGGCGGGGGAAGCCGATCGTGGGTGCAGTACGCGAGGACCAGGCCGAGGCCGCGGGTCTTCGCCTCGGCGACCGCCCAGCGGACGGCGCGGCGGGCCTCGGGCGAGCCGTCGAAACCGGTCACCACCGGCCCGCGGCCGTTGTGTTCAGCGGACATGGGACATCACCTCCGACGTGCTGGTGATACCCGCTTTCCGGGGGCTTCAAGCGGACGGCCGGTTTCGCCGCACCGTATGCCTGGGTACTTCCACACATGACTTCCCTGTCGACGCCCCGCGCGCTTGACAAGAAGCGCGCCTTCACCGTGTCCTCCGAGCCGCGGGCACTCGAAGAATCGCGGGGACGTCTCCGTCTGCACGTGAGCAGGCCGATCAAGGGGACCACCGTCGTCAAGATGAACGGCGAGGTCGACCTCGGGACCGCGCCGCGCCTGTGGGAGATGCTCGACCAGCGGCTCCACGGCAGCGGAACCACGGTGATCGTCAACCTGTCCGAGCTCGAGTTCTTCGGGGTGACGGGCATCCGGACGCTCGAACGCGCGCAGCTGCTCGCAGACGAAACAGGGACGGATCTGCTCGTCTTCGCGGGCGAGTGCCGCTCCGCCTGCCGCTTGCTCGGCCTGTGCGAGAGCGGGACCCTCCACGTGCTGTGACGCGTCACAAGGGCTTGCGCCGGGTGGCGGCGCGAGCCGAAAGGGCCGCGTTCAACAGGGCGATGTGTTCGAGCCGGGTGGGGTCCAACCCGGTGAGGTCGGCGATCCGGCGCAGCCGGTAGTCGACCGTGTTGGGGTGGACGTGCAGGGCCGCGGCCGTCTGACGGCGCCCGCCTCGGTTGAGGAAGGTCTCCAGCGTCTGCAGGAGTTCCTCGTTGCCGTCCAGCGGCATCAGGCGGGTGGCCAGCCGGTCGAGTGCCGGGCCCGGACGCGAAAGCTGGTATTCGAGCAGGACGTCGTCGAGCCGGTACAGCCCGGGCGGCCGCCCGGTTCCGGTGGCGACCGCGAGCACGTCCTGCGCGAGCTTCGCCGCGGCGGGCACACCGGACGGCTCGGTCGCGGCGGTCCCGGCGATGACCTCGGCGCCCGCCGTCCTGGCGACGTCGGCGAGGACGCGTTCCAGCCGCGCCCAGTCCCGTGTGGACAGTTCGTCGGCCGCGGTTTCGTGCGGTAGCAAGGCGAGCCCGCCGTCCGGCGTGAGCGAAGTCAGGACGGTGCCCCGGATCTGGCGCTCCAGCTCGACCCGCAGCCGCCGGAGCTTCCGCCGCCCGGCGACCAGCGGGTCGACCCCGTCGACCTCCTCGTCCGGATGCGCTCCGACCGACGCCGCGAGGACGATGTAGCACGGCGGCAGCCGCAGGCCCGCCTGCCCCGCCGCGACTTCCGCGGGTTCGCCGTCGAGCAGCGCGGAGAGCACCGTGTGCCGCGCCGACCGTTCGTCGTCGAACATCGTGCGGCGTTCGTCGAGATATCCGGCGCCGACCGCGGGCGTGACCACCTCCAGGTAACGCAGGGTCAGCGCGTTGACGGCCAGGACGTCGTCGATCTCATCCGGGCGCGCGTCCTGCATCAGCGACGCGCAGACCGCCTGGACGCCGATGTGGTATGCGGTGAGCACGATGTCGATCGGGAGGCCCTCTTCCGCGCGCCTCGCCGCCGATTCGCGGAGGAAGTCGAGCTCTCGCCGCGTCGGCGTGGCCACGGTGCGCAGAGTGTCGATGAAGGACCGCAGGTTCTGCTCGATCACATGCGTGATGTCGCCGCTGAGCTCCTCGGCGGGCAGCAGGCCGTACTCCGGGATCCGGAGGACGATCTCGGAGAGCACCGTCTTCGCGAGCGAAGGCAGGACTTCGGTCAGCCGTCCCGCCACTGGACGTCCGCCGATACGGAAGCCTGGATCCTTGTCACCCGTCACAACCGTCCATCATGACAGCTGGTCAGTGCGTGAGCATGTCCCGTGCCGAATCGAGCGTCGGATGCACGGTGAGGACCGCGTCGAGGCCGAGCAGCGACATCGGGCGAAGCAGGGCCCGCTCCTGGGTGACCAGGATGAACGGAACACCGGCTTCTTCGGCGTTCGCGCGGGTCTGCACGAAGACGGTGAAGCCGGACGAATCACAGAAAGTGACCGCGGACAGATCGGCGATCAGTACCGACGGCTTGAACCGGAGCTCCTCGTCCAACGCCTTGCGCAGGTCGTCGGAGACGCCGAGATCGATTTCGCCGGCGACGGTGACCACCGTGTCGGTGGCGGAAGCCGTGATCGAGATGTCGAGGGAAGAGACGAATCTCCGTGTCGGACGGGGGAGTTCGGAAGCGGGAGCGCGGTAGTCGGTCAAGTTGACTCCTTGCCGGTACGGTGGCCCGGCTGCTGCCCATGGGCAGGCCGGACCCGGAAAAGGGACCCGGCGGCTGGTGTCTGAACCGCGACAGACCCACCGTAGCAGCCTCGCGGCCCGTTACGCCGGTTGAGCGATGCCGGACACCTCCGACCTCGGCCGTCACACCATCCGTACGCGGGCTTCGCCGACCATCACCTGATCGAGGCCCGGGTGGATCTCGTCGGCTCGATCCCACAGTTCGGCCGCCAGTTCGGCGGAGCCTTCAGCGGCCGCGACATTGCCGAGCCCGGTGTAGGCGCGCGCGGTTTCGTACCGGCTCCCGCAGGCCTCCGCCCGGTTCGCGGCGGCACGATAGGCCGAGGCGGCCAGGTCGTGGCGCTCCGCGTGGTACCAGGCCCAGCCCTGGCAATTGAGCGCCATGGCGGCGTCGAGATCCAGCCCCAGTTCGTCGAAGACGGCCAGCGTCCGGCCGGCGATCGCGGCGGCGTCTTCGGATCGCCCCAGCGCGGTCAGCACCAGCGCGATCCCGCGGTCGGTGATCGCGGCGTTGCGGCGATTGCCGTCACGGACGTAGAACGCGTGCGCTTGCCGGAGATCCCGCAAGGCGTCGTCGTGGTTGCCCCGATAGTGCTCCGCCCAGCCGTTGTGCGCGAGGGTGGTGGTCTCGCCGTGCCCGTCACCGATCCGCCGGAACAGTGCGAGCGCTTCGCCGTAGTACGCCGAAGCTTCGTCCAGGTCGCCGCGATCGACGTGCGCGACCCCGAGGTTGGCGGTGGTGGTGGCCAGCGCCCACGTGTCGCCGAGCGCTTCGGCGGACGAGCGCGCCCACCGGTGCGTCTCCAGCCACGGGTCCCAGAGTTTGGCCACGAAGAAGAAGTCGCGCAGGAAGAAGGCGAGCTGCCAGCATCGTTCGTGTTCGCCGCGTTCGCCCGCCGTCCGGCACAGGGCCACCAGGCCGGGCCATTCGGCGCGGAACCAGGACATCGCCATCTCGCTGTCGTCCAGTCTGGCCGGTTCCGGGACGCCGGGGTCGAAGGCGATCTCCGGGAAGTAGCGGTGCGGGGTGATTTCCCGGTCGGCCAGCGCGGCGGTCCGCACCGCGAAATCGGTGAGCCTGCTGAAGGCCTTCATGCCGTCCTCCGCGTCGGTGAGCACGAATTCGGTGGCGAACGCGCGCAACAGGTCGTGGAATCCGTATCGGTCGGAGTCCGGTTGGGTGAGCAGATGGGCTTCGTGCAAACGGTCCAGCAGCCGATCGGCCTCCCGGAACGGAAGCGCGCTCAACGCGCTCGCGGTATGGACGTCGACGTCGGTTCCGGGATGGACGGTGAGCAGCCCGAAGAGTCTCGCCTCGGCGGTGCTCAACTGCTGGACGGACAGCCGGAACGCGGCGGCGAGCGAACGTTCGCCGTCGTCCAGTTCGCCGAGGCGGGCCGATTCGTCCGCCAGCCGCCGGTCGAGTTCCGCGACGTCCCACGCGGCATGTGCGCGAAGCCGCGCCGCGGCGATCCGGATCGCGAGGGGGAGCCGGGCGCAGCGCCGGACCACCCGGGTGACGGCGGGTCCGGCGGGAACGCCGGTGATCGCGGTGAAGAGGTCGACCGCCGCGTCGAGCGGGAGCATGTCCAAGGAGACGTGCGTGGCGTCGTCGAGCGCGCTCAGCCTGGACCTCGATGTGATCAGCACACGGCACTTCGGTTCGGCGGGAAGTAACGGACGCACCTGCGCCGCGCTCACCGCGTTGTCGAGTACGAGAAGCAGGCTGCGGCCGCGAAGCCGCGATCGGTACAGCGCCGCGCGATCGGCGGGCTCGGCCGGGATGCCGTCCGCAGGGACACCGAGCACGCGAAGCAGCCTGTCGTGCACCGCGGCGGGTTCACCGGCTTCGTCGCGCAGGTCGACGAACAGGCAGCCGTCGGCGAATCCGGATTCCAGCCGGTGCGCGCATCGCACCGCGAGTTCCGTCTTGCCGACACCGCCCATGCCGGACACGACGCAGACACCTCCGTCGGCTTCGAGCGCCGCGCGGACCGCCCGCAGTTCGGCCGCCCGGCCGGTGAAGGACGAGGTCGCCGGTGGCAGGCCGGACGGTCTGACGTCCGGCCGCGTCCGGCGCCGCACGGGTTCGCCGGGCAGCAGCGGTTTCAACTCTCCTTCCGCGCCGAGTTCCGTTTCGCACAACTCCGCCAGTGCTGGATTCGGCGCGGAAATCCCGGTCTCGACTTTACTGAGGTAACCCTTGCTGTAGTGAGTGCGGGCGGCGAGTTCGGTGAGCGAAAGGCCCGCCGCTTTACGGCGGCGACGCAACTCCGCTCCGAACGTTGCTCTCTCGTTCATCGGCACCCATCCTCGTCGGAGGATCAGTATGGCCGTGTGGACGATGTTCCGGCAGTGGCTTCCGTCCGGCGGCCGGATCCGCGGATCCGGCCGCCGGACGCGGGTGTGTTTCATACCGTGTCCTCAGCCGAACACGATGCCGAGCAGGGCCAGGATCAGGCCGATGGCGTGGGTCTGCATGGTCAGTCCACCTCCTTTCCGTGTGTGGCGACCACGGGAGAGACCGGGTTCGCGGGCGCGGTCCCCGCCGCGCTGCCGAGCGCCACCCCGATGAGGAGCGCGACCACCCACAGCCAGAAAGCGATCCGTAAGAGCAGCGAAAGCGAGCACTTGACGGTCATTCCGACTCCTTCGGTGAGCGCATGAGGGCAGCACTCGGCAACGCGGGAAAACCGCTGGTCGAGGTGTTATCGCCGCGAATTGGGGCGGCTCACCAAGAATGCGTCGCCGGTCCGGGGGCGACAAGGAGTTTCCTGTTTCCCGTATGAGCGGGAAACGAAAACCCAAAATAACGATCGGCGATACACGGCCGCCACCGGCTGGACACGGGCCGCCGGGCTGGCGACTATTGACGACCGTGCTTGAACCACTAGGGGAGGACTGGTGACCGTCAGCGCTGCGGATCTGGCCGGCGAATTGAAGTTGCTTCGGAGGGGCCGGGGAATCGCGGCCCCTCAGCTGGCCGAACGGGCGGGACCCGCGTTACGCGGGGTCTGCGGCATGGCCGAAGGCGAGGGGAACGCGGCGATCCGGAAGACACTCGGTGAATGCCTGTCCGGATGGGCGCGTTCGCTGCCCGAGGACCTGTGCACCGCAGTGCTGGCCGCGCTCGGGCTGCATCCGGAGGCGGCGCACCCCTTCTATCAGGATCGGGTGCGCTGGCTGGCCAGGCATCTGCAGCGCGACGACCGGACCGCCCGCCGCCGGATCGACGACGGCATCCATCAGCTCGCCGAGGTCGCCGTCGCGTCCACAAGCGAATCCGACGAGACCGAAGCGGCTCAGCCCAGCCGGAGATGGCACACGGAGGAACTGCGCGTCGCGGTGGCGCTCGACCAGCCGGTGCCGGAGGTCCTCGAATCCCGCCGGATCGTCGCCGATGCCGACGACATCGCCGAACTGGACCTGGCCCTCACCCTGACCGACTCGGTCTACCGGGGCGAGGCCATCGGCAGTGAAGATCTCCGCGTGGACGTGTTCCACGGTGGACGGCTGACCGGACGGGTGATGGAGTCCACCGATCGCGTCGGGCTGGCGTTGCGGTTGCCCAGCCCGCTCAAGCGGCTGAGCAAACACGAGATCGCCTTGCGGTTCCGGGCGGAATTCAGGCATCCGCATTTCGTCTGCGTCCCGCGGCATCCGGTCGATCTGTTCGATCTGCACGTCCGGTTCGCCCTGCCGATCCCGGTGGAAGTCGTCCTGCTGGAACGGGTCTTCCAGGACGACGCGAGCGACGAGGCGGCGCGCGGGTTCTCCCTGACGCCGGACGCGTCGGGCGAGGTTCATGTCCAGTTTCGGCATCTGACACCGGGTTTCGCCTACGGAGTGCGCTGGCGGCCGTCGGAGAACTGACTCGCTGTGCCCCGCAGCACCCGTTTCGCCGCGATCGCCTTCTCGGACAGTTCGGTCGCGGGGCCGAGCGTCGCGACGATGTCGTCGGCGGCGCCGTCGACCAGTTCGGTGGCCCGCCGGTACTGGTCGCGTCCGCTGAAGGCCAGTGCGAGGCCGAGGTCGAGCCGGCTTTCGAGGGTTTCCGGATGAGTCGCGCCCAGCAAGCGGATCTGTGGCTGGAGGATCTCCTCGAGGAGTTCGGCCTGGCGGCCGAAGTCGCGCGACTGTCCGTGCGCCAGGGCCATGCCGTGCCTGATCCGGTACCGCAAGCGGTTCTCGCCGCCGAAGACGCGGAGGACGGTCCGCTCGGTCGCGCTCAGCGCCTGCAGAGCCTGTTCCGGCCGCCCCCGCAGCAGGAGCGCGCGGCCGGCCAGGGCCGCGGCGGTCAAGGCCGCCGGGCTCTCCGTGCCGTGGCGCCGTCCATATCGGCTTTCGAGCTCGCGCAGGGCGGCGACGGACCGGTCCGGGTGAAGGTCTTGGAGGTCGAGGGTGACCGTCGCCTCGGCCCACAGCAATTCGGCGTCGGTGCACCGGAAATGCCGCACTCTGCCGGTGGCGTGGAACGCCGCGATCACCTCCGCCGCGACTTCGCGTGCCCGCCGCGGCCGGTCGTCGAGCAGCAGGGCGCGGGAGTATTCCAGCAATGCCGACGGCAGGAGGTCGCCGGATGGCGAGTCGTGAAGCTCCGGCAGGACCGTGTCGAGCGAGGCGATGGCCTCCCTGGCCCGGCCCCGGAGACGCAGTGCCTGTGCGCTCGCCACGACCGCGGACAGCCGGGCTTCACCCCGCCAGGGAAGCTCGTGCCAGAAAGCCCGTTCGCCGGCGCCGTAGTCGCCCTGACAGTCGAATGCCTGCGCGGCGACCAGTTTGGCCGCGTATCGCTCCTCGTCGTCGGCCGCGGACAGCAGCGCGTGCCGGGCGTGTCGCACGGCTTCCGGATACAGCCCGCAGGCGATCTCCACCCGTGCGGCCGTCACGAAGTCCGTGCTCGTGGCGCCTTCGGTGGACAGGATCACGGCGTGGACCTCACCGGCGGCGAAGAAATCCCGGTGCCGTTCGTGAGCGGCCGCGACCGGACGCAGCAGCCGGATCCGGAGCGCCGCGGACGTGCGCTCGGCCAGGGCGCGGGCATGCTGCAGGAGGAAGTCCCGGTACTCGGCGCGTTCGTCGGAAAGCAGTCGTAGCAAGGACTTCGCCGAGGAAGCGGGCAGGTCGCCGGGATCGAGCCCCGCCCTGGCCACCTCGGCGACGAGGGGTTGCAGCCGCAATCCGCCGTCCACAAGCGAGGCGAGACCTTGTTCTTCCAGTTCGCCGACGGCTTCCACGGAACCGTCTCCGAGCACGTCACGGGCGATGCCGAGTGGAAAGGGGACCGGCGCCAGCAGTCCGCCGAGGCGGATGATCCCGGCGGCGACCGGACCGCAACCGGCGAGCAGACCGCGGATCGCCGGCGGTGCCGTGTCCGGACAGGACGCGAGCGGTTCGCCCTGGCGTCGCACCGCCAAAGCGTTGGCGCGCAGTGTGATCGGATGTCCGCCACAGTGGTCGACGAGACGGAGCACCGCTTCCTGCTCGGTGTCGTCGGCCGGTGCGCGGTAGTCGCTGAACAGCCTGAGCCCTTCGGCCGGTGACAACCCGGCGAGGTCCAGCGTGGCGACGTCCCACGGAGAATTCCCCACCCGGCTCACGAGCACTGTGGACACCGTGGAGGTAGGGAGGAGCAGCCGTTCGAGGACGTCCGGAGGGAGCCCCGGCGGCACGTCGTCGATGAGGACGAGAACGCGGCGCCCGTCGGCGCCGATCCGTTCGGCGACGTGGTCGCGCAGCCGGTCGAAGCCGATGCCGGACAGATCGGCGCCCAGCCGGTCGCCGGCCGCGCGGGCCAGCGCGAGGTGGAACTGGGACAGGACCTCTTCCGGCGCGTGTTGCCCGAACGGGCCCAGCCGCAGGACACCGCCGTCGAAGGTGTCCTGGAAGAGGCGGGCGTACTGTTCGGTCAACACGGTTTTGCCGACACCCGGCAGGCCTCGCACCATCAGGACCGAGTGTGCGTGCAGGCCACGGTGGAGCGCCAGAAGCTCGCGATACCGCCCGACCGTCCGGGCCGGGCGTCCGCGGCGGGCGTCGGCCACCTTGCGCCGGACGAGCCAGACGAAGGCGGGCAGATCCCGCGGATCGACGGCCTGTTCGCCGTCCGCCCCCGGATCGACCACCAGGGCCCGGTCGGCACGGGAGCACAGGACCAGCACGAGACGGGAGTTCGCGAGCGCGTCGGCGAACTCGTCGACGGCGGTGTCCCGGAGAACACGGAGCCCCGCGTCGCGAAGAGCCGCTTCCGGCCCGTCCACCGGAGCCGCGCCGTCCGGAGTGAAACACAACAAGACATCGAAACGATCCGTCATCCGTGCTCTCTCCCCGTGATCGTGGCGATTCGACAGCGCAGGGATCGATCCAGGGGCCGGTTTCGCTACCGATGATCGAGCCTTGGCGAAAGCTGTCCTTGATCTGCCCGCTTTCCGGCGAACGGCAACGGACAAAATCAGGACAACAAACTCCGGCGCGCAACGCCGTCCGCGATTTCCTCGATTATCGGGCATTCGGACCGCGAACGCCCGGGAGAGAACATGGGAATCGCCCTTGACACCACGACCGAGGGAAACGGCACGTCCGGTGTGCTGATCCTCGTCGTGATCGCCGTCGTGTACCTGGGCTACATCGCCTTCAAGAGACACGGATTCCGGCCACGGCGCGTGGAAACCACCCTGACCGGGCAGCAGTTGCGGCAGGTCTTCAAGAAGAAGATCGCGAGGAAGGGCTGGTCCGTCGCGGACGACGGCAACCCGATGATCGCCCGGTCCGCGGAATCCGACGGAATCCGGCAAGGGATCTCGCTCAAGATCTCCGAGGCGGACGGACGCACCGTCGGGGAACTGGCCGCGATCCTCCACAAGAAGAAGGTCTTCGGCGACACGGCGAAGGCGTACAGCCTGCGGTGGCGGATGAACGCCTTCATCGCGCAGGTGCGGCGGCTCGATTCCACCGCGAAAGTGATGGGCTGAGCCGATGCCGACCATCGACACCCACCCGATCGACGGCGAAGTCCGGGGTTACCGCACCCTGGACACCCTCCCGCGCCCATCGGGCCGGCTGACCAAAGAGATGCTCGATCCGCTCGTCATGGCGGCGAAGGCCGGTGACGAGGATGCCGTCGACAGGCTGCTCGCCGTCGTCAAGCCGATGCTGGTGCGCTATTGCCGCGCGCGGATGGGCGGGCGCGATCTCTCCTACCTGTCGGCCGACGACGTCGCGCAAGAGGTGTGCCTCGCGGTCTTCAAAATGCTGCCGGTGTACGAGGATCGCGGCGGCTCGTTCCTCTATCTCGTGCGGGCGATCGCGGCCAACAAGGTCGCCGACGCCTTCCGCGCGGTGTCCCGCGACCGGTCCGATCCCGTACCCGAACTGCCGGAGGCCGGGCCGATCCGCAACGAGCCGGAAAGTCACATGCTCGACGTCGACCTCGGCGCGCGGTTGGGCAGGCTCGTCGCCCGGCTGCCGAAACTGCAGCGGGAGGTGCTCACCTTGCGGATCGTCGTCGGGCTGAGCGCCACCGAGACCGCGGCCGCGCTCGGGCTGTCGCCGGGGAACGTCCGGGTGAAACAGCACCGGGGGCTGGTGAAGCTGCGGGAGCTGGTGCAGGAGGAGGCCGACTTCTCTTGAGGGGCAAGGGGGACGTGGGTGTCGCACCTGAATGTGGGTGGCTTTTGGCCGCCGGTCCGTGAAGGCCTCCTTCCCTACTCTGAAGGTAGGGAAGGAGGCCTTCACGGAAGACACGATCGCCACCCGCGGCTCTGCAACACCACCAGCCCCAGTAGTCACAGCGGATGCGCGTGAAGGCCCCCCGTCACTGCATCTAATGTGGCGAAGGGAGCCTTCGACCACGCCACGTTTGCCCTACCCCTCAACAGAACCGTCCTCGCCACCCATGGCCCCGCGCGAAGCGCCCAAACCGGACGCCACAACGAGAACTGCTGTCCCTTTTGGACAATTGACTCTTCGCCGGCTCCTCCTGGGCAAGTCTGACGCACTTCCTCAAGTACATGATGGCCCCCTTCCTTGCGCTAGACGCAAGGAAGGGGGCCATCATGTACTGGTGCGCAGCCGCTGTGGCTGGAGGTTGGGCGAACGTGGCGACCGGGCCTGCCACGCCGATCGGGAGCGACACCGGCCCTACTCCAGCACGGGATCGCCCCACGCCAGTTCCGGCAGCCACCTGCTTTCCGTCGTGCCCGGACGGTGGAACTCCAGCCGGAGCCTCAGCACACCGGTGACGCCGACATCGATCTTCGCCGGTTTTCCCAACGCCACCTTGACCTCCGGTGACGGCCGTCCGTCGAGGAGGACGCGGAAGTGTCCGACCTGGAAGGGTTCGGCGGCGTCGTCGAGGACGCCGGCCATCGCGGTGAATCTCCGGTAGGCCATGCCGAGGTCCACTTCGACGTAGGCGAGCCGCTCCGCCGCCCGCAAGACGATGCTGTCCGCGTAGTGCACGCCGTTGATCCGCGCGCCTTCGGTCCGGATGCCGTCGCTGCACGCCCGCCATTCCAGGCAGGTCGCGACCGAGGTCTTGCCGGGGCCCGCCGCGCTCACCGCGCCGCCACGCCACTGGCCGCGTTCGGGGCGCTGGTGCCGGGCCCTGCCGGTGATCGCGGCCAGAAGATCTTCCACACCCTCCTCGGTGAACACGTCGACCGGATATCTCGTGGTGGAGTGCGGGTTGAGGAAGTTCGGGATGTCGTCGACGGACTGCTGGGGGAACACGACCGGCAGGATCCGTTTGATCTCACCGCCGAGATCCCTGGTCAGGCGATCGCGGATCCGTGCCGCCTCGAACTGGGAGCCGCGTCCTTCGTCGAACGCCGCGTTTCCCTCGGCGCGGCGTTTGTAGTCGGGTGAGGCGATGACGACCACGAAATTCGCCGTGTCGAGGTGCTTCAACGCCCACAAAGACCAGTCGCGACGTTCGCCGTCGTCCCATTGATCAAGGTGCACTTCGAGACCGATCCGGCCGTGCAGGAAATCCGCGAAGTGGCGGACCCGTTCCTTGTGCTCCGGTGAATCATGTGCGTAAGTGACGAACACATGCGGTGGCTCGTTGTCGGCCATCGAAACTCCTGTCAGTGAAGGGTGCCGGGTGGTCGCATTCTCGGCGATCGGACGCGCGCGGGGCACCCATTGTCTCCCGCTTGTCATCTTTCTGTCTTTCGCGGACTCGTAGGCGGCTCCGTGTCCAGTTTTTGTCGTGTTTTTGTACCTTTTTGAGAGTGTCTTCGGCCCCTACGATCGGTGCTGTCAAACGGATCCGGGTGCGAAGGGGCGATGGCGCTCGTGTACGAGTACGACGTGTTCATCAGCTATCGCCGAGGCGGAGGCGACGCCCCGGACTGGGTGCGGAATCACTTCCACCCTCGGCTGCAGAGACTTCTGGACGACAATGTCGACTATGACGTCAAGATATTTCTCGAAGACAGTGTCGCCGTCGGCGGGAACTGGCCCCGGGAAGTCCGTGAGGCGTTGCAGCGTGCCCGGATCCTGATTCCGGTCTGCTCCCCGAAGTACTTTCGCGACGAGCGGTGCCTCGCCGAATGGCACACGATGGCGAAGCGGGAGGAAATCGTCGCGCGGGACGGCGTGACGAAGGCGGGCCGGTTGATCTATCCGGTGATCTTCAGCGACTCGGATTACTACCCCGCCTGGGCGCACGAACGCCGGATGCGCAGTTTCCGGGACTGGAACAAACCGCATCCGCAGTACCAGAAGACCCCCGAGTACATCGAGTTCGAAGACGAGCTGGGGCGGATGGTGGAGGAACTGGTGGAGATCATCGAGCAGGCACCGCCGTGGTCTCCGGAGTGGCCGATCGAAACACCGCCGCCCGATCCGCCGCGACCGTCGAAGCTGCCGAGGTTCTGACCCATGCCGGGAACCGTGGTCACCTTCTACTCCTACAAGGGCGGCGTCGGGCGGAGCTTCACCCTGGCCAACATCGCCGTTCTCTTGGCACGCTGGGGATATCGGGTGTTGTGTTTGGACTGGGACCTCGAAGCGCCAGGCCTGGACACCTACTTCCGGCCGATGATGAGCGCGCCCCCGTCAGGTGGCGTCGTGGACCTGATCGACGACTTCCGTGAGGGCAGGCTGGCTCCGGGCGCGCATACGACCCGGCTGACCGGGAAGGTGAAACTCGACGTCATCACCGCCGGCCGCGGGGACGACGCCTACGTCCGGCGAGTGCAGGATCTCGACTGGGAAGGCTTGTACGAACAGGGTTTCGGCGACTACCTCGAACAATGCCGTGAACAGTGGACGGCCGCCTACGACTACGTCCTCATCGACAGCCGCACGGGCATCTCCGACATCGGGGGTATCTGCACCGCCCATCTTCCGGACCGGCTCGTCGTCCTCTTCACGGCGAACGTGCAGAGCATGCGGGGCGCGGTCGACATCGCCGAACGCGCCAACGCCGCGCGCGACCGCATGCCTTATGACCGTCCACAGCTCACCGTCCTTCCGGTGCTGTCCAGATTCGACGCTCGTGAGGAGTACGCGCGCTCGGAGGAGTGGCGGCGCATCTGTCTCGAAGAGACCAAGGATCTGTTCCGCAGCTGGCTCGACCGCGAGGTCTCGCCGGACGTGATGTCGCGTCATCTGACGCTGCCGTACGTCTCCTTCTGGACCTTCGGCGAACAGCTCCCGGTGATGACGGAGATCAGCCCGACCGCCGACCAGATCAGTTTCGCGCTGGAAACGGTCGCGGCGGTCGTCGCGCACGACTTCGACCGGACGGATCTGCTCGCGGAGAACCGCGACGCCTACGTCGCCGCGGTCCGGGCGGAGAAGCGCACCTTCTCCCACGACGTCCGGGTCAGCACGACCAGGCCGACGATGTACCTCGCCGAAGAACTCATGAAGTACCTGGTGGAACTCGGTGTCCGGCCGGTGCTGTCGTTGTCCGGGGAACGGTCGCTGCTCGAAAAGACCGCGGACGACGCGAAACATCTGTGCCTGATCGTCGACCGCGAGGTGAGCCGCTGGCAGTCGGCCGAGGTCGAACTGTTCCTGCACCGGACCCTCGGGCAGGACCGCCGCGTCGTCCCGGTGCTCACCAAGGGAACCGAGCCGAACAGCCTGCCGGGGTACGTCGGCAATCTGCGGCATCTCCGGTTCGGCCCGTCGCGTGGACCGATGGAGATCGCCCAGAACCTCGTCGACCAGCTCAGAGGGACGACGGCACTCGTCGAACCGGGCGACCTCGACGTCGCCGGCGTGCTCCGGCAAACCGCGCACGCCCGGCTGCGGCCGCTCATGTGGGGCTTCGTGGACGAGATCGTCGCCGAGCTGCAGATCGCGATCGGCGCGGGGGACCGGGAACGGGTCCAGGACCTCGCCGAGGAGCTCATGTCGGCGACACGGGTCCGCGCGACCGACGCGGTACCGGGACATCGCGTGCTCGCCCCGCCGGAGACGCGGGAGGCGATCGAATGGGCCGTGCGCACCTCGGAGGCCAGGGTGACACGCCACGGATTCAGCGGATTTCTCGATCAGCGCTAATCACGTACGGAAGGATCACGGATGACGGATCGATTGGGACAGAAGCAGACCGCGGCGATGCTGGCGCTGATGGTGGTCGCCCGCGAGGTGTCGAACCCGGAGCTGCGCGAGATCGTCGGCTTCGCACTCGACGGCAAGGAACGCCGTCAGCTCAACGGCCTCGATCTGGTCGCCAGCGAACAACGCGGCCGTCCCTTCTACCACGAGCTGACCGAGCGCGGCTGGGCTTGGTGCGAGGAGGAACTGAGCCAGGAAGAGGCGCCGCCGCCCCGGGGCAGCCTGGGCAGTGCTCTGTACGTCGTGCTCGGTGGGCTCGGCAGACACCTCCGGCGCGAGAAGCTCCGGCTCGCCGACCTCTTCATGCCCGAGGTCGACCTGACGGTGGAGGAGATCGAGTCCCGGATCCGGATCGCCTACCGCAAACTGTCCCGTTCGCCGCGCGACTGGGTCTCGTTGGTGGAGCTGCGGCCGATGCTCGGCGAAGCGTCCACTGTGGACGTCGACGCGGTCTTGAAGGAGCTCAGCCGGTCGGGACAGGCGCATCTGGTGCCGGAATCGAATCGCAAGGCGCTCACCGCCGCCGATCACGAGGCGGCGATCCGCATCGGCGGTGAGGACAACCATCTGCTCTCGATCGAGGCGCCGTGATGGACGAGCTGAGCGCGCTCGCGGCCCTGCGGTTCGACTGGGCCGACACCCCCGATCACGTGTGGCGTGATTCGCCGTACCACGTCGACGGCTTGCACACCGGCGTGCTGAAGCAGGTCAGCTCGGGGATCAAGGAGGCCGTCGCCAGCGACGGCCCGAGCCCGATCGGACTGGTCCTCCAAGGAAAGAAGGGTGTGGGCAAGACCCACCTGCTCGGCCTCGTCCGGAAACAGGCCCACGACGCCCGCGGCTACTTCTTCCTCAACGACCTCACGGCGGGCGACGCGTTCTGGGAGAACACCGCCGAGGCGATGCGCCGGGGGCTTTCGCGGCTCGACGGCTCCGGCGTCCCTCAGCTCACCAGTTTCCTCCGCCGCGTCTGCCTTCGCGCGAGCATCGACGCGAACGTCACCAAGAAGATCCTGGACGGGCGTGGCCTGTCGAGGGCCGACGTCGACACGTTCGTCGACGGTCTGCGCGGCCTCGATCGGGACGTCGCCAGGGAATGCGCCGACACGGCACGGGCGCTGGTGCTCTACGCGAGCGAAGACCCGAGCAAGAACTACGTCGGGGACGACTACCTCGGCGTGTTCCCGGAGTCGAAATCCGGTGACCGTCGCAAATGGGGGATCCGGTCGGACCCGAAATCCGCGAAGACGCAGGTCAGGAACATCACGCGGCTGCTCGCACTCACCGGGCCGATCGTCATAGCCGTCGATCAGCTCGACACCCTGGTGGCCCGGTCCGCCGTCGGCCAGCGGCAAGTGCGGGACAGCGACGAACAGGACCTGCTCGTCGCCCAGATCGCGGACGGGCTGATGGGCCTGAGGGAGGTGACCAGAAGGACCATGACGGTCCTCGCGTGCCTCCCCGGCACCTGGGAGCTGCTCAAGGAGAAGGCCACCGACACCGTCCCGGATCGCTTCCGGGAAGCCTTGATCCTCGGCCGGGTCACCGATGCCGAAGTCGGCAGGGCCTTGGTCGAGAAACGCCTCGGAGTCGCGTACGAGACGATGAAGTTCGTTCCTCCCTGTCCCACGTGGCCGGTGGCCCCGTCGGCCTTCGACGGGGAATGGGAGGAGATGTCGCCGCGAGACGTCCTGAAACGGATCGGCGCGCATATCGACGCCTGCGTCCGGGCGGGCCGGGTGATCGAGCTGACCACGTTCGACGAAGGCGGTGTGCGCTCGGCTGGACCGCCGCGTCCGGCGATGGCCGCCGATCGGTTCGCGGAACTGGACAAGCGGTTCGAGGAACTTCGCTCGGAGGCCGACCCGTCGGCCTTGCTGGATCCGAAGGCCGAGGACAAGGTGATGCCCCGGCTGCTGTCGGCCGCGATCCGGGGATGGATCACCGAGGTCGGCAACGACAACATGGAATGGGTCCATGGCGCGAAGAGCGACCGGAACGAGCTGCACGCCTGGCTCACCCGAACGGTGGACGAAGCGTCGGACCTGGAGGAACACTGGGCGTTCCGGGCCATCGCGGCGTCGCATCACATCGCCGCGCTGCACCGGTTCCGCAAGGCGCGATCGGCGGCCGGGGTCCGGAAGGGCGCGGAGAACCGGCATCTGGTGCTGCTGCGCAACCCGGCGTGGTCGCCAGGGGTGAAGACCCAGGCGGAACTCAAGGAATTCTTCAAGCAGGGCGGTAAATCCCGGGGAATGTCCGATGCGGACATCCGCACGTTCTGGGCGCTGGACAAGATGTTCGCCGAGGGAAGCCGCGAACTGCACGAGTGGCTCGTCGACCGGCGGCCCGCCGGCCGGTCGGAACTCCTGTCGGAAGTCCTGCCGGAACCGTTGCCCCGGGCGGTGTCCACCGAGACGCCCCCGATGGCGGAAGGGGAGATCACCCTCGGCGCCGTGTCAGGCAGCGGGAAACCGGTCCGGATCGAACTGGCGGCCCTGCGCAAGCACGCCGCGGTGTTCGCGGGTTCGGGTTCCGGGAAAACGGTGCTGCTGCGACGGATCGTGGAGGAGTGCGCGCTGCAGGGCGTTTCCGCGATCGTGCTGGACCCGAACAACGACCTCGCCCGCCTCGGCGACGCCTGGCCGGAGCCGCCCGAGGCCTGGGGAGCGGACGACGCCGGGCTCGCCGAGCGCTATCTGGCCGAGACCGACGTCGTCGTGTGGACACCGGGGCGGGCCGGTGGCAGGCCGCTCGCGTTCCAGCCGTTGCCCGATTTCGCCGGTGTCCTCGACGACGAGGACGAGTTCAACGCGGCCGTCGAGGTCGCGGTGGCGACACTCGCACCTCAGGTGAAACTGACCGGCAGCACGGGAAAGGCCACCGTCGGGCTCGCGGTGCTGCGGCAGGCCGTCGTACACCACGCCCGGACCGGATCACGGAGCCTGCCCGCGCTCATCGAAGTGCTCGAAGACCTGCCCGACGGGGTGAGCACGTTGAACGACGGGCGAAAGCTGGCGGCCGAGCTGGCCGAACTGCTGAAGGCCTCCATGGTCAACGACCCCCTCCTGGCGGGTGGCGGCGAGCCCGTCGACCCGGCGCTCCTGCTCGCTCCCGGGGAAGGCAAGCGGGCACGGGTTTCGGTGATCAGCTTCATCGGGCTGCCTTCGGAGAAGCAGCGGCAGAACTTCGTCAATCAGCTCCAGATGGAACTCTTCGCCTGGGCCAAGCGGAATCCGGCCGGTGACCGGCCGCTCGGCGCCCTCTTCGTCATGGACGAGGCGCAGATGCTCGCCGCGTCGGGGACGCTCACGGCGAGCACCCGCAGCACCATCGTGCTCGCCTCGCAGGCGCGGAAATACGGCCTGGGACTGCTGTTCGCGACACAGGCACCGAAGGGCTTGCACAACCAGGTCGTCGGCAACGCGATGACGCAGTTCTTCGGCAGGCTCAACAGCCCGGCGCAGATCGCCGCCGCGAACGAACTGGCCAGGGCCAAGGGCAGCCCCGTCGACGACATCTCGCGGCTGGAACGCGCCCAGTTCTACGTGTCGGGGGAGGCCTTCGGCTTCCAGCGGGTGACCACCCCGCTGTGCCTCACCCACCATCCGGCCAGCCCGCTCAGCGTCGAGGAGGTGCTCGCCCGCGCCCGCGGCGAAGCCGAGTGAAACCACAGCCCGTACGCATCGACAACTGTGCTCGCTGGAAAGGATTTCGCACCATGGCAGGAATCTTCATCACCGTCCGAGCCGGTGACGGCCAGGACCGGCTCCGCGGTCTCGACCGGAGTCTCGGTCACGTGTTCGGAAAGGACCGGATCGTCCGGTCCGGCGACGCCGCGTCCGTCCTCGTGGTGCCGATCGGCACCGAAGGGCTCGACGACGCGGTCCAGGAGGAGATCGCCGAGGCCTCGCGGCTCGGGAAGAAAGTCGTCGCCGTTCTGGTTGGCGACGCCGCCGTGCCAGGGGAAATCATCGCTGATTCCCACCGGCGGATCGGCAGACGCACGGCGGAGCAGGACATCGCGGGCCTGATCACCGAACTGACCCGCGTCGCCCCGGAACTGGGCATCGGGGTCGTCCCAGGCCTCGAAGACCTGGCGGAGTGGCTCGAGTCCTGGCGGGACGAAACGCGTCCCGTCCTGCCCGAGAGCCTCCCGATGCTCGGCCGCGCCCGCGAAATGGACCGGCTGTGCGACTGGCTGGACGCCGAGCCGTCGGTCCTCCCCGCGTACGCCGGCAGCCGGACCGAGGCGGCGGCGTTCGTCGCGACCGCGTTGGCGGCCCACCGTCCGGGGCTCCGGGCCGTCCGGGTGTCGAGCCCGGAGGCTTGGCGTCAGTGCCGCGACCTGGACGGGCCGTTCGTCGCCGTGGTGGACGGCGTCGACGTGGGGGAGGAGACGATCGGCGGCCATGTCGTCGTGGTGCGGAGCACGCCGGACCGTGACGGTGCCGAGGTCCTGGTACTGCCCCGGATTCCGCGCGACGAGGCGGCGGAGGCGTTCGCGGCGGCCGGTGTCCCATCCGCCGCCGCGACCGCCTACGCGGACCTCGCCCGGCGGAGTGTCGGTGCCCTGCGCCGCAAGCTCGCCGTCGCCGGTGACCTTCCGAAATGGGTGAACCCGCTGGAGCGCGATCTCGCCGCGCCGCTGCTGCTGATCGGCCGGTGGTCGGCCGGGTCGCGGCATGATCTGGAGGAGATCGCCGCGATCGCCGGCCGGGAGATCGACGAGCTCACGCGCTTCTTCGCCAGGGCCGAGACCGGCGACGACCCCCTGCTCGCCCGCTCGGGCGACGTCGTACGGCTGGCGGATCCGCACGATGCCTGGACGCTTCTCCACGGCAGGCTGAGCGCGCAGGATCTGCGGCGCTGGCACGAAGAAGCCGTCAAGGTGCTCACCGAGCGGGAGCCGGGCCGGAAATGGTCGGCGGAAATGCGGCAGGGGCTGGCGCGGAGCGCGGCGCTTCTGGCCGCCGAGGGGGACACGACGCTGTCCGGCGGCATCTCGGGCGCCGACCACGCCACGCGATTCGTCCGCGAAGTGCTCGGCCGGGCCAACGAAGACGGGGACGGAGTGCTCTGGCGCTCGCTCGCCGACGTGCTGCCCTTGCTCGCCGAAGCCGCTCCTCACGAGTTCCTCAGTGCCGTCGACCACGCGCTGACCAGCGATCCGTCGCCGCTGAGCGGCACCTCCGAGGGGCTGATCGCGGCGCTGGAAACGGTCGGCTGGTCCGACGACGCGTTGCCGATGGTGGTGTCCCTGCTGGCCGAGCTGACGCGGCCGGGGCGGGAGGCCGGCGACCGGCCGCTCGAATCCCTGATCACCCTCGTGCAGCCGTGGTACCCCTACCTCGACCTGCCCGGCGGGCAGCGGACGGAACTGGTCAAGGCGATCGGCCGTCGCTCGCCGGAAGCGGGCTGGCGGCTGGCTCTCGCCCTGCTGCGCGGTCCGCGTGGACATCTGCTCGCGAGCCCGAGGCGGCCCCAGGTCCGTCTCGAATGGACGGTCCCGGCGGCACCGGTCGCCGTCGCCGACGGACCGGAATTCGAGGACGAGCTGGTCGCCTCGGCGTTGTCGGCGCTGGCGGAACGGCCGTATCGATGGTGCGAATTCTTCGAACGGCTGCCCGAGCTGAACGCCGCGCAATGGGACCGCGTCGTGGAGGCCTTCACGCGGCTGGACACCGAACGGCTCTCGGCGGACGAACGTCTTCGCCTGTGGGGCCTGCTCACCGGGGTGACCGCCGAGCACCGGCATCACGCCGGCGCCGGCTGGACACTGCCGGAGGAATTGCTGCAATGGCTGGAATCCTGCGCCGAGCTGATCGAGCCCGCGGTCAATCCCGGACGGCACGGCCTGTTGTTCGGCCGGAATCCGTACCTGGACGGCGGCGAATCCCTCGAACCGGAGGCGCGTGAAGCGGAGATCGGGCGCCTTCGACGCGACGCCGTCGGAGGTGTCCTGCGCGAACACGGTGCCGCCGGGCTGAGCGCGCTCGCCGCCGAGAGCGCCCTGCCCAGGCTGGTCGGCGTGGTCGCGGCCCATGTCGCCGCGGACGACCTCCGGGAAGACGCGCTCGCGGAGCTGGGGCGCGAGGACTGGGCGGCGGGCTGGGCGGGCGAGATGGCCCGATCCCAGGGCGGCGAATGGCGGCAGGAGGTCGCGATCCAGCTCAAGGAGCAGGACCGGCTGGTCGACTATCTCCTGGCCATCCCGGTGGACCACGCGCTGGAGCTCTTCGAGTCCGCCGACGAAGCGGTTCTCGAGGGCTACTGGACGCACGTCGGTCCGTGGCCGCTTCCCGAAGGACAGGAGTCGTTCTTCGTCACGCAGCTCGCGCGGCGCCGGCCGTGGGCCGCGGTCAAGGCGCTCGCGGCGGGGGTGCGCGACGGGGCGGCCCTGCCCGCGTCCCTGATCGAGGAAGTGCTGCTCCAGGCGTCCGCCGACGGTGTCGAGGCCCCCGACCGCAAGGCCGTCGCGAACGTCGGCCCGCTGCTGGACCAGCTGGCCGAGGCCGGCGATGCGGACGTCGCGGTCGCCCGGCTGGAGCTGCGGTTCCACGCGGCGCTCAAACACCACCGGAAACCGCGGAGCCTGCAGCGGATCCTCGCCGAGAACCCCGGCGCGTTCGTCGAGCTCTGCACCCGGATCCAGCCCGCGGACGACGGCGCTCCGAGCGTGGAACTGGTCGGCGCGTGGCTGACGATCTTCGAGACGCGCACCATGCCGGGGACGACCGATTCCGGTCTCGACGGTGCCGCGCTCAAGGCGTGGGTTTCGCGTGCCCGCACGGAGTTCGCCGAACGGGGACGGGCCGAGTTCGGGGACCGGGCGATCGGCACCCTGCTGGCGAGCGGTTCCCCCTTGCCCGACGACGGGTGGCCGCCGGAGCCGGTCCGGGACGTCCTCGATGTCGCCGACGGCGGGTACCTCCGGGAGGGCTTCGCCACCGGATTGACCGTCCAAGACGGTGACGCGGGGGATCTCGCGCAGCGTCATCGCGGCTGGGCCCGGCGGATCAACGTCGGCTGGCCGCGGGTCGCCGCGCTCCTGCGTGAGCACGCCGACGACCTGGCACGACGCGGATAGTGGTCAAGGCGCTCCGGGTGGCTCCTCCACCCGGAGCGCCTCGTAGGCTGGACGGGTGACCGGGACGACGACGGCCGAGGTGCTGGCCGAACTGGCCGAGCTCGAGGATCCGCGCGCACGCCAGGTGAACGAGAAGCACGGCGACGACCACGGGGTGAACCTCGGCAAGCTACGCGCGCTCGCCAAGCGGCTGAAAACCCAGCAAGACCTCGCGCTGGAACTCTGGGCGACGGACGACACCGCCGCGAAGCTGCTCGCGCTCCTCATCTGCCGCCCGAAGGCGTTCGGGCGCGACGAGCTGGACCGTATGGTGCGCGAGGCTCGCACCCCGAAGGTGCACGACTGGCTCGTGAATTACGTGGTCAAGAAGAATTCACACGCCGAAGAGCTGCGCGTGGTGTGGTCCGCCGATCCGGATCCCGTCGTCGCGAGCGCCGGTTGGGCGCTGACCACCGAACGAGTGGCGAAGAAGCCCGAGGGCCTCGATCTCACCGGGCTGCTCGACGTCATCGAGGCGGAGATGAAGACCGCGCCGGATCGGCTGCAGTGGGCGATGAACCACTGCCTGGCGCAGATCGGCATCGAGCACGCGGAGCACCGGGCCAGGGCGATCGGCATCGGGGAGCGCCTGGAAGTGCTCAAGGACTATCCGACTCCGCCGAACTGCACGTCGCCGTTCGCGCCCGTCTGGATCACGGAGATGGTGCGGCGGCAGGACGCCGGCCCCCATTGACGTTGCGAAAGCCACGTTCGCAACCTTCAACGTTGCGAAAGTGGCTCTCGTGACACCGCCGCTGGGGCTTGTCCAGTTCCGGTGTGCCGCTGACGGACGACACTCGTGATCAGACGGACGACACGCGTGTCTGGACGGACGACTCGCGGCGGACCTGGCCGCGCACGCGTGTCGTCCATCGAGTCACGCGTGTCGTCCGTCTGATCACACGCGCCGTCCGGCCAGTCACGCGTGCCGTCTCGCTCAGCCGAGCGCGTCCGCCTTGATGGCCTCGAACTGGGCACCCATGCGCCCCGCGAGCGCCTCGGCCGCCCGCAGCGGCCGGACCATCACCTTGAAGTCGATGATCTTGCCCTGGGCATCGAAGGTCAGCAGGTCGCAGCCGTTGATCTGAAGCCCGTCGACGGTCGCTTCGAACTCGTACACGTGATGCGCGCCGTCCTGGATCTCGCGGACATAGCGGAAGTCCTCGAACACCCGCAGGACCCCGCGCAGGATCGCCGCCGTGATCGCCTTCCCCTGGTAGGGCTTGAACGCCACCGGGCTGGTGAAGACGACGTCGTCGGCGAGCAACGCCTCGATCGCGACGGCGTCCTTCGCTTCGACTGCTTCACGGAACGTGGGCATGGCGATCTCCTCATAGTCAACTTGTTGAGTAGATGCCGCCGAGCGTAGGTGATCACCGCTCCGCTGTCCATCAAAGTGTCTAATCAACTTTGCGACTACTCGTGGCGATGCTTATCATCGCGCCATGGCGCTGCGGAACGCGATCCTCGCGACGCTCCTGGACGGCGAGTCCTCGGGCTACGACCTGGCGAAGAGCTTCAACGCGTCGGTCGCCAACTTCTGGACCGCGACACCGCAGCAGCTCTACCGCGAGCTGGACAAGATGGAATCGCAGGGCCTCGTGGTGGCCCGGGTGGTCGAGCAGGAGCGGCGTCCCAACAAGCGCCTCTTCTCCTTGACCGACGCCGGCGCGGCCGAACTCGCCGACTTCACCACGCGGGCGCCGAAGCCGACCGCGATCCGCGACGAACTGCTGGTGCAGGTCCAGGCGGTCGAGGCGGGCGACGACGCGGCGATCCGGCGCGCCGTCACGGATCGGATGGCCGTCGCCGAGACGAAGCTCAAACGGTTCGAGCGTCTTCGGGAGCGGTTGCTCGGCGACTCCGCCGAGGCGGAGTTCCTCGCCACCGCGCCCCGCGTCGGGCCGTACCTGACCCTGGCCCGTGGGATCATGTTCGAACAGGAGAACATTCGCTGGTGCGAGCAGGTTCTCGCGGTGCTCGAACAGAGGTGAACGGCTTGGTCGAGCGGAAAAAGGGTCCGAAGTTCCGCCAGGTGGTGCTGGACTGCACCGACGTCCGCGCGCTGGCGGAGTTCTACCGGCGCCTGCTGGTCTGGGACTACCGTCCCGGCGACGAAGCGCCCCAGCCTGGCGACGAGGACAAGGACTGGCTGGTGCTGCGGAACCCGGACGGCGGGGCGCAACTCGCCTTCCAGCAGGTCGAGCGGCTGGAAGAGGCGAGCTGGCCGGATCCGGAACCCGTGCCTCAGCAACTGCACCTTGACCTGACCGTGGACTCGGTCGAGGAACTCGACGAGCAGCACGCCCGCGTCCTCGAACTCGGCGGGCGGCTCCGGTACGACCGCAGCGACGACCCGGAAGAACCGCTGCGCGTCTACGCGGATCCGGCGGGGCATCCGTTCTGCGTTTTCGTCGCCTGAGCGCGCTCAGGCACGGCAGAGCATCGCGTCCGGAGTGCGATTCGAGCCGACACGGCCGGTGTACGCGACGCCGGCGACGTATTCGCCCGGAGCGCATTGCCCCTTGTAGTGGCCCGAGGCGAAGTCACCGCCGGGATTCCCGGACGGCCGGTTGTCGCCGCGGTCGAACCAGACCGTCCGGCCGGCGCCGCCCAGCGGGGTGGCGGACCGGCCGCACAGGAGCGCGGAGAACGCCGCGCCGGTGACGCTGTAGCCGACCGCGGCGTGCTCTGGCGGGCATTGCACCTTGGTGTAGCCGGACGCCCAGTCGGTGTCCACATAGGACTCATCGCGGACCACGGCATATCTCGCCGGCGCGGCGAGCGTGCCGGTGCACAGGCCCCGGTTGCCGGTATGGGAAAGGCCGCTGAGCCGCTGGCCGTCGGGGCAGGCGCCCTTGCGAGCGCCCGGGTTCCAGTCCGCCATGGCGCGAACCCCGCGCGAGGCCTGGAAATCGGCGTAGTCGAGGTTCAGCATCGACCAGCGCTCGGCGTCGGGGATCCGGCCGGTGCGGGACGGCGCGTCCACCAGCCGTCGCCAAGCCGGGCCACGCCAGTCCGCGCCGTCGAGCACGTCGACGCGCCTGCCGCCGGTGTCCCAGGAGAGCAACGACCAGCCGTTGCCCGTTCCGCCTTCGTGGAAACCGACCGCCGGCCAGTAGGCGAAGTCCGTGTCGGTCTCGGCGAGGTAGCCGACGAAGTTCTCGAACCAGGCACGGCTCGCCGCGTCGGTCGTGTGACGGCCTTCGCCGAACTCGCTGATCCAGAGCGGTGCGGTGTAGTGCTTGCCGGTCTCCGCCGAGACGAAGAACGCTTGCCGGTAAAGGACATCGCGTAGTTCCTGAGGTGACAGGTCACGGTAGCGCGGGTCGTGGGTCTCGCCGGTGCCGGTCGCCCCGGAATGGTTCGGGCCGGTGTAGCCGTAGAAATGCGCGGCGTAGACCAGTTTTCCGGAGTCCACGAGCGTATGCGAGAGCGTGCGGGCCGGCTCCAGCGTGGGCCTTCCGTGGGGCAGGCCGTCGACGGGCACGCCGGTCCAGTTGATGCCCTCGACGATGAGCAGCAGATCGGGATTGGCCTCGGTCTGGATGCGGTCGGCCACCCGCTGGCTCGCGCGTTGCCAGTCCGTGCCGTTTCCCCAGCCCCAGTTGGGATCGTCGAAGACATCGCGCCGGACCTCGTTGTACAGATCGGCGCCGACGACGCGCTTGTTCGCGGCGTAGCGGCGGGCCATGAACAGCCAGTCGTCCTGCCAGTGCTGCTCGGTCTGCGCGGTGTTCCAGCGCTCGTTGCCGTCGAGACCGCAACACCAGCGGGAGGTCGTGGTGTGGTTGTTGAGGATCACCGCGAACCCGCGCGCGGTCAGCCGCGCGACGACGCGATCGTAGACCTGCAACGGGGTCAGGCCGCGCAGTTCCGGGTTCGCCGGGAGATCGGGGACGGGCTTGGTGTCGTGGATCATCGCGTTGGAGAAAGGCAGCCGGACACTGTTCAGGCCCAGTTCCGCGAGCCCGTCGATGACGGTGTCGATCGACGCGCGGTCCAGCCCGAGCGGGGTCTGGTAGGCGATCTCACCGGCGTGGTGCGCGGCCGGATCGTTCACGCCACCCGAACCGGTCCATGTCCCGCTCGCGCCGTGCCAGTTGGCGGCCTTCAGCTTGAACCGGTCGCCCGCCGCGTCGACGATGTAGCGGCCGCGCGTGCTCAACGGCGCCACCCAGCCCGACGGATCCGCCGAGGCGACGGCGGGCGGGGGAATCACGATTCCGGCGGTCGCCAGGACGGCGAGCAGCACACTCTTGATCCTCACCCGCCGGAGGCTAGCCACTCGCGCGGCCGGTTGTATACGGACGATCGGGTAGCTTGCCCGCATGACCACCGCGTTGATCATCGGTGACCTGCAACGAGGCATCACGGGCACTTACCCGTTCACCGGAACAGTCCTGCCGCCGATCAAGAGCCTGCTGCCGCGGGCGCGGGCGGCCGGTGCGCTCGTCGTGTTCGTCCACTTCGCACTCCGCGGCAACGGGACCGACCTGCCCGCCGGGAACGCTCTGTTCAAGTCGTTCCACGAAGCGGGGGACACCTTCCACGAGGGCTCGGCCGGGACCGAGATCGACCTGCCGGTCGCCGACGAGGACGTGGTCGTGCTGAAACGCCGGGCCAGCGCGTTCGCCGGCACCGATCTCGACCTCGTGCTCCGGGCCCGGGGCGTCGACACCGTCGCGATCGCCGGGGTCGCGACCAGCGCGATGGTGGCCGCGACGGCCTACGACGCGGCGGATCGCGGCTATCACGTGACCGTGCTGCGCGACGGTTGCGCCGACGGGGATCAGGCGATGCACGACTTCTTCGTGGACACGGTCTTCCCGAGCCGGGGGTTCGGGGTCGTGACGTGCGCGGATTGGCCCGGCGAATAAATCGCGCGAGCGCAGCGCCCGGATGTGGCACGGTGATCGGCGAGCTGATCAAGGGGGCCGCGGATGGAGACGAAGCGACTCGGGCGCACCGACGTCGAGGTGACGAGGCTGGGCTTCGGTGGCGGACCGCTCGGGGGCTTGTTCGCGCCGCTGGACGACGACACCGCGGCGGGGGCGCTGGCCGCGGCCTGGGACGGCGGGATCCGGTACTACGACACGTCTCCGCACTACGGGATCGGGCATTCCGAGCGCCGCATCGGCGAGTTCCTGCGTTCGCGGCCGCGAGATTCCTACGTCCTGTCGACGAAGGTCGGCCGACTGCTGATTCCCCAGGATCCGGACGGGAAACCGGATCCGGCGGGCTTCCACGTCCCCGCGGCGCACCGCCGGGTCCGCGACTTCACCCGTGACGGGATCCGCCGCAGTGTCGAGGATTCGCTGGAGCGGATGGGCCTGGACCGGATCGACGTGCTGTACCTGCACGACGCCGAGGAGTACTTCGACGACGCGCTGCGCGACGGCTATCCGGCCCTCGCGGAGCTGCGGTCGGAAGGGATCGTCGGCGCGATCGGCGCCGGCATGTACGACACGGCCATGCTGACCACTTTGGTCAGGGAGACCGATGTCGACGTGGTCATGCAGTCCGGGCGGCACACGCTGCTCGACCACAGCGCGCTCGACACCTTCCTTCCGGCGTGTGAGGAACGCGGTGTCTCGGTGATCGCGGCGTCGATCTTCAACTCCGGGCTGCTCGCCGTGCCACGGCCGGCCGAGGGTGCGTACTTCGACTACGCGGCCGCCACACCGGAGGTCGTGGAGCGGGCGAACCGGATCGCCGACGTGTGCGAGGCGCATGGCGTGACGCTTCCCCAAGCGGCGATGGCCTTCCCGCTGCAGCATCCGGCCGTCGCCGGTATCGCGGTCGGGATGCGGTCCGCCGAAGAAGCGCGAAGCAACTTGGAATCCTTCGAAGTGAAGGTCCCCACACAGGTCTGGGCCGATCTGCGGGCCGCGGGCTTGATCCGTTCGACAGCGATTAGGGTGGACTGATGGTGTCGGTCAAACAGGTACAGGTCACGTTCGATTGCGCGAAACCCGAGCGCCTCGCCCGGTTCTGGTGCGAGATCCTGGGTTACGTCGTGCCCTCGCCGCCGGAAGGATTCGACACCTGGGACGACTACAACCGCACGTTGCCGCCCGAGAAGCAGGACGCCGGCTTCGTCTGCAGTGACCCTACCGGCGTGGGTCCGCGGCTGTACTTCCAGCGCGTTCCCGAAGGCAAGGTCGTCAAGAACCGTGTGCATCTCTGCGTGCGGGCGGGCACCGGCCTGGTGGGGGAGGAGCGCCTCGCCGCGCTCCAGGCCGAATCCGACCGTTTGACGGCGCTCGGGGCGGTGCAGCAGCGTGTCCTGCTCGCCGACGAGGAGAACGAGTCGTGCATCGTGATGCAGGACATCGAGGGCAACGAGTTCTGCCTCGACTGACATCAGCCGGTGGTGCGGATGCTGAAGTTCGTGACGCAGAAACCGCCGTCCGCCTTGAGATCCGAGATCACGATGCCCTTCGCCGACCGTCCTTTGGCGACTCCGGCGACGTCGGCGAGGACGAACCTGGACGTCCCGTTGACAGAGGTCACCTGAACACGTGACCCCAGCGGGATCAGGGAATCGATCTTGTCGTCCATGAACCTCTTCTGCGCCTCGCAGGCCAACGCGATCGCCCCCGGCTTGTCGCTCCCGGCGATCTTGGTGAGGAAGTCCACGATCACCTGAACGCCCAGTGCCGGCGGCGTGGCCGGGTTCCTGGTGGGGGTGATCCTCGGGCGGCTGACCCTGGTGCTGGTCGGGCTTTCCGTGGTGCTCGTTGGCGAGGAGGTCGTCGTCGCCGGGCTGGAGGTGGGGGTGGGCAACGAGAGCCCGGGACCCTTGCGGAGCAGGAAACCGGGAGCGGCGAAGCCGGTGATGCAGAAGGCGACCAGTGCGATCACCGCGACGAGGATCCCGACGGCCACGCCGGGCTTGACGGTCGCGGGGCGGGGGTTCTGCTGGTCGGGCAGGCCTGGGTAGGTCATCGGAGGCACCTTCCGTGCGGGATCTGGATGGGCGATCCGACGGGGTCTCTCCGGTGGGGGTTCCGATCCTTTCGGGGTTCTTACGGCTTCGCGAAAACGTGCTGGCGTGCTCCATTATGGACGGTTTCGGTGCCGCGCCGGGTGGGGTCGGTGGCGGGCTGAAGGCTCCCTTCGCCGAGTCTGATGCGACGAAAGGAGCCTTCGGCCCTACCGCTGAAGCTCACGACCGGTCAGCAGGGGTTCAACAGCCAGCAGAGCCGATAGTTCGCCTGGTAGGTGGTCGACGTGCCGGGCGCGATGATGTTCTGCGTCCGCGCGCCGCCGTGCGCCCAGCCGGTGAAGGCGTACTTCAGGTTGAGCGGGGGCAGTTTCTGCGGGCTGTCCGCGCTGATCGAGTTGGTGGATCCCGCGATCACCGTCCGGGAGAACGGCGTGCGTTGCTGCGTGCCACCGACGGTGAGCGTCGCCTGGCTGGGACTGGAGGCGAAGTTCAGCGACACCGTCTTCGGCTGGAGGTCGACGGTCTTGCTGCCGGTCCGGCCGGTCGAATCGGTCGCGGTGAGGGTCAGCTGCAGGTACGACGGGTAGTCGTGGTCCGGCGCGACGAACGACCCGGACGCGACGCCGGGGAAGTCCTGGACGTTGTGCGTATGGCAGGTGCCGTTGGTCGCGCAGTGCCGGATCGCGAGCCGCCACGACAGCGCCGACGCCGGGAGCTGCCCGTCCTGGGCGTCGACCGCGCGGCCGGAGAAGGACACGGTCTGACCGACCGACCAGGTCAGCGTGCCCGCCGGGCTGTCGATGACCGGCACCGGGTCGAGGCCCTCCGGGTTCCCGACGGTCACGCGCACGGTCGTGGTCGCGCTCGCGCCGTGGGAGTCCGTCACCCGGAGCCCGGCGTCGACGGCGGCTGCCGCGGTGTAGGTCCAGGTGGGGTCGGCGGCCGACGAGTCGTCGTACGCGCCGTCGGCGTCGAGGTCCCAGGCGTAGGACAGGGTGTCCCCGGCGTCCGGGTCGGTGGACGCGGTGCCGTCGAACCGCACCGTCAGCGGCGCCGGTCCGCTCGACGGGGTCGCCGTGGCCACCGCGGTGGGCGGCCGGTTGGTCCCGCCGGGATGGCTGACGCGGCGGAGTTCGCCGCTGCCGAGCGCGACGTAGAACAGATCGCCGCCCGGGCCGGTCAGCACCTGCACCGGGACGTTGACGCCGGTCACGAAAGGCACGAGACGGCTCGCATTCGGCTGGCCGTCGACGGTCTGCATGGCCCAGATGCAGCCACGGGAGGAATCGGCGAAGAACAGCGCGCCGGAGTACTCGGCGGGGTAGTTACTGCCGGATTCGAACGCGATGCCGCTGATCGAAGAGCCGCCCGTGGGGCACGGGTCGCTCGCGACCACCTTGGCGCGGTGGTTGTAGGCGTAGTACGGGGCGGAGTGCCCGCCGGAGGAGTAGAGGGATTCGCACCGGTCGAGGTTCGCGCCGTCGTAACCGGCCTGCCTGGCGTTCCCTTCGAAACAGGGCCAGCCGAAGTTCTCCGCCACGCTGTCGCCGACGTCGGCGACGCGGTTGATCTCTTCCCACGTGTCCCAGCCGACGTCGCCCGCCCAGAGCTCGCTGGTGCCCGGCCGGAAGCCGAAGCGGAACTGGTTCCGCGCGCCGTAGGCGATCACACGCCGGGCGTTGGCGTCGGCGCTGTTCGCGAAGGGGTTGCCGGGGACGCCTTCGCCGGTGTCCGGGTCGATGCGCAGCAGCGTGCCGTTGAGCAGGACCGGTTGCCCGGCGGCGCGTCGCGGCGACTGCGAACGCAGCGCGCCGCCTTCGGCCGACGGCGGCGTCAGGTTCGTCCCGGCGGGCGAGGGCGGATCGGCACAGGGGTTCCCCACCTGGCCGTAGTCGGCGAACGTGAAGCTGGCGCCGTCGCCGCCTCCCGCGTACAGGGCGCCGTCCGGGCCGAAGGCGAGTGCGCCGACCGAGTGGCTCGGGAACTGCTGACACCAGCCTGTGACCAGCGGTTTCTCGCTCACGGCCGTGCCCGCCGAGCCCATCGTCAGCTGGGAGACGCGGCCGGTCACGACGCAACCCTTGTCGGTCGCGCCCGGCGGGGTCGGGCAGGCGTCACCCCAGCGCGGCGCGGTGCCGCCGGGCTCCGCGTCGAGGGTGTACGAGACGTAGACGTACGGCCTGGCGGGAAAGGCGGGGTCGACGGCGAGCCCGAGCAGACCGCGGTCCCAGAAGTCCTGTGTCTGCGTACGGAGGTCGGCGAACACCGTCGCCGTCGGGTCGGCGAGCGAGTCGAAGACCTTGACCAGGCCGCTCTTCTCGGCGACGAACACCCGGCCGTCCGGTGCGAACGCGGTGGCGGTCGGCGAGCTGAGCCCGCTGATCGCCACCGTGTCGGTGAAACCTGTGGGCACGGCGGCGTCGGCCGGTGCCGTGGCGACGAGCCCGACCGCGAGCGCGCCGACCAGCGGGCCGATGACACCCACCGCCAGCGCGCGTCGCGATCTTCGGGGGAACAGGAAACGACGGGATCTCGACACGCGAATCCTCCTGCGGCGGGGACCGGACAGAACAAGACAGCTCTCCGGTATGCCGCAGGAAGGCCGAAAGTTGTTACGCCTCTGACAGAAAATGCGCACAACTCGCTAAACGGATCAGGGTGTGGCGGCGGGAAATCCGGTCAGGCGGGCGAGTGCGTCGAAACCGTCGTCGGTACCGGGCCAGTGCGCGCGGACGGCGTCGAGCCCGGCGCGGCGGACGACGCCACGCAGCACGAGGGTGACGATGATGGCGTCGTCGGCGTAACCCAGAACGGGGATGAAGTCGGGGACGAGGTCGATCGGCAGGGCGAGGTAGACCATCAGCAGCGCGAGCCTGATCCGGACGCCGCGGGGCAGCGTCTTGTCCGCGGCCAGACGGCGGATGAGCCGCAGCACGTCGGGCAGCAGCCGCAGCGCTTCCCGGAGCAGCCCGCCCCGCGGCCGGGCGAGCACGAGTGCCACGACGAGCACGAGCCAGGCCAGGACCAGCGCACCGGCGATGCCGAGCAGCAGATCCCACCAGAACGACCCGGTCATCGCTTCTTCCCCGCCCGGATCTCGGGAGCTTCGGCGCGCAGGGCGGCTTCCTCGAAGGCGGCGAGTTCGGCCGCGGCCAGCTCGACGGCGTCACGGGCTTCCTGGCCGCGTGGGGCGCCGAAGTAGTCGCGGGCGGCGATCTTGGCCAGCCAGCTGCGGAACCGGTGCAAATCGGCTTCGGATTCCTCGACTTCCGCGTAGGTGGCGTTGCCGCGGGCCTGTTCGTCCGCCAGTTCCCGGCGAAGCTCGGGCAGCCGCTCGAGGACCTCGGCGTACTCGGCGTCGCGGGCCGCGTTCAGTTCGGCGATCACCGCACGCTCCTCGGCCGGGTCGGTGAACGCCATCGGCAGCGCGCGGGCCGTCCCGCCCTGATGGCGGACCCGGTCGAGCAGACGGCGGATCTCCCGCACCACCTCCGCCCGCGCGGGCAGCAGGCATACCGATTGCTGCAGGTAGAGCGCGCCGAGGGAGCGGAGTTTGCGCCAGACCTGAACCCGCAGCGAGTCCGGTCCGCCGGCGGTGGACACGCTGATCACCAGCCAGTTCCGGCCGTCGGATTCGTCAGTCACAGTTCCATGTTACGCCCGTAACATCGCCGATCGGCATACGGGCGATTCACCCGTTCGGAATAAGATCCGCTGCGTGGTCAACCTTCGGTGGGTCTCGAGGCAGTGGCGGTGTGGCCCGGTCTGGTACCTCCCGGTCGCTGTGACTCTCTTCGTGGGATCTCTGGTCCCGGCGTTGCAGAGCCACGGAACGCAGTTCGGCGGCCTGCCGAACCGCCCGTACGACGCACTGGCCGTCGTGGGGATCGCTCTGCAATGCGTCCCGCTCGTCGTATGCCACCGGTGGCCCGTCGCCGGTTTCGCCTTGGTATCGCTCGGGTTCGCCGTCGACCAGTTCGGCGGCTATCACTCGTTCGCCGGCACGGCCCTGCCGATCGCCCTGCTGACGGTGGGACTGCGGCTGGAGCGGCACCGCCGCGTGGTGGCGATCGTGTCCACCGCGGCGTTCCTCGTGTCGGCGATCGCGTTCGCTTCGCTCGGCGGGACGGAACCCCTCACCGGCTACGTGACCTTCTATCTCGCGCTGGTGCTGGCCTGGGGGATCGGGACGGCGTTGCGGTCCAACCGGGTCGCGGAAGCGGAACGTCGCCGCAGCGTCGCCGAGGAGACGCGGGCGGCCGAGCGCGCCCGCATCGCCGCCGAACTCCACGACGTCGTGACCCATCACGTCACGGCGATGGTCGTGCAGGCCGAAGCCGCCCGGTATCTCACCGACGCGCGGCTCGACCAGAGCCTGACCGCCGTGGCCGACACCGGACGGCTGGCCATCACCGATCTGCGTCACTTGCTCGACGTGATCGATCCCGGCCGCGGCGCCGAGGCGATCCCGACCCTCGTGGAGCGCACACGCCGGGCAGGGCAACCGGTGGAGTTCTCCGAGCGGGGCGAGCCCACGGCGGGTGACGCCGGACCGGTGGCGTACCGCGTCGTGCAGGAGGCGTTGACCAACGCGCTGAAACACGCGCACGGCAGCCGCACCTCGGTGCTGGTGCACCACGGAGACGGGGAGATCACCGTCGCGGTGGACACGGAGGAAGCCATGTCCACAGTGGACTCTCCAGGCGGTGGACGGGGCCTCGCCGGGCTGCGCGAACGGATCGACGTCCTGGACGGCGAATTCAGTGCCGGCCGTAGAGGGGACGGCGGGTTTTCCGTCCGTGCCCGCATTCCCGCGGGAAACCCGTCGTGACCGCGCCGACGCGGGTGCTGGTCTGCGACGACCAGATGCTGGTGCGCACCGGCCTGGTGACGATCATCGACGCCCAGCCCGACCTCGAAGTGGCGGGCGAATGCGGTGACGGCCGGACCGCCGTCGACCTCGCCGCCCGGCTACGCCCGGACGTCGTGGTGATGGACGTGCGCATGCCGGTGCTCGACGGCATCGAAGCCACCCGCCTGCTGGCGGGCGCCGGCGTGGCCGAACCCGGCAAGGTCCTGGTGGTCACCACGTTCAACCTCGACGAGTACGTTTACCGGGCGCTGCGCGCCGGTGCGAGCGGGTTCCTGCTCAAGGACAGCCCGCCCGACCGGCTGCTGCACGGGATCCGCACCGTGGCCGCCGGCGCCGCCCTGCTGGATCCCGAGGTGACGCGGCAGCTGGTGGGCCGCTACGCCTCCCGGATCCGGCCCGCCGAGGACGAAGGCCCGCCCGAGAACCCGCTGACTCCCCGGGAACTGGAGGTCCTCCGGCTCATCGCGGACGGCCGTTCCAACAGCGAGATCGCCGCGACGCTCATGATCAGCCAGGAGACCGTCAAGACGTTCGTTTCGCGCATGCTCGCGAAACTCGGGCTCCGCGACCGGGTGCAGGCGGTGATTTACGCCTTCCGCCACGGCCTCGTCACCTGACCGTCCTATTCGGACGGTAACTGGACCGCGCGGCCTGGCTCTTCACGAGAGGGCGACTCGCACCTGACCTGGGCCGAAGGCGTCCTTCGCCGCATCAGACGCGGTGAAGGGAGCCTTCAGCCCGCCACCGGCCCCGCCCATGAACACGCCACATTTGCGCCCCTTTGACCAGACGTGTGGTGACGAGGCGTCCCCAATGTCGCATCTGTGACGCTCAGCGTCACAGATGCGACATTGGGGACATCGCGATCGGGTCCTTCGCCGCCGAAACGCCACGCGCGACCCCGTACCCGGCCTGTGCTGAAGGCTCCCTTCGTCGCATCAGACGCGGTGAAGGGAGCCTTCAGCCCGCCAGCGGCCCCGCCCATGAACACGACACGCCGGTCCTATTCGGACCTGGCCTCGTCCGCGACGCGCTGGATCGCCCGGAGGGCGAGGTCCGGCTGGTCGACATAGATGTAGTGCTCGCTGTTCGCCGCGACGCTCAGGTTGCTGCGCCCGGACAGCGCGAGCCACTTCCGCTGCCCCTCCGACCACGCCTGCTCCAGGCCCGCGCCGTACTCGGGAACGGCCGTGAGGTACTGCTTGCCGTGCTGGATCACCTCGACCGGGATGTTCCCGGCGGGGCGGACTTCGGCGTCGGTGACCACCAGCTTTTCGGGGCCCTGTCCCGCGAACACCGCCAAGGTCTGCGCCCGCAGTTCGGCCGCCATCCCGGTGGCCGAATCCGGAATCCGTTGCCGCAGATCGGCTTCCTGGGTCGGCGAGGTGGCGTCCATCAGCACCAGCCCCTTGACCCGGTCCTGGTGGTCGGGGGAGTACCTGGCGGCGATCAGCCCGCCGAGCGAATGCCCGGCCAGGACGACCGGCTCGCCGCCGGCGACCTGGTCGAGCACGCTGGTGAGGATCTTCCCGGTGCTCTCGAAACTCTGCGGCCCGTCGGGCTGGTCGCTGGCGCCCGCGCCGAGCCGGTCGTAGGAACAGACCCGGCCTTGCGCGGCAAGGGTGTTCTGGAGCCCGCTCAGTTTCCCGAGATCGTCGCCCCCGCCGTGCAGCAGGACGACGACCGGCCGCCCTTCGGCCGCGTTCCCCGCGCACGACACGTTCACCGAACGCTCGCCGACCTTGATCTTCTGTGTTCCGGTGAACGCGGACTCCGCTTCCGTGGCTTCGTCGCAGGCCGACAGCGCGACGCCTGCCACTGCGCAGCACAGCGCGATCAGAGCGGATGCCTTACGGGACATGGTGAACTCCTGGTACAGGGGAACGATTCACCTGGCACGCTACGGATCCGGCGGCCGGGAATCGTCACCATGCGGAGGACACCTGCGGGTAGCTCTCAAGGGTGACAAGGCGCGTCAGCGGTAGGCACGCAGGAACACGTCCACCCCGTCGGTGAGGATCTCGAGGATCTCCGCCTTGCCCACCGTCTGGTCCTCGTCCGTCACGTCGAGGACGAGGCGCATGGTCAGGGCGACGAAATGCTGCATGGCACGTCGCGGGTCACTCACCCGAAGCTTGCCGTCCGCCGCGAACTTCGCGAACCGTTCCTCCATCATCCGTTCCGGTTGGTCACGTGCCGCTTCCGGCAACCGCGGCGCCACCGGTGCCTGGGAACCCAGCCGCCGGAACGTCGCGTAGTCCGAAGTCGGGAACATCCCGGTCGTCACCCGCCGCGCGAAGCCGAGCAACGCGTCGCGGATGTCGCGATCTTCGGTGAGCTCCTCGTCGATCGCCTTGCGCACGGTCGCGACCACGGCGTCGTTGGCACGGCCGAGGACAGCGCGGAAGAGGGTCTGCTTGTCGCCGAAGTGGTCGTAGACGGTGCGTTTGGACACCCCGGCCCGTGCGGAGATCGCGTCGACGCTGGTGAGTTCGTAGCCGTCCGACACGAACAACGCCTCGGCGGCGTCAAGGATCGCCGCCTGCTTGGCCTCGGCCTGCAGACGCCTGCCCGGGGTTCGCGCGGTCGCTCGCGGGGTCGCCATGTTCTCATCGTATTCTCAGTTCCAGAAAACTGCACCGTGTAGTGTAGTTTTTGAGGCGGGGGGGCCGCCTTTCCCTGAATCCCGCACAAGGAGTCTTCATGCAGGAGAGCAGGATCGGCGCAGGACCACACACCAGATGGAGCGGGCGGCTCGTCGGCCTCGTCGCGGTCCTGGTGCTCGTCAACTTCATGGTCGACACGGCGATCACCGCGCCGCTGCTCGTCCTCCCGGAAATGCTCGACCATTTCGGCACCGATCAGACGGCGTGGCTCAACGCCAGCGCGATGCTGGCGGGGGTGATGTGGGCGCCGCTGCTCGGCAAGAGCGCGGACGTGCACGGCAAACGCAAAGTGCTCGTACTGACCTTGCTGCTCAGCTGCGCGGGCGCGCTCGTCTGCGCGGTGGCACCGAATCTGTGGGTCTTCGTACCCGGACGTCTGCTGCAGGGTGCGGCCGTGGCCGCGTTGTTCCTTTCCGTCGCGATCGTCCGCGAGCTCTGCGCGCCCCGGATCGCGATGGTCGTCGTCGGCATCGTGACCTCGGGGTCCGCGGTGCTCAACATCGGTTCCCGGTTCCTTACTGAGAAACTCGCCGCCGAGTTCGGCTTCCAGATCTTGTTCGTCGTCTCGGCCGTCGTCGCGATCGCGATGGCGATCTGCGTGCGTGGCGTCATTCCCGAATCCGTGGTCAGGACACCGGGCCGGATCGACGTCGGAGGCGCGCTGCTTCTCGGTGGTGGCCTGGCCGGAGTGCTCGCCTACGTCAGCCTCGGCTCGGAGTTCGGCTGGCTCGCCTTCGCTCCGCTGGTTCTGCTCGCCGGTGGCGGCGCCGCGTTGTCGCGGTGGCTCCTGGTTTCGAGCCGCAGGCCCGATTCGCTGATCGACATCCGGAACATCGGGGCGCCCTTGGCGCTCACGTTGCTCGTGCTCGTGCTGAGCACCGGCTCCTACCAGAGCATGCTCCAGCTCATTCCCCTGGTCAGCGACGTTTCAGTGGACCAGGGCCTCGGGTACGGACTGGCCGGCCAGGGAGCGCTGGCGCTGCTGCTCGCGGCGCCCGGCGTGGGCGTCATGATCGGCGGCCCGGTCGCCGGAGTGCTCGCCACCCGGGGCGGGCCGGCGATGACCTTGGCGGGCGGAATCGCGCTCGGAAGCGTGGGGACCGTCGGGATGTTCGCCGGTGTCTCGCAGTTCCCCGTCGCCGTGTTCTTCGCCTTCCTGCTGGGTTTCACGGTCGGCGTGCTCGGGACCTCCGGCTTCAACCTGGCGGGCAGCCTGGCGCCCGCCGAACGGCAGGGCATCGTCTCCAGCCTGGTGATGGTCGTCGTCGCGATCGGTTCGGTGGTCCTGGATTTCGTGGGCGCCGCGGTGCTCAAGTCGACCGCCGTATCCGTCGGCGGCGAAACGGTGAACTCGGGAACGGGCGTCTTCAGCTACATCGCGATCGCTTCCGTCGCCTTCGCGATGGCCGCGGTCCTCGTCGTCTTGCTGGTGCGAAAGTCGCGCTCCGGCAAGGAAACACAAGTACTGGCGTCTCTCTGAGAGAAATGAGGAAACCCATGAAGGGCACAGTTCTGGTCTCCGGCGCGAGCATCGCCGGTCCCGCGGTCGCGTTCTGGCTGCGACGGCACGGATTCTCCGTGACAGTGGTGGAAAAGGCGAGCGGGTTGCGCGGCGGCGGCTATCCGATCGACGTCCGCGGCACGGCGTTGGAAGTGGCCGGCCGGATGGGAATCCTGCCGCTGCTTCGGGAAGCACGTATCGAGACGCGTTCCCTGACCTTCGTCGACGCCGAGGGTGGCGAGGTCACTTCGCTGAATCCGCAGACGGTGACCGGCGGGGTCGATGGGGACGACGTCGAGGTGCGGCGGGGCGATCTGGCGGAAATCCTGTACGGAGCCACCCGCGACGACGTGGAATACGTCTTCGACGATTCGATCGCGACGCTCACCGAACACGAACACGGCGTCGAAGTCACCTTCCGCGGCGGAACGCGGCGCGAGTTCGACCTGGTGGTGGGAGCCGACGGCCTGCACTCGCGCACCCGGGAACTCGTTTTCGGCCCGGAGCACCGATTCCACCGTTATCTGGGATATTGCTTCGCCGGATTCACCATGCCCAACGAATTCGGCCTCTCACGGGAAGGCGTGATCTGGAACGCGCCCGGCCGAGGGGCGGCGCTCTACGCGGTCAAGGGAAGCGACAAGGTGCACGGATTCCTGGTCGCCGCCCGCCCTGAACCGCCGTACGAGGTACTCCGCGATGCCGGCGCGCAACGTGACCTGATCGCCGCGACCTTCGACGGCGACGGCTGGGAGATCCCGGCCATGATCGGCGCCCTGCGCGACGCGGACGACCTGTTCTTCGACACCGTCAGCCAGATCCACCTGCCGCGCTGGTCCCAAGACCGGGTCGGCTTGGTCGGCGACGCCGCCTACGCGCCGTCGTTCCTGACCGGACAGGGCACCAGCCTCGCACTCGTCGGGGCCTACATGCTCGCCAGGTCATTGGCCACCACCGGCGCTTTCGACGCCTACGAACGGGAGACGCGGGAATTCGTCGAACGGAACCAAGCACAGGTCGGCGTGGGCGACGCGGCGCTCTTCCCGGTCACCGCCGAAGCCCTGGCGCGGCGCGACAGCCGACTTCGAGGCCTGACCGCATCGGCGCCGGACACCGGACGTCCGGCGCACACGGCTCTGGTGCTGCCTGATCCTGTCGCGTAGCCGCAGGATCAGCGCGGCATCAACGTCGGTGCCGCCGGGATCGAGTCGCGGTCCACGGAAAAGACGGTGAGGAAGTAGTTCGCGGTAGCGCAATTGACGTTCTCGCCGCCGGTGAGTTCCGCCCTCAGCGTGTCGCGCTCGATGGTCAGTTCGGCGCCGTCCTCGGCGCAACCGGGCATGACGAAGGCGAAGGCGCGCCGATCGGCCGCCGGTGCGAACGACAAGGCGGCACGGACTTGGTCCGGTTTCGCGACCTTGGCGCCTTCCAGGATGCGCTGGAACTCCTGCCCCTCGGCCGTCCCCAGTTCCGCGGATTTCGACCCCGCCGGCCGAGGGGCCGAGCCGAGTTCCACGAAGGCCTCCAGTTTCACCTGACTTGCGCCGGGTCCGGTGCCGACGCCGCATCCCGCCAGGACCAGGAGTAGGCACAGTGCGATCCATCTCATGTGCCGAGGACGTAGTGGACGGGTCATTCGGTTGCGTCGCCTTGGTCTCGAACCGGCATCCGGCCGCGAAAGCCTCGCGCCGGCGTTGCGAAAGCCACTTTCGCAACCTTCAACGTTGCGAAAGTGGCTTTCGCAACGTGCCACCAGCGCATGCGTCCACAAAGGACTCGCCTCAGCCGAGACGTCCCCGCCGGAAAGGCTCGACCCCGACGACATGGCGGACGCGGGTCGGCTCGACGAGAACCTTCACTCGCCGTTCTCCGGGAATTCGCCATTCGAACCGGTCGGTGCCGACGTATTTCTTCGCCAGCCGGTCCATGCAGCGATCCGCTTCGTCGCCTTCGACGAACTCGACGGCCCGGCCGTGGATCACCACCCGGTCGTAGGGGTCGACCGTGTCCAGGCATGACAACGAGACACGAGGATCGCGGCGCAGGTTCTCCTCCTTCACCCTGCCGATGGCGGTGTTGAACACGATGAAGTCGCCTTCGACGTCGATCCACATGGGGGAGACCTGAGGCGAACCGTCCTGGTTCACCGTGGCCAGATGCCAGAAGTTCGGTGCCACGACCCACTCGCGGATCTGCTCGCTCAACTCGGCCACACGGCCCTCCGGTGAGTCACGATCAGAACGTCGATTGTCGCGTGACCGGCAGCGGATGTCACCAGCCGAAAGTGGGTGTTGACAGACATGACAGTATTTTTCCAACTAGCTGACTAGTGCGTTGCCGGGGCCGTGGTCGAGCGGACGACGATCCGGGTAGGCGCCTCTGGGGAGAGGAACTGTGCATGCAGCCGACCCGCCGTATCTCCTTCGTTCTCGCGCTCGGCGCCGCGGCGGGGCTCGCGTTCGCGCCACCGTCTCTCGCGGGGCCGGTGTCGGGTGACGACTACTACCAGGACGCGCTGGGCAAGACCGGCCCGGAACTCAAGGCCGCGTTGCACAAGATCATCAGCACCAACACGAAACTGACCTACGACCAGGTGTGGGACGGGATCAGGGCCACCGACGAGGATCCGGCCAACAAGGCGAACGTCGTCCTGCTCTACAGCGGCCGTTCGCAGGCGAAGACCGCCAACGGCGGGGGAGTCGACGACTGGAACCGGGAACACGTCTGGGCCAAGTCGCACGGCGACTTCGGCACGGCCGTCGGGCCGGGGACCGACCTGCATCATCTGCGCGCGGAGGACGCGTCGGTCAACAGCACCCGAGGGAACAAGGACTTCGACGCCGGAGGCTCTCCGGTCGAGGAGGCGCCCGGCAGCCTGACCGACGACGACTCGTTCGAGCCGCGGGACGCGGTCAAGGGCGACGTGGCGCGCATGATCCTGTATATGGCCGTCCGCTACGACGGCACCGACGGTTTCCCCGATCTCGAACCCAACGACGCCGTCGACAACGGCTCCAAGCCCAACATCGGCCGGCTCTCGGTACTGCTGACCTGGAACACCCAGGACCCGCCCGACGCCACCGAGCAGCGCCGCAACCAGGTCATCTACGACCAGTTCCAGCACAACCGCAACCCGTTCATCGACCACCCGGAATGGGCGGCCTCCATCTACGGCTAGCCGGTGAGCTTCCGGAAGAAGCACACCCGGTCCTGGCCGGGGCCGTCATAGTCGCAGTGCACGGGAAGGCCGTCGATCACCCGGTCGCCTGTTTCGAGCGTGAACCCCATGGCGCGATGGAAGGCGATGGATCCGGTGTTCGCCGGGGAGGTGATCGCGCGGACCTCCGTGCGGCCCTCCTCGGCGGCGTGCCGGAAGAAGGTCGTGTACAGGCGGCGCGCCGTCCCCTGTCCGCGGAGTTCGGGATCTACGCCGACAAAATGGATATACGCCTCGTAGTCGTTGTCGGGGGCGTGAAAGCCGACAAGAAATGCCCTGATGCCGGTTTCGTCTTCCAGGACCAGGCTCGTCCTGGAGAAGAACTGGAGGAACAGCTTGGGCAGCAGCAGCGAGAGTTCGCGTGCTTCGGCGGGGGTGCGCGAGTCGCCCCACCACCGCTGGACACGGTCGACGATCGCGCTGTGGTCGGCGACGTCGGCTCGGCGCATGTCGTTCTCCTTTCGATGCCATGGCCGTTCGTTTCTACAGGCGCTCGGTGAGGAACGCGAGGATCTCGTCCCTGGCCCGCACCGTGGGGTGGCCTTCGGCGTCGACGAAGTGGGCGGTCACGACGCTGTGCGGGCTGCCGACCACGTCACGGAAGAACGGCGGCGGGTCGGTGTTCGCGGCGGTGTCCGGCAGGACGCGCCCGTCGAAGGCGTCACCGAGGAGAGCCTGGTACGCGGCGAACCGCTGTCCGGTGCACCAGCGGTCGCCCTCGAAGCGATAGGCGAGCACCTTCAGTCCGTCGCGTGAGATCCGGTCCCGGAGCGCGGCCGCGTCATCGTCGCCGAGTTCGAGGCCGCCCGGGTCGTCCAGCGGCAGTGACGGGTGGTTGACCACGGGGGCGATCACGGCGGGTTCGAGCGCCATGGTGAGCGCGAAGTTGCCGGTGAAGCACAGGCCGATCGCGCCGACGCCGGGACCGCCGCATTCCGCGTGGGCGATCCGCGCGAGCCCGCGCAGCCACCGGGTGACGGGGCTGGTGCCGCCTCCGGCGAACGCCCGGAATTCGGCGCTGACGCAGGCGCGGCGGACCACTTCTTCGCCTGCCTCGGCGGCGGGATAGGCACCGTCGACCCCGAAGAGCGAGGGGACGTAAACGGTGAACCCCGCGTCTCGCACCCACCGCGCGAACCGGAGGACGTCGGGACTGATGCCGGGCATTTCCGGCATCAGCACCACGCCGGGGCCGGAACCCGCGACGTGAACGGTCTTCGTCACGCCGTCCACCTCCACCGGGCGGTGGGAGAAGTCGGCGATCGCATCATCGGAGTGTTCGCGCATGACCGCAGCTTCGACGAGGGCCGCGGTCGAGGGAATGGGCCGGATCGCCGGATATCAGGGTAATCTCGCCACGTGTTGCGAGTCGGTGTCCTGGCGTACCCGGGCTGCTTCGCGTCCGAAGTCTTCGGTGTTCCCGATCTGCTCACCATGGCCACGTACGTCGCCGGCCCGGACCATGCCGGGTACGAGGTTTCCGTCGTCTCGCCCCGCCGCCGTGTCGTCGCGTCGGGCGGTGTCACGTTGACCGTCTCGCCGCTGCGCGAGGTCGACGTCCTCGTCGTGCCGGGATTCGAGCACATGCCCGGCCAGGACATCGACGCGAAGCTGGCGCGTCTCGCTGGAGAGGTCGAGGCGATCCGCGCCCACGCGGCCGCGGGCAACGTCGTCGTCTCGATCTGCGTCGGCGCGTTCCTGCTCGCCGAGGCCGGGCTCCTCGACCATCGCCGCGTCACCACCTCGTGGCTCTTCGCGGACGAGCTGGCCCGGCGTCGTCCTGAAGCCCTGGTCCAGCCAGAGCATCTCGTCGTCACCGACCGGGGAGTCACGACGACGGCGGCCTTCAGCGCCATGTACGACTTCGCGCTCGGACTGATCCGGGAACACAACGGTGCCGAAGTGGCACGGAAGACGGCGCGGGTGGCGCTGGTCGACGACGCGCGGTCATCGCAGACGCCGTACGTCGACGCGCGGCTGCTTCCCAGGCCGGGCAACGGGTTCGCCCGCCCGGTCATGCGATGGCTCGACCAGAACCTGGCCGCCCGCTACGACCTCGCCGCGTTGGCCGGACGGTTCAACGTCAGCACCCGGACGATGTTGCGGAGGTTCGCGGCGGAAGCCGGGCAGAGCCCGCTCGAATACCTGCATTCCTCACGGGTCCGGCGCGCCCGCCATCTCCTGGAGACCACGGACCGCACGGTCGCCGGGATCTGTGCCGCCGTCGGCTACCGGGACCCGGGGACGTTCGCCGCTCTTTTCGCGAAGCACACGGGACGGCGGCCCAGGGACTATCGCGCCGCCTTCCGGCGGTCGTCGCCCGGTCCGTGAAGGCCCCCTTGAGGGACCCAGAGTCCCTCAAGGGGGCCTTCACGGACCTGCCACCAGAGGCTCAGCAGCTGATGTACGGCATCACCCAGTCACCCCAGTCATCGGCCGAGCCGTCGCCGGCGTCGTCCACGGCGAGCGCGAGCACCTGCACGCCCGTCAGCGGCACGACCAGACGCTGCGTGGCGTCCCCATGCCGCATGTCCCCTGTGGCCTCCAGTTCGACGCCGTCACCGAGCACCCGGAACCCGAGTGTCCCGTTCGGCCCGCGGTCGTCGACACCGACGGTCGCGGTGAACTGCTTGCATTTGCCGCCGAGGTAGTACCGCACGACCGACGGCGCGTGGGCCCCCAGCCCGCCGCGCGTTTCGACCTTTCCGTTGATCGTGAACGGATGGCCGTTGCCGATACTGTCCCGCTCCACCGGGCCGAGGCCGTTCTCCGTGGAGATCCACGGCTGGGTGCTCAGCAAGCCGTTGCTGTACGGCGGATTCGGCGCGAGCATGAGCGGCGACTCGGCCGACGCGGTCGCGGTCCGCGGGCCCTGCGCGGTCGTGTAGGTCACCGTGGCCGGCATCTTGAACGGCTCGGTCGCGGTCGAAACCGGGCGCAGCGTCACCGCGGTCTCCCAGGTGGCGCCCGGTTCGACGGTCTCCGTGGTCGCTTCGGCGGGGCCGTCGAACTGCCACTGCGCGGGCGCGGTCAGGCGCAGGTGGGCTCCGGTGATCGGCGTCGAGCCGGAGTTGGTGAACTTGACCGTGGTGGTCACCGGCTGGGACGGCGGCACGGAGTCGGGCAGGCCGACGGTCAGCGACGTCCGCGGCGCGGCGGCCACGTTCGTCGGCCACACCCGCAGCACGGTGGCGGCGTGCCGCCCTACAGTGCCGCCGAGCGCGCCGGTCGTCACGGTCTCGTCGCCCGTCCACAGGTCGCGCACGCGATATCCGGACGCGGCGGGGAGTCCGGCGTCGGCAACGGAGGTGGTGATCGGCGCGGCGAGTTCGCCGCGGTTGAACAGCACCAGGACGGCCGAGCCGTCGGACATCGGTTTCGTCCACACCTCGGTCCAGCCCGTGTCGCGGACCTTGTGCCCGGCGACCCCCGCCCAGTCCTGCTGGACGGCGATGATGTCGCGGTTGCTCATCTCGGCGGCGGGAAGCGTGATGTCGGCCGTCAGCGCCATGTCGGCGACCAGTGGCGCGTTGAGCACCGCCCACAGCCCGAGTTTGGCTTGGCGCTCCGCGGTGTCGAGGTAGCTGAAGGTGAACGGGCCCGGCATGTTCCAGCCGCCCGGGCCCTTGTAGCCGTCGAGTCCGTACTGCTTGTCGAGACTGTTCGCCGAGTAGCCGAAGTTGGTGGTCGAGTTCTTGTAGGTGCGCCAGATCTGTGCGCCCGCCGCCCGTGCCCACAACCACGGCTTCTGCTCGCGGTCGTAGTCGTCGATTTCGAGGGTGATCGGACGGCCGGTGCGCTTGATCGCGTCCGCCATTTTCTTGACCCGCGCGGGCGCGTCACCGTTGACGCTGTAACAGGTGTCGTAGCGCAGGTAATCCGCGCCCCAGTCGGCGAAGGTCTGGGCGTCGAGGTCTTCGTGGTCGAGCGAGCCCGCCGCCTGACGGCTGCAGGTCGTCGCCCCCGTACCGCTGTAGAAACCGATCTTGAGCCCGCGCGAGTGCACGTACTCCACCAGCGCCGGGATGCCCGACGGGAAACTGGCGCGGGCGGTGAGCTTGCCGTCGGCGTCACGCTGAGCCGCCTGCCAGCAGTCGCCGAGCATGACGTACTCGTATCCGGCGTCACGCAGCCCCGAGCTGACCAGCTGGTCCGCCGCGGCCTTCACGGCGTTCTCGCTGTATTGGTAGACGCAGTAGGGATCCCCAGTCGCCCAGGTGATTCCCAGCGGGGGTCTTTCGCCGGGAACCGGATCGGACGGTGTATCGGCCGCCGCGGGGACGGCCGTCGCGAGCAGGAAAAGGGCGCAGAGAAGTACGAAGAGTCGTCGCATGGTTCCCCTCCGGAAAAGCAGACAAGACTCCCAGCATCGTCTCGCCGCTTGCCCCAGGTCAAGAGGGGTTTTTTGCCCTAGCGCCGGGGCGGACAGCTGTTCCGCCGTGCTGTCCGGTGCGGCCGGAGCCGGTGGCCGCCTGCGTTTGGCCAGCAGTGCGCAGACGGCGCCGAGGAGCACGGCGGTGATCGGCAGGACCATCGCGCCGTGCATCGCCGCGACGTAACCGCCGGAGAACACCTCGTTCGCCGCCGCCGTGATCTGCCGGGCGACCGCCGGGGTGGTCCCGCTCGGGACCGGCACCGCGGTGCCCGCCTGCAGCTCGGCGAAGTCCAGGCCACTGCCGGTGGCACGCCGTACTCCGTCGACGAATTCCCCGCGTACCTCGGGAGGCAGCGTCGCGGCCACCGACCCGGCGCGCGTCAGCAGGTTGCCGACGAGCTGATTCTGCAGCAGCACACCGAAACCGGCGGTGCCGAGCACCGCGCCGATCTGCCTCGTCGCGTTCAGCACGCCGGCCGCCGAGCTCGCCATCATCGGCTGCACGTCGTACATGGCCACCGTGGTCAGTGGTGCGAACGTCGCGCCGAGCCCGAGCCCCATCACGATCATCGCGGGCAGCAGTGTCCACACCGTACTGTCCACAGTGGACGTCAAAGAGAAGATCAGCAGGCCGAGACCGAACAGCAGCAGGCCGGTGACCACGATCGGCTTGCCGCCCACCTTGTCGCCGAGCCTGCCCGCGTACGGGCCGAGCACCACGGAGATCGCCGACATCGGCAGGCTGATCATGCCCGCGGCCAGCGCCGAGAAGCCCAGCACCGACTGCGCGTAGAGCTGGAAGCCGATCGCCATGCTCATGATGCCGACCGACAGCCCGATGGCGCCGGCGTTCATCAGGCTGAAATTACGGTTGGTCAGCAGCGCGAACGGCACCATGGGCGCGCGCGTGCCGGGCCTGCGCTGGGTGAAGCCGAACGCGACCAGCAAGGCCACGCCCAGCACCAGCAGCAGCGGGATGCTCACGAAGGACCAGATCGTCCCCCAGTGGTAGCGCTGTCCTTCCTGCAGGCCGAAAGCCAAGCAGGACAGGCCGAGGATGACCAGTGCCGCGCCGGGGACGTCGAAACGGCCGGTCCTAGGCGGTTTCGCCCCGGCCGGAATGATCATCGGCGCGAACACCAGGATCAGGATCCCCAGCGGCACGTTGAGGGTGAAGATCCAGCGCCAGTCGAGCGCGCCGACGAGGAAGCCGCCCAGCGGCGGTCCGGTGATGGTGGCGACGCCGGCCACCGCGCCCCAGACGCCGAGCGCGGTTCCGCGCCGCTCCGGCGGGAAGATGCTCATGATGATCGACATCGTCTGGGGGATCAGCAAAGCGGCGCCGAGGCCTTGCAGTGCGCGGGCCGCGATGAGCTGGCCGGGATCCCGCGCCAGCGCGCACAGCAGGGACGCCAGCGTGAACACCGCGACCCCGGCGAGGTAGACGCCGCGTTTGCCGAACATGTCGCCGAGCCTGCCGCCGGTGATCAGGAAGACCGCCAGCACCAGGACGTAGGAGTTGCTGACCCAGAGCACCTCGTTGTAAGACGTGCCCAGCCGCTCGACGATGTTCGGAATCGCGACGCCGACGACCGTCGTGTCGAGCAAGGTCATGAAGAACCCGAGACAGAGGGCCACCAGCACGGCCCAGGGATTCCCCCGCAGTTTGCTCATCCGTCCGCTTTCTCTTCGGTCGCTGATTCGCCGGGCTGCCAATCCAGGCGTCCTTCGTGGATGTCCTGGACGATCGCGCGTGTCAGGTCCAGGTCGGCGCGCAGATGCGCTTGCAGATGCCGGATCTCGACGATGTCGATCGCCGCCACGCCGCGTTTGACGAGCGCGTCGCTCCCGGCCGTCGCCGACGCCAGTGACGCCTCCAGGAGCACGGCCCGGCGCTCCAGCTGGGCGACCGCGTCCTCCTTGGGGAGCAACGACATGAAGGCGAGCGCGGCACAGTAGGTCGGGTACTCCGGCTGGAGCGTGGAAAGCAGTTCCCGTAGCCGTTCGAGGGCGACTTCGCGCCCTTCGTCGGTGATCGCGTAGACCGTCCGCTCCGGACGCTTGCCCTCGCGGGTGGTCTCGACCGTCTCGATCAGCTCGGCCTTCGCGAGCACGTCGAACGTGTGATAGAGCGCGCCGTGGGTGACCTTGATCAGGTGATCGAGTCCTTCTTCCCGCAGGCGCTGCCGGACTTCGTAGGGGTGCTGGGGTTGCCGGCTGAGCAGTCGCAGCACGGCCAGCCCGAGGATGGTGAGGGTTCGCAAGGGCGCTTCTCCGATCTAGTCCGATCAGCATAGTCTAAACAGACTATTTTGTTCGGACGGGTCTGCGATCGGGGTGCGACCAGGGCGGACGCAGAAAACCCGCGCCGGGAGGTCCTCCCGGCGCGGGTGTCGGCTAGAACGTCAGTCGAGGCCTTCGACGATGCGGAAGTCGCGCTCGAACCCTTCGGGGAGTGTGGCCAGCGCCTCCCGGTAGGCCGCGCTCTCGTAGGCGGCGACCGCTTGTTCGAAACTGTCGAACTCGATCAGGACGACGCGCTCGGCGATCCCGGCTTCGTGGGCGACGACCCGGCTGCCGCCGCGGGCGAACGTCCGCCCGCCCGCGGCCTTGACGGCCCGGCCGGCCAGCTTGTTGTAGGCGTCGAGCGCCTCGGGGTCCGCGATGGTGGGGTAGACGCTGACCCAGTAGCCCTTGGGCATGGAACCTCCACTGTCGAGATGCGTGCATCCTGACTTACAGGATGGTCCCGGATGAGCGTTGAAGGGTGTGGCTTTCGTCGCGCGATCCGTCCATTGTGGATTCCGCGGCGCCGGAGGGGACCAGGCGGAACAGGGCCATCGCGCTGACCATGCTGACGCCGCAGATCGCGGCCAGATACCAGGTGATGCCGGTGGTCGAGCCGGTGGAGTTGAGCACCGCGGTGGCGATCATCGGGGCGAGCCCGCCGCCGAGGATCGCGCCGCCCTGCAGCAGCAGCGACATCCCGGAGAACCGGACGTTGACCGGGAAGGTGTCCGCGATGATCGCGCCCTGCACGCAGTGGGTGATCGGGACGACCAGGCCCATGCCCGCCAGCGCGAGCATCGCGAACCCGGTGTTGCCGGTGTTCAGCAACGGGAAGAAGGCGAGGCACCACAGCAGGAGCGCGGCCGATCCGGCGACGAACATGGTGCGCCTGCCGTGGCGGTCGGCGATCCGCGTCCAGAGCGGGATGGTGGCGAACCACAGCACCGCCGATCCGGTCACCGAGAGGATCAGGAACTGCCGGTCGTAGTGGAGGCTCTGGGTCCCGTAAGAGAGCGTGAAGACCATGAACACGTAGGCGACCGCCGAGTTCGCCACGCCGACCAGCAGGGTCAGCGCGAGCCTGCCGAAGCCGACCTTGAACGCCGCGCCGAGGGGGAACCGGACCACCTTGTCGTTCTGCGCCGCCTTGGTGAACGACGGTGATTCGGTGATCCGCAGCCGGATCAGCAGGCCGATCGCGACCAGCACGAAGCTCAGGAGGAACGGGATCCGCCAGCCCCAGGCGGCGAACGCGCTCGCGGGCATCACCGCGCTGCTGCCGAGGAACAGCAGATTCGCCAGCACGAGCCCGGCCGGCGTGCCCATCTGCGGGAAGCCGGCGTACCGGTTCCGCTGGCCGGCCGGCGCGTGTTCCATCGACATCAGCGTCGCTCCCGCGCCTTCGCCGCCGAGCCCGATGCCCTGCACGATCCGCATCGCGACCAGCAGGATCGGGGCCCAGATACCGATCGCCTGGTAGTTCGGGATCAACCCGATCAACGTGGACCCGACGCCCATCAGCATCAGCGAGACCACCAGCGTGGATTTGCGGCCGATCCGGTCGCCGAAGTGGCCGAACACCAGACCGCCCAGCGGGCGGGCGATGAAGCCGACGGCGAAGGTGCTGAAAGCGGCGAGGGTGCCGACCGCGGGGCTGAGCGAGGGGAAGAACTGCTTGTTGAAGATCAGCGCGGACGCGGTGCCGTAGAGGAAGAAGTCGTACCACTCAAGGGTGGTTCCGGCGAGGGTGGCGGCGGCGATCTTGCGGGGCGCGGGTGCGTTCATCTGCGATAACCCAATCGAGTCGGGCGACAGCCGAGCGCGGCTGCTGGCGATTGGGCAGAAGCCTGACATCGTGAGGCATAGGCCACAAATGCCGAATCGACGGTCTGTTATGTCCATATGGGCATAGCTGGCGGCTGATATCAGTGAGTGGGGAGGATTCCGGACGTTCAACGGCCGGAATCCTCCCCACTCGACAGGCTCGTCGATTCCGGACCAAGATCAACGGAGGATTGGGGACACTCAACGTCTCCAATCCTCCGTTGATCTTGGTCCGGGGCGAGTTCGTGTCTCGTTCCGCGCGTGAAGGCCTCCTTCCCTCGGCTCAGCCGAGGGAAGGAGGCCTTCACGCGCAAACCCGGGCGCGGGAGGACGGCGAACCTGGCACAGTCCCCTCGTGGCGTTGAACGATCTACCGGACTGGCTGCCGGTCTGGTGTGCGGAGCATTTGGGGGCCGAGCCCGTCGGCGTCCGGTTCGAACTGCGGTCGATGTCGACGGTCTTCGGCCTGCGGCTGGCGGACGGACAAGACGTCGTGGTGAAGGCGCGCGAGGACGACGGGCGGGCCGCGTCCTGTGTCGCCGCGCAGACCTGGTTGGCGGACAAGGGGTTCCCGTGTCCGCGGCCGCTCACGCCTCCGGTCGGTGTCGGCGCGCTGGCCGTGCACGCCGAGGAGTTCCGCCCCGGCGGTGAGCTGCTGCCCGGCGACTCGCCGGACGTCGCCGCGCGCTACGCGGAGGTGTTCGCCCGGTTGATGGCCGGGCTGGCCGGCTTGGCCGTCCCGCCGCCGTTGCCGAATCCGCGCTGGTCGCGGTGGGATCACCGGGATCCCGGGGTGTGGCCGTCGATCCGGTCTCTCGACGAACTGGATCAGAGCGCGGTGCCCGCGTATGTCGTCGACACGGCGCGCCGGGCGCGCGAGCGGCTGCTGGCCGCGGGCCTGCCGTGCGTGCTGGGCCACGCGGACTTCGAGGCGCAGAACCTCTGCTGGCACGGCACGCAGGTGTGCTCGGTGCACGACTGGGACAGTCTGGCCTGGCAGCCGGAGGCGGCGCTGGTGGGCGGCGCGAGTGGCGTGTTCCCCAAGACCGGTCCCGCGAGGCTGCCGCCGATCGCGAGTTCCGCCGCGTTCCTGGCGGCCTACCAAGACCATCGTGGGCGCCGGTTCACCGAGGAGGAGCAAGAAGTCGCGTGGGCGGCCAGCCTGTGGACGGCGGCGCACGACGTCCGCTGGGAAGCCCTGCACGGCACGGCTCCGAAGGCCGACGACGCTCTTCGTGCGCAGGCCGCTGAACGTCTTCGGCGCGCGAACGCCTGACACTTCGATATGTTCATTTCGGCATATCAGGAGAGCGGATACGCATTTGTTCCGCATGGCCCGGCAGGCCACAGTGGACGGCATGACGCAGTCAGTGCGGTGGATCCGCAACTTCGTGGACGGTGAGTTCGCCGAGCCGGATGGGCCGGGGTTCCCGGCGATCGATCCGGCGACCGGTGCGGAGTTCGCCCGGGTGCACGAGGCGGATCGTGCGCTGGTGCACCGCGCGGTCACCGGCGCCCGCGCCGCGTTGCACGACGGCTGGGCGGACACTCCGGTGCGGGAGCGGACGGCGCTGCTGCGCCGGGCGGCCGACCGCATCGAGGCGCGGTTCGAGGAGTTCGTCGCGGCCGAGGTCGCGGACACCGGAAAGCCGGTCACCCAGGCACGCGAGCTCGACGTGGCCCGCGCGGTGGCGAACTTCCGCACGTTCGCCGACGTGATCGCGGCCGCCGGCCAGGAAGCGTTCGTCACCGATCTGCCGGGCGGGGCGCAGGCGCTGAACTACGCGGTGCGCAAACCGCTCGGCGTGGTCGCGGTGATCGTGCCGTGGAACCTGCCACTGCTGCTGCTGACCTGGAAGGTCGCGCCCGCGCTCGGCTGCGGCAACGCGGTCGTGGTCAAACCGAGCGACCAGACCCCGTCCACCGCGACCCTGCTGGCCGAGGTGCTGGCCGAAGCCGGATTGCCCGCGGGTGCCTACAACGTGGTGCACGGGTTCGGCGGCGATTCGGCGGGGCAGTACCTGACCGAGCATCCCGGCATCGACGGAGTGACGTTCACCGGCTCGTCGGCCACCGGGACCCAGGTGATGCGCACCGTCGCGCCCCGGGTCCGGCCGGTTTCGTTCGAACTCGGCGGGAAGAACGCCGCCATCGTGTTCGAGGACGCCGATCTCGACGAGACGCTCGCCGGGCTGACCCGGTCGGTGTTCGCGAACACCGGGCAGGTGTGCCTGTGCACCGAGCGGGTGTACGTGCAGCGCTCGGTGTTCGAGGACGTGGCGGCCGGACTCGTGGAGCGGGCACGCGGGCTGCGGCTCGGTGACCCGATGGACGAGCGGACCACGACCGGCCCGCTGATCTCGCCGGAGCACCGGCGCAAGGTGCTGGACTACCTCGCGCTCGCCGAGCAGGCCGGGGCCAAGACCCTGACCGGCGGCGGAATCCCCGAGCTCGGACCGGAACTCGACGGCGGCTCGTGGCTGGAGCCGACCCTGTGGACCGGGTTGACCAACGAGGACCGGCCGGTGCGGGACGAGATCTTCGGCCCGGTGGCCGCGCTGATCCCGTTCGACACCGAGGACGAGGCGATCGCGCTGGCCAACGACACCGAATACGGGCTGGCTTCCTCGGTATGGACCGAGAACCTGCGCCGGGGACATCGTGTCGCGCAGGCGATGCACGTCGGCATGTCGTGGGTGAACACCTGGTTCCTGCGCGACCTGCGCTCGCCGTTCGGCGGGATGGGGCTTTCCGGGATCGGCCGGGAGGGCGGCGCGTCTTCGCTGCACTTCTACACCGAGCCGACGAATGTGTGCGTGCGGCTGTGACGGCGACGGTTCCGGTCGCCGTCATCGGCTCCGGCAATATCGGCACCGATCTGATGATCAAGGTGCTGCGGTTGTCGAAGACGCTGCGGATGGCCGCGATGGCGGGTATCGATCCGGCCTCGGACGGGCTGGCCAGGGCGGCCAGGCTCAAGGTGGCCACCACCCACGAAGGTATCGACGGCCTCATCGGGCTGCCGGAGTTCGCCGACGTGCGGGTGATCTTCGACGCGACCTCCGCCGGTGCGCACCGGCGGCACGCGGAACTGGCCGAGGCACACGGCAAGCTGATGATCGACCTGACCCCGGCCGCCCTCGGCCCGTTCGTGGTGCCGCCGGTGAACCTCGACGAGCATCACGCCGCGCCGAACGTGAACATGGTGACCTGCGGCGGACAAGCCACGATCCCGATGGTGGCCGCGGTGTCCTCGGTCGTCCCGGTCGCGTACGCGGAGATCGTCGCGTCGATCTCGTCCCGTTCGGCGGGGCCCGGTACCAGGGCGAACATCGACGAGTTCACCGAGACCACCGCGGCCGCGATCCGCGAGGTCGGCGGCGCCGGGACGGGCAAGGCGATCATCGTGCTGAACCCGGCCGATCCGCCGATCGTCATGCGGGACACGGTGTACTGCCTGGTCGAGGGGGAGCCGGACCGGGAGAAGATCGCGGCGTCGGTCCGGCGGATGGCCGAACGGGTGCGCGAGTACGTGCCGGGCTACACGCTGAAACAGGAAGTGCAGTTCGACCCGGTGGACCGGCAGTGGGTGCCCGAACTCGGCCGGGAGATCTCCGGGCTCAAGATCTCGGTGTTCCTCGAAGTGCTGGGCGCGGCCCACTATCTGCCGGACTACGCGGGAAATCTCGACATCATGACCTCGGCGGCGCTGCGCACGGCCGAGCGGATCGCCGCGTTGAGGGGGTGGCTCGGATGAAGGTCTACCTGCAGGACGTGACCTTGCGCGACGGTATGCACGCGATGGGACATGCGTACACAGTGGACCAGGTCCGGCGCATCGTGTCCGCTGTGGACAAGGCCGGGGTGGCGGCGATCGAGGTCGCGCACGGCGACGGGCTCGGCGGATCCAGCGCGACGTACGGATTCGGCGCGCACACCGACGAGGAGTGGATCACCGCGGCCGCCGAGGTGATCGAGAACGCGACGCTGACCACGTTGCTGCTGCCCGGGATCGGCACCATCGGACAGCTGCGCCGCGCCCGCGACCTCGGAGTGCGCAGCGTGCGGATCGCCACCCACTGCACCGAGGCCGACGTGGCCGCGCAGCACATCGCGTGGGCTCGCGAACAGGGCATGGACGTGTCCGGATTCCTGATGATGAGCCACCTTTCCACGCCGGCCGCGCTCGCCGGACAGGCCAGGCAGATGGAGTCGTACGGCGCGCACTGCGTGTACGTCACCGATTCCGGTGGCAGGTTGACGATGAACGGGGTCGCCGAACGGATCGACGCGTACCGGCAGGTGCTCGACGCGCGAACCGAGATCGGCATCCACGCGCACGAGAACCTTTCCCTTTCGGTGGCGAACAGCGTCACCGCGGTCGAGCACGGCGCCTGCCGGGTGGACGTCGCGCTGGCCGGACAGGGCGCGGGGGCGGGGAACTGCCCGGCCGAGCCGTTCGTCGCGGTCGCCGACCTGCTCGGCTGGGAGCACGGCGCGGATCTGTTCGCGTTGCAGGACGCGGCGGACGACCTGATCCGCCCGCTGCGGGAGCGGCCGGTGCAGGTGGACCGGGAGACGCTGACCCTCGGCTACGCGGGCGTGTACTCGAGTTTCCTGCTGCACGCCGAACGCGCGGCCGCCCGCTACGGACTGGACACCCGGCGGATTCTCACCGAGGTCGGCAGGCGCGAGCTGGTCGGCGGGCAGGAGGACATGATCGTGGACATCGCACTCGACCTGGTACGGAGCAGCACATGATGGCCGTCGCGGAGATCTCGGCGCTCGCCGATCGGCTGGACACCGCGCAGACGACGTGCGCCGACACCCCGAGCCTCGCCGACGACCACGCGCTGGACATCGCCGACGCGTACGCGATCCAGGCGGCGCTGGTGGCCCGGCGGGAGACCCGTGGCGAGCGGGTGCTCGGGGTCAAACTGGGGCTGACCAGCAAGGCGAAGATGGCGCAGATGGGCGTGTCCGAGGTGATCGCCGGCAGGCTCACCGACGCGATGCGGGTCGCCGATGGCGGCGATGTCTCGCTGGCGCGTTTCATCCATCCGAAGGTGGAGCCGGAGGTCGCGTACCGGCTGGCCCGCGATGTGGACCTCGCCGACCCCGCGTTCGACGTGGAGTCCGCTGTGGACGCGATGGCCCCGGCGATCGAGATCATCGACTCGCGGTACCGGGATTTCCGGTTCACCCACACCGATGTGGTCGCGGACAACACTTCGGCCGCCGGGTACGTGCTCGGCCCGTGGCGCGCGTTCGGCGAAGTGGCGGACCGGGCGGTGCGGCTGCGTTCCGGTGGCCGGGAGGTGATCGGCTCGACGGCGGCGATCCTCGGCGATCCGGTGCGCGCGCTGCACGCGCTGGTCGAGCTGTGCCGGAAACGCGACATCCCGCTGCGGGCCGGGCAGGTGGTGCTGGCCGGCGCCGCGACCGAAGCGATACCGTTCGCGCCCGGCGTCGCCGAGGCGGACATCGCCGGGCTCGGCCGGGTTTCGGTACGGGGGCTGGCATGAGCGGGCGCTTGATCCCCGGACTGGCCAAGCCGAGGGGCCGGTTCCCGCATGTGAAGGTCGCGGGAGACCTGATCTTCGTGTCCGGGACCAGTTCCCGGCGCCCGGACAACACGTTCGAGGGCGTCGAGGTGGACGAACTCGGCACCACGAACCTGGACATCCGCGCGCAGACCCGCGCGGTGATCGAGAACATCCGCGGCATCCTGCATGAGGTCGGCGCCGACCTCGCCGACCTCACGCAGATCACCACCTTCCTGGTTTCGATGAACGATTTCGGCGGCTACAACGAGATCTACGGCGAATACTTCGACGAAACCGGCCCCGCCCGCACCACGGTCGCGGTGCATCAGCTGCCGCATCCGCATCTGTTGATCGAAATCCAGGCAATCGCCCAGCTACCGAAAGACACGGAGGTCCCCCGATGACCGGCATTCCCGAGGTCGTCAATTTCCAGGCCTGGATCGCCGAGCACGAGCATCTGCTCAAACCGCCGGTGAACAACCGGACCATGGCGCTCGGCAACGATTTCATCGTGCAGATCGTCGGCGGGCCGAACCAGCGCACCGATTTCCACGTCGACCCCTACGAGGAATGGTTCTACCAGCTCAAGGGCACCATGCACGTGAACATCATGACCGCCGACGGCCAGCAGACCGTCCGCATCTCCGAAGGCGACACCTGGCTGCTGCCGGGCGACATCCCGCATTCGCCGCAGCGCCCGGAGGCGGACTCGATCGGCCTGGTCATCGAGCGGGTCCGCGAGGAGGGCACGCTGGAGAAGTTCCAATGGTACTGCCTGGAATGCGCGTCGCTGGTGCACGAGGTGGAGCTCCAGGTGCGCGACATCGTCGAGGATCTGCCGCCGGTCTTCACCGCGTTCTACGGCGACGAGCAGGCCCGCACATGCGGCGGCTGTGGCGCGCTCCACCCCGGGAAGGGCTGAGATGACCGGCCTGATCGACATCCACACGCACTACGTGCCGAACGGCTGGCCGGATCTGCGCGCGGACGCCGGGCCGGATGCGCCGTGGCTACGCGCGGAGACCGAGTCCGAGGCGATGATCATGATGGGGGACAAGGAGTTCCGCCGGATCGGCGCGGACTGCTGGAACGCGGGGACCCGGCTGCTGGACATGGACGCCGACGGCGTGCGCGCCCAGGTGGTCTCCCCGACGCCCGCGTTCTTCAACTACGGCAGGACCGGCGAGCAGGCGGCCCGGATCGCGCGGATCTTCAACGATCTGGCGCTGGAGATCGTCGCGCCGGCACCGGACCGGCTGATCCCGTTCTGCCAGGTTCCGTTGCAGGACACCGACGCCGCGTGCCGCGAGCTGGAACGCTGCCTGGCCGCGGGGCATCGCGGGGTGGAGATCGGCAACCACGTCGGTGACCACGACCTGGACAGCGCCGGGGTGGAGACCTTCCTGCAGCACTGCGCGTCGCTCGGGGTCCCGGTGTTCGTGCACCCGTGGGACATGGACGGTTCGCCCCGGCTGGACCGGTGGATGGCGCGGTGGCTGACCGCGATGCCCGCGGAAACGCATCTGTCGATCCTGGCGCTGGTGCTCGGCGGGGTGTTCGACCGGATCGACGAGAGCCTGAAGATCTGTTTCGCGCACGGCGGTGGGTCGTTCGCGTTCTGGCTCGGCCGGATGGAGAACGCCTGGCACCGGCGGAACGACGTGATCGGCACCTCGGAGTTCCCGCCGTCGCACTATCTCGACCGGTTCCACGTCGACTCGGTGGTCTTCGACGAGCGGGCGCTGCGACTGCTCGTGGACACCCTCGGCGCAGAGCGGGTGATGGTCGGCAGCGACTACCCGTACCCGCTCGGCGAACGCCCGGTCGGTGAGGTGGTGCGCAAGAGCGGTTTCCTGACCGAACCCGAGCGGCGGCTGATCACCAGCGGGAACGCCGAACGCTTCCTTTCCCTGCCGTGACCGTCCTAACGGGACATTCCGCCGGCGACGTCGGTGAGGCTGCGGATCAGCGCGTCCACCGACGGGCTGAGCGTGCGCTGGGCGGGCAGGGTGAGCCCGACACTGTGCCCGATGGGTTCCAGCGCCAGCGCGACCCTGGTGATCCTCGGATCGTCCTTGGTGATCAGGCTCGGCAGCGCGGCGATCACGTCGGTCTCCAGCAGCAGCTGCCGCACGGTGAGGAACGACGTGGTCTCCACGCGGTTCGCCGGCAGCGGGAAATCGTTGCGGGTGAACAACTGTTCCAGCTCGCGGCGCAGTGCGGTCTCCGCGCAGGGCAGGATCCACGGGTACTCCGCGAGATCGGCCAAGGCGACGTCGGTCGCGCCCGCCAGCGGATGCGCGGTGCGCACCACCAGATCCACCGACTCGTCGTACAGCTTGCGGCGCTCGATCCGCTCGTCCGACGGCGCCGTCAGCCTGCCGATGATCAGATCGACCCGGCCGGCCTCCAGCTCCACCAGCAGCGCTTCCGGAGAACCCTCCCGGACGACGATGGTCAGGTACGGCCGCTCGGTCTTGATCGCCGCGATGGCGCGCGGCAGCAACATGTTCGACCCCGCGAGATGGGTGCCGACCACGACCGTGCCGCGCTCCGCGTCGGCCAGCTCGGCGACGTGCCGTCCGGCCTGTTCGAGCTGGGCGAGCACCGCGCGGGCGTGCCCGGTGAACGCCTCGCCGAACACGGTCGGGGTGACGCCGCGCGGGCCGCGTTCGAACAACCGCACGTCGAGGATCTCTTCGAGTTCGTGCAGACTCCGGGTCGCCACCGGCTGCGTCACGTGCAGTTCGGCGGCGGCCCCGACCACGGTGCCCTGCCTGGCCAGCGCGTCGAGCAGGACGAGATGGCGGAACTTCAGTCGGCCGTCCAGCAGGCGTGGCAAGATCACCGGCCGATCCTACCCGGGAGATGCGTATGACCACGATTGTCCGAACCGGACCGATTCGCTACGCCACGGCGGCCAGGTTCGCGCCGCCGGTCGCCGTTTCGGGGCAGCGGCCGTCGAGCGGGGAGATCAGTCCGCAACCGCCGTCCCGGCTGGACCGGGTGATGGGACCGCCGCGCGATCGGCCGCCGCAGGGCGAGGACTGTCTCAACCTGACGATCAGTACCCCTGGTCTGGACGCCGGGCGCAGGCCCGTGCTGGTGTGGCTGCACGGCGGCGGATTCTCCAGCGGCGGCGGGCTGCTGGACTGGTACGACGGTGGCGCGCTGGCGGCCGAAGGCGATCTCGTGGTGGTCGGCGTCAACTACCGGCTCGGCGCGCTCGGCTACCTGTACCTGGACGGCGTCAGCCCCGGCAATCTCGGGCTGGCCGACCAGCTGGAGGCGCTGCGCTGGGTGCGGGCCAACATCGCGGCCTACGGCGGGGATCCGGACAACGTGACGGTCGCCGGGCAGTCGGCGGGCGGGATCTCCATCCGGCTGCTGATGGACCTGCCCGAGGCACGCGGCCTGTTCCGGCGGGCGATCCTGCAGAGCGCGCCGCTCGGCCTCGCCACCCGGTCACCCGAACAGGCGGACAAGCTCGGCCAGGTGTTCGCCGACGCGCTCGGCACCGACCCTCGTACCGCCGGGATCACGGAAATCCTTGCCGCGCAGAAGGAAACCGCGCTGACGAACCTGCGGCTCAGCGGCGACCCGATGGCGCCCGCGTTCGTTCCGGTGGACATGGCGGAGGGGACGTCTTTCGCGGACAACGTGCGCGACCTGGATGTGCTGTACGGCTGGAACGCCGACGACATGACCGCGTTCCCGGGCGCTGCCGGGACCGACGAGGTCTACATCGGACCGTTGGCCGAATTCGGCGACCGGCTGCGCGGGGCGGGCGCCGGTGCCTGGTCGTATCGCCTGGACTGGCGGCCCGAGGGGTCCGAGTTCGGTGCGACCCATTGTGTGGAACTGCCGCTGCTGCTCGGTACCCGGTCGGCGTGGCGGGACAGTCCGATGCTCGGCGAGGTCCCGTGGGCGGAGGTCGACGCTTTCGGCGCCGCGCTTCGCGCTGTGTGGGCGACCTTCGCCCGTACTGGAAGTCTTGACCCGGCTCCGGTCGCGGGCCTTCCGGTCACGTTCGCCGGACTTGAGTGACGCCAGCGTTTGTGGGCCGGTGGTGGGCTGAAGGCTCCCTTCGCCGAGTCTGATGCGGCGAAGGGAGCCTTCAGCCCAGGTCGGACGCGAAGCCGTGAGTGGCGATTCGGGTCAGGGACAGGGGTGTCTTAGGTACTACCGTCGGGCGGTTTCGCGTGTCTGGAGGGACGGCGCGTGTGATCCGATGGACGACACGCGTGTCCAGGCGGACGACTCTCGGTGAGACCCCGCCGGCACGCGTGTCGTCCATCCCATCACGAGTGTCGTCCGACCAGACACGCGAAAACACCGGCCCGGACACTGAACCCCGCCGCCCAAAACCACCACGCGAAACCGCCTGGACTTGGCAGGCGCTAGGGGACCAGGTCCGGCCGGACTCTCGCGATCTCCTGGGTGAGCTGCCGGACGATGGTGCTGTTCGGCAGTCTCAGTTCCACTTCGGGACCGGGAGTGGACGGGCGCGTGAACAGTTTCGCGTGACGGCTTTCGAAGTACGGGTCCTTGGTGTTGAACACCAGGGCCGACAGGACGACCTTCGCGTTCGGGTCGCCCTGGGGCCGCGGGCGCGGTTCCTGGCCGCGCACCGCACGCACCTCGTTCCATTCGATCAGGTCGGATTTGCGGCCGGCTCGCCACCACAGGCCATGTTCGTCGGCCGCGAAGCGAATCTTATGGGGGACCGAGCCGATCGCCGTCAGCAGACCGCCCACCGCGAGCGCGCCGAAGATGAAGGCCGCGGGTTCCGCGGGCATCTTGATTCTGCGCGACGACGACGGGCTCCCGACGTCCGGGAAGAGGGCGGCCAACCCGAAGAAGACCAACAGCGCCAGTCCGCCGATGAACAACCAGCGACTGGACCGGTACTCGATTACGGGTGTCCCTGGAGTGGGTGACCATGTCTGTTCGGGCACGACCGGCAGCGTAACCGACGGTGGCTCGGTTGCCCGTACGGGCAGCACGGCGTACCCGAAGGTCTGCCGTTGCGAGGCTGGCCGCCCGGCGCCGCCGCGATCATCGTGGGAAGACCGCCGTCCGAGGAGGTCCGCAGTGATCCATGAGGTCGACGAGGCGCTCCGGCGGCTGGTACGGGGCGAGACCCGGCGCGGCAGCGAGATCGACGTCGCGTTCGACGCGCCCAACAAGGAATGGGCATCGCGGCGCAACGCCCCCACAGTGAACGTCTATCTCTACGACGTACGCGAGGACCTTCGACGCCGTTCACGAGGCCTGCTCAACGAGTACGACCAGGTCGGCAAGGTCTCGGCGCGGCACCTGCCGCCCCGGCACATCAAGCTGTCCTATCTGGTCACCGCGTGGACGCAGCGGCCGGAGGACGAGCACCGCGTGCTGTCCGACCTGTTGCTCGGCCTGCTCGCCCACGACGCCGTCCCCGAGTCGGCACTCACCGGGTCGCTGGCCGAGATGGGCCTGCCGGTGCCGATGACGGTCGCGTTACCGCCGCCCGAGGATCGCGCCTTCGCCGACGTCTGGACCGCTTTGGGCGGCGAACTGAAACCGTCGCTGGACGTCGTCATCTCCGCGCCGGTCCACAGTGGACGGGTGTTCCCGGCCGAACAGCCGCCGAAGGAAGGCCTGAAGCTCGACGCCCACGACGGTGAGCTGGTCGGGCACCACGTGGCGGAGAGCGGGGCGGTCGAAGGTCAGCGCCGGGTCGCGATGGCGCGCACCCACCGGAAGTCCCGATGAGCCTGGAGTACCTGTTCGAGCGGCTGGCGCGGCTCGAACAGCGGATCCGCGACGCGGTCGAGAGCCGCCGGGCCGCCGACCCGAACCCCGACGACCCCTTCCGCGGGCTGTACCTGTCGAACGAGACGATCGACGCCCTGCTGGAGGGCCACCGGGAGCCGTTCCCACCGTTCACGGACTCCGTGCCGGGCGGCCGCCTGTATCCCCTGGCGGAGCGCGCGGGACTCACCGGCGTCGACGTCGAACTGCTGCTCGTCGCGCTCGCGCCCGACCTCGACAGCCGGTTCGAGCAGTTCTACGGCTACCTCAACGACGACGTGACCCGGCGGCGGGCGACTGCGGGCTTGGCCTTGCGTCTGTGCGGCGTCCCCGAAGCGTCGGCCGCCGGCCGTGCGCGGCTCGACGCCGACGCCCCGCTGATCACCTGTGGCCTGCTCACCATGGAGGACGAGGAACGTCCCTTCCTTTCACGCACGCTCCGGGTGCCCGACCGGGTGGTGAACCACCTGCTCGGCGACGATCGGCTCGCCCCGGAACTCGCCGGGTGCGCCCACCTCGGCACGAGGGTCACCGACATGGCCGGTGCCGATCGGCTCATCCGGGCGATCAGAGGCCAGGTCGGGTTGGTCTATCTGAGGGAGCATCCCGGCGGCGGTGCCGAAGAACTCGGTGTCGCGGCGCTGACCGGGGCCGGCCATCCCGCGCTGGTGGTCGACGCGGCGCGATGGCAGGCCGAGTCCCGGCACGGCGAGCTCACCGGGTCGCTCGTGCGGGAGGCGTTGCTGCGTGGTGCGGGGCTGGTGCTGGGCCCGGTCGACGACGCGCCGCGTCTGGAGAAGCTCGCTCATCCGGCGGTCCCGTTCGTCGTGCACGGCACCGGGGCCTGGGATCCCCGGTGGAGCGCGATCCCGCCGTTGCAGCTCGACGCCTTCCCCTTGTCCGCGGCGAGCCGCGTGGATCTTTGGCGCAGCCATCTCGACGGCGGGCTCGCTCCTGACGTCGATCCGGGGGAGGCGACCGCGCATTTCGTGCTGGGGCCGGGGCAGATCGCCCGCGCGGCGAAGGCGGCGTCGGTGACGGCGCTGGCCGACGGCGGCCCAGTGCGGACGTCCCACCTGCGCGCGGGCGCGCGGAGCCAGAACGCGGCCGGACTGCAGCGGCTCGCCCGGCGGATCGAGCCCGTGGTCGGCTGGAGCGACCTCGTGCTGCCCGCGGGCGTACTGTCCCTTTTGGACGAACTGGCCGCGCGGGCACGCTACCGGGACCAGGTGCTCGACGAGTGGCGGATGCGGCCGGGCGGTGGCCGCGGCCGGGGTGTGACGGGGCTCTTCGCCGGGGACTCGGGGACGGGAAAGACCATGTCCGCCGAGGTCATCGCCGCCTCGCTGGGGCTGGATCTCTACACCGTGAACCTGGCGACGGTGGTCGACAAGTACGTCGGCGAGACGGAGAAGAACCTGGAACGGATCTTCACCGAGGCCGCCGGAGTCAACGGTGTGCTGCTGTTCGACGAGGCGGACGCGATCTTCGGCAAACGGTCCGAGGTGCGCGACGCACACGACCGGTACGCGAACATCGAGAGCGCGTACCTGCTGCAGCGGATGGAAACCTTCGACGGTATCGCCGTACTGGCCACCAACCTGCGAGCGAACCTCGACGAGGCGTTCACCCGGCGGCTGGACGTGATCGTGGACTTCCCGTTGCCGGACGTCGAGTTGCGGCGTCAGCTGTGGGACCGTTGCCTCGGCGCCCGGATGCCCCGCGCCGACGATCTGGACCTCGGGTTCCTCGCCGAGGCCTTCGAACTGGCGGGCGGACACATCCGCTCGGCCGCGGTCACAGGTGCCTATCTGGCCGCGGAAGCCGGCCGCCCGGTGGCGATGACGGATCTGGTCGGCGCGGTCGCGCGGGAGTATCGCAAGCTGGGCAGACTTTGCCTGGACCGCGAGTTCGGGCCGTACCTGGCGATGGTGACCGACGGCTGACCTGCCCGTTCGGGCAGCCGATGCCGCCCTTCCGGCCGCGCATCGCAACCTGGCGCGCGGCGCGGCGACGGCGCAAGCTGGACGGGCGGCGTAGCGACCGAGGGAGCGGACCATGCGCGGGCACAGTCACGACAACGACCTTGAACCGAGCCTGCGGCCGAAGGGCGACCGGATAGAGCGGGACGAGGGAGGTCTGCTGGGCCGCGCCGCCGCGGCCGGGCGCACCGACGTCCTCGGCCCCGGCGGCATGCTCGATCTGCAGCGTGCCGTGGGAAACGCGGGCGTGAGCACCCTGGTCGAAGAGGAACGTTCGCCGGTGCACGACGTCGTCGGCTCAGGCGGCGGCGCGCCTTTGGACGCCGCGACGCGTACGGACATGGAGGGCCGCTTCGGGCACGACTTCGGCGACGTCCGGGTGCACACCGACGGCGCCGCCCACGATTCGGCGAAATCCGTCAACGCGCAGGCCTACACGGTGGGTTCGAACATCGTGTTCCAGCGGGACAAGTACGACCCCGGTTCGGATTCGGGCAAGCACATGCTCGCGCACGAGCTGACCCATGTCGTCCAGCAACGCAGCGGGCCCGTGGACGGGACCGACGCCGGTGGCGGTGTGAAGGTTTCGGATCCCTCGGATCGGTTCGAGCGCGAGGCCGTCGCGAACGCGGACCGGCTGATGTCGGCTCCAGCGCCTGCCTCCGCCGTGCAGCGTTGTGAGGACGGTGGGCACTCCGCCGAGGATTCCGCCGCTGTTCAGCGCGAGGAAGCTCCTGAAGCCGAGGAAGGCGAAGAGGAGAAGATGGCGCAGACGTATGTGCAGCGCGAGGAAGAAACCGAAGAAGAGGCCTAGTCTGCAGGCAACGGAGGCGAGGCGGATAGCTGCGGTCAGCAAGACCAGGAGTACTTACGATCTCATTATCCGACCCCACTTGACCAGGGCGCCTTCCGGCAGTGCAAGGGCTGCGACCTGTTCGTGAACCTCGTCGATCCGGTTGACCTCGACCAGTTCGTCGATGTCCAGACCGGTGATCGTACGCAGTTCGGGCGCCACATCGGGCCGGTCCCCGGCGGCCAGCAAATCGACCAGGTCGAGAAACCGGATCGGTCGTCCGAGACGGTGGCAGACGTCAGCAGCGAAGTCTTCTCGGAGATCTTGCCATGCAGACTTGAGATCTTCGGCGTCGGTGCCCAGACAGTCCCGGACCCGGATCGCGATCCTCGACGCGACGCTCTCGTCAGGGTCGCCGAGATGTGCGACGAGCAGGTCAATGCACTCCGGCGTGCCCATCAGGAACAGCGGATCGATGGCCTGCTCGCGCACTTCCGGGTCGTCGTCGTCAGCGCAACGGCTGAGCGCGGCGAGCACGGCCGGGCCCGCGAACAGACGGAATCCGCCCGTCGCCCTGGCTCGGGTGGGCGCGAACGGGACGTCCAGTAGTCCGGTCAGGGCGCTGAAGCCGCCGTAGTCGCCGAGTTTGGCCAGTGCGGTCGCGGTCGCGACAACGAGCATCGGCCATTCCTCAACTTCCGGATCCTCGGCCGCTGCTTCCGCGAGCGCCTCGCCGAGCGGCTTAACCGCTTCTTCGAAGCCGAGATCGCCGAGCGCCGCCGCCGCGTGTGCACGCGTTGTCGTGAGCGCATGCTGATCCGACAGCAGTTCGGTGAGCGGCCGCAGGGCGCGGTCGTCACGGGACCGGCCGAGGGCGGCGAGACTGCTCGTGTGCAACTCCCGTTGCTCGGCATCGATGTGTTCGAGAAGCAACGGGACCGCGTCGCTCTGGTGGATCCGCCGTACGACGTAGGGAAGCAGGCCGACCGGGCTGAACCAGGAAGCGCGGGCGAGGGCGTCGAATACAGCGGGCAGTGCGGCCGCCCCGCGGGCGATGAGCTTCCGCGCCGCGGCCTCGTCGTCTCCTGCCGCGTCCTGGACCAGGCGTTCGAGGTCGCTCATTTGATATCCCTCATGATGATGGCCTTGCGGTTGGTCCAGAACGCGGTGAACAGCTGGTGCTCGGATCTCCTGAGGAAGATTAGATTGGTGCCCGCGTTGCTGCCACCCCAGTTGACCGGCTGAATATGGTGCTCGTCCCAATCGAGCAGGTACAGGTCCTTCCAGCCCAGACCGAGTTCGTTCTCAACCGCACGTTTGGCGCCGTTCTCCAGTTCTCGCGCCCGCCAGTCCGGATTCTTCTTCTTCAGTTCCTGCTTGAGCTTTTCTTTCCGGGCGGTGACGGTGTCGCGCCAATCGTCGCGGTTGGGTGAGCCGCCGGTCTGACTGCCCGCCACGGTGTACTGCCCTGACGGCTGCGGCACTTTCCCGTTGGGGTGCCGGTACTTCTGGTTGGCCGGGTGCGCGGTCGCGGTGAAGCTGTTGTAGTTCCCCCAGTTCGGAAAGTTCGCGAAGTCGCCCTTGAATGATGTCGGGGACAGCTTGACCGCCTTGTACAGACCGGGGCCGCCGCCCTTGATGACCTGTCGTGGTCCGCGCTTCTTCGGGTTGACCTCGCCTTCGATGTGGACGACTTCGCCGCCGTCCTCATGCTGGTCGACGACCAGTGTCAGGGACGCCATCTTGTACTTGTCCTTGATGGCGGGCAGTTGCTTCTTGATGTCCTCTTCGGACAGGCCCCGATCGATCAGCGCGGTGGCTTCACCGACACCGCTGTCGAGGGCACGTTGTTTCTCCGCCGGCGAGCGCGGGTCTTGCTCATCCGATTTCTTGCCTTTGACCTTCGACCAGATCTTCTTCCCGGCCTTGACGATCGTCCCGACCACCGTGTCGATCACCTTGCCGACCGGGGCCTGGACCTTCTCCAGGATCGACTTGATCTTCTCCGAGATCCCGCCCAGCCCGAGGAGGCTCGCCAGGAATCCGAGCACCATCGGCAGCGCCTTCGCCAGCGTGCGCTCGATCAGGCCGGCCACCGCGCCCGCGCCGCCCCGGGCGATCGACTCGACCGAGTCCAGCACCGACGAGACGAACTCCTTGATCTGGGCGGCCTTGTCGACGAAGAACATGACGATGTCGTAGATCGCCTTGCAGGCCTTGATGAACGCGGCCGCCGGGTTGAGCATCGAGATGATCCAGGTGATGCCCGCCTTGACGATCTTCTCGATCACGAATTCCTTGATCTGGCCGAGCACCAGCTCCTTGAGATCGCCCAGTTTCTCGATCACCCAGCGCCAGAGCCCCGGCACGCCTTCGGTGATCAGGATCTTGACCACCTCGAACGTCTGCTCCAGCTTGGCGAGCACGGGTTCCGGGATGAAGCGGAGAATCCGCGCGCGGACACTCGCCCAGGTGAGGCCGAGGATCGACATGATCATCTTCAGGATGCCCTTGGCGTCCAAGGTTTCCGGGATCTCGATGCCCGCGCTGGCCAGGTTTCCGAGCAGCCAGGCCTTCAGGCCGTCCTTGAGGTGCTGCACGATGTTCGCGCCGAAGTTCATGACGCCGGTCTTGACCGCGTTGACCAGGTTGCCGAGGAACTCGATCGGTTTGGCGATGATCAGGCCGACCGCGTTCGCCGCCCGCGCCAGCACGCTCAGCAGCATGTCCTTCAGCTTGAGGATCGTGTCGATCGCGCCGCCGATCGCCTCCTTCGCCTTGTCCCACAGGCCTTTGTTCTCCGCCTGCAGCGCCTTGATCTCCTCGTCGACGGCGTTGCGGGCTTCGCTGTACTTCTGTGCCAGATCCTCGACCAGCGACTGCTGCTTCTCGTCGACGGAGTTCGCGAGTTCGTCGAACTGGCCGCCGAACTCCTTGGCGGCCTCGCCCGCGATCTTGCGCAGGGCGGGGGACTGCGAGTCGACCTTCTGCCGCACGCGCTCGCGGCCTTCCGCGATCAGCCGTTTCGTTTCGGTCAGCTGCCGGCCGACGAAATCGGCGATCTCGCCGATGACGCCCTGCATCTTCGACTCGTAGACCTTCTTGGCCTCGAGGAAGAGGTTGTTCGCCTCGGCGGGCAGGCCGGCGAACAGGTCGTAGCTCCAGCGGGCCGCGCCGGTGACGCCGTCGTAGCGTTCGTCCTTGTACTTCTTCATCCGGGCCTGGTGATCGGCGGTGAACGCGGCCTTCGCCGCCGCTTCGCCGGTCTCGAACCGTTTGGCCACCTGTTCGTCGAGCGCGCCGAGGACGCCCTCGACCTTGGTCTTGGTCTCCTCGAAGATCGCCTTGATCTCCGCGGTGATCCGCGCCCGGTCCTGCTCGTCCTTGGCCTTCGTGGCCGACTTCGCCGCCTGCCCGCGTTGCCCGGACGACGACCGCGCGCCGGTCATACCCGCCATCGCGGCCTGGCCGGACGCCTGCGCCGCGCCCGTGACGGCGGCCAGCCGGCCCGCCTCCGACTCGCGGACCGCCGCGGGTGCCGACGCGGTGTGCTGTTCGCCTTCTTGTTTCGCCGCGAGCGCGCCGGTGAACTCGGGTTCGTTGGATTGCGCCAGCTGCTGGTCGGTGACACCGGCCTCGGCCATCTTGCCGTGGGTTTCGCATTGGTCGGCGCGAAGGTCGGTTTGGGCGGGCGGCGCCTTGTCCGGGGTGGCCTTGCGGGCGTCCGGCGGGGACAACGCGGGCGGCGGCGGGGTTTCCGGCAGCGGTTTCACCGGTTTTTCCGTCGCCCTGCTGGTGTCCGGCGCTTCTTTGGTGCGCTCGGTGACGTCCTTGGCGGAAGCGTCCTTGCCGCTGGTGACCTTGCCCATCACTTCGGACTTGATCTGGTCCGCCTTGCCGGACGAAGCGAACTTGTCGGCCTCGTCGAGATTCTGCGGCGCCTGCTTGGCGACGGCGGCGTTCACCGCGGCGACGAAGGCGGCCTTGTCGAATCCGGCCGGTTTGGCGGCGGCCATCTTGTCCGCCTGCGCCGCCTTGGCTTGGGCTTCCTTGTCGTCGGCGGGCGCGACCGCGGCGTCCTGCGCCTTCTTGACCTCCGCGGAGGCGGGCGGATGCGCTTTGGCCGCCTTCGCCTGCCCGCTGACGTCCTTCTTGAGCGACCCGAACTTCGGGTCCGACGCGGGCGTCACCCCGGCGGGTGCGACCGGGGGAGCGGGGCAGCTGCTGCGCTGCAAACCGACGAGGCGGGTCACCGCCGCGTTGCCCGCGGCGGCCTGCAGCCTTAGCAGGGCGGGCGGGGTGGCACGGCGCGCGGGCTTGACCGGCCGCGCGGGTGGCGTGGCCGGAGCCTGTGTCACCTTGTCCCGGCCCGCCGGCATGTCTTCACTTTCGGCGTCGGCGGGTCGATTGCCAACAGCCGGAGGGGCGGGCCCCGCTGCCCGAACGGGCAGTTGCCTTTTCGGGCAGAGATTGGTTCCCGCCGACCTATCCGCTCGGTCGTTCCGCCGTGAACGTCCACCCAGGAGCATCGCCGATGTCAGCGAGTGCACCGAAAAGGGGAGGCACGCATGCCCACCTATCTCACGCCGGGTGTGTACGTCGAGGAGATCGAGGCCGGCGCCCGGCCGATCGAGGGTGTGGGCACCGCCGTCGCCGCCTTCGTCGGCTTCGCGGCGGACGGCCCCTTCAACACGCCCACCCTGGTGTCCAACTGGACCCAGTTCACCCAGACCTTCGGCGATTTCGTCGAAGGCTGCTACCTGGCCCAGTCGGTTTACGGCTATTTCCTCAACGGCGGTGCCAACTGCTACATCGTCCGCATCGGCGGTCCACGAGGGCAGGAGAACGGCGCGGCACCGAAGGCGGCGACGCGCCAGGCCGTGCTCGGCGGCTACCGTTTCGTCGCGAAAGAGCTCACGAGTGGTGGACAGACCGGAGAGCTCACCGTCGAGGTCACCGAACCGACCGGCGAGAACCCCGGCGACGACCGGTTCACCGTGCTCGTCAAGAAGGACGGCAAGGTCGTCGAGACCCACAACGTGACCACCAAGCGCACCAAGGAAAACGTCGTCACACTGGTGCGCGAGAAGTCCAGCTTCATCACGATCGAGGAGCTCGCGACCGGTGGCGCGGTGGCGAAGCCGGACCGTGGCACCGCGGTGCTCACCGAGCCGCCGCAGCCCCCGCCCGTCCCGCGGCGCATCGCGGCCGACGACTACGTCGGCGACGTCGCCGACCGCACCGGTTTCGGCGGCCTGGAAGCGATCGACGAGATCACCATGGTCGCGGTGCCGGACCTGATGGCCGCCCACCAGCGCGATCTGATCGACCTCGACGGCGTCAAGGCCGTGCAGCTGGCGATGATCGCGCACTGCGAGCTGATGGGCGACCGGATGGCGATCGTCGACCCGCCGCCCGCGCTCAACCCGCAGGAGGTCCGCTCCTGGCGGATGGACCAAGCCGGGTTCGACTCGAAGTACGCGGCGTTGTACTACCCGTGGGTGCAGGTGCTCGACGCCGCCAGCGGGACCAACACGTACGTGCCGCCCAGCGGATACATGGCGGGGGTATGGGCACGCACCGACGCGACCCGCGGTGTCCACAAGGCACCGGCGAACGAGGTCGTGCGCGGTGTGCTGGCGCTCGAAACGCATCTGACCAAGGCCGAGCAGGAGCTGCTCAACCCGATTGGCGTGAACTGCGTGCGCTCCTTCGCGGGCAAGGGGATCCGGATCTGGGGAGCACGCACGCTGTCGAGCGACCCGGCGTGGCGCTACCTCAACGTGCGGCGGCTGTTCAACTACCTCGAGGAATCGATCCTCAACGGCACCCAGTGGGTCGTGTTCGAGCCGAACGACGACGCGCTGTGGGCCCGCATCCGGCGCACGATCAGCGCTTTCCTGGTGATGGAATGGCGCAAGGGCGCGCTGTTCGGCCTCACTCCCGACGAAGCGTTCTTCGTGAAATGCGACCGGGAGACCAACCCGGCCGAGGGGATCGATCTCGGCCAGGTGATCTGCGAAGTGGGCATCGCGCCGGTCAAACCGGCGGAGTTCGTGATCTTCCGGCTGGCCCAGATGTCCGGCGGCACCAGCCTGGTCAACGAATAGTGAAAGGGCTCCGAAATGGCACTTCCCGATCTTGACAAGGCCGTCGGCTGCTCCTTCGGGCTCGAGATCGACGGCGTTCAGATCAAGCAGATCTCCGAGGTCTCCGGACTGAAGATGGAGCAGGACGTCATCGAGCTCAAGCAGAACACCGTGGACGGCAAGTACGTCATCAAGAAGCTCCCCGGCCGCCCGAAATCGGGCGAGGTGACGCTGACCCGCGGTCTGACCGAGGACAGCAGCTTCGAGAAATGGGTCAAGGACGCGCACTTCGGCAAAATGGGTTCCGCTCGCAAGGGCGGCGCGATCATCGTCTACGACTACGAAGGCGCCCCGATCAAACGCTACAAGCTCACCAACGCGTGGCCGAAGAGCCTGGAGATCGGCGCGCTGAAGGCGGGCGACACCAGTGTGCTCACCGAGAAGCTCGTGGTCACCTACGAGCAGATGGAAGTCGAGTGAGCCCATGCGCAGGGTGATGGCGTCGGCGCCGGCCGAAGAAGCCCCCGTCGTGCCGGAAGCGCAGGCGCGGCCGAAACTGCGGACCGAGTTCGCGTTCGAACTCCCGCGCGGTTACGTCGACGACGCGGGCAACGTGCACCACTCCGGCGTGATGCGGCTGGCGACCGCGCGGGACGAACTCGTCCCGTTGCGGGACGACCGGGTGCGCGAGAACTCGGCCTTCCTCACGGTGGTGCTGCTGGCCAGGGTGATCACCCGGATCGGCGACGTCACCGACGTGCACGCCGGAGTCATCGAGAACCTGTTCGCTTCGGATCTGGCGTTCCTGCAGGACATGTACCGGCGGATCAACAGCGAAGGCCATACGCGGGCGGGCGTCGCCTGCCCGGAGTGCGGCCACGAGTTCGTCGTCGACGTCGCCGGCGGCCGCCTGGGGGAATCGTGACGTACGCGGCCGGACGGCTGCACGAGGAAGTCGCGTACGTCGCCTACCACCTGCACTGGTCGCTCGACGACATCCTCGACCTCGAACACCACGACCGGTTGACCTACGTCGCCGAGATCGCCCGGATCAACACTCGGATGAGCGAGGGACGGTGACGCTTCTATGTGGACGTGGCGCAGGAAGGAGCCGGGCCCGCCCCCGGAAGCGGCGACACCGCCCTCGCTGCCGGTGACCCGTGCCGAATGGCGAAGCCTGCCGCCGATCCAGCGCGTCGTCGCCGAGCATCCGCTGATCAATCCGGTGCAGAGATTCAGTGCCTCGCTGACGTCCTGGCGGAGCCCGGCGTACCTGGAGCCGTTGGGACATCGGGTCGGTCCGGCGGAACCTTCGGGTGTCATCGACGGTCTCGCGCGGGCGCCGATGACACCGCCGGACATGCCTGTGGTGCAGCGGTCCGCCCGCAAACGTGGTGTGCTGTCGCGTCTTTGGGGAATGTCGGTGCAGCGGGCCGCCGAACCGGACGATCCGGTGACCGAAAGCCCTGCCCTTGAACAGGAATCCGTGCCTGCCGTGCAGTCGTACGAGGAGCCGTTGCCGGACGAGCCGGGGCCGGCTTTCGAGCCGACCGTCGCGCTGGAGCCGACGGCGACGCTCGTGCTGCCGGCCGTCCGGTCGGCGTCGCGTGACGCCGACCGGCCGCCGATGCCGTTGACCACCGCGGGCTCGTCGGCGCGCCCGCCGATGAGGACGGTCCAAGCGATCCGGTCGGAAACCCCGAGCGCTCCGGTCCCCACTCCGGAGCCCGCGGCCGAACCGCGGGCAGTCGAGACATTCGAGCCTGACCACGACCCGGTCGTGTCCACGTCCGAGCCGGTCGATGCCGAGACCGTGCCGGTCCAGGTTCCGGACCCGCTCCCCGCCGAGCCACCCACTTCGGAGGTGGTGACACCGCGGCCCGCGCTGCCGGTCGTCCAGAGGACGGAACAGGTCGAGGCGGCGCCCCGGCGGTTGGGGCTCGGCGCGCCGATCGTGCCGGACTCGGTCCAGGCGGAAATGCCGAGTGCCGACGTACCAGCAGTAGAAGACAACGTCGCCGAGGTCGACGCGCCGCTGGCGGGCGATGTCGAGACCCCGGTGCTGCCCACGGTTCCGGCGCCGACTGAGGTGGCGCGGGAGGAGCGGACTCCTCCGGCCATGCCCGTGGAGACGCCGACGTCGCCGACTTCCGCACCGGCCGTCCAGCGTTCGGTCGCCGAATCGGCTCTGGAACTTCCGTCGCCGAAACATCGGGACGTGTCGCAGGCCGGGGCTTCGGTTCGGAAGCCGGTGCAGCGATTGCGTGATGAATCGCCAGTGGGACCGGTATCGGTTCAGGGGCCGGTGCAGCGCCATGAATCGCCGGGGGAGCCTGCTTCGGTTGAGCGGCCGGTGCAGCGTTTGCATGACGAGGCGCCAGTAGGGCCGCTGTCGGTCGAGCGGCCGGTGCAGCGCTATGAGTCTCCGGGGGATCCTGTGCCGGCTCACCGGCCGGTTCAGCGGTTGCGTGACGAATCGCCAGGGGAGCTGGCTTCGGTTCGGCGGCCGGTGCAGCGCTTGCGGGATGAACCGCCAGCGGGACCGATATCGGCTCAGCGGCCGGTGCAGCGTCGGCGTGACGAATCGCCGGTGGAGCCTACGTTCGTTCAGAGGCCGGTGCAGCGCCTCCGCGACGAACCGCCACAGGAGCATGTAGGGGCGCCGATCTTGGTCGCCCGGGCGCTCGAACCGCCGCCGAGCCTGCCGACGGTCGCCTCGTCGCGTTCTTCACCCGACACCACGTTCCACCCGCCCGAACCACCACGAATCCGGTCCGGGACTACAGCAACCCCAGAGCCGCCCGGGACGCCGGGCGGCTCGGTGAGCGCGCCACCGGCATCGGTGATCTCGACGTCACCGCTGCCGGTGGCACGAGTCGTCGACGGCACGGCCGCGGTCTCGCCCGCACCGCTGGCGGTGGACCAGCGCCCGACCCTGACCGCCTTGCTGAACGGGGGCGGTGCCACTCCGCTGCCTTCCGTATCACCGAGGACTCCGCTCATGCCAGAGACGTTTACGGCCAAGCCGGTTGTTCAACGCCAAGACGCGGAAACCTTCCATCAGCCGACGACGATGCCTCCGCCGGCGAGACCCGCGGAAACGCGATCCGTGCAACGCACTGTGCCCAGCGAGCCCGTCGCCGACGTCAAGAGCCTCGTGCTCAACCTGCCACCCGCCGTCGTGCCGCGGCAGCCTGAACCCCCGGTCGTCCAGCGCGACCCGGAAACACCACCACCGCCGGAGCCCGTCGCGGTGCCGGTGCCCGCGACAGCACAGGCGGCACCGGCGGCACCGGCCGCGCAACCGGAGACCGAGGAACTCGTCAAGAAACTTTTCGACCCGCTGCTGCGGCGGCTGAAGACCGAACTCCGTCTCGACCGTGAGCGCCGCGGCGCGCTCACCGATCGCCCGCACTGAAGGAGAAGCCGATGCCGGACGCGGAAGAAGCCGTCGCCGTTTGCTACGTCGTCAAGCTCGACGACAAGAACCTCGGCAACCTCGGCGCCTTCAGCAGCTGTGACGGGCTGGGCTGCGAGTTCGTCATGGAGCAGCGGGAAGAGGGCGGCAACAACGGAATGGTCTGGCAGCTCCCGACGCGGATCAAGTACTCCAACATCAAGCTCTCCCGCCCGGTCACCGAAGCCAGCTCGCAGATCACGAAATGGTTCGCCGGTATGGCGGGCGGCATCGAACGCAAGACCGCGACCATCGAAGCGCGCACCCTCGACGGCACCGTGATCGCCAGCTGGTCACTCGAAGGGGTCGTCCCGGTGCGCTGGAGCGGGCCGCAGCTTTCGCCCGACTCGCCGAAGGTCGCCACCGAGACGCTCGAACTGGCCCACCACGGCTTCCTCAGCCCGGCGAAGAAGGGCTAGCCATGTCCTCACCCGTCACGTTCACCTCCGCCGGATCCCAGCCGCCCGCGGCGTACGGCTCCGGCGAACCGGCGCCGAACAACCTCCAGCGCGCGCTGCTGGAGGTCCGCAAACCTCCGCAATCCGGCGGCACCGGGCAGCCCGGCGCCAAGCTGTTCGAGATCAAGTTCCAGTTCAACCCCAAGGAACTCTCGCTCACCAAGAACGCCAAATGGGGCCGTGACCCGCAGCGCAACGCGAAGAAGAGCGGACCGCCCGAGTTCAAGGGCTCGGACCCGTGCAAGCTCGCGCTGGAGATGTTCCTCGACGCCACCGACAAGATGGACGACGCCGTCGTCAAGAAGGTCGAGCAGCTCTTCACCTGCTGCGTCGCCACCGAGGAAAGCCGCCAGCACGGCAAGGGTTCGCCGCCGTGGGTGATCTTCAAATGGGGCGGGATGACCGGCTTCCCCGCGTATGTCGCCAGTGTGACCGCGAAGTACACGCTGTTCACCCCGTCGGGTACCCCGGTGCGCGCGGTCTGCACGGTGAACCTGGAGGAGATCGCCGGCGAGCTGAGCGGGCAGAACCCGACCTCGGGTGCGCTGGCGGCACGGGACACCCACGTGTTCGTCGCCGGCGATTCCCTGCAGGCGGTGGCGTTCCGTGCCTACGGCGACGCGGGGAAGTGGCGCGAGATCGCCGACGCCAACGACATCGACAACCCGATGCGGCTGCGGCCCGGCACCCGGTTGCTCGTTCCGGCGCTGGAGGAACTCGATGGCTAACGAGAGCTTCGCGAACAACCTGATCGTCGAGGTCGCCGGGGGTCCGCTGCCCGACGACGTGAAGACGCTGCTCTCCTACGCCTACGTCGACGACAGCCGGAACCTGCCGGACATGTTCGTCCTGCGGTTCCGCGACTCCGGGCACGTGGTGCTGGACAAGGGGAAGTTCACCGTCGGCGCGCAGATCAAGCTGAAGGTGCAGACCTCCGATCCCGAAGCTCCGCAGGAATTGCTCTCCGGCGAGGTCACCGCGGTCGCGATCGACCTCGACCGGATCGGCACCTTCACCGAGGTGCGCGGTTACGACCACGCGCACCGCCTGTTCCGTGGCCGCCGGGTCGCGGTCTACCCGGGGATGTCCCTCGCGGACGTCGTCACCAAGGTGACTCAGCGCGCCGGGCTGAAGGTCGGCAAGGTCGATCAGGTCCCCGGTGTCGGCGGCCGTCCGCACACGCAGTTCAGCCAGGACAACGTCAGCGACTGGGATTTCCTCTCCCGGCTGGCGGAGTCGGTCGGCGCCCAGATCGCCGTGCGCGAGGGCGCGCTGAACTTCCGCCTCGCGGAGAAGCCCTCGGCGGCACCCGCCACCAGCGCGAAGGCCAACACCGACCCGCTGGTACTCGAGGCACACCGGACGCTGGTCAGCTTGCGCGCCAGTGTCACCGCGGCCGAGCAGGTGCCCGAGGTCGAGGCCCGAGGCTGGGACGTCACGACGAAGAAGCCGGTGGTGGCCGCCGAAAAACCGAAGAACGCGGGTACCGAGGTCGAGGGTGTCGACCCGGTCGCGCTCGCGAACAAGTTCTCCAGCCCCAAGTACGTCTCGGCGGATACGCCGCGCCGGACCCAGGCCGAGGCCAAAGCGGCGGCGGTCGCGCTGTCCGAACGGCTCGGTGGCGCGTGCACCGAACTCGACGGGGTCGCCAAGGGCAATCCGAAGCTCCGGGCGGGCGCGGCGGTGACGCTGACCGGCGTCGGAAAGCCGTTCGCCGGCAAGTACACGCTCACCAGCACGCGGCACCTGTTCAACGCGGAAGTCGGCTACACCACCGAGTTCGCCGTCTCCGGCAGGCAGGAACGCTCCCTCTACGGGCTGGTCGCCGGTGGCACCAAGACGTCGGCGTGGCCCGGGGTGGTGCCCGCGGTGGTCACCGACGCCAAGGATCCCGCCGGGCTCGGCCGGGTGAAGCTGACCTTTCCCTGGCTGGATCAGAACTTCACCAGCAACTGGGCACGCACGGTGCAACCCGGCGCGGGCAACGGCCGGGGCGCGATGGTCATGTCCGAGGTCGGCGACGAAGTGCTCGTCGGCTTCGAGCAAGGCGATTTCGAGGCGCCGTATGTCCTCGGCGGGTTGTATAACGGCGTAGACGCGGTGCCGAAGTTCACCGCGTCGCCGATCGACGGCAACAGCGGCGAGATCGCCGTGCGGGGTTTCGTCTCGCGCAAGGGACACAAGCTCGAATTCGCCGAACAGGACGGCATCGTCGTCGCGTCCGGTGACGGGAAGCTCGTGGTCAAACTCGACCAGAAGAACCAGATGATCGAGGTGACCAGCGGCAAGGGGGTCACGGTGAAGGCGCGGAACGGCGTGAGCATCGACGCGGGCAGCGGTCCGCTGGAGCTCAAGGGCCAGAAGGTGTCCGTGAAGTCGGCGACCGAGGCGACCGTCGAGGCGAGCAGCAGCCTGAAGCTGTCGGGCACGGCGGGCGTGAACGTCGAGGGCGCGACGGTTTCGGTCAAGGGACAGGGCCAGACGGAGCTGACCGCGAGCGGTGTCGTGACCGTGCGCGGCGGCGTGGTCAAGATCAACTGAGGGGAGTGGGGCTGGGATGTATTCGACAGACGCTCGTGGCGATGTCGCGAAAGCCACTTTCGAGACATCTGACGTCCCGAAAGTGGCTTTCGCGACACGCAGTCCATTCCGCACACCAGCCAGACCGTCGACCGAGACCGGCCCGGTCTTGAACCGCCGACAGATCAACTGAGGGGAGCAGGCATGCCACCAGCCGCGAGGGTCGGCGACCCGACCGGGCATCCGGGCGTCATCGCCGGACCCGGTGTGCCGACCGTGCTCATCGGCGGGATGCCCGCCGCCACCGTCGGCACGCTGCACACCTGCTCGTTCCCGCCGCCCGCGGTGCATCCCCCGACGCCGATCGCACCGCCGGGGTGCCCGACGGTGCTGATCGGCGGCCTGCCCGCGGCGCGCATGGGCGACCTGGCCGCCTGCGGCGCGCCGATCGTCCTGGGCTGCCCGACCGTCCTGATCGGAGGCTGACATGGATTTCCTCGGCAGGGGACTGGCGTTCCCGGTGCGCACCGACGCGACGGGTTCGATCGCCTTGGTCGGCGGCGAGCGTGAGGTGGTCGAGAGCATCCGGCTGATCCTGGCGACCGCTCCCGGCGAGCGGCCGATGCGCCCGGAGTTCGGCTGCGCCGTGCACGATCTCGTGTTCGCGCCCGCCGACTCGGCCACCGCGGGGCAGATCGCCTACGAGGTGCGCACCGCGCTGGAGCGGTGGGAGCCGCGGATCACGCTCACCGACGTGGTGGTCGGGTTCTCCGAGGCCGAGCGCGGCACGCTGCTCATCGACATCAAGTATCAGCTGCGCGGGACCAACGACCCGCGCAACCTGGTCTTCCCGTTCTACGTCATCCCGCCCCACGAGTCCATTCAGGACGGTGCGTGATGTCGCTGCCCATGCCCAACCTCGACGACCGCCGGTTCCAGGACCTGGTCGACGAAGCCAAGTACCTCGTCCAGCGCAACTGTCCGGAATGGACGGACCACAACGTCTCCGACCCCGGCGTGACGTTGATCGAGACGTTCGCGCAGATGGTCGACCAGGTGCTCTACCGGCTCAACCGCGTGCCGGACCTGCACTACCTGCGGTTCCTCGACCTCATCGGCGTGCGGTTGTTCGCGCCGACCGCCGCGCGCGCCGACGTGACGTTCTGGCTCTCGGCGGCGCGGGACGTCCCGGTGGTCGTCTCCGCGGGGAAGCAGGTCGCGAGTGTGCGCGACGAGGTCGAGGACCCCGTCGTGTTCACCGTGGAGCGCACGCTGACGATCGTGCCGTGTTCGCTCGCGGGCCTGGCCACCGGCGACGCCGACCCCGGTGTGCCGCCGGTCGACCGCACCGACGAGCTGCTGGTCGGCGGGGAACCCGCGTGTTTCGCCGAAAACCCCGCGCCCGGCGACATCGTCTACTTCGGACTGTCGGACGCCGTGCCCGGCTGCGCGGTACTGCTGCGGATGGACTGCGAGGTCGAAGGGCAGGGCGTCGATCCGCACGACCCGCCGTGGGTGTGGGAGGCCTGGGACGGGCACGGCTGGACGGCCGGTGAGATCGACCGGGACAGCACCGGCGCGTTCAACCGGCCAGGGGACGTCGTGCTGCACGTGCCGCCGGGGCATACGGCGTCGGTGCTCGCCGGGCGTCACGCGGGCTGGATCCGTTGCCGCTTGACGGAACCGAAGCAGAATCAGCCGTTCTTCCAGCGATCGCCGCGGCTGCGTTCGGTCGAGGCGTCGACCATCGGCGGCACGGTCGGCGCCGTGCACGCCGAGGTCGTGCACGGCGAGATCGTCGGCACGTCGGACGGCCTGCCCGGGCAGCGTTTCCCGCTCGGCAGGCGTCCGGTGGTGGCGGGCGGGGACGAGCTGATCGTGGAGGTGTCCGGTCCCGACGGCTGGCAGGAGTGGACCGAGGTGTCCTCGTTCGCCGAATCGGGCCCGGAAGACCGGCACGTCCAGCTCGATCGGGTCGCCGGTGAGATCGCGTTCGGCCCCGCCGTGCGCCAGCCCGAGGGCGGCGTCCGGTACTACGGCGCCGTTCCGGCCAAGGCCGCCGCGATCCGGGTGCCCGCCTATCGGGCCGGCGGCGGGCGACGCGGGAACGTCGCCCGTGAAGTGCTCGAGGTGCAACGGGATCCGATCCCGTTCGTCAGCACCGTGGTCAACCGGCGTCCGGCGACCGGCGGGGTGGACGGCGAATCGGTCCGGGACGCGGCGGTCCGCGGCCCGTTGCTGCTGCGCACCCGCGACCGCGCCGTCACTGCCGAAGACTACGAACAGCTCGCGCGCGAAGCGGCGCCCGAGGCGGCGAGGGTGCGCTGTGTCCCCGCACACGGCCCCGACGGGCGCGAGACCGGGGCGATCCGCGTCCTCGTCGTGCCCGCCGTTCCCGACACCGGCGAGCTGAAGTTCGCGACGTTGATGCTCGACCCCGGGATGCGGACCCGGATCGAGCGGTATCTGGACGAACGCCGCTGTGTCGGCGCCCTCGTGTCCGTGGAAGCGCCGTTCTACCACGGGGTCACGGTCGTCGCCCGGCTGCGGTCGCGCCGCCGGACCAGCCCCGGCACCCTCGGCCCGCGGGCGACGCAGGCGCTCTACGACTACTTCAACCCGCTGACCGGCGGACCGGACGGCGACGGCTGGCCGTTCGGGCGGCCGGTGCAGTCGGGCGAGGTCTTCGCGGTGCTGCAACGACTTCCCGGTGTCGAGATGGTGGAGGACGTACGCCTGTTCGCGGCCAATCCGGTCACGCGGGAACGCGGCGAGCAGGTCGACCGGCTCGACCTTCCGCCCCACGCGCTCGCGTTCTCGTTCGGGCACCAGGTCCGGGTCAGGGAGGGTGACCGATGAGGGCGGCCGTGCCGGGACTGCCGAGCCCGCACCCGATCGGCGAGCAACTGCCCTCGGTCTACGCCGAGGACCGGTTCGTCCAGGGCTTCACCGGTGCGCTCGACGAGGTGCTCGCACCGGTCTTCGCCACGTTGGACAACTTTTCGGGTTACCTCGACCCGAATCTGGCGCCGGAGGACTTCGTCGGCTGGCTGGCGCATTGGGTGGCGTTGCGCGTCGACGAAGGCTGGAGCCCGGTCCGGCTGCGCGAACTCGTGACCCGGTCGGTCGAACTGCACCGGTGGCGCGGTACGCAGCGCGGGCTCGCCGAACACGTGCGGCTGCTGACCGGTGGCGCGGTCGAGGTGACCGACAGCGGCGGTGTCGTGGCGTCGCCGGAGCCCGGAGCGCCGCTCCCGGATCCGGGGCCGCCGTGGGTCCACGTACGCGTGCGGGTGCCCGATCGGAGCCGGATCGACGAACGGCGGCTGACGGCGACGGTCGTGGACGCGGTGCCCGCCCACGTGCGCGTCACGGTGGAAGTGGTGGAGGGGTAGCGGATGGTCATCTACCGGGAATGCGGGCATCAGGGCCCCGCCGACGTCGAGTTCTGCGGCGAATGCGGGCGGTACCTGAAATGGGACGACGAGGAACCCGTCGCGGTGCGTCAGCCGGTCGCCCAGGCCCAGGTCGTGCAGCCCGCCGAACCGCTCGCGCCGGTCCGGCAGCCGCAGCAGCGGATGGTCGAGGAGCAGGTCCTCAAACCGGGTGACCTGATCTGCGGCAGATGCGGCAAGGGCAACGTGCCCACCCGTAACTTCTGTGGCCGCTGCGGCGCGTCCCTGGCCGAGTCGGAAGTCGTGAAGACGTCGTGGTGGCGTCGGCTGTTCCGCCGCGGACCCCGTGAGCACAAGGCGGGGGAGCGGCCGGGCAAGGACGGTGTCCGCCGCCGCGCCGGCCGGGCCGGTGCCGCGCGCCGCAGCGTCGGCAAGGCCATCCGCCGGGTGATCGCGGTGATGCTGGTGCTCTCGGCGCTGATCTACGCGCTGTACCAACCGTTCCGTGGTGCGATCAACACCGCCGCGGCCGGTCTGTGGAGTCAGGTGACGGGGATCTTCGAGACGAAGCTGAACCCGGTGCGCCCGAGCAAGGTGACCGCGAACGCGCAGTCGCCCGGCCATCCGGGGAACCTGGTCAGCGACAACGCCAAGAACACCTTCTGGGCGGCGACCGCCCAGGGCGAACCCGTACTGGTGTTCACCTTCGACCGTCCGGTGGATCTGCGGAAGGCGATCGTGCATTCCGGCAACGGCGCGAACTTCCAGGCCGCGCACCGGCCGAAGACCCTGCATCTCGTGTTCTCCACCGGCAAGACCTACGACATGGTGCTGGCCGACACGCCGGACGCCCAGGAGATCCCGATCGAGAACAGCGCGGGCGCGTCGAGCATCGAGCTGCACGTGGTCGGGCTGCATCGCTCGCTGGACGGCATGGACGTCGCGATCTCCGAGATCGAGCTGTTCGAGGCCGGCTGAGGAAGGACTGGATGACCATGCGCCCGAACCGAGCGGTGGCGGCGATCGCGTTCGTCGCGGTGCTGGGCGGAGCGGCGATCACCGGGGTGCTCGCGCCGACCGCGGCGCAGGAGCCCGCGCCTCCCGCCGCGCCCTACCGCGTCGGCTACGTCAGCGCCGCGACCACGGCCCTGTTCCAGGCCTCCGGCGCGGCACTGCCCCCGGGCGCCGGGGGCGTCGATTCCGACGCGTCCGCGGGCAAAGGGGGCCTGGTGTGGGTGAGCAAACGGGCCGTCCGTGACGGCGCCGAGCGCGACGGCGAGATCTGGTACCTGCGCGACGGCACCAAGGTCCCGGTGCGCCTGACCGACGACGCGACCGTCGACACGCATCCGGCGTTGTCACCCGACGGTTCGTCGGTCGCGTTCGTCTCGGAACGCACGGGCAGCAAGGACATCTTCGTGATCGGCGTCGACGGCCGCGGGCTGCGCCAGGTGACGTCGGGACCGGCCGCGGACGATTCGCCGAGCTGGTCGCCCGACGGCCGCCGTCTCGTGTTCAGCGGTACCGGCGAGGATCCGGCCGGTGACCTCTACACCGTGCCGTCGGGCGGCGGCACGCCGACGCGCCTGACCAACGACCCCGCCGCGGACACCCAGCCCGCCTGGGCGCCCACCGGTTCCCGGATCGCGTTCACGACCACCAGATTCGACCCGGCCGGGGATGTCGTGGTCATGGCCGACACCGGCGGCGCCGTCACCCGCGCGGTCCCGGAGCCCGGTGACTCGTCCGAGCCCGCGTGGTCACCGGACGGCGTGCGGCTGGCCTTCACCACCCGGCAACCGGATCCGCTCGGCGACGTCAAACAGGTCGCGGGTGGCCAGGTCTCGGTGATCTCCGCGTTGTCCGGCGTCGGCGAGACCGAACCGACCTTCCGTGCCGACGGGCAGCCGGTGTTCACCCAGCTCCGCGGCGGGGCCACCACCGACATCTGGAGCGCGGACGCGCGCGGCGGCGACCGCCGCGACATCACGAACCGGCCGGACGCGGACGAAGCCGATCCCGCCTTCTCTCCGGACGGGACTTCGCTGGCCTACACGGAATTCGGCACCGGCGAGAGCCGGAACAGTCAGATCGTCGTGGCGAACGCCGACGGCGGCGTGCCGCGACCGCTGACCGCGGCCGAGCGCGGCAAACGGGAGCGTCATCCGGCATGGTCGCCGGACGCGACGAAGATCGCGTTCACCCGGACCGTGTCGGCAGGCGAGGGTTCCGACAGCTTCGTGCGGATCGTTCGCGTCGCGGACGGCCGCGTTCTCGGCGACATCCCGATCCCGGCGCATCTGCGTGGCGACGACTCGCAGCCGGTCTGGTCGGCGGACGGGGCCAAGATCACGCTCACCCGTGCCGCCACCCGGATCGGACCGCCGGGACCGTCCAGAGTGGATCCCGCGACGGTGGACGTGCCGGTCGGCCGCGGCGGGCAGACGCGGATCGGCAAGACGGTGCAGACCGACCGGATCCGGTCCCTGCCGGACGTCGTCCTGCTGATGGACCAGACCGGCTCCATGGGCGGGGTGATCGAAGGGGTCAAGACGAACCTCGGCACGGTCATCGACAGCGTGCGGGAACGGGAGAAGGAAGCGAACTTCGCCGTCGTGGCCTTCGGTGACGCGAAAGATCCGGCCCCGCGGCCGTTCTACGTTCAGCAGCCGCTGACACCGGCGGGTACCGAGGCCGAACGGAAGCTGCTGTCCGACGCGTTCGCCAGGATCAAGGCGGACGGTGGTGGAGACACCGCCGAGGACTGGCTTCTGGCCTTGCAGAAGGTCGCGACCGGAGCCATCACCTTCCGCCCGGGAAGCAGCCGGGTCGTCGTCCTGGTCGGTGACGCGGCGAGCCACGAGACCCCGCCGAACACCCGGACGGAGGTGATCGCCGCACTGAACGCGGCGAAGATCAGCGTCGTGGCCGTTCCCGCGGTCACCGGCGGGTCGAGCACGGATCCCGACCGCGGCCTCGACGCGCGGGGGCAGGCGACCGCGATCACCAGCGCCACCAACGGTGTCCTCACGCCCGACACCGACGCCGGCCGGATCTCGGAGGCGATCATCGCGGGTATCGGTGATCTGCCGGTCAGCGTCCAGCCGGTGAGCTTCTGCGATCCCGGCCTCACGATGACGTTCGATCCCGCGGGCCCGCAGAGTGTTCCGGGCGGCACGACCGCGCGGTTCACCGAAACGGCGACGGTGTCCCAGACGGCCGCGGTGGGCTCATTCCTGCGCTGCCGCGTGGAGTTCCGGTTGAACGGGGAGTCCACCGTGCGGCCGGGATACACCGAAAACGTCACCGTGCGCGTCAAGGATGCGGCTCTGCCCCTGATCACGCTGCACGACCGGACGGTGACCGGGACCGGCCCCACGGCGATCGAGTATCCCGCGACCGCGGTGGACGTGGACGGGAGCCCGCTCGAGCCGAGCTGCACTCCGTTGTCCGGCAGCCTGTTCCCGGTCGGGGCCACCACGGTGACGTGCACGGCGCGCGGGAAGAACGGCACCGCCGTCGAGACCGCGGTCATGGCCGTCGCCCCGCCGGGAGAGGAGCGGCGGAAGCAGTTGTGGCAGGTCACCCTGACCCAGCCTTCGCCCGACGTCGTCGTGCCGGGAGACCAGCGTGACCTTTCGTCGCTGTTCGGGCCGGGTTGCGGGGCCGGCGCGGAAGGCGCGGCGGACCTCTCGCCGGACGGGGCCGCCGTCGCGTTCCAGAGCGGCAACGCGCTGGTCTGCGTGGCTCCCGCCGACGGGGGCGCGGCCCGGATCCTGGTGCAGCGCACGGGATACGTCGACGACCCGGCCTGGTCCCCGGACGGCGGTCTCGTCGCGTACACGAACTCGCCGGGCGAGTCCCCGCCACGGGTCGCGGTCGTTCCGTTCGCCGGTGGTGACGGCCGGACCCTGATCGACGGCCCCGGTGGTGCCTCGCAGCCCACGTTCCAAAGGATTCCCGACCTCGTGGTGAGCACGAGCGCCGTACCCGCCGCGATCCCGTTCGAGGGGCTCACCACGTTCGAGTTCGTCGTGACCAACCGCGGCGCCACCGCGTCGCCCCTGGTGGGGCTGTTCGTCCGGCTGACGGCCGGACTGCGACCGGCGGTGGCCCTCCCCACCAAGGGCACCTGCTCACCCGAACCGGCGTGCGCGTTCGGCACGCTGGTGCCGGGCGAGGAGGTACGGGTGCGGTTCAGCGCGACCGGTCTGGTCGCCGGAGCGCAGGCGGCGACCGGAACGGTCACCACGGCCGGCCCCGACGCCGACGCACGGAACAACTCCGCCACGGCGGTCGTGACGGTCGGCGAAAAACCGGCGCCACCGGTGACCCCCGGATCCTTGTCGGTCGGGATGTCGGTCTCGGCGGTCCCGTTGTTCACCGGCGGCGACGACGTGGTGCTGACCTACTTGGTGCACAACGGTTCCCAGGCCCCGATGCCGGCCGTCCGGCTCGTGACCCAGCTGCCACCACAACTTCCCGCGACTTCGGCCGCCCCCGGCTGTGTGCCCGGCGGTGGAAGTTGCGTGCTCGGAACGCTCGGGCCGGGGCAGACCGTGACGGTCCGGATCTCCTTGGCCGCGAAGGCCGCGTTCGAGGGCCAGGTGTCCGGCACGGTGAGCACGACCGGACCGGACAACAACGCCGGGGACAACACGGCGACCGCGCGTGTGGTCGTCCGGCAGCCGGTGGTCGAGCTGGATCCGAAGATCGGCACGCTCGGCTTCGTCCCGCGGGTGCGGGGAACGGACTTCCCGCCGGGCGCGGTGGTCCGGCTGGCCTGGTCGGCGGGCATCTCCGCGCCAGGGCAGGTCACCGTCGGCGCCGATGGAAGATTCGAGGCGTACTTCCTGATCTTCCACCACGACCTGATCGGCCCGCGCACGGTGAACGTGACCTCGGTCGGCGGCCCGAAATTCGGGACGGCGGCGTCGAATCCGATCCTGGTGGTGCTCCGCACCCTGCAACCCCCGTTCAACACCCGAGGCTGAGGGGTCGCGCCACTCACGACCACCTGGACCGTTCGGCCGCACTCGCGTGATCGACGCCGGAACTCACGTGATCGAAGGCGGAACTCGCGAGTGCGGCCTCCAATCACGCGAGTCACGTCCCTGATCACGCGAGTCACGCCTTTGCGCACGCTGCGCCCTGTGCGCCCAGTCTCCGTTGGTGTGGCAGGCGGGGCAGTGAAGTGAGTGGGGAAGATTCCGGCCGTCCAACGTCCGGGATCTTCCTCCACTCGGTCGTCGCGCCCACGCAGGTCGGACGTAGGTAGGCACAGAGCACCCGGTTGGCTCTAGCCCGAAACGCCACTCACGGCCAGTATCCGGCCGGGGCGAAGGCTCCTTTCGCCGCATCGGATGCGGTGAAGGGAGCCTTCAGCCCACTCGTGACAGCATGAAACCGCTCAGACAGCTTCCGAGCACCGGCCACTGCCCCTATGGGCACCGACCGGCGCACGGCCGCACACCCGTCCGCTGCTGCCGGTCGTCGCGCCGGACGCGCAGACTTCCAGGTATGGGAGCAACGGCGACGCTGTCCGAGGCGGGTCTGGTCGCGGAACCGGGCCAGGAGATCAGCTGCTCGGTGACCGTTCGCAATGCCGGCCGGGTCGTCGATCAGTTCGCGATCGAAGTGGTCGGCGATCCGGGTGCCTGGGCCACCGCGGAACCGGCGACGGTGAACCTGATGCCGGGGGAGGCGGGGACGGTCGTCGTGCGGTTCGCGCCGCCGCGGTCGTCCGACGTCCGGGCGGGCGTGATTCCCTTCGGTGTCAGGGTTTTCTCGAGCGAGGACCCGGCGGGGTCGGTGGTCGAGGAAGGCAGCATCCAGCTCGGCGCGTTCACCGAGGTGACCGCCGAAGTCGTCCCGGCGAAAGTGGAGGCCGGTTCCAAGGCCGATTTCGAAGTCGCCGTCGACAACCGCGGCAACCATCCCGTCGCCGTCGAACTGAGCGCGCTCGACCCCGAGGACGAGCTCGACTTCCAGCTCGAACGGAACCGCGCCGACCTCGCGCCGGGCACGGCCGCGTTCGTCCGCCTGCGGGCCCGGCCGCGGAAACGGTTCCTGCGCGGGCAACCCGTACGGCACCGCTTCCAGGTGTTCGTCGTCGCGGACGACGCCGAACCGCTCAAGACCGAAGGCACCATGGTGCAGCGGCAGTTGCTGCCGAAGTGGTTGCTGCCGGCGCTGGCCGCGCTTCTGGTGTTGCTGCTGGCCTTGGTGACGCTGTGGTTCACCGTGCTGAGGCCCGCGGTGAAGTCGGCCGCTCGTGAAGCCGCGCAGGAGCAGAACCAGGAGGTGATCAAGGCCGCGCAGGACGCCGGTGGCGCCGCGGGGGAGGCGAAGAAGGACGCCGATCAGGCCAAACAGAACTCCGAAGACGCGATGAAGGCCGTCGGGCTGACCCCGCCTCCGGACGGCGCGCCGCCCGGCCCCAGGGCGTCGAACGGTGTCCCGAACCCGGCGGGCAACGCCAACGGGACACCGACCGACTTCCGCGTGGCGGCGGACGCGGCGGTCGACTCGAACGTCAACCGCTTCGCCGAATTCCCCTACGCCGTGCCGGATGCCGCGAAGACGCTGGTCGTCACCGACCTCATCCTGCAGAACCCGCGTGGTGACAACGGAACCCTGCGGCTGTTGCGGGATTCCGGCGGCACCAAGACCGTTCTGCTGGAAGTCGGCCTCGCGAACTTCCGCGACCTCGACCACCACTGGTTGCAGGCATGGCGGTTCGCCCCCGGGGAGAAGATCGTGCTGGCGGTCAGCTGCCAGACGCCGGGAGGCGGCAGCCGGTGCACCCCGTCGGTGTCCTTCTCTGGCCGCATCGAATAGACGCCGATCAGATCAATCCCTCGCGCAAGGCGAACGCGACGGCGTGCGCGCGGTTGCGGAGCTGGAAACGGTTGGTGATGTCGTGCAGGATCGACTTCACCGTCCGCTCGGAATAGCTCAGCTGGTCGGCGATCTCCTTCGTCTCGAAGCCGTCGGCGACCATCCGCAGCACCTTGGTCTCGCGTTGGGACATCCCGGCCAGATCCCACCCGTTCGGTTGCAGCACGTCCCGCTGCAACCGGGACACCCTGGACAGCAGGCGGCCGAGCAGATCCGGCGGCAGCGCGCCTTCCCCGGCGGCCGCGGCCTTCACCAGCCGCACCAGGGTGTCGGGGGTGGCGTCGGCCCGCCGGATGATCGCGGAGACACCGTTGCCCACGACGTCCAGCAGTTCCGAATCGTCCACCTCCCCGGCGACCAGGACGACCCCGGCGCAGCCGGCGCAGTGGAGGCTGCGCAGCAACTGCCGTGCCTCCTCGTTCAGCCGCTCGACGATGACCAGTACGACGGCCGGCTCGTCGGTGTCGTCGGCGAAGCGGATCTCAGGGCGTGTGCGCAGCGCGGCGGTGACACCCGCGTGCGTGATGGTGTCGGTGGCATGGAGCAGCACCGGGATCTGGTCGACGAGCATCGATGAACCCCTCCCGCGAACGGCGTTTCGTCATTCCCAAGGATCGTGCGGACGGGGTGTCGCGAACAGGGATCCGGAGTCCCGATATGTCCCGCTTTGCTACTCCGATCGAGCGACGCCCGCCTTCCTGATCTTGGCGATCGCCTGGGCCCGGTCGGTGACCTGGAGCTTGCGGAAGATGTGGGACACGTGGTTCCGCACGGTTTTCGGGCTGAGCACCAGCTGGTCGGCGATGGAGGCGTTGCCCATGCCCTGCGCGATGAGCCGCATGATCTCCCGCTCGCGCGCGGTCAGCTTCGGGAAGGACTCGTCGCGCGGGGTTTCCGTGCCCAGCAGGGAAAGCACCTGGGTCGCGATCGCCGGGCTGAAGATCGCCTCGCCGTCGCCGATCACCCGTACCGCGCGGACGACCTGCTCGTTGCGCGCCCCCTTGAGCAGGTAGCCGCGCGCACCCGCGCGCATGGCGGCGAACACCGCGGCTTCGTTCTCGAACATCGTCAGCATGAGCACACCGGTGTGCGGGCAGGCCTTCACGATCCGGCGGGTCGCCTCGACGCCGTCGAGGTCCGGCAGGTTCAGGTCCATCAGGATGACGTCGGGTTCCAGCCTGCCCGCTTCCGCGACCGCGGTGAGACCGTCGGCGGCCTGCCCGACGACGTCGATGCCCTGGGTACCGTCGAGCATCGCGCAGATGGCCGTCCGGAAGGCGGGATGATCGTCCACCACGAGGACGCGAAGCGGCGGGAACATCGCGTTCACTCCTGGGTGGCGAGCGGCAGCCAGGCGGCGATCCGGGTGCCGCCCGAGGGCACCGGCTCGACCACGCAGCCGCCGCCGAGATCGACGGCGCGTTCCCGCATCGACCGCAGCCCGGTCCCGCCGACCACGGGCGGCGTCTCCCCGCCCGTCCCGACCCCGTCGTCGACGATCTCCACGCGCAGGTCGCCGTCCAGCGGCCAGAGGCGCACCGTGCACTGCCGGGCACCGGAGTGGCGGGCGATGTTCACGAGCGCCTCGCGGATGATCCGGTACGCGGCGACCTCCACCGCGGCCGACAGCGGCGGCAGCTCGCGGCGGACCTCGACGGTCACCGCGAGTGGTCCGTGCTCGGCGGGTACCCGGTCGGCGAGCAGGCCGGCGTACCGGCGCACGGCCGTGACGAGGCCCGCCTCGTCGAGCGCGGGCGGGCGCGCGTCGGTCACGATGCGGCGCAGTTCGGTGATGGCGCCGTAGAGCTCTTCCTCCAGCCGGGAGAGGAGTCGCTCGGCCCCTGCTCGGTCACGGACGAGCAGATCACGGGCCGCGCGCAGGCCGAGCACGGCCACGGCGAGGGTCGGCCCGACGCCGTCGTGGAGGTCGCTGAGCACCGTCCGGAGCCGGTCCTCGTATCCGGCAGGATGAACGACGTCGGTGACGACGAATGTCCGGCGCATTGTCTCCCCCGTCGGGCGGTGGCGCGGCTCGGTGGTGCGTAGCGTGCTGGTCACTCGCTGTACTAGTCGCGGAAGCCGCTCCCGGCGTTTCCCCGTCTGCCGCGAGTTCAGGTAACGGTTTGGAGCCGATGCGGACGCCTGCCCCCGGCGGCCGCGACCCATGCGGCGGCGAAATGCCGTAATAGGGGTTCGAGAATTCGGGTCATAAAATGATGGTGCTCGCTTCGAAGTATGATGCGCGCGAGTGAACTTTCTCGACAGTGGACGGGCCGTCACGGACAATCGGTTCCGCGCGGCACCCTGCGAGCAAATCCTTCTGTTGCGCTCAGTTCCCTGCTCCCATCATTTGGCGAAAAGGAACCCTATGCATGACGATGACGAACCAGTAGGCCGGGTGCTCGGCAGGCGGCAGGCGTTGATTCTGCTCGGCGCCGCCGGTGCGACACTCGCCGCCGCGGGCTCCGCCACGGCGAGCACCACCACCTCCACCGAGGGCAACCCCGAGGTCTGCACGCTGGATTGTGTGGTCAAGCCAGAGCAAATGGAGGGTCCGTACTTCGTAGACGAGCGGCTCAACCGCTCCGATATCCGCAGCGAGCCGTCCACCGGACAACTGGTTCCCGGTACCCCGCTGGTAATCAATTTCACCGTTCAGCAGGTTCGCCAGCAGCAGTGCACCGCGCTGTCGGGGGCGATGATCGACCTCTGGCAGTGCGACGCTTTCGGGCTGTATTCGGACATTCCGTCCCAGGGCAGCCGCGGCCGCCGTTTCCTGCGCGGTTATCAGAACACCGACCAGGCGGGCACGGCCCGGTTCACCACCATTCTTCCCGGCTGGTACACCGGACGCACACTGCATATCCACGTCAAAATACGCACCATCGGAACCAACGGCCGCCCGTACGAGTTCACGTCGCAGCTCTACTTCACGCCCGAGTTCGGCGCGGCCTATCTGCGGACCGACCCGTACCGGCGGAAAGGCCCGGCCGACACGACCAACAGCCGGGACTCGATCTACCGCAACGGCGGATCCCAGATGCTGTTGCGTCCACAGCAGTCCGGAACCGGCTACACGGCGGACTTCGCCATCGGGCTCGACCTGTCGAACACGCAGGTCGGCCGTCCCGACTAGGGCGCCCGCCGTCGTGTGACACGACTCGGGCCGAAGGCTCCCTTCGCAGCATCAGACGCGGCGAAGGGAGCCTTCGGCCCGGCGACTCAGATCCCCGCCGCGTGGTTCCCGGCGTCGAAGCTGCGCAGGGCGGCTCCGACAGCGGCCGCCACCGTCACCTCGAAGATCTCGTCCTCGCTGTATCCGGCGGCTTTGAGCTGCTCTACCTCGGAGTCGGTGATCCGGTAGGACGCGTCGCGGACGTTCGCGGCGTAGGAGTGCAGCGGTCCGGGCAGTCGTTCACCGGTCAGGGCGGCCGTTCGGATGCTCTTGTCCGTCGTGGCGTGGCTTTCCAGCACGGCGTGACGCAGGTTCCGCGCCACGTCTCCGTGGTCGGTTTTCCGTCCCTCACTGAGAAGGAAGCCGGGGAACCGGTAGCCGAACCGGTGCAGCGACCGGGTCCCGGTCTCCAGCTGGCCGTCGCGCAGGACGAAGCCGAAGGCGTTGGCGAGCCGGTTGACGATGTTCCAGACCAGGTTCACGCGGAGCGCTTCGGCGACGGCTTGCCGCGGCAGTCCGGTCACGAGAGTCGTGTCGATCGAGCCGGGATCGCGGCTGACGGCCTCCAGGAACGTGCGGACGGCCGTGAGCTCGGGGCGCGCCGACCCGGCGTCGTCCGGGTCGATCTCGCCGGTGCCCGCGATGCGGGTGAGCTCGGCGTGGGTGACGGCGCAGAACGGGCATTCGTGCAGCCGTGCGGTGGACATGGCGAGGTATTCGCGTTCGCCGGCGGTCCAGTGGGACGGCCCGCGCATCGCGTCCGCCGTGAGATCGAGCAGAGGCCGGGCGAAGAAACCGGGACGGTACAAAAGCATCTTCACGATGTCGGGCCTGGCCACCCCGGACTGCCGGGAAGTGAGGCCCAGGAACAACTTCGCGCGACGACGATGGCCGTGGTCGAGAATGGACAGTCTCATCGGGACTCCACGGTGCCGAGTTCGGCCAGCCGCTTGGTGAGATAGCGCCGGTCGGCGGGTTTGACGGCGAGTGCGTGCGCGCGCCGGTACGCGGCCGCGGCGTCGGCGCTCCTGCCGAGACGCCGTAGGAGATCGGCGCGGGCGGCGTGCAGGAGGTGGTACCGGTCGAGGCCCTCGATGTCGTCGATGAGCGCGAGACCGTCCGCGGGGGTCGTGGCCATGGCGACCGCGACCGCGTGGTTCAGGGCGACGACGGGGGAGGGGCTCATCGCCAGCAATCGTTCGTAGAGTCCGGCGATCCCCGCCCAGTCCGTCTCGTCGGCCGTCGGCGCTTGGGCGTGCAGCACGGCGATGGCGGCCTGCAGCTGATACGGGCCGGGGTTTCCGTGGCGCAGCGCCCGGTCGAGCAGCCCGACGGCCTCGGCGATCTCGGCCCGGTCCCATCGCGATCGGTCCTGGTCCGCGAGCAGGACGACGTCCCCGTCGGGCCCGTAGCGCGCCGCGGCGCGGGAATCCTGCAGCAGGAGCAACGCGGCCAGGCCGAGCGCCTCCGGCTCGTCGGGCATGAGCGCGGCGACGAGTTCGGCGAGCCGGATCGCCTCCCGTTGAAGCTCCCGGAACTCCGGCTGGTCGCCGTCGGCGGTGTAGCCCTGGGTGAAGATCACGTAGACCACCGCGAGGACTCCGGAGAGCCGCTCCGGCAGGAGATGGTCGGCGGGGACGTCGAGGCTGATCCCGGCGTCGCGGATCTTGCGTTTCGCCCGCACGAGTCGTTGTGCCAACGTCGCTTCACCGACCAGGAACGTGCGCGCGATCTGCCCCGCGGTCGTCCCGGCCACGGCCTGCAAGGTCAGCGCGACCCGCGCCTCCTCGGCCAGCGCGGGATGGCAGCAGGTGAAAATGAGACTGAGCCGCTCGTCCCCGACGCCGAGCAGGCTTTCCTCTCCGATGTCCATTTGCGTCACCTCCGGCGGAAACCCCAGCTCGGCGAGTTTTTCCTGACCGCGGCGCGCTCGGCGCAGCCGGTCGATCGCGCTGTTGCGCCCCGCGGTCAGCAACCAGGCCACCGGATCGTCCGGAGCCGCATCACCCCATTTGCGCAGGGCGAGCGCGCACGCGTCCTGCAGGGCGTCCTCGGCGAGTTCGAAGTCGCCGAGCACCCGGACCAGCGCGGCGAGCATCCGGGATCGATGCTCGCGATACGTCTCCGACAAGACCGGCGCCGACGTCATACGCCGGTCGCCGCCCGGTGGTCGAGAGCAGGCACCCCGGCGATCGGGCGCACCTCGATCGTGCCGTCTTCGGCCATCGGGCACAGCGCCGCCAGCTCCAGAGCCACATCGAGACCGGGACAGTCGAGCACGTAGGTGCCGCCGAGGTGTTCGTGGGTTTCGGGGAACGGGCCGTCGGTGACGAGCGTCTTGCCCTCGCGGACCCTGACCGTGGTCGCGGTGTGCTCGCCCTGCAGCGGATGCCCGGACACGAAGGCGCCGCGGCGGCGGCACTCGTCGGCGAACGCGTTCACCCGGGCCAGCGCCTCGGGGAAACGCGGGTCCTGCGGCTCCGGGCGATCGCAGTTGTAGATCAGCAGCATGTACAGCACATGTCCTCCACTCGCCGGTGTCGCTCTGTCGAAGAGGATGACGAACGGGTCGACGGTAACTCGACAGGTCACCGGTTACCGCGTTGAGACCGACATCGACTGTGTGGATTTTGGGGCGTTGGATGACCAGAAATCCACACAGTGCCCGTGCGGACTTGACCGCCGACGATAATAAGACCAAACTTCATTGGCGAAAAGAAGTGCTGCTCGCGGCCCTGGGCGACGGCGGCAGCCGACCTCCTGACCCGACCATCGAGGAGCGGATAAGTGGAATCGCCGACGTTTGTGATCATCGGTGCCGGCCTTGCCGGTGCGAAGGCCGCGGAAGCCTTACGTGACAACGGATTCGACGGGCGGATCGTGCTGCTCGGCGACGAGGAGCAGCGTCCGTACGAGCGGCCGCCGCTCTCGAAGGACATGCTCACCGGAAAAGCCGACAGTGCCTTCGTGCACGACGAGGGTTGGTACTCCGGCCACGAGATCGACCTGCGGCTCGGCGCCCGCGTGACCGCGATCCACCGGGCGGCCCACGAGGTCCAGCTCGCCGACGGCACCCGGGTCGGCTACACCAAGCTTCTGCTGGCGACGGGTGCCGAACCTCGCGTCCTGCCGGGTATGGAGGGCGCGCTCACGCTGCGCCGCCTCGGCGACTCCGAGCGGCTGCGGCAGGTGCTGGCGGCGGGGTCCCGGCTCGCCGTGGTCGGCGCGGGGTGGATCGGTCTCGAGGTCGCGGCGGCGGCCAGGCAGGCCGGTCTCGACGTGACGGTGCTCGAAGCACTCGAGCTGCCACTGCTGCCCGTGCTGGGGCCCGACGCGGCCAAGGTGTTCGCGGACCTGCACACCATGCATGGCGTCGACCTGCGGCTCGGGGCCAAGGTGGCCGGAACGGGCGCGAAGCACGTCAGTCTCGCCGACGGCACCCGCGTCGATGCCGACGCCGTCCTCGTCGGGATCGGCGCGATCCCGAACACCGCGCTGGCCGAAGCCGCCGGGCTGACGGTGGACAACGGCGTCCGCGTCGACGCCCACCTGTGCACCAGCGACCCGGACATCTTCGCCGCAGGGGACGTCGCCAACGCCGATCACCCGTTCCTCGGCCGGGTCCGGGTGGAGCACTGGGCGAACGCGCTCAAACAGCCCGCAGTCGCGGCCGCCGGGATGCTCGGCAAGGACGAAACCTACGACGAACTCCCGTATTTCTTCACCGACCAGTACGACCTCGGGATGGAGTACCTCGGCCACAACGCCGGTCACGACCGTGTCGTCTTCCGCGGCGACGTCCAGGCCCGGGAGTTCATCGCCTTCTGGCTCAAGGAAGACCGGGTGCTGGCAGGGATGAACGTCAACGTCTGGGACGTCGGCGACCCGATCAAGGCCTTGATCCGCGGCGGACGGCCGGTGGACCCCGACCGGCTCGCCGACACCTCGGTGCCACTCGCGGAGGTCGCCGTCGGCTGAGCCCGGAGGAGCGGCGGGGTCGGACGCTCAGGCTTTGCGTCCGACCCCGGCGTAGACGTCGTCCGGCTCGACGTCGCGGAGGCCCGGTTCCGCATGCCACAGCGGCGCGCTCACGACACCGGGCTCGACCAGGTCCAGCCCGTCGAAGAGGGCGGTGACCTCGGCGTAGGGGCGGAAATACATGGGGTCTCGGCTGTTCTTCATCGCCTCGGTGACCGCCGCCATCGCCTCGGGCGCGTGATCGGCGGTCAGATGCGACAGCGCGACCAGACTGCCGCTCGGCAGCGTTTCGCGGTAGCGGGCGACGATTTCAGCGGGGCGCAGACTGTCCGGGATGAAATGGAAGACGGCCACCATGAGCAGCCCGATCGGCCGGTCGAAGTCCAGCATCCCTTGCGCCGCAGCGGAGTTCAGCACGTCCCCGGGCCGGCAGAGGTCCGCCTCGACGACGGCGGCGTTCGGGTTCCCGTCGAGGATGAGGCGGCTGTGGGCGACGGCGACCTTGTCGTAGTCGACGTAGACCACCTTGCAGCCGGGGTCCATGTCCTGCGCGATCTCGTGCACGTTGCCGACGGTCGGGATGCCGGAGCCCAGATCGAGGAACTGGGTGATGCCCTGGTCGACCATGTACCGCACGGCACGGCGGAGGAACGCCCGGTTGGACGCGGCGACCCGGCGTCCGGACGGCAGGACGGCCACGACCTTCTCCCCGACGGCGCGGTCGGCGTCGAAGTTGTGGCTGCCGCCGAGCAGCCAGTCGTAGACCCGGGCCGCACTGGGCAAGCGGACGTCGACACCCTCTGGAACCCGTTCACTCTGCACGGACACCCCACACCTCACAACGCATCGGCCGGCGGAACCCCTTCGTCCCCAGCACCGTACCGACTCCGATGCCCGTGACAAGCCGGTTACGGCCGAAGGAGCGGACGCCGACCGGGACACCCATCGTGTGGCGCGGTCACGCTGGGTCGGCCATTCGGCCGATGTCGACCCGGCCGATGAGCCGATCCAGTCATGATCTTCGCCCCATAGTGTGACGACTGTCGGTAATTCGTCGTCTACGGGGAGATCGCGATAATGCTTCGCAAAACAGGGGTACTGGCGGTCGGACTGGCCGCGGCGGGAGCGATGCTGATCCCGGGGGTCGCCTCGGCGGCCGGCGGGCCGACGCCCTTCGTCATCGGCGGGCACGACGCGACCGAGGACTACTCGTTCATGGTGTCGCTGCAGCAGGGCGGCAACCATTTCTGCGGTGGTTCGCTGATCAGCGAGAACTGGGTGGTGACCGCGGCGCATTGCGTGAAGGGGGCGCAGCCGGGGGAGATCAGGACCAGGATCGGGGCGCGGCAGCACAACAGCGGGGGCACCGAGACCGGCGTCAGCCGGATCATCGTGCATCCGGACTTCGTCGGGCAGAACCCGCCGGGCGGGGACATCGCGTTGGTGCGGTTGGACAAACCGGTGACCGAGAAGCCGATCAAGATCGCCGGGGCGGTGGGCGGCGCGGGGACGGCGACCCGGATCCTCGGCTGGGGTGAGCACTGCGCCGACCAGACCTGCGGGGCGCCGGAGATCCTCCAGGAGCTGGACACCAAGGTCAGGCCGGCGGAGGAGTGCCGCAATCTGGCCACGGGCAAGGAGATCTGCACCGGTTCCGACACGCCGGACGCGATGGGCTGCTACGGCGACTCGGGCGGGCCGCAGATCAAGGGCAGGCCGGGTGAGTGGGAACTGGTGGGTGCCACCAGCCGCGACGGCGACGCGGACCCGAAATGCGCCAGCGGCCTGGGCATCTGGACCGATGTGACGGTGTACCGGGACTGGATCGCCGAGCAGCAGGCGAGCAGCGTGGCGTGACGAACGGGCGAGGACGGTGATGAGACCGTCCTCGCCCGTTCACCGCGATCCGTCATCGGGGCGCGAGTTGCTCCAAAGAGGACAGTGGCGCCTTGTGCAGGTTCGAGATGATGTTCCTCGGCTTGTCCGCGGCCTTGCTGTAGTAGTGCGCGCCGGACTCGAACGCCAGGTAGACGTTGCTGCCGTAGACCGTCAGCCCCTCGGACATGCTCGGCGCGCGGAAGCAGTGCTTCTTGGCCGTGTCCAGGTCCTTGTCGCCGGCACCGCGCCGGACGACGTAGATGTTGCTGCGGTTGTTCCTGCCGTGCGAAGTGCTGTAGATGAACAGGTCCTTGGTCACGATGAGGCCCTGCGTCTTCGTCGGCACCTCCCACGACCCCGGCCGGTAGCCGAGTTTGCCGTCGGCACCGACGGTGTACGAGTGCATCAGGCCGCGCTTGGCGTCCTCGAACTTGCCTGCCCACAAGGTGTTGGTCGGGCCGTGGCTGGTGAGGAACGAGGAGGCGTAGACGGTCTGCGCCTTTCCCTCCTGCTCGATGGGCAGCGACTTCTTGATCGCGTTCTTGAGCTTCGCCAGCGAATACTTGCGGATCGTGTCGCCCTTGCCCGACACGAACGCCCAGCCCTGCTTCTCGAACACGGCGATCCCGCCGACGTGCGAGTACGCGAGCAGCGCCTGGCCGACCTGCTTGCCGGTCTTGGCGTCGATGCCGATGATGATCGCGCTGCGGTGACCCGACTCGTACGAGGTGACCAGGATCAGGTCGTTCGACCCGTCCCAGTTCGACCAGGTCGCCGTGCCCTGCGGGATGTTGGTCTCCAACGCGGGGATGGGGTGACTCTTGCTGAAGCGGTTGTCGTAGGCGTAGGAGGCGGATTCCCCACGGTAGAAGGGCCCGTCCTTACCGCTGGACTTCGAGTCACAGGTGATGGCCGCGGCCTCAGCGGAGGCGGTGCCCACCATGGTGAGGCCGAGCAGCAGTGTGCTCGCCGCGGCGGTGATCGTCGCCTTCTTGAGTAGCGTCTTCATTCAGTCCCTTGTAGTCGTTGTGCGTCCAGTTCTCAACTGGGACTCGCGGGAGGCGCGGGCGGTTCCGTCGCCGCGTCGGCAGGCGGTCGAGTGTCCACAAACGACATGCTCTGGCGAGCGAATCTGGCATATTGTGGGGTAGGTCAAAGGTGGCGTGGGGTGCCGCGCTCCGCCGGTCCGTGAAGGCCTCCTGCCTGGTCTTCGCGGGTTTTCCGCGTGTCGAACGTGTCGCGAAAGCCACTTTCGAGTCATCTGGCGTCGCGGAAGTGGCTTTCGCGACGCAGGCGCCGGCGGCGAGGTGGCCGGGGCGGGTGAGTGACCGGGGTGAAGGCTCCCTTCACCGCATTAGACGCGGTGAAGGGAGCCTTCACCCCATCATCGACTCGTCCGCGACCACGACACGTTCGCCTTACCCCTCAAAGGGAACCGTCTCGCCACTCACGACCCCGGGCCGGGGGCTCCCTTGGCCGCGTCGGACGCGGCGAAGGGAGCTTTCACCCCGGCGGAGGCCTCGCTCACGAACACGCCACGTTTGCCTTGCCCCTCAAATAGGAGGCCGATGGGGGACGCAACACGTTCGGTGAGGTGGTCTCTCGCCGCTCTCCGCCGCGGGTGTTGCGAAAGCCACTTTCGCAACCTTCAACGTTGCGAAAGTGGCTTTCGCAACACGCCATGTCTGCCTTGCTTGCGCAAAAATGCGCAAAACGGACACCTTGACCTGGCTTCGCGGGGGAGGGCGGGCGAGCGCTCTCGGGTGGGTGCAACGTCGCGGCAGGTGTAAGTCTGTCTCGCGCGATCATGAATGATATTTCTGAATCGATTGTGGAAAATTGTTCACTTTGTTTTGGTGAATGCATTCCGCGGCACGGTGTCGGTTAATGTCCGACACATTACCGAAAGTAGTCGACCGAGTGTCGATGGTGGCCGAAGGGATGGGCCGTGAAGATCGTCAAGGTCGCCGATTGAGCTGGAAGACGCGGCTAGCTGCGTCTTGTGGTCCAAGATCAGTGCGCCATTCGGCCCAAATCGGCGGAAATCGTATTCCTCGTCGCGGCGGATCGTCTTAACCTTGCGTAATTCTTCACCTGCATGGTCACTGGGGAGCAAGATGAAGTCCACGCCGTTGTTGTCGTGCGCCCGAAAAGCCTCGGAGCGACTGCTCGACGCCCGATGAGAGAAGCCGGCTGCGTCAGCCGATTCGATGTGCACGTCCGGAAATCGCCCGACCGGATCGCGGTTTTCGAGCACGGCGCCGGGCTCACCTACGCCCGGCTCGCCGGGTTCGCGGGCGGCCGCGCGCTGCGGTTGCGCGACGCCGGTGTCCGGCCGGGGGAGCGGGTCGGGCTCGTCACCGGGCACGGCAGCGCCGCGATCGCGGCGATCCTCGGCACCCTCGCCGCGGGCTGCACCTACGTCCCGCTGGACCCGACCTTTCCCCGGGAACGTCTCGCGTACCAGCTCGCGGCCGCGCGGGTGACCGCCGTACTCGCGGATCCCGAGTACGTCGAGCTCGCGGAGTCCTTGTGCAGTAACGCATCCGCGCGGCTCGTGCGCTCGGGCACGGAGACCGCGCCGCTCCCGGTTCCCGAAACCGATCCGGACGGTCCGGCGTACGTGCTGTTCACCTCCGGGTCCACCGGCAGGCCGAAGGCCGTCGCGCAGACCCACCGCAATCTCCTGCACGTCGTCGACAACCAGATCACCGCGCTCGGTATCACCGCGGCCGACCGGCTCAGCCTGCTCGCGTCGTTCGGCTTCGACGCGGCGATCCCGGACCTTTACCCCGCCCTGCTCACCGGCGCCGCGCTCGTGCCGGTCGACCTGCGCGCGCACGGTCTCGCCCACGCCGCGCGCGAGCTGGCCAGGCACGAAGTGACCGTCTACCACTCGACGCCGACGGTCTACCGGCACCTGCTCGACGTCCTCGGCGAGACCGGCCTCCCGTCCGTGCGGACCGTGCTGCTCGGCGGCGAGCAGGCGACCCACGCCGACGTCCGCCGCGGCCGGTTCGCGCCGGACTGCGTGTTCGTCAACGGTTACGGCGCCACCGAGGTGACCTTCGCGGCGCACTACCGGACGACCGCCGCCGAGCTGGGCCCGGACGCCGACGGGCCACTGCCGATCGGGCGCGCGCTGCCCGGGTTCACGCTCACCGTGCTGGACAGCGGTGAACTCGAAGTGCGCGGGCGGCACCTCGTCGAGGGCTACCTCGACCAGCCGAGCCCGGCGTTCGGAGTGACTGCCGACGGCGGCCGCCGCTACCGGACCGGTGACCTCGGGCGGCGGCTGCCGGACGGGAACCTCGTCTGCCTCGGCAGGCTCGACCGGCAGGTCAAGATCCGCGGTTTCCGGGTCGAGCTGACCGAGATCGAGGCCCGCCTCGCCGAACAGCCCGGCGTGGCCGAGGCCCGCGCGATCGTGCGCGACGGCGACCTGCTCGCCTACGTGACCGCGGACGGCCCGCGTCCGGACGGCCGGACCTTGCGGGCCGCGCTGGCGGACGTCCTGCCCGCCTACTCGGTCCCCGCCGCCGTCGCGGTGCTGGACGGTTTTCCGCTGACCGTCACCGGGAAACTCGACGAACTGGCCCTGCCGGACCCGCGGGCGGCCGCGACCGTCCCGGCCGAGCGGCTGACCCCGGACGAGGAACGCGTGCACCGGATCTGGTGCGCCGTCCTGGGCCGTGACCGGGTCGGGCGTACCGAGGCGTTCTTCGACGCCGGTGGCGACTCGTTGCGGCTCGGCCGCGTGCAGGCGGGGCTGGCCGACGAATTCGGCGTGGACGTCCCGCTTCTCGCGCTGTTCGAGCGTACGACGATCGCCGGGCAGGCCGCCTGGTTCACGGAGTCCACTTCGGACACTCAGCCGCCGGTCACCGCGGAGGAGCAGACCGGGGATCTCATCGCCGTCGTCGGGCTGGCCTGCCGGTTCCCCGGCGCGCCGGACGCCGCGTCGTTCTGGTGGAACCTCTGCGCGGGCGTCGACTCGATCCACGACTACACCGACGACGAGCTGGCGGCGGTGGGTATCGGACCGGGCCTGCGTGCCGACCCGGCGTACGTGCGTGCGGGCGGGCGGATCGAGGGTGTCGAAGACTTCGACGCCGACTTCTTCGGATTCACCGCAGACGAAGCCGCGCGGACCGACCCGCAGCACCGGCTGTTCCTCGAAACCGCCTGGCAGGCGCTGGAGGACGCGGGCCGCGACCCCGCCGCCGAGACCGGGCCGGTCGGCGTGTTCACGAGCACCTCGGTGAACCGGTACTTCCTGTTCCACCTGTTCGGCAACCCGGCGGTGACCGGCGACGTCGACCCGGACGACTGGGAGGGGCGGCTGCCCGGCCGCCAGCTCGCCGACCACCTGCCGGGACAGGTCGCCTACCGGCTCGGGCTGACCGGGCCGGCGGTGGCCGTGCAGAGCGCGTGCTCCAGTTCGCTCGCGGCGGTGGCGCTGGCCGCGCAGAGCCTCCTCGACTACCGGTGCGACGTCGCGCTGGCCGGCGGGGCGAGCGTGACGTGGCCGCGCTATCGCAGTGGCGGGCTCGTGTCGCCGGACGGCCGGTGCCGCGCGTTCGACGTCGCCGCGGCGGGTGCCGGATTCGGCTCGGGCGCCGGGGCCGTCGTGCTTCGGCGGCTGGCGGACGCCGTCGCCGACCGCGACCACATCTACGCCGTGCTGCCCGGCTGGGCGATCACGAACGACGGCCCGGACCGCGCGGGTTACGCCGTGCCGGGACCGGCCGGGCAGGCCGCCGCGGTGGCCGAGGCGCTGGCCCTCGCGGACGTCGCCCCGGAGGAGGTCGCGCTCCTCGAAGCCCACGGCAGCGGCACTCCGCTGGGCGACGCGATCGAGGTGGCCGCGCTCAACCGCGTCTACCGGGACGTGTCGCCGGAAACGTGTGCGCTGGGTTCGGTGAAGACGAACATCGGGCACCTCGACGCGGCGTCCGGTATCGCCGGGCTGATCAAGGCCGTGTTGTCCGTGCGGCACGGTGTCATCCCGCCGAACCTGCACTTCACGGCCCCGCATCCGGAGGTCGATCTGGCGGGCGGCCCCTGGTACGTCCCGGCGAAGGCCGCCGACTGGCCCGACCGTGAGCGGCGGGTGGCCGGGGTCAGCTCGTTCGGCATGGGCGGCACGAACGTGCACGTGATCGTGGAGGAGGCCCCCGCCGGGCAACCACGGCCGGAGGCGAGCGGGCCGTTCGTCCTGCCGGTGTCCGCGCGCGACTCGAAGGCGTTGCGCGAGGCGGTTTCCCGGCTGCGCGACCGGCTCTCCACGGACGCGCCGGACCTCGGGGACACGGCGTACACGCTTTCGGTCCGCCGGGCGTTCGCGTGCCGGGCCGCCGTGGTGGCGGATTCGGTCGAGTCGGCGGTCGCCGCGCTCGACGCGGTGCTGGCGAACGGAACCGACGTCGAAGGCCCCGCCGGGGCAGAGCGGGACCTGGCCGTTCAGTGGGCCGGGGGCGGCGACGTCGAGTGGGCGGCGGACGGCGATCCCGGCCGCGTCCCCTTGCCGGGTTATCCGTTCCAGCGGGAGCGGCACTGGATCGACCCACCGCGTCAGCACACAACCGACCAGGAGACCCCCCGGTGACCGACACCTTGCCCGTCGTGGGTGGCCACGGCCCACCACTGTCCTATCCGGACACCACGCTCACCGGCCTGATCCTCGCCCAGGCCGCGCGCACCCCCGACGCCGTCGCCGTCCGGCAAGGGGACGCCCGGCTGACCTACCGCGAACTGGTCGCGTCGGCGACCGGCGTCGCGCGGCTGCTGTGGTCCCGGGGTGCCGGGCCGGGCACCCGCGTCGGCGTCTGCGCAGACCGGCGCCCGGAGCTGATCTCGACAGTCGTGGGGGTGCTGCTGTCCGGGGCCGCCTACGTACCGCTCGAACCGGGCGGCCCGAAGGCGCGGCTGGCCGAAATCGCCGCGGACGCCGAGGTCTCCCTCGTCGTCGGCGACCGCGCACGGACCGAATTCGGTGCCACGGTGGGCATCGAGGCGCTCGACGTGCCCCCGCCCGTCGAGGAACCCGTCGAGTGCCCCGCCGGGCCGGACGACCTCGTCCACGTCCTCTACACCTCCGGCTCCACCGGCCGTCCCAAGGGCGTGCTGACCAGTCACCGCAACGTGGTCGCGTTCGTGACCGGGTTCGCCGCCGCCCTCGGGATCAGGCCCGGCGCCCGCGCGCTCGGCATCTCTTCGCTCGCCTTCGACGCCTTCACCATGGACGTGTTCGTCCCGCTGACGAACGGCGGATCGGTGCAGCTCACCGGGGTCGCCGACCGGGCGGACCCCGAACGGCTGCGGCGGTTCCTCATCGAGCACGACGTCGAGTGGGGCTTCGTCACGCCGACACTGCTGTCCATGGTGGACCCCGCGGCCGTCCCCGGCTGGCGTGTCATCGCCTGCGGTGGCGAGCCGGTACCCGCGGAACTCGCCGCGCGCTGGCTGCCGGGACGGCGGTTCTTCAACGCCTACGGGCCGACCGAGACCACGGTCGTGGTCGTCACCGACGAGGTCACCGGCATCCCCGCCGACCCGTTGCCGCTCGGCCGTCCGACGCCGAACCACCGGGCGTACGTCGTGGACGCCGAGCTGCGGCCGGTCGCGCCCGGCGAAGTCGGCGAGCTGCTCATCGGCGGCCCGGGCCTCGCGCTCGGCTACCTCGGCAACCCGGAGCTGACCGCGGCGAAGTTCGTCGACGACCCGATCACGCCGGGGGAGCGGCTCTACCGCACCGGAGACCTGGCCCGCCAGCTGCCCGACGGGCGGCTCGAGTTCGCCGGGCGCGCCGACCGTCAGGTGAAGGTCCGCGGTCAGCGGATCGAGCTGGGCGAGGTGGAGGCCGCGCTCACGACCCATCCGGACGTCGACGCCGCCGCCGTGACGGCCGTTCCCGGACCGGCGGGCACCCGGCTGGTCGCCTTCGTGGCACCGGCTTCCGCACCGTCCGATGTGGACGAACTCGGCCGTGACCGGCTCACCGCGGCGATGCGCCCGGCCGCGGTCCGGGTGCTCGACCGCCTGCCGGTCAACCCGCTCACCGGCAAGATCGACCGGCCCGCGCTGCGCGGCCTGGCCGAGGCGGTGCTGGAGGGCCAACAGGACCTCGGGCCGCTCGGCACCCCGGCCGAACGCGCGGTCGCGGCCATCTGGCGGCGGGTGCTCGGCGACGGCGCGGGGACGGATTTCCTGGCCTCGGGCGGGAACTCGATCGCCGCGATGCGCCTGGTCGCGGCGCTGCGGACGGAGCTGGCCGCCGACGTCGCCACGGAGGACGTCCTGGCCGGGGGCACGCTCGACGAGCTGACCCGGCGGGTCGCGGCCGCGTCGCCGCTGACCGGGCCGGGGCTGACCACCGGGCACGCGCCCACACTGTCCCCGCAGCAGCGGCGGATGTGGTTCCTCGACCAGCTCGCCCCGGACGCCGCGCCGTACAACATCGCGATGGCGTTCCGGCTGACCGGCGCGCTGGACGTCGACGCGCTGCGCCACGCCTTGAGCGCGGTCGCCGATCGGCACGACGTGCTCCGGTGGCGGATCCGCGCCGTCGACGGCGCGCCGGTGGCGGATCGCCTGCCGCCGTCGGACGTTCCGCTGCCGGTGGCGCCGGTGACCGAGGACGGTCTGCGGGCCCGGCTGGCCGCCGACGCCGCGACGCCGGTGCACCTCGACCGTGAGGCTCCCTGGCGTGTGCGGCTCTACCGGCTCGGCGAGACGGAGCACGTACTCGGCTTCACGCTGCATCACGCGGTGTTCGACGGCTGGTCGCAGGATCTGTTGTGCGCCGACCTGTCGGCGGCCTACCGGGGCGAGCCGCTGCCGCCGCCGGTGGCGTCCTATGCGGACTACGCGGTGTGGCGGGCCGGACGCGACGAACGCCGCGAGGCCGTGGATGTCGCGTGGTGGAAAGAACATCTGACCGGTGCTCCGGCCACAGTGGACCTTCCGCGTGATCGGCCGCGCCCGGCCGTGCAGACCTACCGGGGCGCGAGCCTGCGTCAGTCCTTTCCGGACGGTGCCGCCGAATCGGTGCGGGCGCTGGCCGCCCGCACCGGCACGACGCGCGCCGGGGTGCTGCTCGCCGCGTTCGGGCAGCTGCTGCGGCGGCTCACCGGCGCGGCCGACCACCTGGTCGCCACGGTCGTCGCGGACCGGCAACTCGCCGAAAGCCAAGACGTCGCGGGGTTCTTCGTGGACATCGTTCCGGTGCGGCTGAGGGCCGACGACACCGCGGACTTCACCACGCACGTCCGCGACGGCGGCGCGGAACTCCTCGCCGCGACCGCGCATCCTGCCGCGCCGGTCGAGCGGCTCGTCGAGGCGCTCGGCGTGCCCCGCGATCCCGCGCACGCCCCGCTCGTGCAGGTGATGTTCAACGTCCTGAACTTCGCCGAGCCGCGGCTCGACCTGCCCGGCGTGGCTTCGGCGTGGCTGCCGGTCGACAAGCCGGGGTCGCCGTTCGACCTCACGGTGTACGTCCACGACGACGGCGTCGAACTGCTGTACAACCCGGATCTGTTCGACCACACCAGGATGGCCGGCCTCGCCGAGGACTACGTCGCCCTGCTCGGCGCGCTGGCCGCGGCGCCGGACGCGCCGGTCGGGACGAGTGTGCCGGAACTGCCGAGAGCGGGTGTCCGCACCGCCGCTCCGGCCGCGGCGACCCGCGCCAGGGCACGGCCGGTGCCGGTCGCGGCGGACCCGGTGGCGCTCGCGGCGACCGAGGCCGTGATCGCTCGGGCCTGGTGCGACGTCCTCGGCGTCGCCGAAGTCGGGCACACCGACAACTTCTTCGACGTGGGCGGGCATTCGCTCGCCCTCGCCAAGGTGCACGCCCAGGTCACCGCTCGGCTCGCCCGCCGGATCCCGATGGTCGACCTGTTCACGCATCCCACCGTCCGCGCCCTCGCCGCGCACCTGCACTCCGATGGCGCCGCCAGCCCGGAATTGGCTCGTGCCGCCGAACGCGTCGCCGCCCGCCGCGGCCGCACCCAGACCAGAAGACCCCGTCGCACCGCCGGACCGGCCGGACCGGCCGGCCCCTGATAGGAGCACCACCGTGACCCACCTCCCCGAAACCGGCACCGGCGATCCCGGAGCCGAACCCATCGCGATCGTCGGACTGGACGTACGCGTGCCCGGCGCGCGTGACGCGCGGCAGTTCTGGCGCAACCTCGTCGACGGCGTCGAGTCGATCGTGCCCGCCACCCGCGAGGAGATGATCGCCCGCGGCGCCGCACCGGACACAGTGGACGATCCGAGCTGGGTGAACGCCACCGCCGTGGTCGACGGCTTCGACGAGTTCGACGCGGAACTGTTCGGCATGACCAGCCGCGAGGCCGAGATCACCGACCCGCAGCACCGGCTGTTCCTCCAGTCGTGCCACGCCGCGCTGACCGACGCGGGCTACGACCCCGCCCGCTTCGACGGCGCGATCGGCGTCTACGGCGGCTCCGGGGGCACCGGCTACCTGACGGAGAACCTGCTGCGCAACGAGCGGCTCCTCGCCTCTCAGCACGGCGGGATCGGCATTTCGACCGGTAACCAGCCGAGCTACCTGACGACGTCGGTGTCGTACAAGCTCAACCTGCGCGGCCCGAGCCTCGCGGTGTTCACCGCCTGCTCGACGTCCCTGGTCGCGGTGCACCTCGCCTGCGAGGCGCTGCGCAACGGCGAGTGCGACATGGCGCTGGCCGGCGGCGTCAACGTGGAGATGCCGCACGGTGTCGGCTACATGGGCGTCGACGGCTTCACCTCGCCGGACGGCCACGTGCGCGCGTTCGACGCGGACGCCAACGGCACGGTCTGGAGCAGCGGCGTCGGGGTCGTGCTGGTGAAGCGGCTGTCGCAGGCGATCGAGGACGGCGACCACATCCGGGGTGTCGTGCTCGGCAACGCGATCAACAACGACGGCGCCACCAAGGTCGGTTTCTCCGCGCCCAGCGTGTCCGGGCAGACGGAAGCGGTCGCACAGGCCGTCGGCATGGCCGGGGTCGATCCGCGCACCATCGGCTACGTCGAGGCGCACGGCACCGGCACCGCGCTGGGCGACCCGATCGAGATCACCGCACTGTCCACTGTGTACGGAAACGGGATCGCGGACACCGGCTGGTGCGCGATCGGCTCGGTGAAGTCCAACATCGGCCACTTGTCGCAGGCGGCGGGCGTGGTCTCGCTGATCAAGGCCGTGCTCGTCATGGAGCACGGGCTGATCCCGCCGACCATCAACTACCACGAACCCAACCCCGGTATCGACTTCCCGGCGAGCCCGTTCTATCCGGCCCGCGAGGTGACGAAGTGGGAGGCGGACCGGGTGCCGCGGCGGGCGGGCGTCAGCTCGTTCGGTGTCGGCGGCACCAACGCGCACGTCGTGCTGGAGGAGGCGCCGAGCCCGCAGCGGTCCCGGACGCCGCATCCCGCGCATCTGCTGCGGATTTCGGCCAACACCACGGAGGCGCTCTCGGCCGCGGTCGACCAGCTCGCCGAGCGGCTGGCCGGGGACATCGACCTCGACCTCGCCGACGTGGCGTACACCCTGGCCGCCGGACGCACCGAGTACCCGCACCGCGCGGTCGTCGTCGCCCGTGACCCGGAGGACGCGGTCGACGGGCTGCGCGACTCCCGGCGCCTCGTGTCCGCACAAGCCGGGGAGACGAACGTCGCGTTCCTCTTCCCCGGGCAGGGTTCCCAGTACGCCGGGATGGGCGCCGAACTGTACGACGCCGAGCCGGTGTTCGCCGCGGCCGTCGACGAATGCCTGCGGCTGCTCGAAACCGAGCTGCCGGAGCTCCGCGACCTGATCTTCCGGCCCGGTGGCGAGCAGGCGCTGCGGGAAACCCGCGTGACCCAGCCCGCGCTGTTCGTCGTCGAGTACGCGCTGGCGAAACTGTGGCAGAGCTGGGGAGTGCGGCCCGCGGCGATGATCGGCCACTCGGTCGGCGAGTACGTCGCCGCCACCGTCGCCGGGGTCTTCACCCTGCCGGACGCGCTGAACCTGGTCGCCACGCGCGGCCGCCTCATGCAGTCGATGCCCGCCGGGGCGATGCTGGCCGCCCAGCTCGACGAGGAGAGCGTCGCCTCGCGGCTGCCGGACACCCTCGCGATCGCCGGGGTGAACGGGCCCGGCACGTGTGTCGTCGCGGGACCATCGGACGCGGTCGCGGATTTCGCGGCGACGCTCAAGTCCAGCGGCGTGCAGTGCCGCGAACTGGTGACCTCGCACGCGTTCCACTCGCCGATGATGGATCCGATCCTCGCCGAGTTCACCGCGGCCGTCACCGCCGTCACCCGCACCGCGCCCACGCGGCCGTTCCTGTCGAACGTCACCGGCGATTGGATCACCGACGCCCAGGCCACCGACCCGGCCTACTGGGCCTCCCACCTGCGTCAGGCCGTCCGGTTCGGCGACTGCGTCAAGAACCTGTTCGCGCGCGGCGGCCGCTGGGCGCTCGTCGAATGCGGGCCGGGGCATCAGCTGTCCGGGCTGTCCCGGGGCCAGGTGCCGAAGGGTATGCCCGCGCCGCAGCCGAGCCTGCCCGGCCGGACCGAGCGCATCGGCGACGTCGAAACGCTGTACGGCGCGGCCGGTCTCTTGTGGACGAACGGGGTTTCCCTGGAGCCACGGACGTTCGGTGCGCCCGGCAACCGGGTCCCGTTGCCCGGCTATCCGTACGCGCGCAAGCGGTACTGGGTCGACCCGGACCCGGCGACGGCCGTCCAGCCCGTGCGGTCGACCGGTCCGCTGCCGTTGTCCGAGTGGTTCGCGGTCCCGGCGTGGCGGCAGGCGGAACCGGATCTGAGACGCGAGCCCTTCGCGAATGCCCTCGTCTTCGCCGCCGACGACGTCCTGCCCGGTCTGCTGCGCGACGCGGGGGTGGCGGTCACCGAGGTGCGCCCCGGCGACGGCTTCGCCGCGACGAAGACCGGATTCACGGTCCGGCCCGGGGTGCGCGAGGACTACGACGCGCTCGTGGCCGCGCTGCCCACCCGGCCCGAGCGGGTCGTCCACGCTTGGACGCTGGCCGGGGACGAGCGCGGTATGGCCGCCCAGGACCACGGGTTCTTCAGCGTGCTCAACCTTGTCCAGGCGTGGGGCGAGCCGGTGCGGATCGACGTGCTGAGTACCGGCACCGCCGACGTCACCGGCACCGACCTGACCCGGCCCGAGCACGCGACCCTCGCCGGTATCGCGCGAGTGGTGCCGCTGGAGGTGCCGGGCACGGTGGTGCGCCGGATTGACACCGATCGTGTGCAGGATGCCATCGCCGAGCTGTTCCGCCCGGCCGACGCGGCGGCCGAGGTCGCGCTGCGGGCCGGTCGTCGCTGGATGCTGGACTACACCCAGCTCGCCCTGCCCGAGACCGCCGAGCCGGTGCTGCGCGACGGCGGCCGGTACCTGATCACGGGCGGGACCGGCGGTATCGGCATCACGCTCGCCGAGGACCTCGCCCGCCGGGTGCGGGCGAAGCTCGTGCTGCTCACCCGCGCCGGGCTGCCGCCGCGGGCGGAGTGGGACGCGCACCTCGCCGCGCACGGCGGCACCGACCGCGCCGGGCGCGCGATGCTCGCCGTGCGGCGGATGGAGGCCGCGGGCGCGGTGGTGCACGTCGTCGCCGCCGACGTCACCGACGCGGCGCGGCTGCGCGAGGTGCGTGAGCTGGCCGAGCGCGAGTTCGGCGGTCTCGACGGGATCGTGCACGCCGCCGGGCTGCCCGGCGGCGGCGTCGCGGAGGTGAAGGAACGGGCGGCGGCCGAGGCCGTGCTGGCCCCGAAGATCGCCGGGACACTGGCGCTGGCCGAGGCGTTCGCCGACCTGCCGATGGACTTCGTCGCGCTGTGCTCGTCGATCACCGCGGCGGTGGGCGGCATCGGGCAGGTCGACTACTGCGCCGCCAACAACTTCCTCGACGCCTACGCGCGGGGAGGCCACGGCTGGCGGGCGCGGCTGGTTTCGCACGCGTGGGGTGGCTGGGACGAGGTCGGCATGGCCGCTGAGGTGGCCGCGCCGACCACGATCCGCACCACCCGGTCACGGGCGCTCGGCCCGGTCGAGCACCCCGTGCTCACCACGCGCACCGAGGACGGCGCGCACGGGCTCGTCTCGGCGGCCACGCACTGGCTGCTCGACGAGCACCGGATCGCCGGGGTGCCGGTGGTCCCGGGCACAGGACACCTGGAGACCGTCCGCGCGGCGGTGGCCGCGGCGCTGCCGAAGCCCGGTGACGGCTACGTCGTCGAGCTGCGGGACGTCGCGTTCCTGGAGCCCTTCGGCGTCCCGGACGGCTCCACCGCGGAGTACCGCGTGGAGTTCGACGGCGACGACTTCACCGTGACCAGTCACGTCGCCGGCGCGAGCCGGACCCACGTGCGCGGATCCGCCGGATGGGTCGCCGCCGAGGCGGTGTCCACTGTGGACATCGCGGCGGTGACCGGGCGGACCGAGCCGATCGACGACGGGCACGGCTTCGGCACCGGCCGTACCAGCATGGTCACCTTCGGCCCGCGCTGGGCGGCGTTGCGTGAACACCGCATCGGTGCGGAGGAGGAGCTGGCCACGATCACGGCGCCCGAGGCGGCGGCGGGTGACGCGGGCGCGTGGGGGCTGCACCCGGCGCTGCTGGACGTCGCGACCGCGTTCGGCCGCGGCCGGGGGAGCGGTACCTACCTGCCGATGAGTTACGGCCGGATCGTCGTGCACGACTCGCTCCCGGCGAGTTTCCGCAGTCATCTGCGCTACCGCGACTCGGGCGGCGACCAGGTGGTGGCGGCCGACCTCTCGCTGTGTGACGAGACCGGCCGAGTACTCGTCACGATCGAGGATTTCGTGCTGCGCCGGGTCGATCAGGACGCCGTCGGTGGCGGCCTGACCACATCGTCGTCCACTGTGGACGGCGCGGGGACCTCGACCGGGATCCGGCCGGTGGACGGCGCCGAGGCGTTCGTCCGGGCGCTGGCCCCCGGCCTCGGCGGGCACGTGGTGATCACCACCCTGCCGGTGCGGGAGCTGATCGAACGTCAGGTCAGTGCCGAGGAACTGGAGGAACCCGGCGAGACGGCGGTGGTGGTGTCGGAGGACGACTACGTCGCCCCGCGCACCGAGCTGGAGGCCGAGATCGCCAGGCAATGGACCGAGCTGCTCGGCGTGGAGAAGATCGGCGTGCACGACGACTTCTTCGCCCTCGGCGGCAACTCGCTGGTCGCCATCCAGCTCATCGCCCAGGTGCGCAAGGCCACCGGTACGCGGCTGGCGATGAAGACGCTGTTCGAAGCGTCCACAGTGGCCACTCTGGCCGAGCGCATCGAAGAACTGCGTGCCGGCAAGGCCGAGGCTCCAGTCGAATCCGCCCGGACCACCATCCCCAAGCTCGAGCGCTGAGAAGTGACTGTCATCGAGGACAAGACGAACGCGGCGTGTCCGGTCGCTCGCGTGCCCACCGGCCCCGGTGTCGCGAAAGCCACTTTCGGGACATCAGACGTCGCGAAAGTGGCTTTCGCGACACTTTCGAACCTCCGTCGCCCACGCCCCTCGGCTCGGCGCGGGCTGGTGGGTCGACGGCGTTGTGAAAGCCACTTTCGCAACGTTCAACGTTGCGAAAGTGGCTTTCACAACATCCGAAGCCGGTACACCGGTGAGCGAGCAGCACATCTTCGCCTTGCCTCTCGCGAGCACTCCACCTTCGACAGACACTGAGAACAGGAAATCATGAGCGACACGAAGGAATGGACGTTCCCGGCCTCGTTCGGGCAGGAGCGGATCTGGCTGTCCGGCCAGCTCGACCCGGCGTCCCCGGTGTACAACCTGCACTGCCAGGCGCGGCTCGACCGCCCGCTGACCGCGGAGCAGTGGCGTGCCGCGCTCGGCGTCATCGTCGGGCGGCACGAGGCGCTGCGCACGTCGTTCCGCATGGAGGGCGGCGCGCTCATGCAGGTCGTGCACGCCGAGGTGCCGATCGAGCCCGAGGTGCACGACCTGCGGGACCTGCCCGCCGACGCCCGCGAAGCCCGGCTCGCCGAACTCGTCGGCGAGGTTTCGCGTGGGGCCATCCCGCTCGACTCGCCGCCGCCTTGGCGGGCCCAGGTGTGCCGGACGGCCGACGACGAGTGGGTGCTCACGTTCGTCGTGCACCACACCGTGTTCGACGCCGGCTCGGTGCTGGTGCTGGGCACGGAGCTGGGCGAGGCGTGCGACGCCGTGTTCGAGGGTCGTGAGCCGAAGCTCCCCGAGCTGGCCATCCAGTACCCGGACTTCTCGGCCTGGCAGCGCGGGCAGCTCGAAACGTCCAGTGAACAGCTGGACTACTGGCGCAAGCAGCTCGCAGGGCTGCCGCCGGTGCACGGCCTGCCCACCGACCGGCCTCGGCCGTCGGAGCTGACGTTCGCCGGTGATCAAGTGCATTTCACCCTCCCGGACGGTCTGATCGACCGGGTCGGCGAGCTGAGCCGGGAGCTGTCGGCGTCGCCGTTCATGGTGCTGCTGGCCGGTTACGCGGCGCTCCTGTCGCGACTGTCCAGAGTGGACGACGTCGTCGTCGGCGTCCCGGTCGCCGGCCGCGACCTGCCGGAGCTGGCCGACCTGATCGGCATGTTCGTCAACCAGATGGCCGTGCGGATCGACTGCTCGGGCGCGCCCGCGTTCACCGAGCTGGTCGGCCGGGTCCGGACCACGTTGCTGGAGGCGATCGACCACAGCCAGGTGCCGTTCCAGGCGGTCGCCGAGGCGGTCGGGGCCGAACGCGATCCCGGCGTGCAGGCGCTGTACCAGCTGGGGTTCAACTTCCTGCCCGACTCGGGGCTGGAGCCGATCCGTTCGGCCACCGCGAAGGACGACATCGCGATCGACCTGACCTCCGTGGACGGCAGGCTCGTCTACCGCACCGATCTGTTCGACCGCGAGACCGCCGAAGCCATCGCCGAGCGGTACGTGCGGCTGCTCGCCGCGGCGCTGGCCGATCCGGCCGGGTCGGTCGCGGATCTGCCGCTGCTGTCGGACGCCGAGCGCGAGCTGGTCCTGACCGGGTGGAACCCGACGGAACTGTCCACTCCGGACACCAAGACGGTGCACGCCCGGTTCGAGGAACAGGCACGACGGACCCCGGACGCGCCCGCCGTCGACTTCGGCGGGGTCCGCCTGACGTATGCCGAGCTGAACACGCGAGCCAACCGTGTCGCACACCGGCTGCGTGAACTGGGCGCAGGTCCCGGCACCGTCGTCGGCGTCTGTGTGCCGAACTCGGCGGATCTGCTTATCGGTGTGCTCGGGGTGCTGAAGAGCGGCGCGGCCTACGTCCCGCTCGACCCGGCCAACCCGGGTCCCCGGCAGGCGCTGATCCTCGCCGACGCGGGTGTCCCGTTCGCGCTGGTCACCGGTGAGTCCACAGTGGACACCAAGACGCTGGCACTGGACGACCCGGCCGAGTGGTCCGCCGCGGCCACCGAAGACCCGGAACCGGCGGCCGGTCCGGGCGATGTCGCCTATGTCATCTACACGTCGGGTTCGACCGGACGGCCCAAGGGTGTCGAGGTCGAGCACCGGGCCGTCGACGCGTACCTGGCATGGGCGCGTGAGGCGTACCCCGGTCTGGCCGGGCGGGCGTTGCTGCACACGTCGCCGTCGTTCGACCTCACCGTGACGACGCTGCTCGGCACCCTCACCGCCGGGGGCGCGGTCGTCGACGGTGGCCGCCCGACGTTCGTCAAGGCGACCCCGACCCACCTCGCCATCCTCGCCGAGGAGCTGTTCCCGACGGGTGAACTGGTGCTCGGTGGTGAAGCGCTGACCGCCGAGGCCGCCCAGCCGTGGCGGGAGCGCCACCCGAGCACGCTCGTCGTCAACGAGTACGGCCCGACCGAGGCCACGGTCGGCTGCGTCGTGCACCGGATCGAACCCGGGGACGCGCTGCCGTCCGGCCCCGTCTCGATCGGCCGTCCGGTGCCCGGCACCCGCGCGTACGTTCTCGACGAGCGAGGGCAGCCGGTGCCGCCGGGCGTCCCGGGCGAGCTGTACGTCGCCGGGCGCCAACTCGCCCGTGGCTACCTCGGCCTGCCGGACCTGACCGCCGAAAAGTTCGTCGAGGGCCCGTCCGGCCGGAGGTACGCGACCGGTGACCTCGTCCGCTGGCGTCGCGACGGCACGCTCGACTACCTCGGCCGCACCGACGAGCAGGTGAAGCTGCGCGGCTACCGTATCGAGCCCGGTGAGGTCGAAGCGGCGCTGCGTGAGCTGCCGGAGGTGCGGGACGCGGCCGTGGCGGTCCGCGGCGACACGCTCGTCGGCTACGTCGTCGGCAGCACCGAGGGCGCGGCCGAGGCCCTGCGGAAGACGTTGCCGGAGTACCTGGTGCCGACCCGGTTCATGCCGCTCGACGCGCTGCCGATGGCGGCCAGCGGCAAACTCGACCGGGCGGCGCTGCCGGATCCCGAACCCGATGAGGCACCGGCGTACGTCGCACCCCGCACCGCGGCCGAAGAACTCGTCGCCGAGGTGCTCGGGGAGTTGCTCGGCATCGACGACCTCGGCGCGCACGACGACTTCTTCGCCCGTGGCGGCAATTCGCTGCTGGCGATCCGCGCGATGGCCCGGCTGCGCAAACAGATCGAGGTCGACATCCCGGTGCGGGGGCTGTTCACCCTCACCACCGTCGCCGCGCTCGCCGCCGAGATCGAGCGGCGGCTCGAGGAAGATCTCGACCAGCTCAGCGACGAAGAGGTCCAGCGCCAGCTGGCCGAAGGCGGGAACTCATGACCGCGATCGACGAAACCAGCGCGGCCGCGCGCCGCGCTCTGCTCGAACGGCGGCTGCGGCGGCGCGCGGAACCGGCCGCGACCATCACACCGCGCCCCGCCGATGCCGTCGTCCCGCTGTCGTATCAGCAGGAACGCGTCTGGTTCATGGAGCAGTTCGCGCCGGGCACCGGGTCGTACCACATCCCGGTGCCGATCCGGCTGACCGGCAGGCTCGACGTCGCTGCGCTCCAGTCCGCTTTGGACACTCTGCCCGCGCGGCACGAGGCGCTGCGGATGCGGTTCCCGGAAGGGGACGACGGACAGCCGACCGTCCACATCGAACCTTCGGTCACCGTCGAGCTGTCCATAGTGGATGCCGGAAGCGAAGAGGCGGCCCGCGCGGCCGTCGACGCCGCCGCTGCCGAGACGTTCGACCTGGCCACGGGGCCGCTGCTGCGGGCGACGCTGGCCCGGGTGTCCGACGAAGAACACCTGCTGGTCCTGTGCACGCACCACATCGTGGGCGACGGCTGGTCGGTCGACCTGCTGCTGCGCGACCTCGCCGCGCAGTACCACGCACTGAGCACCGGCGGCACGGCCGAGCTGCCCGCGCTGAGCATCGGGTACGGCGACTTCGCGCACTGGCAGCGCCGCACGCTCACCGGCGGCGAACTCGACCGGCAGCTGGAGCACTGGAAGGCCCAGCTCGCCGGTGTCGAGCCACTGGAGCTGCCCACCGACCGGCCCCGGCCGGCCAAGCAGAGCTTCGACGGCGCGATCCACGAGTTCTTCGTCGAGCGCGATCTCATCCGCGCCCTCGGCGACCTCAGCCGTGAGCACGGGGTCACCCTCTTCATGACCCTGCTGGCCGCCTACCAAGTGCTGCTTTCGCGGTACTCCGGCCAGGAGGACTTCGCGATCGGCTCGTCGTCGGCCGGGCGCGGCCTGCCCGAGCTGGAGGGCGTGGCGGGCATGTTCATCAACATGCTGCCGCTGCGTGCCCAGCTGGCGGACGACCCGACGTTCGCCGAACTGCTCGAACGGACCCGGCGGCACGTGCTGGACGCGTTCGAGCACGCCGACGTCCCGTTCGAGCGGCTCGTGAACGCGCTCGGCGTGCCTCGCGACGTCAGCCGCTCGCCGGTGTTCCAGGCGATGTTCGTGCTGCAGAACTACGAAATGGGCCGGATGGGCGAGGCGGGCGAGTCCGAAGTGGACTTCCGCTGGCTGCCGATGGATCTGCCCGCGACCCGGTTCGACTTCGAATTCCACGCGATCGAGCTCGAACGCGGGCTGATCGGCAAGCTCGTGTACAACACCGCGCTGTTCACCGCCGACACGGTCGACGGGATGGCCGGGCGGCTGGTCACCCTGCTGCGTTCGATCGTCGCCGACCCGGGCCGCCGACTGTCCGAAGTGGACATTCTCGACGACGTGCAGCGTGAACTCGTCCTGGAGCGCTGGAACGACACCACCACCGAGTTCCCGCAGACCACGCTGCACGCGCTCGTCGAGGAGCAGGCCGCCCGGACGCCGGACGCGCCCGCGGTGACCTTCCGCGGCGCGTCGCTGACCTACCGCGAGCTGGACGAGCGGGCCAACCGGCTCGCGCACCGGCTGCGTGGGCTCGGTGTCGGACCGGGCGTGCTCACCGGTGTGTTCGCGGAACGGTCGTTCGAGCTGGTCGTCGCGCTTCTCGGCGTGCTGAAAGCCGGTGGCGCGTACGTCCCGCTCGACCCGGAGTATCCGGCCGACCGGCTGGCGTTCATGCTGCGGGACGCGGCCGCGCCGGTGGTGCTGACGCAGGCGACGTTGCGCGAAACGCTGCCGCCGGGGGACGCGACCGTCGTCGTCCTGGACGACCCTTCCGAAACAGCGGAGCAGCCGGTCACCCCGCCCGAAGCTCTCGCCGGCCCGGAAGATCCGGCGTACGTCATCTACACCTCGGGCTCGACCGGTCAGCCGAAGGGCGTGCCGAACGGTCACCGCGGCATCGTCAACCGGCTCGACTGGATGCAGCGCGCGTACCGCCTCGACGGTGCCGATTCGGTCCTGCAGAAGACCCCGGCCGGGTTCGACGTGTCGGTCTGGGAGTTCTTCTGGCCGCTGATCACCGGTGCGCGGCTCGTGCTCGCCGAACCCGGCGGCCACAAGGACGCCGCGTACCTGCGTGAGCTGCTGGCGTCGGAAAGCGTCACTACCGCGCACTTCGTGCCGTCGATGCTCACGCTTTTCCTGGCCGAACAAGGCGTCGAGACGTGCACGGCGTTGCGGCGGGTCGTGTGCAGCGGCGAGGAACTGCCGCTCGACGCCGCCCGCGAGTTCACCCGGCGGCTGCCGGGCTGCGAGCTGCACAACCTCTACGGCCCGACCGAAGCCGCGATCGACGTCACCTCCTGGCACTGCACTCCCGCCGCGCTCGCCGACGTCGCGTCGGTGCCGATCGGGGCGCCGATCCAGAACATCCGGATCTACGTGCTCGACCGTGCCGGGCGGCCCTGCCCGGTCGGTGTCCCCGGCGAGCTGCACATCGCCGGCGTCGGCCTGGCCCTGGGCTACCACAATCGCCCGGAGCTGACGGCCGAGCGGTTCGTGCCCGATCCGTTCCACAGTGGACGGATGTATCGCACGGGCGACCTCGCGCATTGGCGCCCGGACGGGACGATCGCGTTCCTCGGCCGGATCGACCACCAGGTCAAACTGCGCGGTCTCCGCATCGAGCTGGGGGAGATCGAGACGACCCTGCGCGCCCAGCCAGGCGTGCGCGACGCCGCGGTGATCGTCCGCGAGGACACGCCGGGGGACAAGCGGCTGGTCGGGTACGTCGTCGGCGACGCCGAGCCCGGCACGCTGCGGACGGCGCTCAAGCAGAGCCTGCCGGACTACATGGTCCCGCCGTCGTTCGTCGCGCTCGACGAGCTGCCGCTCACCCCGAACGGCAAACTCGACCGCAAGGCACTTCCCGCGCCGGTCGCGTCGAGGGACGCGACCAAGGAACTGGTGGCACCGTCGACTCCGGCCGAGACTCTCCTGGCCGAAATCTGGCGCGACGTGCTCAAGGTGGACGAGCTGGGCGTCGACGACGACTTCTTCGACCTCGGCGGCCATTCGATGCTCGCCACCCAGGTGGTGGCGCGGATCGGCAAGGCGGGCGCCGGGCAGGTCGGCGTCATGGACCTGTTCCAGCACCGCACCATCCGCGAACTGGCGTCCTTCATGGACGGTGACGACGCCGACCGGCCACGGCACCTGCTGTACGAGCTGACCAAGCCGGCGAAGCAGCGGACGCTGACCTACGTCTGCTTCCCCTACGGCGGCGGCAGCGCGATCGTCTACCAGCCCTTGGCCGACGCGCTCCCGGAGGGCCATTCGCTCTACTCGGTCGCCATCCCCGGCCACGACGTCGGGCTGTCCGAGGAAGCCCTGCCCTTCGATGACCTGGTCGAGCGGCTGACCGAGGAGATCCTCGACCGTATCGACGGACCGCTGGCCATCTACGGTCACTGCGGTGTCGGCAACGCGCTCGCCGTCGCCGTCGCCCGGCTGCTCGAGGAGCGCGGCCGCGAGCTGGAGGTCGTCTACATCGGCGCGATCTTCCCGTTCGCCCGGATGAAGGGCGCGGTGGGCACGCTGCGCACCCGGCTGGAGAAGCTGCGCAGCAACCGGTACTACTCGAACTGGCTCAAGGGTATGGGCGTCGACACCGACGACCTCGACCCGGCGCAGGCCGACCGGATCATCACGAACATGCGCGCCGACAGCCGCGCCGCCGAGGAGTACTTCAGCGGCCTGCTCGACGCCCGCGTGGCCAAACTGCGCGCGCCGATCGTGTCGGTCGTCGGCTCCGAGGATCCGGTCACCGACTACTACGCCGAGCGGTACCGGGAGTGGGAGTTCCTCACCGACACGACCGCGCTCGTGGTGCTCGACCAGGCCGGGCACTTCTTCCTGCGTTACCGCGCCGAAGAACTCGCGGAGATCGTCACGCGTGTGCATCCGGCGCTGGACGATCCCGGCGAACTCGACGTCCGGGTCCGCGGCGAGGACGCGGCCTGGGCGGTACACGAGACCCATCGGGCGGTCGTGGACGACAAACCCGAGGTGCGGCCGAGTATGGGCCGGTTCGTCACGATCACGATCGGGCAGCTGGTGTCCTCCACCGGCTCGGCACTGACGTCGTTCGCGGTGCCGATCTGGCTCTACACCCGCACGGGCTCGGTCGCCGACCTCGGTCTGCTGTGGGCGCTCGCGCTGCTGTTCGGCGTGCTCGTCCTGCCGGTGGCGGGCGCGCTGGTCGACCGTGGTGACCGTCGGCGGATCATGATCGCGGCCAGCGGTATCGCGGGCGGGATCCAGCTGATATTGGCGTTGCTGCTGGTCACCGGGCACGTCCAGCTGTGGTTGTTCTACGTGCTGATCCCGCTCGGGTCGGTGGCCTCTTCGTTCCAGCGCATCGCCTATCAATCGTCGGTGGCGCAGCTGGTGCCGAAGCAGTACCTCGGACACGCGATGGGCCTCGCGCAGCTGTCCAACGGGTTCGCCCAGCTGCTGATGCCGGTGCTCGCCGCCGGGCTGCTGGCGGCGATCGAACTGTCCGGCATCCTGATCCTGGACATGGCGAGCTACGTGTTCGCGATCGTGGGCCTGCTGCTGGTGCGGTTCCCGGACATGATGGGCTGGCGCCCGCGCGAGCCGCTGCTGACGGCGATCGCGGGTGGGCTGCGGTACTCGTGGAACCACCGCGGTTTCCGCACGATGTTGCTGTACTTCGCGCTGGCGAACGTCTTCCTCGCTCCCGCGCTGGTGCTCGTCTCGCCGCTCGTGCTGTCGTTCGGTTCGGTCACCGACGTCGCGCAGGTGGCGCTCGCCGAGGCTCTCGGCGCGGTGGCGGGCGGTATCGGGATGGCGCTGTGGGGCGGCCCGCGGCAGCGGCGGATGGTCGGCGTGCTCGCCGGCAACGTCGGGATCGCGCTCGGCAGCCTGGTGATGGGCCTTCGCCCGTCGCTGATCGTGGTCGCGGCCGGGGTGTTCCTCCTGGCCGCCGCGATGGCCGTGTCGCAGGGTATCTACGCGACGCTCGTGCAGGTCAAGGTGCCGCAGCGGTTCCACGGCCGGGTGTTCGCGATCAACCAGACGATCACCTGGTCGACGCTGCCGATCGGGTTCGCCGTGCTCGCACCGCTGGCGGTCGGCTGGTTCTCGCCGCTGCTGGCGCCGGGCGGTGCGCTGACCGGATCGGTCGGCGCCGTGCTCGGCACCGGCGAGACGCGGGGGATCGGGCTCGCCTACGTCGTCTTCGCGCTGATCCTGTTGCTGATCAACCTGGGCGGGTTCTCGCTGCGGCGGCTGCGCCGGTTCGACACCGAGGTGCCCGATTCGCTGCCCGACGATCTGGTGGGGGCACAGGAACGGGAGCGCAAGCTCGCCGGGAAGGAAGCCACATGAGTACGGCAGTGCTGGTCAGGGAGGCCCGCGGGCACTGGGTCGGCGAGGTCGCGCCGTCGATGCGGGCGGCCGGGCACCGTGTGGTGCTGCTCGCCCCGCCGATGGACGAGGCCGAGCGTGCGTCGCTGGACGGCGTGGTGGACGACATCGTCGCCCTCGACGATGTCCACGACCCGGAAGCCGTCGCGGCGAAGGTCCGGGAGATCGACGGCGGCGCGTTGGCCGGGATCTTCACCGGCTCGGACGGCGCCATCGCGAGCACCGCCCATGCCGCGGAACTGCTCGGGGTGGCGCGGTGCCCGGCGTCGGTGTTCGCCTTGTGCGCGAACAAGTTCGCCGTCCGGGAGGCCCTTGCCGCGGCCGGTCTGCCAGGGCCCGCGTACGCCCTGATCTCGTCGGCCGCCGAAGCGGAGACCGTCGCCGCTGCGGTCGGGCTCCCGGCGATCGTCAAACCGGTCAACGGGGCGGGCAGCAACCTCGTCCGCACCGTGTCCACTGTGGATGAGCTGGCCGCCGCGTACGAGCTGCTGGCCGCCCGGTTGCCCGAGTCCGCGGATCCGCGCTACCACCGTCCCTTGGGGACACTCGATCCCGCGAAGACGTTCCTCGTGGAAGGGTTCTTGAGCGGCCCGGAATACGCGGTGGACGTGCTCGTCCGTGACGGGGCAACCGAGCCGGTCGAGATTCTCGACAAGCCGTTGATCGACGAACGGAAGTTCGAGCTGGCGCTGTCGTGCCCACCGGCCGGGCTCGCCGACGACCGGGCCGGACTGGTCACCGCGGCGGCCGTCGCTGCCGTCCGCGCGCTGGGTCTCGACAACACCTGTGCTCACGTCGAGCTGATCGACGACGCCGACCGCGGCCCGACGATCGTCGAGGTCAACGCGGGCAGGCCCGCCGGTTCGATCATGCCGCTGCTGGCGAAGCTGCGCACCGGCATCGACGTGTTCGCCGAGCTGGCCGCGCTCGCGGTCGGTGCTCCGCCGCCGGCGCGGGAACCCGCGAAACTGCCGATCCCGCTGGGCATGCTGATCCTCTACGCGGCCGGTTCGGGCCGGTTGACGAAGATCGGCGGGCTCGACGAGATCGCCGACCTGCCCGAGGTGATCGACGTCGTCACCACCGTCTCGCCGGGACAGGTGCTCACCGACGAACAGGAGACCTACGCGGTCAACCTCGTCGTGGCCGGGTTCGCCGATCACGACGACCTCGCCGCCCTGCACGCGGAGGCGAGCAAGCTCGTCCAGCTGGAACTGGAGGATGTGTGAACACCGCGTTCGTGGTCCGGGAAACCGCCGGACAGTGGATCGCCGACGTCGTGGCCGCCGTGCGGGCGACCGGCCTGCGCGCCGAGCTGGTCACCGAGCCCCTGGAACCGGCCGAGCTCGCGCAGCTGGCCGACCTGGTGGACGGCTTCATCGTCGTCGGCGACGTCCGTGACGCGGAATCCGTGGCCGCGGCGATCCGGGCACGGACCCCGCTCCCGGCCGGGGTGGTGACCGCCGCCGAAGGGATCGTCGCGAGCGTCGCCCGCGCGGCCGAGCTGCTCGGCGTCGCCCGCTGCCCGGCGTCGGTGTTCGCCTTGACGCACGACAAGTTCGCCGTCCGGCAGGCGCTGGCCGCGGCCGGATTGCCGGGGCCGCGCTGCGCGCTGATCTCGGCCGAGGCCGACGCGGCGTCGGTGGCCGAGGCGGTCGGGCTCCCGGCGATCGTCAAACCGGTGAACGGCGCGGCGAGCAACCTCGTCCGTACGGTGTCCACAGTGGACGAACTGGCGGCGGCGTACCGGCTGCTGGCCGAGCGGTTGCCGCTGTCGGAGGACGCCCGGTACCACCGGCTCGTCGGGTCGATCGACCCGCTGAAGGTGTTCCTTGTGGAAGGCCTGCTGCGCGGCCCGGAATACGCGGTCGACGTCCTGGTGCGCGACGGTGTCGCGGAGCCGGTGGCCGTGGTGGAGAAACCGCTGATCGACGAACGCAAGTTCGAGCTGGGCATGGTCTGCCCGCCGCTCGAACTGTCCGAAAAGGACACCGAACGGCTGTTCGCGGCGGCGACGGCCGCCGCGCTCGCGCTGGGCCTGGACAACACCTGCGCTCATCTGGAGCTGATCGACGACGCCGAACTCGGCCCGACGATCGTCGAGGTGAACGCGGGCCGCCCGGCAGGCGGCGCCCAGCCGGTGCTGCTGAAGCTCGCGACCGGCATCGACGTCATCGCCGAGGCCGTGTCGCTGGCCCTGGGAACGCCGCAGCCCAAGCGAGGCGTGGGATTGCCGGTACCGGTGGGCTACCTCATCTTCTACGCCGAGGGCACCGGGCGGCTGGTCCGCGTCGAGGGCACCGACGAGGTCGCCGACCTGCCCGAGGTCCTGGAGGTGGTCACGATCGTGCGCCCCGGCCAGCTGCTCACCGACGACCAGGAGATCTACGCGGTGAACGTGCTCGCCGCGGGGTTCGCCGACACCGAAGACCTCGCCGCGCTGCACGCCGAGGCCGCCAAGCTGATCCGATTCGAACTGGAGGAGTCATGACCGCCGAACTCACGGCGAACCTCGGGCACATCGAGGGCAACGACCACACGAAGCTCGCCGTGTACGCGGCCACGGGCCTGGACTGGGTGCGCGCGCACCGCGAAACGTTGCAGGAGCGGCTACGCGAGCACGGCGCGATCCTGCTGCGCGGGATGCCCGCCGATCTGACGGTGTTCAACCAGGTCACCGAGGAGATCGGCGGCTCGCTGCTGACCTACACGGAACGATCGACGCCGCGCTCGGCGGTTTCCGGCAACATCTACACCTCGACGGAGTACCCGCCCGCCGAGTCGATCCCGATGCACAACGAGAGCTCGTACTCGGCGCACTGGCCGGACCGCCTGTTCTTCCTGTGCGACATCGCGGCCGAAACCGGTGGCGCGACGCCGATCGCCGACAGCCGCGCGATGTACCGGCTGCTGCCGGAAGACCTGCGCGAGCGCTTCGCGGGTGGCGTCACCTACACGCGGGCGTTCCGCGAAGGCCTCGGGCTGAGCTGGCAGGAGGCGTTCCAGACCGAAGACCGGCAGGCGGTGGAGGACTACTGCACCGCCAACGGCCAGACGTACGAGTGGACCGAAGAAGGCTTGCGCACACGGCACGTGCGCCCGTCGTTCGTCGAGGAGCCGCACACCGGCGGGATGGTGTGGTTCAACCAGGCCAACCTGTTCCACGTTTCGAGCCTGGGGGAGGAGGTCAGCGAGGCGCTGCTGGAGCTGTACCCCGTGGAAGACCTGCCCCGCAACGCTTTCTTCGCCGACGGCTCGCCGATCCCGCAGGCGGACCTGGACGCGGTCAAGGCGGCCTACGACGAGGTCAGCTACGCGTTCCCTTGGCAGCCCGGTGACATCATGGTGATCAACAACATGCTGATGGCGCACGGGCGGGAGCCGTTCACGGGTAAGCGGCGGACTCTGGTCGCGATGACCTGACCTCGCGGCGGCTGCGCTCGTGTCGCGAAGCCACTTTCGGGACAGTCGGCGACTGTCCACAAGGGATGCTAGTCCTCGTCAGGCTGCCCGGTTCGGGCGCTTCGTGCGGGGTCGTGAGTGGCAATGGTCGTTCTAACCCTCTTTATCACTCACGACCCCCACCTGGAATCGCGCATATAGGCATGAATCGGGCAGTCGGCCGATACTGAATGTCCTTTGTGGACAGTTATTCGGCGGTCGGCGTCGACCGAGAACCGCCTTGGCCATTGACACGCCCCTTTGTTCTTACCCCGCAATAGCTTCATTCCCGGCGCGCGGGCATGGTGACGACGAAACCCGTGCTGCGCCCCAGATCGTCCAGCAGCCAGCCCATCCGTTTGGCCGTCCGCAGGATCAGCGCCGAGTCGACGATCGACAGCGGGGCCAGGTCCTGCTCCAGATGTTCCTGCATCCGCATCGATTCCTCGATCGAGCGCATCCACGTGGTCACCAGCAGATTCGCCGGGCCGGGCAGGCTCGCGATCTGGCGGATGGCCGGGTTCGCCCGCAGCCGGTCCACGCAGGTCGGCACATGCGCGACGGGCACCTGGCACCACCAGTTGACGACGATCGGCGACGGGGTGAGCCCCTGCGCGATCTCGCACCGGAACGTCAGCGCGTCGGCGGCGATCAGGTGGCCGAGCTGGCGCCGGACGGTCGACACCGGACGGCCGGTGAGCCGGGCCAGGTCGGCGGCGGTGCGGCGGCCGTCCTCGCCCAGCGCGGCGGTCAGCGAGGCGTACGGCTCCTGCCACGGCCGCATCGCCGTCTGCCGTCCACCCGTGCCGCCGGACGGCGGTAGCTGGGACAACGCCTGCACGCGCCCCCGGTCCAGCGCGCCCACCCGCCACGAGCTGCCTTCGACGTGCAAGCGCGACACCAGATGCGAACGGATGTTGAGGACACCGGGAAGGCCGGGTATCGCGTCCAGGAGCAGCGTCGACAGGTCGTGCATGCCGAGGCCGAACACCGTCAGCACCAGGCTGTACTCGCGCGAAGCCTCCTCGATGCTGACCACCGACGGCCAGGCGGACAGCTCGCTGATGAGTGCCCGCACCTGGCCGCTCGCGCAGCGGATCTCGACGTACGCGGCCTGGATCCGGGACCGTCCGGGCACGCGCGGATAGGCCGTCACCCAGGCTCCGCCTCCGTTACGCAGCCGTTCCCACCGCCGCGTCAGCGTCACCGGCGACGAGCTGAGGGCGTCGCCCAGCTGAGCCCAAGAGGCGCGGGGCCGCAGTTGCAGAGCGTGAATGAGCGAAAAGTCCTCCTCATCCAGCGAACCGATCACCATTTTTACGTCCAGGGGTCGATCGTTGAGCGATTCCGACAATTCTAGCCCGATATCGGACGTGGATTCGCACACTCGACGACCAAGACGCCGACGTCCGACGCAGAGGAGATCGACCGGTGGACCTTCACGACGACGCTCGAAGCCTGCAGGACGAGCTGGTCCGGTTGCGGCGCGACCTGCACCGCGAGCCCGAGATCGGTCTCGACCTGCCCCGCACACAGGAGCGGGTCCTGCGTGAACTCGACGGGCTCGGCCTGGAGGTCTCCACCGGGACCGACACGACCTCGGTGACCGCGGTGCTGCGCGGCGAGGGTACGGCCAGGGATTCGGCCCGGCCGCGGACGGTCCTGCTGCGCGCGGACATGGACGCGCTCCCGGTGGCCGAAGCGACCGGCCTGGACTTCGCCGCCACGAACGGCGCGATGCACGCCTGCGGCCACGATCTGCACACCACGTCGCTGGTCGGCGCGGCCCGGCTGCTGCACACGCACCGCGACCGCATCAACGGCGACGTCGTCCTGATGTTCCAGCCCGGCGAGGAGGGCTGGGACGGTGCCGGCGTGATGCTCCGGGAAGGCGTGCTCGACGCCGCGGGCAGGCGCGCCGACGCGGCCTACGGGTTGCACGTCTTCTCGTCGATGCTGCCCAGCGGGCAGTTCGCCAGCCGTCCCGGCACGCTGATGTCCGCGTCGTACCGGCTGCTCGTCACCGTGCACGGCGAGGGCGGCCACGGGTCGATGCCGCACCGCGCCAAGGATCCGATCTCCGCCACCGCGGCGATGATCACCGCGTTGCAGACGATGGTCACCCGGCGGCTGGACATCTTCGATCCGGCCGTGATCACGGTCGGCGTCATCCGCGGCGGCACCAAGCGCAACGTCATCCCCGCCACCGCCGAGTTCGAGGCCACCGTCCGCTGTTTCTCGGACGCCACCGGCGCGCTGCTCGACACGGCGATCCGCGAGACGATCGACGGTGTGGCGCGAGCGCACGGCGTCACCGCCGACGTCGTCTTCGAAAGCGAGTACCCGGTCACCGTCACCGACGTCGACGAGACCGCGTTCGGCGCCGAGGTCGTCCGCGAGACGATCGGCGAGCAGTACTACACCGAACTCCCCAATCCGGTGGCCGGATCCGAGGACTTCTCCCGGGTGCTGGCCGAAGTGCCGGGCACGTTCCTCGGTCTCGGTGCGCTGATGCCCGGGCTCGAACCGGACACCGCGCCCAACAACCACAGCCCGTACGCCGACTTCGACCCGTCCGTGCTGTCCAGGGCCGCCACCGTCTACGCCGAACTCGCCGTCCGCCGTCTCGACCGCTTGGCCGAAGGAGCCACCCGATGAGCGCGACCGCGGGCACCGCCACCATCCCGGACCGCCGCCGCACCCTGTTCGGCCTCGGTGCGGGCAACGCGATGGAATGGTTCGACTGGAACATCTACGCGACCTTCGCGTCGTTCTTCGCCGCGCAGTTCTTCAACGCGCACGACGAGGTTTCGGCGCTGTTGAGCACCTTGGCGGTCTTCGCGGTCGGCTTCGCCGCCCGACCCCTCGGTGGCTTGGTCTTCGGCTGGATCGCCGACCGCAAGGGCCGTCAGCTGTCGATGACGCTGACGGTCGCGATCGCCGCCGGCGGCAGCCTCGTCATCGGCTTTTCCCCCACGTACGGCCAGATCGGCGTATGGGCGTCGGTGATCCTCGTGGTGGCACGGCTGGGCCAAGGCCTCGCGCACGGCGGTGAACTGCCTTCGGCGCAGACCTACATCGCCGAGGTCGCCCCGGCCGGCCGTCGAGGATTGTGGTCGAGCCTGATCTACTTCTCCGGCACTTGTGGCGTGCTAGCCGGCACGCTGCTGGGCGCGGTCCTCTCCGGGGTGCTGAGCCACGATCAGATGCTCTCCTTCGGCTGGCGGATCCCGTTCGTGATCGGTGGCATCTTCGGGATCTACTCGCTCTACATGCGGCTGCGCATGCGGGAGACCGGCGTCTTCCTCGCCGAGTCGGCCAAGGACGAAGCCGCCGGGAAGAAGGCCGAGAAGGGCCGGATCTGGCAGACGATCAAGCAGAACCCGAAATTGCTCGTGCAGGTCGTCGGCCTGACCGTCGGGGCCACGGTCATCTACTACATGTGGGCCGTCGCCGCGCCGTCGTACGCGATCACGGTACGCGGCGTCGACCCGACCGGTGCGCTGTGGGCAGGCGTGTTCGCGAACGTGATCTTCCTGATCGCCTTGCCGTTGTGGGGAAGGCTGTCCGACCGCATCGGCAGGAAGCCGGTCCTGTTCATCGCGATCGTCGGCCTGCTGGTGCTGAGCTTCCCGCTGAATGCGATGGTGGGCGACCAGGCCTGGCAGTTGTTCTTGGCGATGTCGATCGCCCTGGTCTTCATGGCCGGGTTCTCGTCCATCGGCCCGGCGGTCTACGCGGAGATCTTCCCGACGCGTATCCGCACCATCGGCGTCGGCGTGCCGTACTCGATCGCGGTCGCGGCCTTCGGCGGCACCGCGCCGTACCTGCAGACGCTCCTCGCGAAGAACGGCCACCCGTCGCTGTTCGTCGTCTACGGCATGGTGCTGATGGTCATCAGCGCCTTGGTCGTCTTCACGCTCCCGGAAACGCGGGGCGTCGACCTGCACGAGAAGACGAACGCGGACGTCGAGGCCAGGACCGTCGCCTGAGCGGGCTCGGGGCGGGTGAAGGGGACTTTCACCGCATGCGATGCGGGTAAAGCGCCCTTCACCCGCGCCAGGCGCACGACACTGGGCCACCGTGTCCGGTCACGGCGATAGTCGCCAGGGTGCGAGCGCGACTTCGGTCGCGGTCCTCATCGCGGCCTGCAAGGTGGCGGGGTCCGTTCCGTCGGTGTCGTCGAGCAGGGCCTGAAGTGCGCCGGTGACCGCGCCGACGAACGCCCCCGTCAGCGCCGCCGCTCCCACCGGATCGATCCGGTCCGGGAACGCGGCCGCCAGACGCTTCGCGATTTCTCGTTGCGCGGCCAGTTGTTCCTGGAGCGCACGGCCGCGGACGGCGGGCACGGTCTGGATCATCCGCAGCCGCAACGCCGCCAGGGGGCTGACCAATTCGTCACTGGTGGCGGTGACCTGGCTCAGGGCTCGCAGCAGTACCTCGGCCGGGCCTTCGGCCGGTCCGCGAGTGGCGATGGCGTCGATGGCGGCCTGTACGCGCTCGTCGGCGTCCGGGAACAGCAGCTCTTCCTTGCTGGCGAAGTAGCTGAAGAACGTGCGCGCGCCGATCTCCGCGGCCGCCGCGATGTCGGCGATCGTCGTCTCGTCGTAGCCCTTGCGCTCGAAGAGTTCCGTCGCCGCATCGATCAGCGCTTGGCGCGTGCGGGCTCGCTTTCGATCACGGAGGGACATGCGGGGAGCATACGCGGAGCAGCAGTGAGTGCAAACTTGCAGTCATTGCCGAGTTGCACTCACTGCTGATATCGTCGTCCGGCATGGAGAACGTGTTGATCTGCGGCGCTGGAGTCGCCGGCTCGACGCTCGCCTATTGGTTGGCACGTAACGGCTTCAAGGTCACTGTCGTCGAGCGGGCCCAGGGCATGCGCTCCAGCGGTAATCCGGTCGACGTCCGCGGGCCCGCGCTGCCGGTCGTCGAGGCCATGGGCGTCGTAGGGCGTCTGCGGGACGTCGCGACGAGAACGAAAAGGGTGTGCCTGCTCGACGGAGACGGCCGTCGGATCGCCACCGTCGGCCTGTCCGCGGGCAAGGGGGAGGGGCTCGAAGTCCCACGATCCGATCTCGTCACCGTGCTGTACGAGGCGGCCAGCGGCGACGCCGAGTTCCTGTTCGACGACACGATCGCCGCGCTGCGCCAAGACGAGCGCGGCGTCGACGTGACCTTCGACCGGGCCGCACCCCGGCGCTTCGACTTCGTGATCGGCGCGGACGGCCTGCACTCCGCGGTCCGGCGGCTCACCTTCGGCGCCGAGCGTTCTTTCGTGCGCCCCATGGGGATCTTTGTCGCCACGACGTCGTTCGGAGGCTCGGTCGACCACCCCGAGGACGTGCTCCTGCACAACACACCGGGCAGGCTGGTCGCTGTTCACCCGTCACGGGACCACGGCGGCATCGCGTTCATCTTCCGTGCCCAAGCCGAGAATGTGGACCACCGGGACACTGCCCGGCACAAGCGGATCGTCACCGCGGCGTACGGCGATGCCGGATGGCGGGTCCCCGAGCTGCTCGAACGCCTGCAGGAGGCCGACGACGTCTTCTTCGACGCCGTCAGTGTCGTCGACCTCCCGGCCTGGTCACGCGGCCGGATCGCCTTGGTGGGTGACGCGGCCTCCTGTGTTTCCCTGCTCGGCGAAGGCTCCAGCCTCGCGATCGCCGGCGCGTACACGCTCGCCACCGCCCTGACGTCGGCGTCGTCCACCGGTTTCGGTCAGTACGAGGCCGAGCACCGCGCCCGGGTCAGGCCCGCACGGCGTACCGCCAAGATGACCGCGGCCATACTCGTGCCGAAGACCGGAATCGGCTTGGCGACACGAAATCTCGCGGCCCGGGCCTGGCGGTGGAGCGTCTGACCGCATGGGCGTGCGCTAGCTTGCCCGCTATGACCGAGCGTGGATCCGTCGTCTGGCCACCGGCCCCGATCGAGACCGAGCGGCTCGTGCTCCGCGAGTCCGAGGCGCGGGACCGAGCGGCGTTCATCGAGCTGTTCGCCTCGCCGGAGGTTGGACGGATCGATGATCGGCATGCTCACGCTCGATCAGCGCGATGCCGAGCGTCCGGGGCACGTCCGCCCGGACGCCGGGGAGACCGAGCTCGGCTACCTGTTCCTGCCGCGGGCATGGGGACGCGGGTATGCCGCGGAGGCGTGCGCGGCAGCGCTCGGTTGGTTCGCCGACGCGCTTCCCGCTGAATCGGTGGTGCTCTGCACGCAGACTGCGAACGATCCCTCGATGCGGCTCGCAGCGAGGCTGGGATTCATCGAGGTGGAGCGGTTCGAGGAGTACGGCGCCGAGCAGTGGTTCGGCGTCTGGCGCCCCACGAATGACGAATAGCTTGGGCAGGCGCCCGGGGCTACCCGATCACGAGGTTCCTCGAATCGTCTCCAGACTGCTGCGGCAACTGGTGGTGATCGGGTGCCCCGCGCCGAGGGCTTCGCCGCAGACCGCCAGAGTGGCGCGTTGTTCCTGTTCGGCGGCTGCCCGCCGACCGAGGTGGTGGAGAAGCACGCCGTGATTCACGCGGCGGCCGAGGGTGACCGGATCGCGCTCACCGAGGGCGGCCACCGAGGCCTCGACCAGCATGCGTTGCTGGTTCACCGCTTCGCGCAAGTCGCCGGAGTCGAGCAGGAGGTACGCGAGGAGGCTTTGGCTGAACAGGGTTTCCGGGTCGGCAGGGCCGAGTGCGCGGGCGCAGTCGTTCTTGGCGGTTCGCAACTCGCACCCGGCCTCCGCCAGCCTGCCGGCACGGTGCAGGGCGAAGCCGAGCAGATTCCTGGCTTTCAGCGTCTCCCGATGATCCGGGCCGAATCGGCTCGTGGCGAGAGAGACGGCGGTCCGGCGGGCTTGGATCGCATCGACCTCCGACATGCTGCCTCCCCTGGTGGCGAACTGCCCTCTCGATCGAGAGTACGCGCGTCATCCGCTTGCCTGGAGGGGTTCCGCCCTCAACCGGATCGGTCACCCGTCGTAGATGTCGGCACCCCCGGCCGGGGCGAAGCGGGCTTGGAAGAAGCGGAGGTGGGGTGGTTCGTGGGTGAAGGTGAGGCCGTGGGTGATGTCATGGCGGTTCTTGTGGACGCGGACGAGGCTGTCGGCGACGTGGTCGATGTGGCTTTGGGTGTAGACGCGCCGGGGGATGGCGAGCCGGAGGAATTCCAGCGGCGGGTAGCGGTTCTCGCCGGTGGCCGGGTCGCGCCCGGCTGAGACGGTGCCGCGTTCGACGCCGCGGATCCCGCCTTCGAGGTAGACGGCGGCGGCGAGGGTCTGGCCGGGGAGTTCGGTGCGGGGGAGATGGTCGAGGACGGCGGTGGCGTCGACGCAGACGCAGTGCCCGCCGACGGGGTGGACGATCGGGACGCCCGCGGTGTCGAGCCGGTGGCCGAGGTATTCGATCTGGGCGATGCGGGCGCGGATGTGGTGTTCGTCGACGGATTCGCCGATGCCTTGGGCGATGGCTTCCATGTCCCGGCCGGCCATGCCGCCGTAGGTGTGGAGGCCTTCGTAGAGCAGGACGAGCCCGCGTGCCTGTTCGGCGAGGCCGGGGTCGCGGAGGGCGATCCAGCCGCCGATGTTGGCGAGACAGTCCTTTTTGGCCGACATGACGGCGCCGTCGGTGGGGGCGCACAGCGCGAGGAGGATGTCCGCGATCGAGTGGTTCGCCCAGCCCGGTTCGCGTTGCTTGACGAACCAGGCGTTCTCGACGGCGCGGGCGGTGTCGAGGAAGACGGGGATTCCGTGGGCGTGGGCGAGGTCGCAGGCGGCGGTGAGGTTGGCGACGCTGATCGGCTGGCCGCCCGCCATGTTCACCGTGGCGGCGAGTGAGACGTAGGGGATGGCGGCGCCGTGTTCGGCGATGACGGCCTGCAGTTTGGCGAGGTCGACGTCGCCCTTGAACGGGTGTTCGTCGGTGGCGTCGTGTGCTTCGTCGATGATGACGTCGTGGAAGGTGGCGCCGTTGAGTTCCTGATGGGCACGGGTGCTGGGGAAGTACATGTTGCCGGGGACATGGGAACCAGGGCGGATGAGACAGCGGGAGAGGATGTTCTCGCCGCCCCGGCCTTGGTGGACGGGGATGACGTGTTCGTAGCCGTAGTGCGTCCGGACGGCCTGTTCGAAGAGGTAGAAGCTGCGGGCGCCGGCATAGGCCTCGTCACCGCGCATGAGGGCCGACCACTGCCGGTCCGACATCGCGCTGGTGCCGGAGTCGGTGAACAGATCGATGTAGACGTCTTCGGAGCGGAGCAGACAGGGATTCCATCCGGCTTCCCGTAAGGCTTCTTCGCGGTGTTCGCGGGTGGTGGTGCGGATCGGTTCGATCATCTTGATCCGCCAGGGTTCCGCCGGGTGGTCAGGCATCTCGGGTCACCTTGTCTCGTTCTAGGTGGTTGAGGAGCGGGCCGGTCATGGCCGTCGTCACGAGGGCCATGGCGACCATCGCGGTGTAGAAGGCGCTGTCGATGACGCCCAGGCCGAGCCCGATGCTGAGGAAGACGAGTTCGGTGACACCGCGGGTGTTCATCAGGGTCGCGAACACCGCGGCCGGCCGCGGCGGTTGTCCGGCGAGGCGGGCACCGAGGTAGGCGCCGCCGCCTTTCGCGACGACGGCGACCACGATGATCGCGAGGGTTTCGGTCATCAGGGCGGCGTCGAGCCCGCCGAGGTCGACCTTCCGTCCGATGAGGACGAAGTACAGCGGGACCAGCAGGGACGCGGCGGGTGTGATCAGCGCGGCGGGATCGTGCCGGGACACGGGCCTTCCGGCGGCCATGCCGATCAGGAACGCGCCGATCGCGGAATGCAGGCCGATGGCGTCGGTCGTCGCGGCTCCGGCGCAGGCGAGGGCGACCATGGTCACGACCGCGGTCGGCCCGGACAGGCGATCCACCGCCCTGCCGAACCACGGCCGGGCGAGGACGAGCAGGCCTGCCAGGAACGGGACGGCCAGCAGGAGCGTCCAGTCCTGGGTTCCACTGTGGACGGAGGCGACGAGGGCGAGTGCCGCCCAGGCGGTGGCGTCGGTGAGCGCGGCGGCGGTGAGCGCGCAACGGCCGCGGTCGTCGTCCAGCATCCGCCGTTCGGACAGGATCCGCGCCAGTACGGGGAAGGCGGTGACCGCCATGGCCGCGGCGGCGAAGAGGACGAACGGCGTGACCCCGGCAGGGGCGTGGCGTGCGGCGAGCCAGAGCGCGAGCAACGTGCCGAGGACGACCGGGACGACGGTCGCGCCGAGGGCGGGGACGAACGCCGCCGTGATCCGTGCCGCCGTCATCGACGGCGCGAGGCGGGCGCCGACCCCGAACAGGAACAGGATCAGGCCGAGCTGGGCGAGCGCGTCCAGCGTCGTGTCGACCCGGCCGGGCAGGCCCGGGCCGGCTTGCAGGGCGAGGCCGACGACGAGCCCACAGGTGATCTCCCCGAGGACGGCGGGCTGCCCGGCACGGGTGAAGACCCAGCCGAAGCAGCGGGCCATGGCCAGCAGAACGGCGAGCGCGGCGAGCAGCAGGGCCAGGTCAGGCATCGGGCACCCGCCACCGCCTGCCGTCCGCGGTGGGGACGAGCCCGCCGGGGAACATCGGCGGCTCGTCGCCCGCGGCCTCGCCGAGCAGGCCACGCAGCTGGAGCTGCACACCTTCGGCGAGCACGTCGCCGAACATCGCGCGGGAAAAGTCCTGTGAGGACACTCCGCCGACAAGCTCGGCGAAAGCCTCGCCGGCGGTTCCGTGATGGCCGGTCAGCCGTCGCGCCTGCCGGAAGTAGTCGTCCTCGCCGGAGTCCAGCCGGTAGAAGGAGATGAGGAAATCCCGGAACAGCCCGAATTCCCGGCGGTAGCGGGCCTCGAACTCGGCGAAACACCGCTTCTCGTCCGCGAAACCCGCGAGGGTGCTGTTGATCGACCGGGCGGCCAGCAACCCGCTGTAGGTCGCCAGGTGCACCCCCGAGGAGAACACCGGGTCGATGAAGCAGGCGGCGTCGCCGACGAGCACCATGCCCGGCGACCACAGGACGGTCCGGTCGTAGGAATAGTCCTTCCGTACCCGGAGCCGGTCGTACGGTGGTTCGGTCGCGCGGCGTGCGTCGCGGAGGAACTCCTCGATGAGCGGGCAATCCTCGATCAGCGCCGAGTAGGCGGTCTCCGGATCGCCCTGCACCCGGTCCGCCGATTCCTGTTTGACGACGGCGCCGACACTGGTCAACGTGTCCGACAACGGGATGTACCAGAACCAGCCGTCGGCGAACGAGACGCAGAGGATGTTCCCCGCGTCGGGCGCGGGCATCCGGTGGCCGCCCTCGAAGTAGCCGAACAGCGCCAGGTTCCGGAAATGCGGCGAGTACTCGCGGATGCCGCCGACGTCGTGGTGGAGCCGGCTGCCATGCCCGGAGGCGTCGACCACGAACCTGGCCGTCGCGTGCCGTTCGTAGCCGGCGTCGTCGAGGTAGCGGACGCCACCGATCCGCTCGCCCGCCCGGAGCGTGCCGAGTGCCCGATGTCCTTGCCGGATTTCGGCACCGAGACGGCGGGCACCGTCGAGCAGCAGCGTGTCGAACCGGGCGCGCTCGACCTGATACGCGTACGACGTGGGCCCGGCCATGCGATCGGACGCGGCGAAGGAGAACGTCCACGGCTCGGCACCGGTGCCCCATCTGAAGGTGCCGCCCCGTTTGCGGACGAAGCCCGCCCGTTCGATCTCGTCGCGGACACCGAGCATCGCGCAGATCCCGTGGACCGTGGCGGGGAGCAGGGATTCCCCGATCTGGTAACGCGGGAAACGGTCCTTGTCCAGCAGCAGCACCCGGTGACCTTCCGCGGCCGTGAGGCCGGCGACGGTGGAGCCACCCGGCCCGCCGCCGACGACGATCACGTCGTAGTCGTCCATCACGGTGTCCTTCCTTTCTCTGTGGCGGGAACGAGTTCGGCTAGCCGGGCCACGGTGCGGCGCAGCAGGACGTCCCGCAGCGAACAGGGCACACCCAGTGCCCGTAACCGGGCGGCGAGCGCCGCGGCGGAGAGACTGTGCCCGCCGAGGTCGAAGAAGTCGCTGTCCGCGTCGACCACCGGAAGCTCCAGCTGGACGCGGAACGCGGCGGCGACGAGCTCCTGGGTGGAGGTCAGCACGATCGTCCGCCGTACCGCGACGGGCGGGGTGAGAGCGGCCCGGTCGATCTTCCCGGTCGGCCCGAGGGGCATCGCCTCGAGCGGGACGATGGTGGAGGGGAGCAGATACGCCGGCAGCATGGCTCGAAGCCGTTCCCGCAGCTGGTCGACGCTTCCCGTGTCGAGCACGACGTAGGCGACCAGCCGCGGCTCGGAGCCTTCGACCCTGACCGCGGCCTGCCGGACCCCGGGAGAGGTGAGCAGCGCCTGCTCCACCTCACCCGGCTCGACCCGATGACCGCGGATCTTGACCTGATCGTCCAGCCTGCCCAGCCATTCCAGGTGACCGTCGGCCATGAGACGGCACCGGTCGCCGGTCCGGTACCGGCGTTCTCCCGCGGTGACGAACCGGTCCGCGGTCGGCCCCGGCCGCCCGAGATAGCCCAGCGCGAGGCAAGAGCCGCTGATCACGAGTTCGCCGGGTTCCCCGATCGGCACGGGCCGCAGGTGTTCGTCGACGATCCGGGCGGTGGTGTTGCCGATCGGCCGTCCGATCGACGGCGTCGCGTGGTCGTCGAGCCGGCAGGCCGTGGTGAACACCGTGCACTCGGTCGGGCCGTACAGGTTCACCGCGGTGACGCCCGGGGCCGCGCGCAGATACGACCAGAGATCCTGGCCGATGGCCTCTCCGCCCATCACCAGCATCCGCGGACGGCTCCGTCCTTCGAGCAACCCGGCCTCCACCAGTGCCGACATCTGCGCGGGCACCGCCTCCACGACCGACAACCGGTGCTCCCGTACGAAGTCCACATAGGACTCCGGATCCGCGCGAACGGCGTCGGCGAGCAGATGCAGTTCGTGCCCGCCCGCCATCCACAGCAGCGGATTCCATGACGCGTCGAAGAACAGCGGCAATCCGTGCGCCACCCGTTGAGGACCACGGCCCGCGGGGAAGAACCCGTCGGCCAGTTCGCCGTACAGGTTGACCAGGCTCCGGTGTCCCACCAGGACCGCTTTGGGCAGGCCCGTCGAACCGGAGGTGTAGATGAGGTACGCCGGACCGGCGGCGGCCCTGGGCGACCGGTGTCCGGCGTACCCGGCGAGCTCCGCCTGCCAGTCCTCTGTGGACAGGACCAGGTCCGCCCGTTCCGCGAGCCGCACCACATCCGTCAGCACGACGGCGGGGCGGGCGTCGGCGAGAATCGCGTCCAAGCGTGCGGCGGGCAGGGCGGGATCGACCGGAAGGTAGACCGCTCCCACCTTCGCCGTCGCGAGTACGCCCAGCACCGCTCGCACGGACCTCGTCATCGCGCAGGCCACCACCGTCCCTGGCGACGCGCCCGCGTCCCGCAGCATGCGGGCGAGCCGCTCGCTCCCAAGGTCGAGGTCGTGGAAGGTCCAGGCGACCTCGTCGGCCACCAGACAGACCCGGGCGGGGGCCCGCCGGGCCTGAAACTCGAACAAGTCGCACCAGGTCACGTCGGGAATCCGTCGTGCCACACCGCTCACCGTGGACAACGCCGCCTCAGTCATCGCACGGTTCCGAACCGAACCGGACCAGATCCCAGAAGCGGGCTTCCTCGCCTGGCGTGAGAACCGCCAAGTGGCCCCCGGGCACGACGCAGCCGGTGAACCGTCCGGTCGTCCAGGCCCGCCAAGCCCGGATATCCTCGTCGCCGGTCGCGAAGTCCGGGTCGTCCGCGCCCCGGAACGCGACGATCGGGCAGGACAACGGCACTTTCGCGGGGCCCGGGTAGGCGCTGGTCAACCGCAGGTCGCCGAGGAACAGATCGAGCGTGTACTCCCGGAGTTCGGGGGAGTGCCGGTAGTCCGCCGACGAGCGCTCGAGCAGCCTTCCCGCTTCGACTGCGTCCGTCTTCGCGTACTTCCCGGGAACTCGCCGCTGCGGCGCGCACGCGCCCACCACGACCAGGCCCGCGGGGCCGGGTAGCCCTCGGCCGAGGATGCGCTGGGCCACTTCGAGTGCGACGAACGCGCCCATACTGAAGCCGATCAGCACGGTTCGTGAAAAACCTTCGGCACCGAAGCGATCGAGGCAATCCAGGGCGATCTCCTCGGCGAGGATGCCGAGCGATTCGCCGGGCGGCTCGATGAGACGCGCGCCGCGTCCGGGATATTCCACGCCCCATACCGCCGATCCCGCCGCTGCGCGGGCGAGCCCGCGCAGACCGAGAACCGTGCCGCCGGCAGGTGGGAAGCACAGGTATTCGGTACCGTGACCAGGCTGTATGTCCACTATGGACAGTTGACTGACGGCAGTGTTCCTTGCCACGTTCTCTCCCGAACCGTTCGTCAACGGGGGGTCGCCGCCCGTTGAAGACGAAGCCGAAGGGCACGACGCGTCGCCTCGGCGTCCATATCGGACGGAGCGGGCGGTGCGGTTTCGTGCGCTACCAGCGAGTTTTCACGATGTCGCGCCATCCCGGTGAACGTCCGGGCTCCGCGCGGATGACGCGCCTCGGCGAAAACGGGTTTCGCCTCGCCCGCACCTTTGGGGTGCTTCCGCGACCGCGCCGACCGCGGGAAAGATGCGGGCTCCTTCGTGTTCTCTTCCGTTAGGTGGTAACCGTCAGAGGTGGTGGTCCGAAAGATACGACGCCCTTAGGCCGTTCGGGGTAACAGTTTGATGGCGAGACCGAAATTGCTGCAAGCGGCGACCTGTCCGGGGTGCCGCTCACCCGGCCGGGCTACCTCAGTGTGCGTGGTGGCCTTTCCTCGGTTCTCCGTGGAGAACCGGGTGCTTGCCCGATCGGCCCGACTCGGCAGACCGATCGTCCCCGAAGCCGCCGGATACGGGCGGAGGCGGCGGACCCGCTCCTAATTTGGTGTTCGTCGCACGAAAAGCGGGGCGGGGAGGAATCCGGATGGTGTCAGGGATGGCGAGCCGGTCGACGATGTCGCCGAGGCGGGCGCGGTTCGTGCGGAACTGGACCGGCAGGCTCGTCGCGTTCGGCGAGTTCATCGACGGCTACGACCTGCTCGTCATCGGCGCCGCCGTCCTGTTCCTCAAGCCGTCGTTCCACCTCACCGCCTCCCAGGTCGGCCTCGTGACAGCGGCGGCGTTCGTCGGCACGGCGCTCGGCCTGGTGGTCTTCGGTGATCTGTCCGACCGGTTCGGCCGCCGGGTGATCTTCATGATCAACCTGGCGGTCTTCGTCGTGGCCTCCCTCGCCGCGGCGTTCGTCCAGGACGTGTGGCAACTGGTCGCGGCCCGGTTCGTGCTGGGTGTCGCGGTCGGGATGGACATCCCGACCTCCCACGCCTTCCTCACCGAGATCGCGCCCGAATCCCGCCGAGGCCGGATCGCGGGCAGCTTGCCGAACATGATGTGGCTGGGCGGCGCCGTCACATCGGTGTTGCTCGCGCTCGCGCTCCAGCCGTTGTTCGGCGACGAGACCTGGCGGTGGCTGTTCGGGCTGGCCGCGCTGCCCGCGGCCGCGGTCCTGGTGGCGAGGCAGTTCCTGCCGGAGTCACCCCGCTGGCTGAGCGCGCGTGGTCGCGTGGAGGAGGCGCGGCGGATCTACGACGCGCTCGGGTTGGAACCGCCGAAACACGAGGTCCCGGAGCGGCGGAGCTACCGGATGCTGGTGTCCGGCGGTGCTTGGCGGCGGCTGGCGACGGTCACGGCCTTCTTCGCCATCCAGGCCTTCGGCGGCGCGGTGGCGACGGTCGCCGGACCGCTGATCATCATCAGCACCGGCATCGGGGTCTCCAACACCCTCTACTTCTCCCTGCTGGGTTTCGTGGTGGGGCTGATCGCCGTGGTCGCGGGCGCCGCGATCATCGACCGCGTCAAACGGCGCTGGCTGGGCGTGTGGACGTGCCTCGGGGTGTTCGGCGCCGGGCTGGGAATCGCGTTCACCGGCGAGCGCGCCGGTGTCGGACTGGTGGCCTTCTGGGTCGTGTACGCCATGCTGACCTGGTTCGGCCCGGGCGTGCTGTCCTGGGTGTGGAGCACCGAGGCGTTCCCCACTTCGTTGCGGGGCCTGGGATCCGGTATCGCGCAGTGCGTGACCCGGCTCGCGATCGCGCTCAACGTGTTCCTGGCACCCATGCTGGCGCAGAAGCACGGCATCACGGTCGTCGCGTGGTACGCCTGCGCGTTCCTGGTGAGCGCGGTGATCGTGCTGCTGTCGCCGTGGCTGGCCACCACCGGTGTCGAGCTCGAGGAGACCAACGGTGTCGAGTCCGGGAAACCGGAGTCACGATGAACCACCCAGGTCACACCGGAAGCCGGCCGCGCCAAGCCCGGCAGGCCAACACGGCCGCCGTGCTCCAGTTGCTCGTCCGGAGCGGTCCGCTGGCGCGCGGCGACATCGCGAAGGAGCTGTCCCTCAACCACGGCAGCGTCAGCCGGATCATCGAGCCTTTGCTGTCCGCCGGTGTCGTCCGCGAACTCGCCGAGCGGTCCACCGGTGCCCGGGTCGGCAGGCCCCGGGTGCCGGTGGCGCTCGACTCGTCCAGCCGGTACGCGGTCGGTGTGCACTTCGGCCTCGAACGGACCACGCTCGGGCTGATCGACCTGTCCGGGCACTGCGTCAAGACGCACTCCGAGACGCGCGATCCCGGCGGACAGCGCCGCCACCCTGCGGCACGCCGCGGAACTGGCGGCCGGGGTGGCGGACGCCGCGCCGGGACCGGTGCTGGGCATCGGGGTCACCGCGGGCGGTGAGGTGGACCGGGCGACCGGCCGGGTCGTGCGCAACGACGTGCTGGGCTGGGCCGACGTCCGGGTCTCCGACGTGCTACGTGAGCGGACCGGGCTCGACGTCGTGGTGGACGGCAACGTGGCCGCCCTGCTGGGTGCCGAACTCACCTTCGGCGCGGGGCTCGGCGGGCACGAGGTGTCGTATCTGTTCATCGGCAACGTCACGGAGACGGGGTTCCTCAGCCGTCCGGTGGGTACCTGCTCGAACGGCATCGTTCAGGGCGACTTCGGCCGCCTCCTCGTGCCCGAGCTCGCCGGTGGCGGTCACCGGCGCTTCGGCGAATGCGGGACGGACGTGGCGTTGCTCGCCGCCGCCCGGTCCGCCGGGGTCGCGGCGACCTCGCTGACGGAGCTGATCCGCTTGGCGGACACGGATCCGGCTGCGGCGGGGCTTCTCGAGGGACGCAGCGCGCAGGTGGCTCTGGTGGCCGACACGGTGTACGACCTGATGCGGCCGGACCTGATCGTCCTCGGCGGCAGCGGTGCGCCGTCGGACCGATGGCTCGACGCGGTGCGCGCTCGCGTCGAGACGACTCCGCCCCGGGCGCTGGTCCGGCCACTGGCACGGGGCAATCCGTTGGTCGTCGCGGCGGCGGGACTCGTCGTGCGTGCCTTCTTCACCAGTGGGGAGTGGTCGTGAGCGGTGTGGTGGTACTCGGCGGCGCGGGCGGCATCGGCTCGGCCGTGGTCCGCGCGTTGCAGGCGGAGGGACGGCCGGTGGCGGTGGTGGACGTCGCGCCACCGCCACCGGAACACACCGGCGTGCCGTGGATCCGTGGTGACGCGAGCGATCCGGCCGTGATCGGTGCCGCGTTCGACGCACTCGGCGACGTGACCGGACTGGTGCATTGCCTGCTGAGCGAGCATCGCGCCCCCTTCACCGAACAGACGGCGGACGCGCTGCGCAAAGTGTTGGACATCGGCGCGGTGTCGGCGCTGGAACCGTTGCAGCAGTTGGTCGCCCGCGCCGGGGGAAGGCCGTGCGCGGCCGTGCTCGTCAGTTCGATCCACGCCGGTCTGGCCTGGGGCGGACAGGCCCCGTACGCGATGGCCAAGGCCGCGTTGGAGGCGCTGGGCCGCGCGGCCGCCGTGGAACTCGGACCGCGCGGCTTGCGCTGCAACACCGTCCGGCCGGGGTTCGTCATGGTGCCGCGGAACGCGCATCGCTGGCGGGACGCGGGCACCCGCGACACCCTGTCCGGGCTCCAGCCGTCCGGCGAGCTCGCCGGACCGGACGACGTCGCGAGCGTGATCGCCTTCCTCCTCGGCGAACGGGCCAGGTACGTCTCCGGCGAGACCGTCACCGTGGACGGCGCGATGACCGCCGTGCTGCCCGAGCCACCGCCGTCTTTCAACCGAGGAGGGCCTGGGTGATCTGGCGGGTGGTCTGCGCGGCGACACGGGGGTTCACGGCGGCGTAGGAGACATAGGCGTTCAAACCGGTGGCCAAGGCCCAACCACGACCGCGGGTCCAGGTCGCGTCGTCCATATCGAGCGCGGCGCGGAAGGTGGCTCGCGTTTCGGCTGACATGAGGGTGAAGGCGATGATCAGATCGCGAGCCGGATCGCCGACGCCGAGTTCCCCGAAATCGAGGACAGCACTGAGGCGGCCGTTGGTCGTCAACAGGTTGCCGGTGTGGAAATCGCCGTGGAACCAGACCGGCGGACCGCCCCAGCCGGGGGCGGCGAGGGCGGTGTCCCACAGGTCGGTCATCGCCGCGGTGTCGAAGGCATCGCCGACGTTCGTGATGGCGAGCCGCGTCGCTTTATCCCGAGTGGCGAGCGGGCGACCGGTGAGATCCGGGGTCGTTCCGGCGTCGATCCGGTGGAGCGCGGTCAGGAACCCGGCCAACGCCACTGCGGCTTCGTGCGAGCCGGACAGGGCGTCCACGGTCGCCACCTCGCCGTCCAGCCACCGCGACACCGCCCATGGCCACGGATAGCCGAAGTCCGCCGCTCCCACTCCCACCAGTACGGGTACGGCCAGCGGCAGGTGCGGGGCCAGCCGGGGCAACCACTCGGCTTCCTTCGGCGCCTGCTCGATCGCGCCGTCGTGGCGAGGTAGCCGCACGGACAGGTTCTCGCCCAGCCGGTAGATCACATGATCCGAGCCCGCCGGGGCGTACGGAAGCAACGGCAACCCGGACCACTGCGGGAACTGCGTGTCGATCAGACGCCTCGCCAACGCGATGTCGATCGCCGGGGTGGGTTTCACGGTCAAGAGCAGCTCCTGCGGTCGGCTGTGGCAGCGTGTCATGGCCGCTGCGTTGTGATCAACCGATTTGCCGGACTCGCGCGTGAACTGGGCCCAGCCTTCCGGGACATCGACGTGACCGGAGCCCGAACCCGACTTTCGGTCCTACACGCCGGTGCGCCGGGCGCCTACCGTGGCATGGTCTAGACCTCTCATGAGAGGACTCTTGCGATGAAGTTTTCCCGCTCTGTGGTGAAAGTCGCGGTATTGACCGCGGTGTTCGGCGCGGTCTCGGTGTTCACCGCCGTTCCCGCGCTCGCGCATGGCTCGATGGGCACTCCGATCAGCCGGATCATGCGCTGTTTCCAGGAAGGTCCGGAGAATCCGCGGTCCGCCGCGTGCAAGGCCGCCATCGCGGTGGGCGACAGCTGGCCGATTTACGACTGGGACGAGGTCAACATCGGTGACGCCAGCGGCCGTAGCCGCGAGATCATCCCGGACGGCAAGCTGTGCAGTGCCGGCCGGGCCAAGTACAAGGGGCTCGATCTGGCCCGTGCGGACTGGCCGGCGACCACGATGCCGGCCAGCGGCCCGTACACCTTGCGGTATCAGCTGACCGCCGCGCACCCGGGCACCTTCGAGCTGTATGTCACCAAGCCGGGTTACGACCCGACGAAACCGCTCAAGTGGTCCGACCTGGAAGACACCCCGTTCTACAAGCAGAACAACCCGCCGATCGCCGGCAACGCCTATCAGTTGAAGGCGAACCTGCCCGGCGGGCGGACCGGCAGGCATTTGATCTATTCGATCTGGCAACGCCACTGGCCCGATTCCGGCGAGGCCTTCTACTCCTGCTCGGACATCATCTTCACCTGACCTCCGCGGCCCGGCCGGCAAAGGTGGCGAAGACCGATGTCGGCTGGGCAAAGCTCGCCGACCCCGCCCCGATTGTCGGGCGCGGGTCAGATGGCAAGAGGGCCTGAACGGTTTTGGCTCGGGTCGTGAGTGTTTTGAGTCGTTAGAGCCAAGGGTGTCTTAAGTACCTACGCGGAGCGCGGCTGTGGCTGATCCAACCTGCGTCAGTAGGCACTAGCGGAGTGGTGTGGGCTGAAGGCTCCCTTCACCGAGTCTGACGCGACGAAAGGAGCCTTCGCCCCCGGCCGGCTACGGGAGCGGTGGTTCGGTCGCAGGTGCCGCCTCGTGAGTGTTTTGGGTCGTTAGAACGACCCAAAACACTCACGACCCCTTCGTAAACCGGCCGGATCGGGGCCCTTAACTGAGGTAGAAGCCGCCGTCGTTGCGGAGGACCGTCGCGACGATCGGGAACCGGCGAGTGCCGTTCCACCAGTGGTAGACGGCGTGGTACTGGCCGTTGGCCGCCTGGAAGAAGTCCATCCCGCCGGGGCCGGGGTGGTTGCCGGGCAGGCCGCGGTAGGGGTTGAGGCCGCCGGTGCCGGTGTACCCGAAGTAGGGCCGCTCGGCCCCGTTCTGCCGCGGTGTGCAGCGCGTCGACGGGATCGGGCCGGTGCCGCACCGGGCGATGCCGGTCGCATACCGTGCGCTGTCCCAGTTGTTGCCGGAGTAGGCCAGGTACCAATAGCCGTCGGCGGACTTGAACATCGACGGGTTCTCGATCACGTGCGTGCCGCCGCTCATCCGGATGGTCTCCCAGCCGATGTCGGTGCTCTTCAACGCGTCCCGGCGGGTGTCCCAGTCCGCCATGCCGTTGGACTGGGTGCGCACGACCGAGATACCGGTCTCCGGGTACGAGGTGATCGCGTCGTCCCGGTAGGCGACGTACATGGAGCTGCCCGAGACGAACGGGTTCGCGTCGATGGCCCAGCGGCCGTTGCCCGGGCAGGCCCACTCGACGGGGTTGGTGAACGGCCCCCGCGCACTGCCCGAGACGGCGCGGCCGAGGCACTTCTGGCCGGAGCCCCGCTTGGACGCGGTGTAGTACATGAAGTAGGTGTCGCCGAAGCGGACGACGCCGGGCGCCCAGACGTTGCCCTCCGCCCAGCTACCCGGCCCGTTGGGCAGGGCGTCGGCCGACGCGCACGTGCCCACGCCGACGGTGTTGCCGGAGCCGTGCACGAGCACCGGCACGAACAGTTTCCCGGTCACGCCGCACCGGTCGCCGACACCGGCGCCGACCGTGGTGCCGTAGGTGACGTACGAGCCGTCCTTAGCCTGGACGGTGTCCGGGTCGGCGAGAGGGAACGTCGACTCGGCGGCCGCGGTCGAGACACCGTCGGCCGCGCCGGCCGTGCCGACCGCCGTGACGGTGGCCGTGGCGGTCGTGGCGAGCACGCCCGCCACGAGTAATCTGGTCATCCACTTGCGCATGCTGAATCCCTTACTGGGCAAGAAGAGTGATGTCGGTCAAGAGGAGCACCCGGCCACCCACGGTCGAGGTGGGAAGCCCTGCGGCTGCGATGCCGGGCAAGATTCGCCGGGGTGTCCGGCTGCTCTCCCCGGTTACTTGTGGACGGACAAGTGCGCCGGTTGCAAACTATGTGACCTCACTCGCCAACGGGACTGAAAGCGCGGAAACTGCCGCTCGATGCATCCGTACGGCCTATCGGTGCTGTCGTTCGACCGTGGTGAGCAGGCCGCGTAGCGCGGTCGGGGTGTGCCCCAGGTGTTCGCGCATCGTTCGGCACAAGTGCGCCTGGTCGGCGAACCGGAGGTCGGCGGCGAGGGTGGCCAGGCTGGGCTCACCCGCCTCCAACCGGTCCAGCGCTCGGGCGACGCGGACGCGGTTGCGGTAGCGGGTCAGGGAAACCCCCAGTTCGCGGGTGAAGGCCCGGCTGAGCCGGTACGGCGAGACACCCAGCAGGGTGGCGAGGGGGACCAGGCCCTCCGCGGCGGGGTGACCGTCGCCGATCAAGCTGCGAGCTCGGGCTACCAGTGTCCGGTCACCGGTGCCCGCCGGATCGCTCTCCGGGACCGTGGTGGCCACGACCTGCCGGACGGCCTCGGTCACCAGGCTGATCAGTCCTTCGGTCGCCGCGTAGTCCGTGTCGGCGGCCCGGGAGGCGGCCAGGAGCCGCCGGTGGGCGAGGTCGAGCCCGCCGTCCACATACAGCGACGTGCGTTCCAGCCGTGGTGCGTCGCCGGCCATCGCGCGCCAGAACGCGGGGGTCAGGCTGATCGACGTGCACCTGTCGCCGCCGGCGGGATGGGCGAAGTACTCCTCATCACCGGGCATTCCGAGGTAGCCGACGGTGCGGTCGAGGTCCACGTGGACGCCACGGACCCGGCGACGGAACCCGCCGCGGCGCACGAGCACGAGCCGCACGTCCTCGCGTGGCCACTCAGCCGACCAGCCGCGGTGATCGTCTCGGCAGTCCACGTCCGCGATGGCGAACTCCGGGCGGGCCGCGAGCCCGAGGAAGGAGAGCACCCGCGGAGGCTACGTGGAGGGTCCGACAGTTCCGCAAGGATCTTCAAGACCTGGGGGACGGGTTCGGGCAGGGTTGGCGATATGGCTTCCCTCAGCGACGAAATCATGGTCGAGTCCAGCGCCGAAGCGGTGTGGGAGGTGATCGGCGACTTCAGCACGGGTCCATCGCGGATGGCACCGGGGTTCGTGGTGGACACCCGGATCGAGGACGGCTGCCGGGTCGTCACCTTCGCCGACGGCACGGTGGTCCGGGAGCGATGCGTCACCGTCGACCACGACACGCGCCGGATCGTCTACGCGGTGATCGGCGGCACCGTTCGGCCGGACCACGACAACGCCTCCATGCAGGTCTTCGCCGACGGCGAACGGCGGTGCCGGCTGGTGTGGGCCCGCGACGTCCTCCCCGACGACTTGGCCGCGCCGATGGCCGAGGCGATGTCGCGCGGTTTGGAGGTCATCAAACGGACCCTCGATGAGCCCAGGCGGTGATCTCGGTCGTCGGCTTCTCCTGACCGGCCGCCCACGACGCCAAGAGGGCCAGGCCGTCCGCGGTCGTCGTCCCGGCGGGTGCGGTGTAGACGGTCAGGAGCAGGCCGGGTTCGGCAGGCAGCTCCATCGACTCGACGTCCAGGTCGAGCCTGCCCACTACGGGATGGTGCAGACGTTTGCGTCCGGACCGGTGGAGCTGAACGTCCTGAGACGCCCACCGTCGCCGAAACAGCTGACTGCGCGTCGACAACTCACCGACCAGGGCGATCAGCTCCTCGTCGTGCGGATCGCGGCCGGCTTCCATGCGTAGCTTCGCGGCCACATCGCGGACGATCCGGTCATAGTCGACAAAGAACGCTTTCGCCGCCTCGGGATCCAGATACACGAACCGCGCGGTGTTCGCCGGTCGTCGCGGGTCGGCCAGTACTGGTGAATACAGCGCGCGGGCAAGGTGATTCATGGCCAGCACGTCGTAATGGCCGGTGCAAATCCACGCCGGTGCGTCGGTGATGGCGTCGAGAACCTGCTGAAGCGCGGGACGCACCGTCACGGCGGGTCGCCGTCGGCGAGTGGGTGCCTTGGATCGCCGCGCCAGGTGGAACAGGTGATCGCGTTCGGCCTCGTCGAGGTGCAAGGCGGAGGCCAACGCGCCGAGCACCCCGTCGGAGGCGCCGGCGAGGCTGCCGCGCTCCATCCGCACGTAGTAGTCGACCGATACCCCGGCCAGGAGAGCTACCTCTTCGCGACGCAGCCCTTTGACCCGGCGGTTGCCGCCGTAAGCGGACAGTCCGGCCCGCTCCGGCGTGATCCGGGCGCGACGCGAACTCAGGAATTCCTTGATCTCGGTGCGCAGGTCGATCGTGGTCACCTTTTCACTGTAGGCCGGTGTCCACAGGCGAAGGGAGGTACTGCTGGTACCCCTAAGTACCCGACGCGGTCGTCGCGATGCCGCCGTCGACCGGGACGATGGCGCCCGTCAAATAAGACCCCGCCCGGCCGGAGAGGAACACGGCGGTGCCTGCCATGTCGTCGTCACGGCCGATGCGGCGCAGAGGTGTCTTCGCCGCGATCGTGTCGCCGATGGCGTCGATCGTGGCCGCCATCATCCGCGACGGGAACACTCCTGGGGCTATCGCGTTCACCGTGACGTGCTGTGGGCCCAGTTCCCTGGCAAGCACCCTGGTGAGTTGATGGAGTGCCGCTTTGCTGCCGGCGTACGAATAGTTGGGCGCCTCGGCGACGTGGATGGCGGCGATACTGCCGATGTTGATGATCCGCGCGGGATCATCGGCGGTACCCGCCCTGCGCAGCGCGGGCAGCAGCGCCTGCACCAACCAGAACGGCGACTTGAGGTTGAGGTCGATCACCGCGTCCCAGGCCTCGGCGGGGAACGTCTCCAGCGGCTCGCGCCACATCGCTCCGGCGTTGTTGACGAGGATGTCCAGATGGTCCGAGCCGGCTTTGACGAGATCCGCGAGGCGCTGACACTCGTCGTACCTGGACAGGTCGGCGGGGATCGCTTGAACGTCGCCGAATTCGGAGAGCAGACGCTGTGCCTCCGCGCACGCGTCCGCCTTGCGTGAGCTGACGACGACTCGGGCGCCCGCCTGCAGAAGGCCGCGCGCGATCATCATCCCGATGCCCCTGGTTCCGCCGGTGACAAGTGCGTACTTCCCGCTCAGATCGAAGAGTCCTGAGTGAGTGGTGAATTGGTTGCCCGCCATGGGTCTACGTCCGTTCTGTCGTGTGAAGCCGACTCGAACAGGCTGGCAGGCGTGCTGGACGTCTGGGAGCCCCTGGCGATACAGGTACTGCCAGAGCCCCCTTGTCCTCTGCCGCGGAGGCCGGCGGTTCCCACGTCGGGCGACCGCCGGCCCTTCCATCAGGGCCGGAGCCAGGGCCCGGTCATCGCGGCGAGAAGGCTGTGCTGCGGATCGTCGGCGCCCAGCTCCCACATCATCATGCCCGCCAGGCGGTGGCGTTTCGCGAACAGCGAGCGGTCCTGAATGGACCGGGGGTTCTCGTAGCTCACCCAGATCTTCTTCTCCGGGTTCCAGAGGTACGGCGAGCGCACGATCGGGTCCCAGCCCTTGCGGAATCCGGGGTCACCGGCCCACTCCGGGCCCATGAGGACCTTGTAGTCGAGGAACTGCATGGCCGTGTACGGCTGGTAGAGGCCGTCGTTGGCGGTCGAAGTGACGGTGAACGCCCGGCCGTAGAAGGGAACGCCGAGGACGACCTTCTCGCGCGGGACACCGTGGTCGGCCATGTACTTCAGCGCGCCGACGTTGTTGTTGTACTCGTCGTTCGGATCACCGGGCCGCTTGACCAACGGGTCGTTGAAGCAGGAGAACTTCGAGTAGCCCGTGCAGAAGTCGTAGGTCATCAGGTTGAAGATGTCGACGAGCCTGCCGACTTCACGCAGGTCGAAACTGTTGGACGCGTCGTAGGGCGCGCCGCCGGTTCCGGTGCCGTCGTCCTGGACACGGCCCGCGGGGATGTCCGCGGACAGCTTCATGGCGCGGGCAGGCCTGCCGTGGTCACGGGCATAGCGCTGCAGTTGTGACCGGAATTCCTTGAGCAGCAGGGTGAAGTTCGCGCGGTCGGCCGGCGAGTTGCCGATACTGGGCAGCCCTCCGGAGACCGGGAACTCCCAGTCGACGTCGAATCCGTCGACCAGTCCGGTCGGGAACGCGCTCAGCCAGTTGTCCACACAGGACCTGACGAAGGCGCGCCGGGATTCCGCGGTCGCGGCGCCGGCGCCGAATCCCGGTGCGGCCCACCCGCCGATGGAGATCAGCACGGTCAGGTCGGGATGACGACGTTTCACCGCCGCGAGGCTTTCGATGTCCTTGCGCTGCTTGGCGTCCGGGGTGCTGCACCGGCCGCCCGCCGGTGAGGCGAACCAGTAGCTGATGGTGTTCAGCATTTCCCAGGGGACCTGATCGGCGGGCGGCGTGCCGCCCCAGAACGCCTCCAGGACCGGCCGATCCGGTGGTGGGGCGGCCTCGGTCTCCGGTGTCCCGGAAGCGGGCGAGGCGGGGAGCAATGCCAGGACCGCGGCGAGGCACAGCCCCAGCCGCAAGGCCAGATTCTTCGGTCGCATGGAAGATCCTTCCTGGTGGGGATGTGTCGGAAATACGGTGCAACCACTCGGACAGTCCGCTGACGTTGCGAAAGCCACTTTCCCAACCTTCAACGTTGCGAAAGTGGCTTTCGCAACACGCCACCTTTGCCCTGCCTTCGAATCGCCACTCACGACCGAGTGGTGGTGGCGACCAGACCCGCCCGCGCGGCGGCGACGCCCGCCTGGAACCGGCTCTCCGCGGCGAGTTCCTGCATCATCGCCGAAATGTGCCTGCGCAACGTCCGTTCGGACAGGCCGACCCGGCGCGCGATCACCTCGTCCTTGAGGCCGGCGGCGAGCAGGTCCAGCACCCGGGACTTGACGACGTCGAGGGTGCCGTCGTAACCGGACCGGCCGGGATCGAAGTCGGTGCCGGATTCCCAGCCGCGGTCGTGCGTCCCGGCGAGGAACCGCGCGATCACCGGCCCGTGCACCATCGCGACGGCCTGGTCGCCTTCGAGCCCGGCCCGGAGGAACGCGACCTCGCGGTCGAAGACGGCGAATCGGTCGAAGATCTCGTCCGAGGTCCGCACCCGGCCGCCGAGGGAGGCGACGTTGCACAGGAACGACCGGGTCGCCGCGTCCGCGCGGGCCGCGTGCGGATACAGCACCCGGACGCGGATCCCGCGCCGCAGCGCGTCCAGTACGAGCGGCCGCAGGTGCCGCGCTTCGGGGGGCTCGTGCGCCACGCACGACTGCATCATCAGCACTTCGGACTTGCAGCCGTTCGCCGTTTCGACGAGCCGCAACTCGGTTTCGCGGGGATCGCGCGAGACCTGGATCGGCGAGTGGCGCGGGTTCGCCTGTTCCGCGCGGCCGAAGGCGTCGGCGAACGAACGCAGTTGCCGCCGCCGGGCCAGCAGCAGGCTGCGCTGGTCGTGGATCGCCCGTTCCAGTGGCAGCAGCAGTTCGGTCCGCGCGCTGTCGGGATTGACCGCGACGACCTCGCCGTTCCGGGTCTCCCTGATCAGCCGCAGCCGCCGCAGGAGGCCGAACGCGCGGTCCACCTCGGCCGCCGGGACACCGAGCCGGTCCGCGATCTCCGCGGGCCCGTCGCCGTCGAGGATCCGTTCGTAGACCTCGACGGCGAACTCGTCGGTCTCGATCCGGTCACTGAGCACTTCGCAGGTCCCTGATCGAGCGGACCGCGAGCAGCAGCACGGTACAGACGAGCCCGAGCACGGTCGCGAGGATCATCAGTGGCCGTGCGCCGAAGAGGCTCGCCATCGGCCCGGCGAGCGACCTGCCCAGCACCAACGCGAGCAGCGACCCCGAGACGTCGTAGGCGTAGACCCGGTTCAGGAGTTCCGCGGGAATCTGGGTCTGGACCGTGGTGGACCACAGGACACCCCAGTAGGCGAGGCCGAAACCGGCCAGCGTCCAGCCGGCGACGAGCAAGGCGACCGGAAGTCCCACCGCGGGCGTGATCGGGTACAGCGCGAACAACGCCCAGCCGATCGCCCCGGACAGCAGCGGCCTGCCCGGGCGGACGCGCATCGCGACCGCGCCGCCCGCGACCCCGCCCGCGCCGAAGGCGGCCATCCCGATGCCCAGCGCCGTCGAACCGTAGTCCGAGACGACCAGGTCCGCGCCGACCGGCAGGGACACGCCCGCCACGAAACAGCCGTACACCAGGTGGATCGCGATCACGCCCCAGAGCCAGCCCCGGGCGGCGAACTCCCGCCAGCCTTCGACCAGCTGACGCCAGAACGACGGTTCACTGTCCTCAGTGGACTTGACCGGCGTGAGCCGCAGGGCGAACAGGCAGATGGCGCTGATCCCGTACGTCGCGGCATAGATCCCGAACACGGTCCCGGTTCCGGCGACGGCGACCAGCACACCGGCGAGCGCCGGGCCGAGCACGCCCGAGATCGCCTCGGAAATCCGCAGGATGCCGTTCGCGCCCTGGACGTCCTCCGCGACCTGCGGGACCATGCTCGCCACACCGGGCTGGAACAACGCGGTGGCGGCACCGCTGAGGAACTGCAGGACCACGATCGTCGGCAGCGACGGCGTTCCGACGGCGAAGGCGACCGCCATCCCGCCCTGGACGACCAGCCGGACGAGGTCGGCGATGATCATCATCCGGCGCGGCGTGAACCGGTCGGCGAGCACGCCGCCGAACAGCATGAACAGCGCGAGCGCGCCCATCCACGCGCCGAGGGCGTAGCCGACGCCGTCGATCCCGTGACCCGCCGCCAGCACGGCGATCGAGAGTGCGACGGGCAGCATCGCGTCGCCCAGCATCGACCCGCTGCGCGCGGTGAGGTAGAGCTTGAAGTTGCCGGACCAGAGCCGTCCGGCGGCCGGTTTTCCTTCACCGGTCAGGGTTTCCGTGTCGTGACTCATACCGGCAGCTCCCGCCCGCTCGCGGAGTCGATGGCCGTGGCCGTCCAGGCGTCCGGATCCAGCGGATCGGCGGGAGGCTCGGCGCAGATCACGTAGTGGTGCGGTGCCAGCGCGGTCGGCCGTCCCGGCAGCGCGGCCAGTACTTCGGCGTGCAGGTCCGCGGGCGTCGCCGGGCCGGTCAGGTGACACACCAGCCGGTGACCCAGGACGTCGTCGGGCTCCGCGGTCACCAGATGCGGCCGGTCACCGAGGACGTCGGAGACCAGTTCCCGGACTGCGTCCAGCTCGACCCAGCACGAGTCCGAGAGGTACCAGCCTTCCCCGCGTTCGACGGGGGCGAGCGTGGTGAGCGAATGCAGTTCCTTCACCGCAAGATCCGCCTCGGCCGCCGCGCGCAACAACGCCAGGAGGCCGCGGCCGAACTCGGTCACCTCGGAGGTGTCGAGACAGGCGGGGTCGACCCACAGCGTCAGATCCAGTTCCGTGTCGAGGCGGTACAGGCAGCCGAAGAAGCGGGTCGGGATGTCCTCCTGCGGCAGTAGTTCCAGCGTGCCACCGATGTCGGGGTCGTCTTCGACGTCCGGTCCGCCCGGCAGCCACACCGATGGCAGCCTGCCGTAAGCGGCGCGAGGCGGCTCGCCGACCGCCGCGTCGCCCAGCGCGCTCATGTCGTTGAACACGAGATCCCTGGCGAAGGAAAAGCCTCGTTCGTGGGTGACGCGGGTGATCACTTCCCAGATGGCGTTGGCTTCGAACCAGCTGTGCCGGTACGCGGGCACGGAAGCGGCGCGGACGGCGTGGACCAGTTCGTCGAACCTCTCCGGGATGGTGACCGGGAGCAGCGCGTCCTGCGCCATCGAACCGAAGAAGCGGCGCAACTGCTTGAGCACCCGGTTACCGGACAACGACGTCGTCACGCAGGCGGATTGCGCGGTCCAGTGCGCGATCAGCGCGTTGAGCGCGGCGAGGGCGATGGCGGAGGGGCTCGCGCTGGTCCGCTCGGCGATCGCCGCGATATGGCCCATCGCGGCCCGTGAACGGACTCGCAGCCCGGGCCGGAGGAAGCCGGTTCCGGTGGCGGGCACGGGGAACATCGCCTGCGGAACCGTGCGCAGCTTGCTTTCCCAGTACCGCGTCGCCGCCTGTCCCAGCCGCTGCACCGCGGGCGTCTTCTCGAGTTCGACGACATCGAGAGGCTGCGGCGAGTCGTCCACGGGCAGCTCGTGCCCGGCGGCCAGCTCGGTCCATTCGCCGAGGAGGAGTTCGCAGGTGGCGACGTCCATCGCGGCGTGGCTCACCACCCAGACGAGCCGGCGGGGGACGGCGTTCTCGGTCACCACGGCGAGATGCAGCGGCAGCTCCGCGGTCAGATCGAAGACCCGGGACCGCAGGGCGCGCGCGGTGCTCTCGGCCGTCCGGCGGACGTCGCCGTCGCTCTCGACGACCTCGACCTCCACCTCGCCTTCCGCGAGCACGTGCTGGAGCGTCCGGTCGCCGAACGAGTACGTCGTCCGCAGCGACTCGTGGCGTTCGAGCAGCACCCGGATCCAGCCAGCGACCTGGTCCACCGGCGCGCCGGGTATGTCGAACACCATCGCGAGGTTGAGCCGCGTCGGATCGTCGTCGAGGGTGATGGCGCGGACGATGTTCGCGTGGCCGAACGCCAGCGGACCGGAGCGAGCCGTCTTGCCGGTGAAGCGGACCGGGAACCGGGTCATTTCGTCACCTCGTGGGTCGGGCGGGTCAGGGGAGCGGCGGTGGTCTCGAACCGGCAGAAGGCGACTGTCGCGTCGTCGTGGTGTTTCCCGGCGAAGTGGCCCGGCGCAGTACGGAGTTCGGCACGGCGGGTCTCGTGGACGACGGCGGCCGGGCCGTCGAGCTCGGCGACGTCGAGCAGCTGGTGCCAGGTCCACCCGTAGCGTTCGACGAGCCGGTACGCGCCGTCGGTGAGGAGCGCGGCGCGCCGCAGCCGCGAGAGTTCCACGGTGCCGGTGCGGGCCTGGTCGGCGGCGGCCGGATCACTGCCCGCGACCCAGAACCCGCCGGGCGCGTTGCGCAGGGGCCGGACCTCCTGCCAGGACAGGTGCAGCAGCCGGTCGATCCGGTCGTCGATGACGGCCTCGACGGTGCCGTCGAGCCGTTCGAGCACCACCGCCGAATCGCTGAGCACCAGGTAGTCGGCGAAGCCGTCCCGTTCGCGCAGGATCGCCACGGTCGCGGTCGGGCCGCAGGGATTGCCGAGATCGCAGGTGCCGGAGTGGGCGTCGCGGACCGACTCGATGGCCGCGCGGAGGACGGCGCGCAGGTCTTCGGCCGGACGTTCGACGAGGAGCCGGTCCAGCGCGGTGCCGAGCCTCGCCACCAGCCAGCGGACGTCGTGCACGCAGCCGGTCTCCGCGCCCGGTTCCGCCGTCGCGCCGTCGATGACCAGTGCGTGATACCGGCCTGAGAGCACCAGATCCTCGTTGACCAGGCCGTCACCCGGCTGGGAGAGACGATCGACTTTCATGCTTCGTCCTTTTCGTAGGCGAGCCATTGGGCGAGTGCGCGGATGCCTTGATCGAGTTCCGTCGCCGGTTCGTCGGCGACGAGACGAGGGGCGGAAGGGCCGTGCGGCGACGACGGCCAGCTGACCGGAACCCGCCGGACGGTCCGGGCGACCACGTCGGCCAGTTCCCGGCTGGTCAGCGGGGACGGAGTCGCGACGGTCCGCCGAGGCGCCGGCTGGTGCAGGAGGTGGTGCACGGCGAGCGCGATGTCCCGGATGTAGGCGGGCCGGTGGGTCGCCCGCGCCGGGACGTCGGCCCGGATCGGTTGTGCCAGCAGGGCTTGCCGGGTGAACGTCTCCAGGACGGAATAGCCCTCGATACCGGGCCCGTACGGCGAACCGGTCCGCAGGACGCTGGTGCCCGGTGCGGCGGCGGGGACGGGCGCGCCGGGAGGACAGACCTGGACCACGTGCCGCGCCGTCACGGGAGGGAGCGTGGAACCGGGTTCGGCGACGTGGACCACGGCGTCGACGTCCGGCCCGTCGTTTTCGTCAAGGACCTCGTATCCGCGATCGGCCAGATGACGCGCGATCTCCCGGCCGAGCGGGCGGTGGGTGGCGGTGACGACGACGCGTTCCCGCCGGGGCGCGGGCGAACGCCGTGCCCGGGCACCGGCCTCGTGGCCGAGACGGGCCAATTCGGACAGAGCGGGCCGCAGCGTCCGGAGCGTGGAAGCGCCGACGGTGGTGCACACTCCGCCCGCGCCGATCGTGCCCAGCGCGAGGGAGCCGACCCGGTCGAGCCTGCCGCGGGTCCCGAGTGCGCCGAGGAGGTAGGCCGTGGTCCAGAGTCCTTCGATGGCTTCTTCGCCGAGATGCCGTTCCAGATCGTCGAGAGCGCCGAACACCGACCCGGTGACTTCGAGCCGTTGCTTCTGGCAGGCGTCGAAATCCCAACCCGCCCGGCCGAAGTACCGCTCGGCGTCGATGGTCGTCCGTCTTCCGCCCTCACGGACGACGCACTGGGCGATCCCGTGCTTGAAGAACGGGATGACGTCGGGATCGAGCGGACCCGCGCCGAGTGACCAGTCGTCGCCGGGCGGGGCGGCGAAGCATGCCGACCGCCGCGAGCCGTGCGAGTCGTTGCGGAGGACGCTGGGTTCGTCCGCGTGCTCGACCAGATTCGGCGCGACCAGGAGCACCGGGACCCCGGCCGCGCGCAGGTACCGGGACATGACGACGTCGTCGGGCCAGGTCGAGCCGTGCGCTTCGGCGAAATCCGCGAAACCGGCCGCGATCCGGGCGGGCAGGGCCAGCGCGACGGTCGGGGTGTACTCGTGGGTCGCGGTGACCCATTTCGCCCCGGCCAGTGCGGCGAGCCGCACGGCGGCGCCGTTGCGGGAGTTCCAGTTGGTGTAGAAGGCGATCGCGGCGTCGGGCGCGGCCGCGACGGCGGCCCGGGCGTGGTCGAAGAAGCCGTCGGCGGGAACGGCGTCGTCCTGGAGGACCAGGTGGTGGGTCGTGCCTTCGGCGATCGCGGACCAGGCCCGGATCGCGGTGCGCAGGGCGGTCGGCGGTCCGGCGGGCTCCGGATCGGCGACCGGTCGCAGCGCCCCGGCGGGCGCGGCGGCCAGCAGGCGGCCGGTGAGTCCCGGCCGCCGCGGATGGGTCATGACGGCACCGGTGAGCACTATGTCGTGGCGGAGAGTCGGAGTGGTCACGTGGCTTGTCCAATCAGGACGTGAATTCGAGACGATCCGGAACGGAATCTAGGTCGGTTCCGGCGGACGCCACCAGAATTTGGCCGAAAGCGGACTCGGCGACCGGAGAAAGACATCCCGATCGGCGACGCCGGTAATGATCAATCCACAATGGACGAAGAATGCGGCCGGTACCGGACAGTCGCTTCAGCCGACCGCGTCGGCGGGAAGCCACCCGCATTCCGCCGCCCGGAAACCGAGTTCGAACCGGCTCCTCGCGCCGACGCGGGCCATGAGGACGTTCACGTACCGCCGAACGGTCCTCGCGGACACGCCCAGCCGGTTCGCGACCGCTTCATCGGTCAGTCCGTCGACCAGGCAGCGCAGGATCGCCTGTTCGAACTCGTCCGGCCGAGCGGACGTCATCTCCCAGGGCGTGGCCTCCTCCCAGCGAGGGTCGAAGGCGTCGGCGAGGGCGCTGATCAACGTCGGCGTGGTCACCATGAGCAAGCTTTTGGCGCCGTCGCCACCCGATGGGACCAGCGCCAGTCTGCGGTCTATCAAAAGGGATTCTTCGATCGCCCGATCGGTGACCTTCACCCGGAGCCCGTGCCGCACCGCCTCGATGATCTCGCCGCGCGCGTGCTCCGCCGGTGTCGTGCACAGCAGCCGCACCCGGACGTGCGGCGGGAAGGCGCCGCGGCGCGCGGCCGCGGTGACCGTCCCGCCGAACCACGGCGAACCGCCCGTAGCGGTGGTCAAGACTTCCTGTCTTGCGGTGGAAACCAGATCGAGTACAGTCGACAGGCTCGTTCCATCGGTCGGGTTCGGAGCGGATGACGCAGACACTGACCTTGCCCCCAGGCGTGTTCGTCCTACACGATCGCACTTTGTTTCCCGCCAGCTGAATTCTTGTTCCGAAGCATGCGTAGAGCCGGTATAAGTTTGGTATGGACCACTAATCGGAAAGGTTGCGAGCGCTTCGCGATTATTCCGGCGAGGTGAGTGGGGGACATATGGAGTTCACGATTCTCGGGCCGCTCGGTGTCCGCGACGGGAATACCGAACTCGAGCTGGGCGCGCCGAAAGTCCGCCGTCTGCTGGCGCTGCTGCTCCATCGCGCGGGCGAGGTGGTCCCGGTGAGCGCGCTGGTCGACGGCCTGTGGGCGGGCCGCCCGCCGCGCACCGCGGCGAAGAACCTCCAGCTCTACGTCCTCCAGCTACGCCGCGCGCTGGCGGATCCGGATCGCGTGGTGCACCGCAGACCCGGCTATCTGCTGGTGGTGAATCCCGGCGAACTGGACGTGCGGCGGTTCGAGGATCTCGCCGACCAGGCGCGCACGGCACACGAGCGGCGGAACGCGGTCGTCGCCGGAAGTCTCGCGCGGCAGGCACTCGCGGTCTGGCAGGGCCCTCCGTTCGGCGGGCTGGCCGACAGCAGCGCCGCGCTCCAGGTCGAGGCGGACCGGCTGCAGGAACGACGGCTGGTCCTGCTGGGGCAGCGGATCGACGCGGATCTGGCGCTCGGCAGGCACGCGGACGTCGTCGCCGAACTCACCGAGCTGGTCTGGGAACATCCGTTGCGGGAACATTTCCAGGCCCAGCTCATGCTCGCGCTCTACCGGTCGGGGCGCCAGGCCGAGGCGCTCAAGGTCTACCGCCGGGCGCGTGCCCTGCTCACCGGCGAGCTCGGGCTCGAACCGGGTGCGGAGCTGACCGGCCTCGCCCAGGCCATCCTGCGCACCGATCCGGCGCTGGACCTGCCCACCGCCGAACAGCCGGTTTCCGCCGTGCCGAGACAGCTGCCCGCCGCGGTGCCGACGTTCACCGGCCGTACCGCGCAGCTGCGCCGGATCGACGCCCTGGTCGCCGGCGGCGCACCGGTGGTGATCGTCAGCGGCACCGCGGGGGTGGGCAAGACCGCGCTGGCACTGCAATGGGCACACGGCGCGCTCGACCGGTTCCCGGACGGCCAGCTCTACCTGAATCTGCACGGCCACGCGCGGTCGGCGACGGTGACCGCGGCCGAAGCGCTGGTCCGGCTCGTGCGCTCGCTGGGTGTCCCGCCCGACCGGATACCGGTGGACCCCGACGAACTGGCCGCGCTCTACCGGTCCGAGCTCGCGGGCAAACGGATGCTCGTGGTGCTGGACAACGCCGGCACGGCGGATCAGGTGCGGCCGCTGCTGCCCGGCCGTCCCGGCAGCCTCGTCGTGGTGACCGGCAGGCAGGAATTGCCCGGGCTCGTCGTCCTGCACGACGCCGGCGCCGTCCGGCTGGACCTGCTGACCGAAGAGGACGGACTCAAGCTGCTCGCCAGGATCGTCGGCGCGCAGCGGGTCAAGGAGGAACGCCGGGCGGCGGCGAAACTGGTCCGGTTGTGCGCCGGGTTGCCGCTCGCGTTGCGGATCGCGGCCGCGGACATCGGCATCGGCCGGGACCGGCCGATCGGCGCCGTGGTCGACGGGCTGCTGCGGGCCGACCGGCTGGACCGGCTCGGGATCGACGGCGACCCGTCGGCCGCGGTCCGCGCCGCGTTCGCGCTGTCGTACCGGCGGCTCGGTCCGGCCGCCCAGGGCTTGTTCCGGTTGCTCGGCGTGGTCCAGGTGCCGGATTTCACCGCACGGTCGATAGCCGTGCTCGCCGGGCAGGACCCCGAGAGCACGTCCCAGGCTCTCGCCGAACTGGAGCGTGCGCATCTCGTCGCCCGGGGCGCCGACGGCCGGTACCAGTGCCACGACCTGCTTCGGCTGTACGCGACCGAACGCGCGCGGGCCGAGGACGACGCCGCCGGCCGCGACGCGGCCAGGCTCCGGCTGTTCGGCTGGTATCTCGCGACGGTGACCGTCGCGGTCACGCGGATCACGCCGCAGATCCTCCGGCTTCGGGAGGGAGCCGAATTCGGCGAGACCGACGTCGTCTTCGATGACGACGCCGAGGCACTGGAGTGGCTCGAAGCGGAACGTGCCGACCTCATGGCCATCGTCCACGACGCCGCCGCGCACGGCCCGCACCGGATCGTCTGGTTACTGGCGGACGCCCTACGCGGTTTCTTCTGGCTCAGAAGGCATTCCGTGGACTGGGTCGCCGTCGCCAAGGCCGGGCTGGCCGCGGCGGTCGTGGACGCTGAGCCGCGCGGCCGGATCGCCGCCCGGCAAAGCCTCGCTCAGGTGTATCGCGGTCTGGGCGACTACACGGCCGCCGTCGCGCACTACACCAGGGCGCTGGAGCTGGCGACCACCGAACGGTGGCCGGAGGCGGAAGCCGCCGCGCGCGGCAATCTCGCCGGAGTCCACTGGGAGCTCGGCGCGCTCGACGAGGCGGTCGCCGAACTCGACCGCGCGATCGAGCTGAACAGCCGGATGGGCTGGGAAGCGGGACTTTCGGCCAACCTGCACAACATCGGGACACTGCTGCGAGAGCTGGGCAAGCCACAGGAGGCCATCCAGCGGCTGGCCCAGGCCCTTTCGCTCATCGAACGCGCCGGCAATCGCGACGGCGCCGCGCATGTGTACACCACGCTCGGCGAGGTCTATCTCGACCTCGGCAGGCTGACCGATGCGCGCGAGTCGCTGTCGAAGAGTGTTTCCCTGCACCGGGAGAACGGCGCTCGTTACGGGGAGACGACCGCACTCTGTTCACTGGCGGCGTTGTGCGCCGAGACCGGGGAATTCGCCGAAGCGGCCGAGCACGCCGAGGCGATGCTGGAACTCGCCCGGGAGACCGGTGATCGCCGGGCGGAGGCGAACGCGCTCGCGGCACTGGCCGAACTCGGGGGCCGGACCGAGCTTTCCGTCGCGCCCGAAGTCTTGGCCGGGCAGGCGGTCGAACTCGCCCACAAGATCCACTACACCCGCGCGGAGATCGTCAGCCTGCTGGCGCTGGCCGAGGTCTGTCGTCGTGGCGGGCGGCTCGACGACGCCGTCACGCATGCGGGTGCGGCCGCGGATTTGGCCGCACGGAGGGACTTCCGGCTCCTCGTCGCCCGGGCCCAGACGGTGCTGGCCACCACTCGGCGGGACCTCGGCGACCGGAAACAGGCCGCCGAATGCGCCGAGCGCGCGCTGACCCTGCATCGCCGCACCGGCAACCGGATCGGCGAGGGACACGCGCTCGCCGTCCTCGGCGAAGTCACCGCGAAACGGGATCCCGGTGCCGGGCAGGGACTTCTGCGGAAGGCGCACGACATCCTCGCCGACTGCGGTTCGGTCGAACGATTCCGGGTGGCGAACCTGCTCGCGACCTGAGCTCAGGCCGTCCCCAGCGCGACCGCGATCACGAGCCCCCGCTCACAGGAAATGGAGACGTCGACCCGTCCGATGCCCAGCGCGCGGGCGCGTTCGGACGCCGCACCGCGCAACTCCACCGACGTCGCGCCCGCTCCGGACCGCCGGAGCACGATCTGGGCGGGCGGGACCGAACCGGACAGGCAGGTCCTGAGCATCTTCAGCACCGCCTCCTTCGCGGCGAACCGGCAAGCGAGACAGACACTGCCCGCCGTCGCGAGGTCGTCGATTTCCTCCTGGGAGAAAAGGAACTTCAGGAACCAGCCGCGTCTCGCGAGCAGGTCGAGTTCGGCCACGCGCAGCGCGTCCACTCCGACGAGCGTGGTCATACGTTCCCGGTCCCTTCGCACTTCGCGCCGGTCGCCCGGTCGAGTGGGTCGTGAGTGGCATTCGTGTTCTGTCGAGGGGCAGGGCGAAGGGCGGCGTGTTGCGAAAGCCACTTTCGCAACGTTGAAGGTTGCGAAAGTGGCTTTCGCAACGTCCTGGACTGTCCAGGTCCCGCCGCTCCGCGTCGTCGCTGTGCGGCCACCCTAGATCGCCACCGCATCGGGAAACCAGGGTGCTGGCCGGTGTCGGCCAGACCGCTTGCGGACGTTGAATCGCGCGGATTCCTTGCCGTAGCGTCGAATCGAGTCCGGAAGAACGGAGGAGACCTTCGTGGCCAGTGACATCAGTGACATCATCGACGCGGACGAACGGTTTCGTGGCCTGCTCGATCGCCTTTCGTCGAAGTCGATCGACGACTACTACAACCCCTATCAGATGTTCGAGTGGCCGGGCAGCCTGCCCGAACGGATGTGGTGGATGAGCCCCGAGCTCACCACCACGCACGGCACCGAGTTCGCCACGACACTGAGCGAAGAGCAGCTCTTCGCCTTGTCGCGGTTCGAAAGCATCAACTTCTACAGCCTCAACGTGCACGGGATCCGCGAGCTGCTGATCGAGGTCGTCGCGCGTATCCACACGGCGGGCTTCGAGACGCCGTCGGAGTTCTTCCACCACTTCATCGGCGAAGAGAACGAGCACATGTGGTTCTTCGCCGAATTCTGCCTGCGCTACGGCGAAAAGATCTACCGCGCACCGGGTGCCGGTGTCATCATCCCGCCCGCGTCTTCGTCCAAAGTGGAGAGTCTTCTGGTGTTCGCGAGGATCCTGATCTTCGAGGAGCTGGTGGACCACTACAACTCGTTGATGGCGCGGGACGAACGTCTGCACGAGACGATCCGCGCGATCAACCGCATCCACCATCAGGACGAATCGCGGCATATCGCGTTCGGCCGGGAGCTGGTGGAGCATCTCTACGGCGACCTGAAGAAGACGGCGACCGAAGAGGAGCTCGTCGGGGTTTCGGCCTATCTCCGGCGGTATCTCACCTACAGTTTCGAGTCGCTGTACAACCCGCAGGTCTATCGCGACGCCGGCATCGAGAACCCGCTGGAACTCCGGCGTGCGCTGCTCGACGCGCCCACCCGGCCGGCCACCGAGCAACAGGTGTTCCGCAAGACCTTGAAGTACCTGGAGCGAACGGGGATCCTCCGATGACCCGCACCACCGGAGTGGACGGCGCCGAAGCGCTGGCGATCCTCGGTCCCGACGAGACCGCCCTGGTCCAGGAACTCGACCGGACCTTCCTTGGCTGGGCAGGCGCCGCCGGGGCTCGGGAGATCAGCCCGCCGCCGCTGTACCCGGTCACCGACCTGGAGAAGTTCGACGTCTACGCGAACTTCCCGCACCTGGCGTTCGTGGCCGGTCCGCTGGATCTGGCCGGCCGGGAGGGAAAGCCGGTCGACGGGCGGTTCGCCGGCGGCGATCTGCAGGACGGCCGTTACGGTCTGCCGCACGCGACCTGTTACGGGGCCTACCTTTTCTACGAGGGCACGAAGGTGTCCGAGACGGAGATCGTGACGCTCGTCAACCGCTGTTTCCGCAGCGAAGACCACTACAGCGGATTGCGGCGGCTGGCGAGTTTCCAGATGCGTGAGATCGTCGCGCTCGGCTCGTTCGAGCACACGCAGGAAGTCGTTTCCCGCTTCACCGAAAGGATCCTGGCGTTCTCCGGCGAACTCGGCCTCGGCCTGGAGAAGGAGGCCGCGATCGATCCGTTCTTCCAGAACGACGGCGCCCGCGCTCTCCTGCAGAAGCTGAGCCCGGTGAAATACGAGTTCCAGCACGGCACCCTCGCGATCGCCTCGGTCAACACCCATCGCAACTTCTTCGGCGAACGGTGCGACATCCGCTTCGGTGACGGCAAGGAGTTCGCCTACACCAGTTGTGTGGCGTTCGGCCTGGAGCGCTGGCTCGCCGTGCTGACCGAGGTCCACCACGGCGATCTCCCGACGGCGCTGGCGGCCGTCCGAGCGGCGGCGGACCGGGCCGGGTGACCATGCCCGCTAGACGGATCGGCATCGACGTCGTCCCGCTCAGCCGGGTGCGCGAGCTCGTCGCCCAGGACGCGGAACCCGCGCTGCGGCGCATGCTCTCGTCCGCCGAACTGCTGAGCTCGTCCACTCCGGACGGTCCGGATCTGGCCGGTATCGCGGGACGCCTGGCCGCCAAGGAAGCGGTGTTCAAACTCTTCCACGTCGGTGGGCAGCCCGTGCCCTGGCTCTCGACCGAAGTGCTCAAGAGCGACGGCGGCTGGCCGGTGGTCCGGCTCACCGGACGCGCCGCGCGGCTGGCCCGGGAAGCCGGGCTCGGCGAGATCGAAATCAGCATCACCCACGACGACGCCTACGCCATCGCGGTCGCGGTGTCCGCCGCGGACTGAGAAGAAAACAACCTCGAAGGAGAAGACATGCCCGCCCCTGGTATCGAAAAGGTCAGTGACTGGATTCTCGGCAGGCACCCCGAACGCACCGAGCTGGCGTTCGAAGAGGACCTGATCGAAAGCCGCTTGGTCGACTCGCTTTCGTTCGTCGAGCTGGTCTACGTGATCGAGGACGCGAGCGGCGTCGAGGTCGACTTCGACAACATCGACATCGCGGACTTCAAGACCCTGTCGGCCATCGAGAAGGCGTTCTTCGCCGGGGCGGGAGTCAGCTGATGCACGCCGTTTCCTATACCGCGCAATGGATGGCGGCGGCTCGTTCGCTCGAGTCCGAACGCGAGGACGCGCTGTTCGCCGACCCGCTGGCGAGCGCCCTCGCCGCGCCGGACGGGTTCCGGCTGATCGAGCGCTACGCCGGTGGCGGGCTGCTGCCGTTCATCAGCATCCGGACCAGGTTCCTCGACGACGCCATCGGCGAGCTGCGGTCGGATCCCTCCATCCGCCAGGTCGTGCTGATCGCGGCGGGGATGGACACCAGGGCGTTCCGGCTGGACTGGCCCGAGGACACCGTCGTCTTCGAGGTCGACCACGAGCCGCTGCTGGTGGAGAAGCAGCGGCGGCTGACCGAACTGGGCGCCGAGCCGCGTGTCGATCGCCGGGTCGTTCCCGCCGACCTGACCCGCGAATGGCTGCCGGACCTGGAGAAGGCGGGCTTCGACCCGACCCGCCCGACGTTGTGGGTGGCCGAGGCGCTGACCTTCTTCCTGACCGAGGAGCAGGCCGGCGGTCTGCTGAAGACGCTGGGTTCGGTGTCGGCGCCGGGAAGCAGGCTGGCGTTGGACATCCTCGGCCGTGCCCTGCTGCGCAGCCCGTTCTCGAAGCCGTTCCTCGACCGGCTGGCCGACGACGGGACGCCGTGGATCTTCGGCACCGACGAGCCGGAGGAGTTCCTGCTGGCCCACGGCTGGAAGGTCGACGCCGTCAAGGAGCCCGGCCAGCCCGGCGCGGGTGAGGACCGCTGGCCGTACGAGGTACAGCCGCCGGAACGCCGCGGCGCCAACCGGCTCTGGCTGTTGCAGGCCGAATACCTGGAGGGCTGATGGGCGCGACCACACTGGAACGCGTCGAATCGTTCGTACCCGACCGCAGCGTCCGCATCGAGGAGCTCGGCGAGCACCTCGGGCTGCGCCGGGCGGAACTCGGCGTGTTCCGGAAGTTCTACGGCCTCGACACGCTCCGGTTCGATCCCGGGATGGACCTGTTCGACCTCCTGTTGCCCGCCGCGAAGCGGGCGCTGGCGGCGCTGCCCGCCGGCCGGAGGATCGACAGGCTGGTGTTCGCGCATACGACCCAGGCGCTCGCGCCGGCCGACGTCGACATCGCCCAGGAGCTCGTGCGGCGGCTGGGGCTGGTGGACGTCGAGGCGTTCGCGTTGTCCCACCAGGCTTGTGTGAGCAGTCTGGGTGCCATCGACGTCGCGGCCGAGCTGCTGCGGGCCGAGGGTGAGACCGGCGGTTACGCGCTGATGGTGACCGGCGAGCGGGCGTTCTCGCCGATCGTGCAGCTGATCCCCAACACCGCGATCATGGCGGACGCGGCGTCGGCGTGCCTGCTGACGGTGGACGGCGACGGCGACGTCGTGCACTCCTTCGTCACGAAGACGTTGGGGCAGTACGCGGAATGGCTGGCGCTGACCCCGGAGCAGAACACCGAATTCGGCGAGCTCTACGGGCCGAGGCTGGCCGAGGTGATCCTTGAGGCGGTGGCCGAGGCGGGATGCGGGTTCGACGACATCGATCTGGTGATCCCGCACAACGTCAACGCCCTCGCCTGGCGGCAGACGGTGAAAGCGCTGGAGGCGCCGCCGGAGAAGTTCTTCCTGGAGAACATCCCCAAGCTCAGCCATTGCTTCTCGTCGGACGTGTTCCTGAACTACACGACCTTGCGGGAGAACGGCAGGCTCGTCGACGGTGCCCGCTACGTGCTCGTGACGGTCGGTCTCGGTGCCACGTTCGGCGCCATGGTGATCACCCATCGGACGCGGGGGAGCGGGACGTGACGGCCCGCGACGAGGTGGTGTCGGCGATCGGGGACGCGCTCGGGGACGTCCTGGAACGGGAGATCACCGGGCTGACCGAGGACACGCGGCTGTTCGACGACCTGCGGCTGGACTCGTCGAAGGTCTTGGAACTGCTGATGCTGGTGGAGATGGCCGTCGACATCACGGTGGATCCGGACGACCTCGACATCGATCGCCTCCGCACCGTCCGTTCGTTCGCCGACTACGTCGAATCCAGGCAGGCCATCGGGGAAGGAGTGTCATGAGCGGTGAACCGACCCTGCGCGGCACGAGCGCGGTGATCTCGCCGCCGGGGCCCGGCTACCGGGAGGACGCGGCGGTCTCGAGGTTCCTCGCGGATCTCGTCGAACCGTTCGGGTCCAAAGTGGACGAAGAACGCTGGCAGCGCGGCGCGCACGTCTCGCACAAGGCGCTGACCGACCGGTTACTGGAAGCCGAGGGCGTGCGCACGAGCCGCCCGCAGCTGGTCATCGTGACCCACGCCCTGCCCGACGTCCTGCCGTTCACCGCCGTGGCGCCGTATCTCGCCGACCGGCTCGACGTCACGGCGACCACTTTCTCCGTGGCACAGCAGGGTTTGGCCGCGCCTTTCACGGCCTTGCGCGTCGTGGCGGCGTATCAGCGGTCGGGACGGTGCGACGAGGCGGTCGTCGCGGTATTGGAGCAGACGACGCTCCCGACCCCGCATCCGCTGGTCGACGACGGCGGGCTGGTCGACTCGGGTGCCGCACTGGTCCTCGGCACCGGACCGGGGCCACGGCTGGCGTCGGTGTCGTCCGGAGGGACGGTGGGCGAGCTGCTCGCACCGCACCGGGAGCCCGGCACGCTCGTGGTCCTCGGTCCGTGGGTGACGGAAACCGTCGACGCGGGAGACGTCCACCGGGTCGCGCCGGGCTCGTACTGCACCAGTGTGTGGCTCGCCCTGGCGGGAAACTGGCCGGCGTGGCAGGAGACGTACCGGAAGGTCGTGCTCTGCGACACCGACCCGGTGAGCGGCCGCAGTCACGCCGCGGTCTTCTCCTTCCCGGCGGGGTAGCAAGATGCGGATCGGGGCCGACCTGCTGTACGTCGGCGAACTGGACCGGCTGCTGGCACGGCCGTGGTTCCGTGCCTACGTCTACGCCGAGTCCGAACTCGCCACCGCGGCCGGGTTCGGCCCCGATCGATGCCGGGAGTTCCTGGCGGGCCGGTTCGCCGCGAAGGAAGCCGTCGCGAAGGCGATCGGCACCGGTTTCGCCGACGGCGTCGCGCCGCGCCAGATCGCCGTCGAACGAGCCGATTCCGGAGCGGCCCTGGTGGTGCTCACCGGCGCGGCGGCCGCGGGAGCCGCCGCGCGCGGGGTGGTGGAGGTGCAGGTCTCGATCACGCACAAGGCGGACCTGGTGCTGGCGGTCGCGCTCGCGGTGTAGACGAGCTCACCGTGCGGTGCGGGGCCAGGTCCAGGCGTACCGCAGGATGAGGGCGAGGACGATCAATTCCAGTGCGACGCCGAGGCCGTAGAAGTACCGCCAGGACTCGCCCACCGCGTTGAACGCCGCGAAGGGGACCTGGATCGAGGCCACGATGAGGTTCGTGGTGCGGTTCGCCCGGGCGGGCAGGATCATCGACAGCACGACCATGAAGGCCGGGATCGCCATGAGCGTGAGGAAGACGGCGAACAACGTCTGGCTGATGTCGAACTCGAAGACGACGCCGGCCTCGATGTCTTTGACGACACCGGGTTTGAAGAAGGCGAGAATGTCCACATAGGCGTACAGGAGCACGAGGCTCGTCCACGCCGCGGCGAGCTTGGCTCTCACCGGGATCCGCTGCTCGTCCAGGGCGGTCGTGGCGGGTTGAGGTGTTCTCATCGTGGGCTCCGTTGTCGTCGTGAGGACCGGTGGGCCAACGATCGCCGAGCCGGGCGGCGGGCACATCGTCGTCGAAGCCGGACCCGCCCCGGCCGTGGGGAGGAGCGGCGTCTCGTTCTTTCGGTCGGTCCCTGACGCCTCGGCGGTCCCTAGGCTGAGTGCGTGACCACCAACGCCCTGCGCTCGCTGTGGGCCGAGCCGCGCGCCACCGACGCTCCCGAACGGGTTTCGCGCGACTGGGTGCTGGTCGCGGCGTTGATGGCGACGGCGCTGCTCGAAGGAGTCCTCCGGGACGACCTCGCCTGGCGGCCGTTCGCGACGATCGTGGCGGTCGGACTCGCGCCGGTGCTGCTGTGGCGGCGTAGCCACCCGTTGATCTGTGTCGTGGTGGCCTTCGGCGCCGCGATGGCGTTGGGGCTGGCGAGCCTGCTGGGCGAGGCCACGAGCCTGGGCCTCGACACGATGATCTACGTCCTGGTGTTCGTCTACGCGCTGGTCCGCTGGGGCTCCGGGCGCGAGATCGTGATCGGGCTGGCGGTGGTGGCGGTCGCCGCGGGAATCGGCATGGTCCCCGACCACATCGGGCCGACCGAGATCTTCGGCGGGTTCGCCATCCTCGCGGCCGCGGCGGCGGGTGGTGCGGCGTTCCGCTACCGCGCCGACAGCCGGCGCCGGGAGCTGGACCAGATCCGCGGCCAGGAGCGGGTCGGTCTCGCGCGCGAGTTGCACGACATCGTCGCCCACCACGTCTCGGCGATCGCCGTGCAGGCGCAGGCGGGCCGGGCGATGGCAGGCCGGCGACCGGAGGCGGCACTCGAGGTGCTGGCGGCGATCGAAGGGGAAGCGTCGCGGACGCTCACGGAGATGCGGGCGATGGTCCGCGTGCTGCGCGATGCACCGGCGGGGTACGCCCCTCAGCCCGGCGTTGCCGACCTGACGTCCCTCGCCAGAAGCGCCCCGGCCCCGGTCGTCGACGTGGAGTTGCCGGAGGACCTGGACGAACTTCCGCCCCAGATCGACGCGGCGGTCTACCGGCTGGCGCAGGAGGCGCTGACCAACGCCCTGCGGCATGCCCGCGACGCCTCGCGGGTGGAGATCCGGGTCGTGGACGGCGCGGGAACGCTGCGACTACGCGTGACCGACGACGGACGGATCGACCCGGCGCGGCCGGTGAACCACGGCTTCGGGCTGCTGGGGATGACCGAGCGCGTGCAGCTGCTCGGCGGCACGCTGCGCGCCGGGCCCGCGCCCGAGGGCGGGTGGACGGTCGACGCCGAACTGCCGACTAAAGTACGCCGATGACGGTGCGCGTGCTGGTGGCCGATGACCAGGATCTGGTGCGCACCGGCCTGTCGATGATCCTTGAAGCGCAGCCCGGCATCGAGGTCGTCGGCCAGGCCGCCGACGGCCACGCCGCCGTCGAGCTGGCGCGTCGGCTCCGCCCCGACGTGTGCCTGGTCGACATCCAGATGCCCGGCCTCGACGGCATCGAGGTGACCAAGCTCCTCGCCGGGAGGGGCGTCCCGGACCCGATCGCGGTGGTCGTGATCACGACGTTCGACCTCGACGAGTACGTCCACGGCGCGCTCCGGGCCGGCGCCCGGGGCTTTCTGCTCAAGGACGCCGGGACGGAGCTGCTCGTCCAGGCCGTCCATGCCGCCGCCGTCGGCGATGCCCTGATCGCACCGAACATCACCCGGCGGCTGCTGGCCACGCTCGCCGGCAGGGAACCGTCGAGCCGGCGGACCCAGCCGATCGAGCCGCTCACCGAACGCGAGGAGGAGGTGCTGACGCTGGTCGCCCGCGGCCGCACTAACGCGGAGATCGCCGTCGAGCTGTTCATCGGCTTGACGACCGCCAAGACCCACGTCGCCAGCCTGCTGACCAAACTCGGCGCCCGGAACAGGGTCGAGATCGCGATGTGGGCGTACGACACCGGCCGGGTGGGGGACTGAACCGAACCCGACGAGCCGGCGTCAGAGCCCGTTCATGTACATGGCGTCTTCCGGGTACCGCTGGCCTTTTGTGATGCCGGCCGGCACCGCCGCGTCGAGCAATGCCATGTCCTCGGGACCGAGCCCCAGAGACACGGCCCGGAGGTTCTCCTCGAGCGTCCACCGTCGCTTGGTACCCGGTATCGGCACGACGTCGTCACCTTTGGCCAGCAGCCACGCCAGGCACACCTGCGCGGGGCTCGCGCCGACCCGGGCGGCGACGGCGCAGACCTCGTCGACGGCGACGGAATTCGCGCGGAAGTTCTCACCCTGGAAACGAGGATCCCGCCGGCGGTAGTCGTCGGCGGCGTACTCCTCCGCGGGTTTGGCGTTTCCGGTCAGGAAACCGCGGCCCAGCGGGGAATAGGCGACCAGGCCGATACCCAGTTCGCGCAGGAGAGGCAGGATCTCGGCCTCGATGTGGCGTTCCCACAAGGCGTATTCGGTCTGCAGGGCGGTCACCGGGGTGACCGCGTGCGCGCGGCGGATCGTGGCCGTCCCGGCTTCGGACAGGCCGAAGTACCGGACCTTGCCGGAGGCGATCAGCCCGCCGACGCCGTCGGCCACGTCCTCGATCGGGACCGTGGGGTCGACCCGGTGCTGCGACAACAGGTCGATGCGGTCGGTGCGCAGCCGGACGAGCATCGCGTCGACGGTCCGGCGGATGTGGCCGGGCCTGCTGTTCAACCTGCCACGGGTGCCGTCCGGGGCGTACTCCCAGCCGAACTTCGTGGAGATGAACGCTTCGTCGCGCCGTCCGCGCAAGGCGTCGCCGAGCAGTGCTTCGTTGTCGAAGGGGCCATAAACCTCGGCGGTGTCGAAGAAGGTGCAGCCGAGGTCGAGTGCCCGGTGGACGGTGGCGATCGATTCGGCGTCGTCCGCGTCACCGTAGGCCCGGCTCATCCCGAAGCAGCCGAGGCCGAGCGCGGACACGGGGGGACCGCCGTTCCCCAGGACACGCGTGGGCAGGGCATCGTCGTATGTCACCGTAGTTTCGCTCCCTGGCCGACGACCGCGTCGAGGAAGTCGCCACGCGAGAGCGCGGCGGCGAGCGCGCCGATGTCGTCGCTCAGATACCGGTCCCGGTTCAGGGCCGGGACGGTCGCCCGTACCCGGTCGTGGGTGATCCGGCCGAGCGGACCGAGCCGCCGGTACCGGCCCGACACGTCCACGGCCTGCGCCGCGGCGAGCAGTTCCACCGCCAGGATCCAGTTGTTGTTCGCCAGTACCCGGCGGGCGTTCCTGGCCCCGATCAGGCCCATGCTGACGACGTCCTGGTTGTCGGCGTTGGCGGGCACACTCTGGATGCTGGCGGGGCCGATCGTCCGGTTCTCGGCGACCAGCGCGCTCGCCGGATACTGGGCGCCGGCGAGCCCGCTGTTCAGACCGGGATCGCTCGAGATGAGGAACTCCGGCAGGCCGTCGTTGAGATGCCGGTTCAGCAGCCGATGCGTCCGGCGTTCGGAGAACACGCCGAGCTGGGTGAGCGCGATGGTGCAGTAGTCCATCGCGAAGGCGATCGGCTGACCGTGGAAGTTCGCGCCGTGGAAGATCTCTTCCTCGTCGGCGTCACCGGATTCGCCGAAGAACAAGGGATTGTCGTTGGCGGAGTTGAGTTCGATCTCCAGTGTTGCTTCGGCCTGCCGGAGGGTGTCGCGCACGGCGCCGAGCACCTGCGGCACCGCACGCAGGGTGTACGCCTTCTGCAGGTAGACCTCGCCGTCGCCGTCGCGGGCCTGCCGTGAAAGTTCGGCGTGACCGACGGCGAGCCCGCTGCCGTCCAGCAGCAGGCGCAGGTTCGCCGCGGTGTCGATCTGACCGCGGTGGGGCCGGGCCCGCTCGTGCCCGGCGGCGAGGAACGGGCTCGTCGAACCGCGCAGGACCTCCAGGACCAGCGCGGAGATGATCTCGGCCTGCCGCACCTGGTCCAGCGCGCGGCCGACCACCAGGGCGCCGAGCCCGGTCATCGCCGACGTGCCGTTGATCAGCGCGAGCCCTTCCTTGGCCCGCAGTTCGAGCGGAACGAGCCCGTGCCGCTCGAGGACCGGTCCGGTCCGTGTCCGTTCGCCGTCTTCGAGGACGTGACCCTCGCCGAGCAGGGTGACGGCGACGTGCGAGAGCGGCGCGAGGTCCCCGCTGGCGCCCAGCGACCCGATCTCCGGCACGGCCGGGGTGATGTTCAGGTTCAGGTACGCCGCCAGCCGGTCGAGGACGGCGGGGCGCACCGCCGAGTGGCCCTTGGCGAGCGCGTTGAGCCTGGCCGCGATCATCGCCCGGACCTCGTCCTCGGCGAACAGCGGGCCGACACCGGCACTGTGGCTGCGGACGAGGTTCGTCTGCAGGGCCACCTCGTCGCCGGCGCCGACCGGATGGTGCACCAGTTCGCCGTACCCGGTGGTGACGCCGTAGACGGGGACGCCGCGGCTTACCAGCTCCTCGAACGACTTCCGGTTCCTCGCGACGGCGTCCAGCGAGGACGGGGCCACCGTGCACGGCGCCCCGTCCTCGGCGATCCGCCGGACACCGGCGAGGTCCAGGCTCTCGCCGTCGAGTTCCACCGGCCGGTGTTCCCTGTCCTTCACAGCCCGGCTCCCGCCTGTGTCGCCGTTCCCGATCGGCCGAGCACCCAGCTCATTACCGCCGTCGCCACGGCGAGCGCCGCGAGCACCCCGCAGGTGACGACGAACGCGTCACCGAAGTCGCTCGCGGGGATCGACGCCGTGTCCTGCGGATTGCGCCCCAGCGCGGCGCGGTAGACCGTGCCGATCCCCGCGATCCCGACGGCCATCGCGGCCTGGGTGACGGTGTTCAGCACGCCCGACCCCGCCCCGGTCAGATCGGCGGGCACCTGGGCCATGGCGATGCCGACCAGCGGCGAGACCACCAGTCCCTGCCCGATCCCGGACAGCCCGATGGTGGCCGCGAGCGCGACTGCCTGGGTGCCGGTTCCCGCCTGCACGATGAACGGCATCGGCAGGAAGCTCGCGAACATCAGCAGCGCGCCGGTGATCAGCACCCGGGTGCCGTAGCGCTCGGCCAGCCGTCGTCCGGCCACCGAAGCCACCGCGAATCCGACGCCCAGCGGCACGAACACCACCCCGGTGGCCAGCGGGTCCAGGTGCAGCGCGGACTGGAGGTAGTAGGTCAGCACCAGGAAGTAGCCCGCGTTGCCGGCGAAGAACACCGTCACCGTCGCCATGCTGGCCGGGAATCCGCGCCCGCGCAGGACCCGGGCAGGCAACAGGGGATCCCCGCCGCGTGCGGCGAGCCTGTTCTCGTACCGGAACAGGCCCGCCGTCAGCAGCGCCGCGGCGGCGAAGCAGCCCCAGATCCACGGCGGCCAGCCGTGTTCCGGGCCGAGCGACAACGGGATCAGCAGGATCGGCAGCACGGACGCGGTGAGCACCGTGCCCACCATGTCCAGCGGTGCGGTGACCTCGCTCCGGCTCTCCCTGACCGTCGACGGCGCGGCCAGCAGGATGAGCAACCCGATCGGGACGTTGATCAGGAAGATCGTCCGCCATTCCAGCCCGGCGACGTCCACGTTCAGGAGCAGCCCGCCGCCGATCAGCCCGGCGACGACCCCGAGCCCGATCACCGAGCCGTACGCGCCGATCGCGCGCTGCCGGTCCCGCGGCCGGGCGAAGGTGCCCTGGATGATCGACAGCACCTGCGGCATCAGGACGGCCGCCGCGGCGCCCTGCACGACCCGCGCCACGATCAGCAGATTCGCCGTGGGACACAGCGCGCACAGCAACGAGGCGACGGTGAACGCCGCCACCCCGTACTGGAACACCTTCTTGCGGCCGAACCGGTCGCCGAGTTTGCCGCCGGTCACCATGCCCGCCGCGTAGGCGATCACGTAGCCGTCGATGACGAACTGGATCTGGCCGAAGCTTGCGCCCAGATCCGCTTGGATCGGCGGGCTGGCCACGTTCACGATGAACATGTCGATCTGGCCCATGAACGTGGCCAGCAGCACCACCCCGATCCCCGCCCAGTCACGTGGACCGGGCACGGTCGAGGGTGATGTTTCCGCGACGGCAACCATTCTCGTCCTTACCTGGTCGGGTGGGCGCCGCCGTTGACACCGAAGGTCTGCCCGGTGATGTGCCGGGCGCCGGCGGAAGCGAGGAAGTACACCGTTTCGGCGATGTCGGCGGGAATCCCGGCGCGGCCGGTGCTGGTCGCGCCGATCAGCTGCTCGGCCCGCTCGGCGGGGAGCTTGTCCCGGAAGAACTCGGTCTCGCGGATGTAGCCCGGCGAAACCACGTTCGCGGTGATCTTGCGTGCCCCGAGCTGCTTGGCCAGGTCGACGTTCCATGACGCGAGTCCCGCCTTGGCCGCGCCGTACGATCCGGCGCCCTGGTCCGCGGCGATGGATCCGATGTGGATCACCGATCCGCCTTCGGCCAGCTTGTCCCGGGCAGCGGTGGTGGTCAGCACCGCGCTGATCAGGTTGGCGTCCAGGTTGGCCCGCCAGTGCGCGAGGACCCCGGCGAGCCCGTCCTGCTCGGGGAGGTCGAAGTCGGTGTTGCCGCCGGCGTTGTTGACCAGTACGTCGATCGGCCCGTCCAGCGAGTCCAGCGCGGCGGTCACCTGTTCGGGATCGGTGGCGTCGCAGGCGAGCGGCCGGACCGACGAGCCGAGGTCGGCCGCCGCCGAGACCAGTACGTCCTTGCGGCGGCCGGTGATGTGTACGACGGCGTCGGACGCCGCGAATCTCGCCGCCACGGCCCTGCCGATGCCGGTGCCCCCGCCGGTGACCAGGATCGTCCGGGTCATCTAGCCTCCTTCGTGTTCGCCGGTCCTAACTCACGTTTAGGCCTAAATGATAGGCTGTGCGTCGTGCAGCCGACAACCGCGGTGGAGGTCTGGGATGAGTGCAACGTCCGAAAAGGACCCCACGCCGGACGCCGCGGACGAGATCGAGGCGGCATGGCAGCGCGAACGGCCCGGCACGTCGACCGAGTCCATCGGCATCGTGACCCGGGTGTGGCAGCTGGCGAAGCTGTTCGGTGAGGACCGGCGCCGCGTCCTGCTGGATTCCGACGTCGATTCGGCCACGCTGGACCTGCTCAGCATGCTCCGGCGCAGCTCACCGCCGTACTCGCTGACGACCAGGGAACTGGCGAAGCTGACCCTGGTCACCGCGGGGGCGATCTCGCAGCGGGTGGCCCGCGCGGAACGCGAGGGGCTGGTCGAGCGGCACACCGAACCGCGCGGCCGCAGCGTGTACGTGACCCTGACCCCGGCCGGGCACGCCCTGGTGGAGCAGACGGTCGATCGCGTGCTGGAGCGGGAACTCGAACTGATCTCCGGGCTGAGCGATGAGCAGCGCGCCCAGCTCTCCTCACTGCTCCGGGTGCTCCTCGGCGAGGTCCAGGGCCGCTGCAACGATCACGGTGTTTCGCATGTCGGTGATGTCGGTTCGGTGCTCTGAACCCCGCCGGGCTGGGCGCGGGCCCTTGAACCGGTGGCGCCGCAGGTCGCCGGAATTCCTCCGCGCGGAGATCGCCGGGGCCGGACGTTTCTCCCGGCGGGTGAGCATGTGCTGCGGGCGCTTCCAGCAGCCGTTGCGCGACGTGCGGTGTTGATCGTCGGGCAGGACCCGTACCCGGCGCCCGGTCACGCGGGCGGGCTGAGCTCGCGGCCGTTCAGCCGGGCGAATCAGCTGCTGGCGGATCAGGGCGCCGGTCCGGTGGAGTGGAAGCTGCCCTTCACGCGCATGCGTGACAGCAGTGACCGCTGTGACTTCTGGCTTGAGGCGGTCGTTTCCTAGGTACATGAAGGCCCCCTTCCTGTACCTAGGCGCAAGGAAGGGGGCCTTCATGTACTCGGGAAGGTGTGAAGGTCGAGTTTTCTCGGCTTAGCCGAGGGAAGGGGTCCTTCACGCGCGGCGGCTGTGACTGGTGGTGCTACTGAGGCGCGAGGGAATGATCCCGTTCCGTGAAGGCCTCCTTGAGGGACCCAGAGTCCCTCAAGGAGGCCTTCACGGACAGTGAGGCCGCGAACGACCCTGCCCACCGGACGCGGATCAGAGCGACCGGGTGAAATGCCGGACGACCCGCTGCGCCTGATCCGGGTTCAGCCGGGGGTCGCAGGCCGACTCGTACCTGTCCAGGTCGAGGGCGCCGGACAGTTCCGTCACCGTGTCCACGCATTCGGTCACCGGATCGGGGCTCACCTCGAGGTGGAGTCCGCCCGGGTGGACGCGGTGCTCCCGCAGGATCCGGCAGAACCGGGTGATCTCTGCCTGGATCTCGGTCACCACCCGGGTCTTCTGGCCCGCCGTGGTCTTCTTGGTGTTGCCGTGCATGGGATCGCACAGCCAGGTCACCTGCCCGGCACGCGTGCCGGGCGCCGCCACCAGCGCGGGCAGCCGGTCCGCGATCTTCTCCGCGCCCATACGGATGATGAGGCTCAGCCTGCCCCGGCGATGTCCGGTGGCCAGCCGGTCGACGATGGCGATCACCTCTTCCGGCGTCGCGTTCGGGCCGATCTTCACGCCGACGGGATTGGTGATCCGTTCGGCGAACGCGAGATGCGCGTGGTCGAGCTGCCGGGTGCGCTCACCGATCCACACCATGTGGGCCGAAGACGCGTAGTCGCCGCCTCGGGCCGGATCCGGGCGGAGCAGCGCGTGTTCGAAGTCCAGAAGGAGGGCTTCGTGGCTGATGTAGGTCGGCGCCAGCAACGAACCGATCCCGCTGCCACCCTCGAGAAGCAGCAGTTGCCGCATGAACAACGCGTCCAGGCCGCTCGCCGCGAGATCGTAGGCGGTCAGCATCCGCGCCGGATCGGCCCGCCTGGCCGCGGCCGTGGGGGTCACGCCGTTCACCGCGTCGCCGCGGTAGACCGGGATTTCCGTGCCGTCCGGCAGGACTTCCGTCGCGCAGGAACGGGGTTTGGCGAACTGCCCGGCGAACCGGCCGATGCGGACGGTCGGGACCCCGGCGGTTTCGGCGGTTTCACAGAGATGGTGCAACTGGGAGGCCTTGGCCTGGACCCGGTGCCGCGCCGAATCGGAGAACAGTTCCGCGCAGTCGCCTGCCTGGATCACCACGGCTTCCCCGCGGGCGACGAACTCGAGTTCACCCGCCAGGGCGTAACAGGAATGCGCGTCGACGAGCGGAGGTCTGGTGCGCAAGGCGTTCCGCACGGCGGAGAGCTCCTCCGGTGCGGACCAGTCGGGTTGGTGGGCGGCGGCGATTTCCAGCATTGTCCGGGGGATCATCGCGGTCTCCAGGTGGGGTGGTGGTGATCACGCGGGGCGAAGCTCCGGCGGTTTCAGCCGGAGCTGTACCCGCCGGGCCAGGTCGATCAACCGTTCTTCACTACCGGGCGGCCCGACGATCTGCACCCCGAGCGGCGCGCGGTTCACCCGGCTGAGCCGGGCGGGCACGGCGATGGCGGGCAGTCCGGCGAAACTGGCGATCGGGGTGTACCCGATGCGCCGGTCGTAGTCGGCTTCTCCCGGGGCCGGGATGGTGGTGGCAGCCGGGCTTCCGGTCCGCAGATCGGGCGGGGGAGAGGGATCCAGCGGCAGCAGCCAGGCGTGCATGTCGTCCCCGAAGCGGGTGGCGTTCGCCTGACGGCACGCGTGCATCGCGTCGAGGATCTCCGTGTACTCGGCGTCGGTCACCCGTGCGCCGACCTCCAGCGCCTGTTCGGTACTCCGGTGCACCGGCACGGTGATCCAGTGCCGCCACTGCCGGTAGCCGTCCCACGCCTGCCGGGCGCAGAGCTGCCAGGCGTCGCCGCGGCGTCGCCAGAGATCGTCCCCCACCCGGAGGTCGGTCAGCTCGTGGCCGTCGTCGGACAGCGCTGCGCTGACCAGGTCCAGCGTCTCCAGCATCTCGGGATCGCACGAGCCGTCCCGGACGTCGGTGGGCACGCCGATGCGGTATCGGGCGGGAACCGGTTGCCCGGCTTGGCCGAGCAGGGCGCGCAGCCCGAGGCGCTGCCACAGGAACGCGAGGTCCTCGGCCGTGCGCGCCACCCAGCCGACCGCGTCCATCGGTGGTGACAAAGGGAAAATACCGTGCAGCAGCCCGGGATCGTGCGTCATCCGCAAGCCGACGGTGCCGCAGTGCCCGGCGGGCCAGCGCACCGAACCGAGGACGTCCGTGCCCATCGCGAGATCGCAGAGACCGGCCGCGACGGAGACCCCCGAACCCGTGCTCGAGCCGGCAGGGTCGATGTGCGGGAAGTAAGGGTTCACGCAGCCCGAGCCGACGCCGATGTTCAGCTCCGTGCTCACGACCTTGCCGATCACCTGCTCCTCGGCGCCGTCGAGCCGGGAAAGCGCCCTCGCCGAAGCCACCGGATGGTGCCGGTAGTGCCGCAGGCCCAAGGAAGTCGGCAGACCGGCGACGTCGATGGTGTCCTTGACGCCGATCCGGATCAGCGGTGTACCCGATCCCGGGCCGCGTCGTGAGGTGACCGCGCGGTAGCGGGCGTCGGCCACGGAATGCCAGGTTTCGTTCTGCTCCGCCCATTTCCGGTCGTCCCACTCGCCCCGGTCGTGCAGGTCGCATCGTTCGGCGAGCGGGAGTTCGAGCAGATCGGGCAGCTCCGGGCGATCGTCCGGATAGGCGATTCCCGCGTTTTCGGCGTAGCTGCTCAGCGACGTGGCGGGATCGGACGGGCGCGGACGGGGGGCCGCGGCCATCAGCTCGCTCCTTCCAGCGCCGGCCTGGGTTCCTGCTGGGTGAGCGCGTACAGGGCGGTGACCGCGATCTTCCCGGTCGCGGTCCGGGGGATGCGCCGGACCTGGTGCACCGCTCGCGGCGGGGTGACGTCGTGCATGACTTTCCGCAACCGGGCGGAGATCTCCCGGTGGGAGAGGTCCTGATCGAAGCTGTAGAACAGTTCGTAGTGCTCGGCGCGGACGGGATCGTGCACGGGCAGGCAGGCCACGTCCAGACCGTCGACCGAGTTCCGCAGCGCGGTCGCGAGTTCCTCCAGGTTGACCCGCTCGCCGTTCACCTTGATCAGCGCGGAAGCCCGCCCGTGGAACTCGAAGGACCGGTCGTCGCGGTGGATCACGTCGGGCAGCTGCCACGTGTCCGGCCGGGTCGCCATGTCGCTGCGGCGGGCCAGCCGCGGGCTGCGGATGTTGAGCCACTGGCCCGGACCCGCGCTCGGATCGGCGAACTCGACGTCGGGCAGGAGCCGCCACCGTCCCGTCCCGGTGCCCGGCGGTGTGATCTCCCGGTGCGCGATCCCACCGGTTTCGGTGGACCCGAACAGTTCGAACGCGCGGAAACCGGTGCCGGACAACGCGGCGAGCACCTCACCGGTGGCCTGCACCGTCGGCCCGGTCCCGTGCAGCGCGACCGCCGAGGGGAGTGCCTTGAGCCTGCCGAGCAGATGACGCAGCACCAGCCAGCTCGACGGCAGGCAGACGAACAGTGTCCGTTTCTCCTCCACCTCGGGCGGCAAACCGGTGGGCGCGTGGGTGAGGTGATGCACGGGAACGCCGCGAAGCTCCGGCAGGACCTGGGCGAACAACCGGCCGAACAGGTGCTCCACCGGCGCGAAGCTGACGATCTGCTCGATCTCGCCGACGAGTTCGTCCGCGATGAGCCCGGCCTCGGCCCGGAGCTGGTCCGGGGTGCGCAGCCAAACGGCGGGTGAACCCGTGTGCCCGGACGTGCGGAACTCGATTTCCGGTGCCGTCATCGAGACCCTCCGAAAACGGCCCGGTCTTCCAGCTGGGAGTGGACGAATTCGGCGATGCGGTCCAGTTGCGCGAAGGTGTAGCGCACGTCGTGCTCGACGAAGTCGACTTCGATGCCGAACTCCTTTTCCATCGCGGTCACGCATTCCATCGCGCCGAGACTGTCGTAGCGGTCGCCGAGTGTTTCCGGGAGCGGCGTGTCGGCGGGAAGGTCGTCGATCTCCGGGCCGAACAAGCCGGCCAGCACGGTCCGGGTCCGGCGCTGGAGCGAGTCGAGGGTGGGGACGGAGGATAAGGTCATCGGTTTCCCCTCAGTGTGGCGTCCGCGCGACGAAGTCGTCCCTGGGCGCCGAAGTACACGGATTCCTTGGGTGTCGGCCGGAATTCCAGGTAGAGGAACGGAGTTCCGGCGGTCATTCCGAGCGAGTCGGCGAGCACGGTGGCGAGTTCTTCGTAGAAGGCTTCGTCCCGTCCGACGGACACACAGCAGACGACACTGGCGTGGTGCAACCCTTCGTCTTCGTGTGGCAGGGCTTCGACCGGGAGGCCGCCGACGAACACCGTGCCCTCCTCGGTCCGTTCGAACCGCACGACCACATGCTTGCGGTCGCTGTCGTGGTCGCCGAACCACCGGGTCAGCCGGACGGCGATGGCCCGTCGTTCGGTAGTGGACAGCGCGGTCGTGCGAATGGTGATGGTGGGCATGATTTCCCCAGGATGGAAGGGTTTTCCTTCAGGACAGGGTGAGCGCGGGCAGGTCCGCGCGGCGTCCCTCGATCCGTTCGCGGAGCAGTGAGCCGAGGCAGTCGGCCAGCGCGCCGCCGCCGGTCGGCGCGAGCGGGGTCCACCCGATGCCCTCCGGCCGGACGAGCCGGTCGAGGAAGACGGTCAGCCGGGCGAAATCCACGAAGATTCCCTGCCGGTCCGCGGTCACCACGGCTTCGTAGGTGCTCAGCAGGTCCGGCATGCGCGAACCGACGTTGGCGAACCCGCCACTGGACACCCGGTGGCGTTCGAGCAGGGCGGCCAGCTCGCCGGCCGTGTCCTGGCCCAGTTCTTCCCGGATCCGCAACGCCTGCAGCCCGGCCCTGAGCGTGGGAGGCGCCCCCGGGACGTGCCGATGGCCCTGTTCGTCACGGCAGCCCAGGACGAACTCCGCCAGGCGCGTGGTGTCCAGCACCTCGGAGACCGGAATCCCGAGCAGCCGCAACGCTTCCACCGCCGCCGCGGTGGAGACCAGATCCGATCCCCGGCCTTCCCAGTAGCCGAAGCCACCGTCCGGGTTCTGCAGATCCGCCAGCCAGTCCGCGATTCCGGCCGGCGCGGTGGGGTCGGCGTCGGCCGCCCCCGCGGCGAGCGCCCACAGGGTGCACCGCACTTCGCTGCCCCGGGCGGGCATGTACATGACCCCGCCCTCGTTCGGCAGACGGCATCCGGCGAGCCAGGTGCGCCACTGCTCCTGCCGCGGGTCGTCGGCCGCCGTCGTCAAAGCGGTCGCCGCGGTGCTCAGCGCGTCCCCGGCCTGATCGGGTTCGCGGTAGGTGAAACCGCCGGCGGGGCAGGAGAGCTCGTGCAGCCTGCGCAGCACGGGCCCGGCGTGCGGGCCGGTGTCCGCGCCCAGCGACCGCACCGAGCCGATCGCGCAGAACGAAGCCCAGACGTCGGCCACGTCGTAACCGGCCCAGCGGACGAACGCGCCGTCGGCCGTGCGGCGGTCCAGCACCCAGTCGAGGCAAGACTGTTTCTCCGCCGGGGCCGCGCCCAGCGCATCCAGCGCGGCCGTCGCCCGATAGGTGGCCCACAGGCACGGGATGTCCGCCGACGGACCGAACCGGAAACCGCCTTCGGCCTGTTGCTGATCCCGCAACCAGCGCACGAGCGCGGGACCGTCCCAGGGAAGCGCCAGCTCCGGGTCCACGGTCCGCAGCGCCCGCCAGGACATCACCCCGTAGAAGCAGGCGCGGACGTCGGAATCAGCGGCACCGGCGTGCTCCGGCGACCAGCCGAGGCCACCGTCCGGCGCCTGCAAGGCGCGAAGCCAGCTCACCAGCCGATCGAGGTCCGGCGGGGCGTCCCCGCACAGTTCGACCACGCTGCGCACCGAGAAGTGCGTGGCCCAGACGTCGGGCGCCTGGCCGGGCAGCATCGCGTACGCGTCACCTGACCAGGTCTCGCGCAGCCAGCCCCGCGTCGCGTCGAGCTCGGGGATCTCGGCGCCGAGTTCGGCCATCGCCTGGGTGCAGTAGAACGTCGCCCACGCGTCGGAGGCCATGCCTTTGCTCCAGGCGTACCCGCCATCGGTGTTGCGCCGGCTGCTCAGGTAGCCGATCGTGGCCGCGCGACCGGGCAGATCGCCGGTCCGGTCCAGCCATGCGGCCGCGCGAACCGCGGCGTAGGTGCACCACAGGTCGGCTTCACCGGTGGTGACGGCGATCCCCTTCGGCGCGTGGGGAGCGAGGCGCGCGGTCATCCGCGCGCTCCCACTACACGGAAGTTGGAGCGCTTCCAGCTCTTTTGAGACGCGCCGCTCTTGGTGCTCGCGGGCAGCTGGTTGACGAAGAGCACCTCGTCCCATTCCAGGCCGAGCACCTCCCGGGACGAATGCTGGAGGCGGTCGGCCATCGTGGCTTCCCCGGCCCGGTCCCAGTGCACGTCCCGTTCCAGGATCAAGCGGGCGAACGCGCCGGGGGCGTCGGTCTCCATCAGATAGCCGGTCGCCTCGGTCTCGCCGTAGACCACCTCTTCGACCGCGCGCACGGTGAGCTTCGCACCGCGCACGGCCACGGCGTCGGAACCGCGTCCGACCACTTCGATCACCGGGGCGCGGTCACCGCAGTCGCACTGGGCGCCCAAGCGCACGTCGTCTCCGGTGTCCAGGCGCAGCACGCACCGGGCATGCAGGTTGAGCGGGGTGACCACGAGCCGTCCGGCGCCGGATTCCGGCAGCGGGCGGACCGTACCGTCGTCGTCGGCGAGTTCGAAGTAGTTGGTGGCGGTCAGCAGGTGCAGGCGGTCCCTGGCGCAGCCGGCGGCCAGGGTGCCGGTCTCCGTGCTGCCGTAACTCGCGTCCAGCGCGGAGGCGTCCCACCACCGCCCGAGGCGGGCCCGGAACGGCGCGGTGCTGACTTCGCCGAGCAGCATCATCCGATTCACGTCGGCGCTCAGTTCCGCCAATAGCCCGCGTTGTTTGACCAGTCTGCTGAACTGCAATGCCACTCCGGGCGCGGCGAAAACGGTGGTCGGCCGGAAGGAGCGGCACAGCCCGATCAGCCGGTCCCAGTCGGAGATCCCGGTGGCGAACGGATAGGCCCGTGTGTGGGGGCGCCCGAGGTACTCGCAGACACCGACGATAAGGTCCGCCACGGGAACGATGTCCGACGGCAGCATAATCAATACGCGTTCATTATCCGGCAACAGATCGCGCCAGGCTTCGGCCACCGAAACGGTGTTCCAGATTATGTCCTCCGCCAGTCGGGGAGTCGGCGTCGGCAGTCCGGTGGTCCCGGTCGTTTCATAATATTTTGCCGCCGCGTCGATAGGCGCTGCCAGGAATTCATAAGGGGTTTTCTTGAGGCGATGCTTACTGGTGGTGCCGAGCTTCTCGAATCGGGCAAAGGAGTACTCCGGGAGGCCGGCGTAGGTGTCGGTCCGTCCGGCCCGCTGCCACGTCTCGGATAGTTTTCGCAGGTAGAAGCCTTTGTCGGGCAGGCTCCGCTGCTGGTCGCGGATCTCGTCGCCTGCGTGCTGCACCAGGCGCAACCGATCGCTGCTGTTGATGATCAAGGACAATTCCTCCCCAGGAAATGAACTCAGTCGATGATCCCCTTGTGTCCCCATGGCGATTAGAGCGCCGACGAAGTTTAGCACTAAACGCCAACTTCACGCAAGTTGTCCGGCGAGACAAAGCGACCTTTGTCTCCATCGCCGGCGACGTCACTCTGGTGGCGGTACGGGCCCTGTTGGGCGCTGAGTACAGTCCTCGACCAGATGAATTACCGGCAGTTGTCGTCGTGCGTTCGTCTGCACTATATCGCCGACATGGTCGGTCAAACACCCTCTTTCGTCCACCCCGTCGCGCCGAGCCAATAGCACGTGTCGCCAGGGTGAACGACTCGTCGTGGCAGCGTACGAGGGAATCGAGCAGACCCAGCATGCCTCTAAGACAGGGAGCGTCATGTGCGGAATCGCCGGCTGGATCGATCTCAGCCGTCCCAACGAGTGGAAAGAAGCGGATCTCGAACGCATGACCCGCACGCTGGCCCGCCGCGGGCCGGATGACGAACGGCTGTGGTCGGACCGGTATGTGGGACTCGGGCACCGCAGGCTGGCCATCCTCGACGTGCGCCGCGGTGTGCAGCCGATGGTCGCGGGTGCGCCCGAGGATCCGCACGCCGTGCTCTGCTACAGCGGTGAGGTCTACAACTTCCGTGAACTGAGGGTGGAACTGGCCTCACGCGGCCACGTCTTCCGCACCCACGGCGACACCGAGGTGGTGCTCAACGCCTATCTGGAATGGGGCGAGAGCTTCGTCGAAAGCCTCAACGGGATGTTCGCCTTCGCGCTGTGGGATCCGCGCGTGCGGAGGCTGCTCCTGGTCCGCGACCGGCTGGGCGTCAAACCCCTCTACTACGCCCGGTCCGGCGACGCCGTGTTGTTCGGGTCCGAACCGAAGGCGGTACTCGCCCATCCGGAGTTCACCGCCCGGCTCGATCACCAGGGGCTCGCCGATCTGCTGGGCCTGGTCAAGACCCCCGGCGTGACGCCGTTCCACGACCTCTACGAGGTGCCGCCGGGGCACGTCCTCACCGTCGACGGCAACGGCAGCAGGCTGTCCCGGTACTGGAAACTGCCGACCGCTCCGCACGAGCAGGACATCCCGGACACGGCCGCCCACGTCCGCGAGCTGCTCATCGACATCGTGCGCAGGCAGTTGATCACCGACGTTCCGCTGTGCACCCTGCTCTCCGGTGGCCTGGATTCGAGCGCGCTGACCGCCATCGCCACGGCCGTCCTCGACGAGGCGGGCGAAGGACCGGTCCGGTCGTTCTCGGTCGACTTCGTCGACAGCGCCGAACACTTCCGCGCCAGTGCCTTCCGGCCGGAACGGGACAATCCGTACGCCCTCCAGGTCGCCGAACATCTCGGGACGGCACATCGGACCATCGAGCTGCCGGACGAAGCCCTCACCCAGGACGGGAACCGGGACGCGGTACTCGGTGCGCACGACCTCCCGCTCACCTTCGGCGACGTCGACACCTCGCTGTACCTGCTCTTCTCGGCCATCCGCGAGCAGTCGACCGTCGCGCTGTCCGGTGAGTCCGCGGACGAGGTGTTCGGCGGCTACAACTGGTTCCACGATCCCGAGGTCGTCGCCACGGCGGACTTTCCCTGGCTCAGCACCATGCAGTTCGTCCCCGAGCACATGCTGACCACCGAGTTCCGCGAGCACACGCGGTTCGGCGAGTACCGGGCCGACCGCTACCGGCAGGCGATCGGCGAGGTCGAGTACCTGCCGGGAGAAGACGCCGAAGACCGGCGAATGCGCGAATTCGGTCATCTGCACCTCACGCGCTGGTTGCCGGTGCTGCTGGATCGCAAGGACCGGCTCAGCATGGCCGCCGGACTCGAAGTGCGGGTGCCCTTCTGCGATCACCGCCTGGTCGAGTACGTGCACAACATCCCGTGGAAGATCAAGACCTACGACGGCAGGGAAAAGGGCGTGCTCCGCGGTGCGGCGGCCGGTCTGCTGCCCGATTCGGTCCTCGGCAGGAAAAAGAGCCCATATCCGACCACCGCCGACACCCGGTACGAACAGGATCTGCGACGGCGCGTCGGCACCCTCCTCGCGGAGAACCGTTCGCCGGCGCTGGACATCGTCGACGCGGGCGCGCTGCGCGAGTTGCTGAGCAGGCCGGACGGCTACTTCGACACCCAGCTCCGGCGCAACCCGCTGGAGACCGTGCTGAGCCTCGCCCAGTGGTACCGGGAGCTGTGGAACTCGTGACCAGATCGTCGGGAGGAAAGATGGAAAACCTGTGGCTCGCCGACGTCCTCGCGAGGCCCGCCCCGGAATCGGTGCGGTTCCTCAGCCGGGCCGACGTCGTCGAGTGCCTGGCGGGGATCGACGTCGTGGCCGCGGTCAAGGACGCGCTGGTGAGTCATCACCTCGGCCGGACGATCCTGCCGAGCGAGGCGTACCTGTCCTGGACCAACCGGCACGGCGCCTACAGCCGCTCGATCGGCATGCCGGGGGCGGTGCTCGAGAACGGCGCCGAGGGCGCCTACGGCATGAAGATCATCAACGCCAGCGTGTCGAATCCGGAGTTCGGCCTGGAAAGGGCCGGTGGGCTCGGACTCTGCTTCGACCCGCGGACCGCAAGGGTCACCGCGGTGATGGAGGTCGGCGTGCTCAGCGCAGTGCGGACGGCCGCCGTCACCGCGATCGCCGTCGAAGCCGCCGGATACCGGGCGACGCGCTCGCTGGCCGTCGTCGGGTGCGGGACTCAGGCGCGGGTGCATCTCGCCCTGCTCCTCACGCGATGCCCGGAGCTGAGCCGGATCACCCTGTGCGACGTGCGGGGGCCGGTGGCGGAAAGTCTCGCCGCCGAACTCGCCGCACGGCATCCGGGAGTCTCGTTCTCCGTCGCGGCCACACCGGCCGAGGCGATGGCCGCCGCGGAAACGACGTTGTTCCTGACCACCGTCGCCGAGGGGTACGTCCAGCCGGACTGGGTGCGGCCCGGGTCGCTACTGGTCAACGTCTCGCTCGGCGATCTGACCGACGAAGTCCTGACCGGCGCGTCCGCCTTGTTCGTGGACGACGTCCAGCTGATCGTCGAAAACCCCCGGCGTCCCTTGGGCCGTCTGGTCAATGAGGGGCGAATCGCGGCGAAGGTGCGGGAAGACCGGCCCTCGATCACCGCGACGCTCGGCGAACTGCTCGCCGGCGACACCGTCGCGGAGCGGCCGGACACCGGCTACGTCGTCGTGAACCCGTTCGGGCTCGGCATTCTCGATGTGGCGCTGTTCGGCGCGGTCCTGCGCCGGGCGAGCGGCGCGGACATCGGGCAGGCGCTGGAGCTCGTGTGATCCGGAAGTTCCACCGCCATCGATTCAGGGAGTTCAGGTGCGGTTGCCCAACCATCGCGGTCCGGTGAGCGAAATCCTCGTCCGTGTCTTCCAGCGTCCTCCGGAGGACGGCGACGAATCAATCCTGGGAGCCATTTCGGCGACCTATGTGGACGCCATTTCCGACGAGGACCTGCAGCTGAGTTTGTTCTTGTGCTACGGCCCCCAGTACTGCCTTTTCGGCGAAGCGGCGCAGACCTGGGAATGGGATACCTCGCTGGTCGAGTTGCGCAAGCGGCTCGAAGCCCGCTTCGCCCGTGAACTGCGGGAAACCGCCGGTCCGCTTCCGGTGGTGGACGTGGACAAGCTCCCCGGGTTCTTGATGGAACTCGGGAAACCGAGCCCGGGGCGGTCTCTTTCGCGGTATCTCAAGCAGGACGCCACGATGGAGCAGTTCCAAGAGTTCCTCATGTACCGGTCCGTCTACAGTCTCATGGAGGCGGACCACCACAGCCTCGTCATCCCGCGGGTGCGCGGCGGTGGTAAACCCGCCCTGGTGGAAATCCAGGCCGACGAGTACGGCGGCGGAATTCCGGGTCGCCTGCATTCCCAGTTGTTCGAGCTGACCCTCGCCGAGCTCGGCATGCGCACCGAATTCGGCGCGTATTTCGAGGATGTTCCGGCTTGTTCGCTCGCGAACGTCAACGTGATATCCTATTTCGGAACCTATGGTCGTCACCGTGGAGCGCTGCTCGGAAACCTCGCGATGACGGAAATCGGCTCCCACTACGTGAATCGCAATTTCCGGAACGGTCTGCAGCGGTTGAACGGGTCGGACGACTCGTGGTTGTTCTTCCAGGAGCACATCGTGGCCGACGCCGTCCACGAGCAGCTCGCCGCCTACGACATGTGCGGCAAGTTCGTGCGGGACAACCCGCGTGAACTGTCCGACCTGGTCTTCGGCGCCGTGGTGACGGCCGAACTGGGCGCACGGGCCAACGAGTACCTGCTGTCCTCCTGGGAACGGGGGGAGTCCTCTCTCCGTGTCGTGGCATCGGCGGCCGGTTGATGGGCGCCCGGGAACCGGACCGGAACGGGGCCGCGGTGCAGAAGCCCACTCCGGCCACGGTCGTGGTGTGCGAGGACGGGCCGGTCATCATCCGCGGCGACTACGACCTGCGCAGTCAGACCGACGAGGCGATAGATCCGCAGCGAAAGACCATCGCGCTCTGCCGTTGCGGGCGTTCACTGCAGAAGCCGTTCTGCGACGGCAGCCATATCTGGGCTAGGGGCGTGACCCATGGAGATCGGTCGAACCGGACGTGACCAGTGAGCTGGTGCAAGGGGGAGGGGAAGACGTTGCCGAGTGAACTGCACGGCCCGGTGCCGGGGCGGACCCCGATGCTGAACGCCGTGACGAGATATCGCGGCAGAACGACGAATCTCTGGCTGAAACTGGAACAGGAGAACCCGTTCGGGTCCATCAAGGACAGAGTGGCGTACTCCCTGCTCTCCTCGATCTTCGAATCGGGGATGCTCTGCGGCGGGATCATCGAGTCGACGTCCGGGAATCTCGGTGTCGCGTTGGCCAGGTACTCCCAGATCTGCGGGGTGGAGTTCACCGCGGTCGTCGACCCGCGGACGTCGCGCAAGCTCGTGCGGCAGATGCGGAGCGCGGACGCGAAGATCGTGGAAGTGACGGATCCCGACGAGACGGGCGGCTACCTGCTTTCCCGGCTGGCCTACATCCGTGACCGGATGGCGGTCGAAGACCTGCTCGTGTGGCCGAACCAGTACGAGAACCCGGCCAATCCCCGCGCGCATTCCGAGGGGACCGCTCCGGAGATCGCTTCCGCGGTCCCGCACGGAGAACTCGATGTCTTCCTCGGCGTGTCGACCGGGGGGACGGTGCGCGGGTTCACCGACTACGTCGAGCACAACAGCCTGCCCTGGCGTTGCGTCGCGGTGGACGAGGTGGGCTCGGTGGCGCTCGGCGGCCCGCCGGCGTCCCGCAGCCTCAACGGGATCGGCGCGAGCCGCACCTCGTCGTTCGTCGACGGGCGGGATTGCCTGAACGTGAAGGTGACCGCGGCCGAGGCGGTGGCCGCGTGCGACTGGGTCGCGAACGAACTGGGCGTCCGGGTCGGCGGCAGTTCGGGCGCCGCGGTCGCCGGTGCCCTGCGGTGGATCGGCGAGGGTCTCGGCGCCGAGCATGTGGTCGTCGTCTGTCCCGACGGCGGCGATCGTTACGAGGACACGATCTATTCGCCGGGCTGGCGCCGCGCGAAGGAACTCACGTCGAGGGCGGAGTGGGAATTCCCCGAGGTGCGCTCGACGCGGGTCGTTGACAATTCGCTGGTCTTGATCTGACGGGGGTGCACAGCATGGTCGGTTTTCTTTCTCTCGATGACGTCGACACCGAGGACCTGCACGGAATCGTCGAGCGCTCCGCCGGCGTGCTCGACCGGCCGGAACCGTTGGCACAACGGCTTTCCGGCAAGGTTCTCGGCGTCTACTTCGCCAAGACCTCGACGCGCACGCGGACAGCGTTCACCACGGCCGCGTTACGGCTCGGGGCCTCGGTCATCCCTTACGGCCCCAACGATCTCCAGCTCAACACCGGCGAGTCCCTGCACGACACCGGCCGGATGTTCGGCGCGATGCTCGACGGTCTGGTGATGCGCACCGCGGGCCCGCTGGAGGACATGCGACTGGTCGCTCATAGCAGCGGTTTGCCGGTCGTGAACGCGATGGCGGCGCAGGAACATCCGACTCAAGGCGTCTGCGACGCGGCGTCGATGCTTCGGCACTTCGGCCAGGTGGACGGCCTGTCGGTGCTGTATGTCGGCGAAGGGAACAACACGGCCGTGGCGCTGGGAAAGATCTTGAGCACCTATCGTGGCGTCACAGTGGTTTTCGCCACGCCGAAGGGTTACGGGCTCGACGCCGCGCTGCTCGGTTCGTTGCAGGAAAAGGGCGCGGCCTCGGGATCCCGTTTCCTCGAGACCCACGACCTCGACGCCGTCGACATCACCGCCGACGTCGTCTACACGACTCGGTGGCAGACCACGGGGACGGCCAAGCCGAGCGCGGACTGGCGGGAGGACTTCCGTCCGTTCCACGTGGACGACGAAGTCATGGCCCGGTGGCCGAACGCGGTGTTCATGCACGACCTGCCCGCGCACCGCGGTGACGAGGTCAAGGGCTCGGTGCTCGACGGGGACCGATCGATCGCCTGGGAACAGGCGCGGATGAAGTACGGCAGCGCGGTCGCGATCCTGCAGTGGATCTACCGCGACGCTCGATGAACTACTCGTGAGTGAACAACGCGGGGGGACCGCTTGACGACAGCTACTTTGCTCGCTTTCACCGCCGCGGCCGCGGTCATCGTCATCGTGCCGGGGCCGGATCAGGCGTTGCTGCTCCAGACGAGTGCCGCCGCGGGACGTCCGGCGGCGGTGCGCACCGCCGGCGGCGTCCTGCTCGGCATCGTCCTGTGGGGCGTCGCTTCGGTCGCCGGGCTGGCCGCGCTGCTGGCCAACGGCAGCGTGGCCTTCCGGATCGTGACCGTGATCGGTGCGGCCTACCTGATCTGGCTCGGCATCACGGCCTTGCGGTCCGCGGTGACGGCGGCCGCGTCCGAGCCGAAACACGAAGATCGCGGGAGTACGGGCTTCTTCCTGCGCGGGCTGCTCATGAACTGCCTGAACCCGAAGATCGGCCTGTTCTACCTGTCGATTCTTCCGCAGTTCCTCCCGGGCTCGGCCGCGTCGGCACTGGGCGCGGAACTCGTGCTCTTCGCCATCTACGTCACGGTGAGCGCCCTGTGGTTGTTCGGGTTCGCCTTCGCGGCCGGCAGTCTCCACCCGTTCCTGAACCGGCCGCGGGTCAAGCGATCGTTGGATTCGGTGGTGGGCGTGATCTTGCTGGGACTCGGAGTCATGGCCTTGGTGGGAGTGTGACGGTGTGGCCGTACGACAAGAAGAATCGGCACTGTGGCAAGAGCAGTTCGTCGGAACCCGCAGCGAGGTGGGGCGTGCCGTCGACGCAGTCGAACGGGCCCGGGGCGTGTTGCGGATGTCCGGTGATCCACTGATGGCCGCGGTCGACAGCGCCCTCACCTGTGCCGTGTCGCTGATCGAACTCCGGCGGCACGGAACGGAATGCGACATCGACACGCTTCACAACGCGCTGGACGCTGCCCGCGCACTGGTGGGCGAAGTGACCTTCGCCGTGCGGGACAGCTATCCGGGGTCCGGTTCTTGACGACCGGATTCCTCTGAGGCGTGATGGCCCTTCCCTCCGGAAGGGCCATCACGCGTCCGTCGCAGGTCGATCCGGGCCGTAACCGATCTCGCTACACCGGCTGGCGAATATGCGGGGCCGCCGTCTGGCTCTGTCCCTGCGCACGGTTCCGCAGTGTCCCGAGACCCGCCCACGCCGCGTTGGTCGGTGAGGAAGACTTCCTTGCCGCCTAGCAGATTCGCTCAGCAAGGGCCGCCGGAGTTAAGCTCTCGCGGGTTTGGTGCGGTATGGGGCGGATGGAACTCGCACTGGCGCACGACCGGCCCGGCGAGAAGACCAGCTGATCGACCGCATCGCCGCGCGCTTTCGGCGACCTGGTCGACCACGACGTTTTCCTGCCTTCTCGCCCTGCGATGTCCGCGAGCGCCCAGTAGAGGGATTAGTAGCGCACCAGCTTGGTCAGCGTCGAGACCCCAGGCACCAACGTGTCAAACGTGCCCTTCACCGATGACTCGACCCGAAAGAGGGAAGCGGCCGCCGCCCAGGTCCAGGCCTGGCTCGCACCACGCGGGACCCGCGACCTCGGCATGTGCCGCTGCGGTCATCGGGCGGTACGTCGGAACAATCCGCCCTGGATTATGAACATTCCGTAGGCTTTCGCCACGGTTTCGTTTCACAGGCGCGCGGCTGCCCGTTTCTAGCTGACCATCGATCGCTCACCTCTGACACGGACGAACTGATATCTCACCGCGCTACCGCGGCGAACGCAAGGTCACCACTAATCCGCAGTACGGTCATCGATCTCATGACGCATGCAACGAAAGGTTTTGCTTTTGGTTCACTGTTCAACTGGATAGGTCGCCGTACGCCGCCGCGGGCGGCGGTACTCAAGTGCGCCCGCCGGGGACGATTTGGAATTGACGCGGGCACCATCGTCAAGGATCGGGAGCGTCCGTTGCCGCTTCATTGCTCGCCACTCTTCATCTCAACGGGCTTTCGACGACACAAGTACACATTCCGTATGGTTCTGTCTGTCACAGTTTCTCAACGCCGAGGTCGGCGAAGAGCCCTCTTGTGGCCGGGTCGACCGAGTAGAGCACGGTACCGCGGATCGAACGGTTCATGAGCACCCCGTACGCGTTTCGGATCGCGCGTGCGAGGTCATCGTCCGTACGGATCCTGCTGGCCTTGCTCAGCACGTGCTCGCGGTGAACTTCCCAGCCATCGCCGTTCCAGGTGAGATCGGGCCCCATGATCACGCCACCCCACTCGTACTCGAGGCCTTGCGCGGTGTGGACGCAGCCGATCTGTCCGAATCCACCGGATTCGGTGGCCCAGTACCTTCGTTTCGGCACTCCGGGTGTGTTGTGCTGGTCGCCGGCGTTCCACGGGCGTGCCCAACCTGGTTCCGGGTTAACCTCCGGGTCAGTTCCGCTCCGGTCCTCCCACTTCCAGCAGATGCCGGCGCACATCCGAGCGGTTCTTCCTGCATTCTCCTTTTCTCGGAGGAACCGTTCCATGACAGCGGCTTTGTCGGAGTAGAAGAGCTGGAACGGTTCAGGGTCGTCCTCGCCATCGGGCTTCCATGGCAGCGGGTCGCCGGCGAGCAAATGCCGAACCCATGTGTCGTAGGTCGTACTGCCGACAGCGCGGAGCACGCGATCCAGAGTGATCGGCACGATCTCCACGCCAAGTTGCTGGAGCTCGTCGATGAGTGCCTCTGGTGACCAGACCTCGTCCAAAAACAAGCGCTGATCACCGTCTATGAAAAATACCGGAACCTTCGCCCGAGTCACGATCACCGATACCGACGACTCGCCGGGCCTCATGGAGTACGAGCCCTTCATTGGTCGCTCTGTCAGCCGGTGTGCCTCATCGCAGAGAATTAGGTCTAGTTCGTCTGACTTGGTGTTGTCGGCGATATTGTTCAGCGTGGTGAAAGCGTTGCGCCGCCCTTCGGAGGCACGTTTGAACGTCTCACGTGACGCGACTCCGCCGGATACGTAACGGGCCTTGCGCCCGGCGCTGAGCGACTGGCCGAGCAGGGTGAGCCCAACCAGGGATTTCCCGCTGCCGGCGCGGCCGCTGATGACGAATGCCTTTTTTGCTCCAGCGCTCGACGTCTCAGCAAGCGCCTCAGTCACTCTCTTCACCGCAGTCAGCTGATTTTCCACGAGGCTGAATCGAGTGTGGCCATTCACGATCGCCCCGACATCTGGCTCGATCAGGGAAGAGGAGCGCTGCTGTTCAAGTAGGCCTTCGGTTGCTTTTGCGCCCGATTCGCTGCTGAAATTTCCCTTGAGAAACTCCTCGAGCTCGGCTGGAAATCGCGCCGTGAACGTTGGCACCCCGGGGTGCGGGTAAACATTCTTGACCCATTGGGAATCTTGATTCTTGAGGTTGTGTAGATATGACGCGCCGACAAGGTTTACGTAGCGGTCATCGAAGATGCTGTGGTGTGTTTTGAGCGCCAGCATGTTCTCGTAAACCTGTACCGCCGGATGTTTCTTGTGCTTTCCGTAGTCATCTACGTACACTTTTCCGAGAGTGCACTTATCGCATATGAATAAGTTTCCTGCTCGGCGACAGGCTGCGCATAGACCGTGAGGAACCTCAGGCTTCGGGCGTTCGACCTTGCTCCATTGCTTCAATTCAATGACCGCGTAGCTCGGGTGGCCGTCCGGGTGAAAGCCCGCTAAGACGACGTCGATAGGATTCATTTCCGGGGTGACACGGTACTCTATGAACATCCAGACCTGGTCGAGGCCGAGGCGATCCAGCACGGAAGCCAGCCAGTATACGCTTTCCCGCCATGACGTCACTTCCCCTGTGCCGGGTGCTTTTCCGTCGGGATGTGCTTCAATGTAAAATTTCTCGATCATTGGAATCAGTCTGCCGCTGTCCTGGCGGAACTCGCGGGCCGACCAATAGGCTTCTACCGGCTTCCACTTGTTCTTTACTGATTTGCTTTGAGTCATTCCACCAGGATTTCTCGAAGATTTCGTAATGCTCGGCAGTCCGTCGTCCGGTCGTCCGAGACGCAATGCTCGGCGAGAACGGCCAGCCGGGTGCAAGCAGGTTCGGCCTCTATGAACAGGGGGCCATGGCTCAGTTACGGATAGTCAGGATCTCGTCACGTCTCGCGTCCCTCGGGCGATCGAAGTTGCCTGCCTGGAAGTCTAGACAACTTCCACACGATCAGGTGAAGAACAAGGACTTCCGCCACGGGATGACGTGCTTGGTTCGTGATGGCTCACTCTGACTCGAGGGTCGAGCAGGCTGCATTGCTACTGAGAGTAAACGGTGCGACACTGATTGCGCATAGGAGAAGAGGGTTGTCTGCAGCAGGGGGCTAGGTGATCCTGCGGAGAGTCACGCTGGATCCTGCAATGCGCAGTTTTACCCGGCCGGCCGCGAATGTGCGCTCACAGCGTTGATGAGCGAGGAGTTACTTACCTTGGCCTGTGGTGACCATGAGACCTGTAGTCAGGTACTTGATCAATGCGGTGAGGATTCGGCGGAACTTGAGAGCCAGTACACGCAGTCCGGTTGGGGGGTTCTGTGCGCGCGTGATCAGTCACTGGCCCCGCACGACAAACCGGGCCTGTTCTCGCAGCACCGTCGATGCGGCGTCGAGGTCGGCCGATCGAGCGGAGAGAGTCGCGATGGCTAAGCGCGCTGGCAGCGCCTCATTGAACTTCAAACCGGCCAAAGCGCGTTCGTCGACTTCGGGAAGACTGAGATGAGTCGGAGCGTCTGAGATGCCGGCCCGCCACATTGCGGACGTGAGATCAGTCCGGAGGCGAATGGACACGTCGTCAAACCGTTGCTTCTCGTCTGTAAGTCCCGCCAGCGTCGCTGCCAGCGTCGCGTTGGCTCGGTAGCCGGCCCAAGTCCACCATCGAATGTCCATGCCGTTGCGTGAGATGACCGTGCCGGCAGGGTGGGCTGTCAGCCCGTGCTCATCACGTGTTTCGGCGAGTACTCGCCGTGCGCGCTGGGTCAGTTCAACGGACGGGTCTTCTCCGAGTAGCACGTCTCGCACGGAGCGGGACAACGCGAAGCCGGCGCCACCAGAACCTGGGGTGTGCCACCTGGCCCGACCACCGCTGTCCGCTGCTTCGACGAAGCAGCGTTTGCGCTTCCAATCGATCCAGGTCACACGCCAGCTGCGTCCGGCCAAAAGCAGGAGCCGCGGTCCCTCGATTCTATCGGTGAGCAGCGATGGGTCGGTCTGCCCGATCTCCTGCCTGCCCGCGAGCACAGTGAACTGAGGTGGCGCGGTGAACACAGCCATCATGTCCATGAAGTGTCGGCGGCCGAAGCGCTGTTCAGCTTGGGGCCCGATAAAGAAAAGCTCCCCGTCGCGTTCGATGAACCCTTCGTCGACGAGGTAGCGCATGATCGGACCGCTGCCTTGATCGAAGGGAGCGAGGTTGTTCCACTCCTGATGCCAGAGTTTTCTGCCGATCTTGTTCTCCTGCAAACAAACCGCCAGTACTTGCTGTGCGACAATGTGGCGCGGTTCCGGCGGGGCCGTCACTGGTTCGATGTAACCGTTGCCCCACAGTCGAAGCAGGCCCGCGGCCCAGAGCAATTGCCACTCGTCGAGTGCGAGGAACAGGCAATTGCGCGAGGTTCCGGCACGGCGACCTGTGCGGCCTAGCCGCTGCAGGAATGATGACACCGTGCGCGGTGCGTTGATCTGGATCACGCGATCCAGATCGCCGACGTCGATGCCCAACTCCAGCGTGGAGGTGGACACGATGACGCAGTCTCGCGCCTCGGCGAATGCCTGTTCTGCTCTGAGGCGTTCGTCCTTAGAGAGCGACGCATGGGAGAGGAACGTGGTCACACCACGAGAGCGCAGTGCGGCTCCGAGCTGCTCCACCAACGCACGCGAATCACAGAAGACGAGGCGCTTTTCGCCACGGTGTAACGCCGTGATGACGGTGGCTGCGTTGTCCACCGAGCCGACGTAGTCAAGTTCGATATCGCCCGGTGGAGGTGTGGTCGTGACGGCCAGATCGGGTGCGATCACGACTGCGGGTCGTCTGCCTCGACTCGAGCCCTGCAGCCACTCCAGTAACTCAGCGGGATTGCCCACCGTTGCCGAGAGGCCAACACGCTGAAGTGGGTGTCCTGCGATGCGAGTGAGTCGTTCCAGGACCGCGAGGAGATGCCAGCCTCGATCGTCACCGGCGAACGCGTGCACTTCGTCTACCACCACTGCGCGAAGTCCGGAGAAGAGTTCATGGTGATCGACGTTGGCGCTCACCAGCATGGACTCGAGTGATTCCGGCGTGGTCAGCAAGATATCCGGCGGCTCTCGCAGGATTCGACGTCGACTGCCTGCGACAACATCGCCGTGCCACACGGCCACGCTACGCCCGAGCCATGCAGCATAGGTCTCTAGCCGGGGGAGGAGGTTGTTCAAAAGTGCCTTGAGTGGGCAGACGTACAAGACTGACAGACCGTGCCACTGCTGCTCCTCCATCGCAGTGAGCAGCGGAAAACAAGCCGATTCGGTTTTGCCGCCTGCCGTTGGGGCCAAACACAGCGCGTCACTGCCCTCGATCAGGGGGGCCACTGCGTCGCGTTGAAGTGGACGGAGTGATCGCCAGCCGAGGCTGTTGACCAAGTGATGTGCAATCACCGGATGCAACCGGTCGACGCTCATGGGAGATCCAGTTCGATGTCGTCCGCGCTCGACGCTGCCGCGTTTCGTTCCACGTCGTTGAGTTCACTGTCTGTGAGTGTCAACGCATAGTGCTTGCGGGGATCGAAGCTCGTGTGATCGTCGACGCGATCCAGCACGTCCGCCACCAGCTTGCGGAGGAACACTCGAGGCGCAACACCGACGTTTCCACCGAGACCGCCGGTGATGGCGGTAGCGAGCTCGGCGATGTACGCATCATCGACGACTGAGGAGATCCGTGCAGGGTCTCGCGCTACCCCGCTGTAGAGGTCGCGCACCTTGCGGCCTAGTTCACTCAGCCGGTCGAGATCGAAACCGAGTAGCCTCAGCTGCACCGCTCGCGGCGAGTCGAATCGCGGGTCGGTGGTGAAATCAGTGGCCAAACGCTGCGCGAGTGGCGGTAGTCGCTGCACTCCCTGCTGGCCGTCGTAAAAGGCCGGGGTCCCGGTGATGATCAAAAAGAGGCCAGGGAAACGCCCGGCATCGATCTCGTCCAGAAGCTGACGCAGCGCGTTGAGTCCCTTCTCTCGAACGTCGCCGCGCACCCGTTGCAGGGTCTCGATCTCGTCGAGTACTACCAGTAGGCCCGGGTGACCACAGTCCTTCAAAACGGTCAACAAGCCCTGCAGGAATCCGAGTGCGGCGTAATGATCAAGTTCGCCGCGCACTCCTGCGCTGCGCCGCGCCGCAGCCGCGACCGAACGTTGGCCGCCGAGCCACGCGATGAGTGCTTCCGAAGTCGCGGCATCACCGGCCAACTGAGCGTGTCGATACCCGCGCAGGGCGGCTGAGAATGCCGGCGTCGTTCTCGCCACTTCGGTAAGACGCTGTTCCATCAGCACATCGACGGCGGTCGCGAGAGCACCGGAATCGGACGCTTCTACCGCACCGGCGTCCAGAACCTCTTCTTCGAGCGTATAGAACCACGAATCGACGATCGGACGTAAGGCGCTGGGTTGATGAGTCGCGGTGCTCAGGCGTTCTGTCAATCGGCGGTAGACCGTCTCAAGCCGGTGTAGCGGAGTCTCAGTCTCCGATATCTGGATTTCCGATACGGCCAGGCCCGCGCGCTTTGCCCGTTCGGCGAGCCAGCGGGCGAAGAAGGTCTTACCGGATCCGTAGTCGCCGCGTACTGCATGAAAGGCTGCGCCACCGCGGGCGACCGTGGCCAGGTCGTCGTCGCTGGAAAGGGTGAAGCGGTCCAGCCCGACAGCCAGGAGATCCAGCCCAGATTGCGGGACAGTGCCTCGGCGTAGTGCGTCGATGACGGCACGACGTCGCGCTTCGCTGACTGGCCCGGTCATGCTGATCCGATCTTGAACTGGACTCGAAGAAGCTCGAGATTGAGCCTAAGGTTCTGGCCACCGTCCACAACGGACAAGACTGGGTACCCCTCGACATTGAGCAGACGTTGCAAAATGGTGGCAAAGCCTTCGGGACTGCGTCCAGCTCGACCGCCCGCCGCGGCCGCGGCGGTGAGAGAAATCGTGTTGTCCGCAGCAACGAGCGCGTCGATCACAGCCGCGATGTCTGATTTGTTCGGCGGCTTGCGGACGAACGCGCGCTGTGCCGTGTACAAGTCAGTTTCGACTACGAGGGCTCCGAGACTCTTCGGTGTTTCCACCTCTATCTCGAACAATGGCGCAGCGCTCGCAGGCTTTGGCTTGGTCGTAGCCTTACGGCTCGGTGCCTGACTGATCGCCGCCTCTTCGGTGCGCCGCTGCGCCCACCATAGCGGCGCGGTCGACTCGGGTGGCAGCACCGACCATCCCTTCGGCAAGAGCTCGGCGGAGGGGAGGAGAACAAGTACCGGAACCGTCATCTCGGCTAGCGACGCACCCCCATGGTACCCAGACTTCCTTGGTGTGTAACGGATGCCTGCATCCCAAGGGGTGACCACGCACCCATTCCCGTAGAGCACTCGCGGGCCTGCAAGTTCGACCTCGCCAGGCCCGGCCATGCCCGTGCGCCAGCGGGCGGACTCGACACCTTCAGCAGACAACGGCCCTTCACCTGAAGCCGAACGTTCCAGGACATGCCCGTGGTCGGACACCAGCACGACTGGACGGCGATAGCTGCGCGCCGCGTCCAGCAACTCGGGCAGGTAGGTGATGTCGGCCGGCCGCCAACCGATTCGATCGCCTTCACGTCCGTGATCGAGCGCATCATCGATGGTATTGAGAACAACTCCCACCACCACGTCTTCGGCGAGGGCGGCGATCAAAGGTTCGGACAAGCGGTGCCCGGCTTGACCTGCAATCTCGCCCTTGTGGAACAGTGCGCCGTCACGGTGATGTTTACGCCAAAGCGAAGCGAAACCGTCCTTCTCGGTGGCTTGATCGCCTGTCGTCAAACCGCCGGTCAGCAGGCTGGCTCGGCTCGCGCGCGTCACGGACGGGATCGCTGCGACCGCTGCGGACCGCCGGCCTGCCTTCGGAGATGCTTCTGTCCAGGTGCGTCCGGCAAGCTGTTCAGCGAGTTCAACGGCTATAGCGCTGCTCATGCCGTCCAGCACGATGATCAGCGGAGCCTGCCCCGTCAGTAGGGGCTTAGCCATCGTGTCCAACACATCTTCGATCAGCAGGCAGCCGCTCGGTGCTTGGGTGGTCGCGCCCTTTGTCCACAAGCTCAGTCGCTGGGCAAAGGTCTCGTCGAGCGAGTCTCGTCGGGCAACGCCGGCTTCATAGACCATCCGGTATGCCTGGCTGATAATGAGGTCTGCCGACGAGTCGCCGAGCCAGAGCGTGCTCAGCGCGCGATCGACCCAGCCCCATTCGGCAAACTGTGCGTCGATGGCTGAGGCGACGGAATCCACAGCCGGTACGGGACCGGCCAGCCAGCGCTGTACCCGGACGGCCATTTCGGCTGCCAATAGGCGCTCGGGGTAAAGCCGGGCAAGCGCGTGCCCTCTTACCGAAACGAGGGCCGCTTCGGCTGCCGCCACTGACCGAACCGTGGGTGCTCCGGACAAGGCAGTGGCCAGTGATCGCAGCCGGGCCTGCAGCCCGGTCGGGACGAACCGGTTCTCCGTCAACGCCTCAGCCAGTTCCGTCCCGGCAGCGAGATCATCGGCACGCTGGACGAGATCGACTATCCGGCTTCGAGCTTGCCCCACCGACGGTCCAGAGTTCTCGGCTTCGGCAACCCATCGCTCCAAGGTTCCTTCGACCGCCTCGATAAATGCTCGTCGCTGCGCTCCGGAAAATTGCGGACCGCCCAGGAGCGCACCGAACGCGACTGCTGAATCCGCCGAGGCCGTCGGTCCGGTTGTCACCGTGCCGATGACCCCCAGCGCCATGGCGTCGGCTGCTCGCCCGATCCTCGCGAGTCCGAGTACCACGGTCGCTGCGCCGCCGATCACGTCACCGAGCCAATTCGTGAGCCCGGCCTGCTCCGCAGTGGAGAGCTCGGCGAACCGTTCGGGGCCACCTGCCCGTTGGGACCAGGCCAGCAGCCCATCCATATCGAGGGTACCTTCGCTGAGTTCGTCACCACCCAGCCGCGATCCGATCAGAGCACGGACCGCCGCATCTCTCGTAAGCACGGAGCCGCTGCGCCGCCAACCGCTGGTCGGCTCTGCGTCCAGTAAGGCATCGACCAGCCATGGTTCCCGTCGGATACGCGGATCGATATCGGCCGCGCCGAACCGCTGTTTGACGATTTCCGCTCGATCGACACTGCGAATGCCGCGGCGCAGTGCATATGCGCGCAAGTCCCAACCCAGGTGCGCGTCATCGACCGCGGTTGTCACCACGAGAACATCGTCGCTGGATGGGAGTTTCTTCCGATGGTCCTGCCATGCCTCGGCGATGCCCAACACGGACGGTTGGTCTGTGACGTGGATACGACGCGTCGTGCCCGCGAGATTGAGGTTGAACTCCGCGGGAGACAAGGCGTCGTATCGGCCGTGCACGAGCACCAGCCGCCGCTCTGGCGCAGAGGGCAACTCCGACTGCAGTAAGGCCTCGATGACACGCCGGTTGAGCTCGGGGGCAGCTGCCATCAGCTGTTCTCCTCGTCGGCGTGCACGACGTGCCAGGTGATCTCGATTTCCATGCCTGGGTGATGCTCAGCGTAGCCTGCGATCTCCCCCTGGACCTCGCTGATGATCCTGGCGAGTTCAGCCTCTACTGCGCTCGCCCGGACCCTGTGCGATCGCGGACGAACGCCAAGCGGTGCTGGTGTCTCTGGCCGACCGGATACAGGAGGCGAACCCTGTTGGGGCAAGTTGATGTCCGAAGCAGAAGTCGCACGCTCGGGTTCGACACTCGCGGGAGACGCGGGCGCAGGGTCCGCTGCTCGTACCAGTCGCCCCGCCTCACTGATCAACGCCACCGCTCGCTCACGAATCCCGTCCAGCACGGGTGCGAGCTGGACACTGAACTCGTCGTCGCTCGCGGCGCTGGTCACCTCCCTGATCAACCGCTCCGCCCGGTCACCGAGTGCTGCGTGCCCGGTGAACCCACGGACGGATTCCAAGAGTGACCAGTCGACCGCTTCGAGCGCGCGGAGCACCTGCGGCGCGGAGGAGATCGCGGTACTGAGTACCTGCTCACTCACCGCGTAGGTCGCCGCAGCCAGTTCCCTGACGAGCGGAGTGGCGTCGTGAGTGCGGGAAAGCCGCGCGAGCAGATCGGCGGCATCTCGTGCGCTTCGTTGCCGAGAACTCGGTGTGGCGGGGTCGGTGCCCAACGCGGAGGCGTGCTTGTCCAGGGATCGCCACACGCCGTTGACCGCGGGCTCCGCTTCGGTGACCTTGCGCAGCACGTCGGTCACCAACCTGTTCACGTTGCGTGCGAAGAGGACGTCAGGCACATGCACGCCGAACAGCTTCGCAGCTCGCTCGCGTGCTGCCGCGAATTCTGTCTCCGTGGGTAGTTCCTGGGCCCGCAACGCGTACCCGGTGCTGATCTTGTCCAGTTCGGGTACTTCCGGCAGGGGCGACCCGTGGTACATCCATGCCCGGTCGGATAGCAGGGCGTAGGTGGCGATGATCAGGTTACTGACCAGCTTGTCGAGTCCGGTATAGCCAAGCTCACCGATCCATCGCCGAATGTCTTCCGCGCTGAAGTCTCCAGTGACGCCCTGCTGAGCAGCGTACTGTTCGATCCGTCTGCGCCACTCGGTGGAGAGGTTGAGCGGACCGTCGCTGACCTCACCCAGCTCCAGGGGATGCACGATCCGTTTCACGAGTGTGAGCTGGTTACGGTCGACAACGACACGGCGCTGGCCGTCTTCCATGGCCTTGGTGATCCAGCTGAGTACCGTCCGCAACTCGCCGCTGGTGATCGCTTTGCGGCTGCCGGCTGGATCGAAGTTCGGGTGGTTCGGGTACACCTTGTTGAACAGGCCATCTGCCAGGTGAAGGGCGTTGTAATCAAAGCTCGCGCCACCAGCGAGCTGCGGGGTATGCCCGGGGAACAGCGACAGCACGTGCCCCTCGTCGCCGACCTGTGCACCGACTGTGGAATCGTCGGCCCGGGAAATGCCGTAGAGCTGCTGCAGCGCCGCGGCCAGCTGGGACGTGAGGTTCGCGCGTTGGGCTTGGAGTTGGTTCTGTACCCGGATGCGGTCGTCCGCAGGAAGGTTCGCGGCGTAGTCCTGCAGCCGATCGCGCTCGAGGAGATGCGTGATCTTGAGGAGCCGGCCGAGCTGCGACGACTTCTGACTTGACAGGAAGTGCGGCAACCAGACGATGGTTGCCGCTTCGAGCCCGTCGCGGCGCAACTTGGAGACCCGGGCCGCGTCCTCGCGTGGAGTACGTTCGTGGCCATCGAACGGGTAGTCCAGGATGAACCTGATCCGGCCCGGCACGCCCGGCGTGAACTGAAGGTCCGGTAGATCGTCACCATCACGGACATTCGCGAAGACGAACTCGGCGGTGCGGCGGGTCCCCTTCCACACGATCTCGCGCTCGCACACGAAGTCGCCGGTGTCGCGAACGCCCAGCGCGGACCACAGCTGATTCTTGACCCAGATTCGGCGGGCACCCAGGGAGTCCTGCTCACCGACAAGGTCCAGCAGTGGCTCAATGTCCAAATCGGACAGATGCAGGGTGAACACCGGGTCTTCGTCACCGTCGGACCTCAGCTCGCCGAACTCGGCCTGAAGTTCCCGCAGCCTGCTGACCACCATCGAACCTGCCGCGACCGTCCTCGACCGAATCGAGCCGTGGTTCAGCGCTGCCAGCCTATTACCGTTGAGCCGGGCCAGCGCGGGCACATTAGGCGCGAGCGCGGCCAGCAGCAGCGTCTTGACGAATCGATCGTCGGCGATGAACCGCGGATCGCTGTCGCTACCGTACTTCTCCGAGAGGTGCGCGTGCACCTTGACATGGAATCGTTGTGCGGCTTCTGCTTCTCGGCGTAGCCGGTCCGTGAAGGCTTCGCCCGTGCCGTCTGCCAGCACGTCCCAGAGGTCGCCCAGAGGAATGAGCTGACCCAGCTTCATGTCCGCGCGGCGTCGGTACAGCATCTCCTGCAGGAGTTTGAGACCAGTGCGTTCGCGTTGCAGCGCTCCGGACAGTGCCACGAGTACGTTCAGCAGCGCAGGGGAGAGCGGGTAAACGTCGCGGAAGTCGGCCCAGGTGGCACCGGTCGCACCCGCGGAGTCGAGAAGTACGTCCTTGTCTGCGGCTTTGACCGACGAGATCCCGGCAAAGGCCTCGTCCAATGCGGCGGCGCCGTCAGGGGGGATGGGTTTGAGCACGCGCTCCTTGATGATCGCAGGAAGGTTGCGATCTTCGAGGCTGACCACGTCGAACCGGCCGGCGAGGTACTCCACATGCGCTTCGAGGTTCTTCACGTCAGCGCCGGTGACGTCGTCGCCGATCAACTTGGACAGGTCACGCTGACGGGAGATGAAGGAGACCATCGGAAGAGCCCGCTGGCCTTCACCGGATTCGATCAGCTTGACGAGCTTGCTGACCTGGTTGTCCAGGAACTTCTGGTCGGACATGTGCGCCTGAAGCCACAGAATCAGCTCGTCAAGGAACAGGATCAACCCGTCGTAGCCGAGCTGTTTGGCGTGCCTGCTGATGACCGCGAGTCCGTCTTCCAGCGGGATGAACGCTTCTGCGTCCCCGCTGGCGCCACGGACGTAGGACGACATCGGACCGGTCAGCAGTGCAGACACGAGTGCGTCGCGTACGCGGTCGCCGGCGGGTGCGGTGAATGCCTGATCCAACTCGGCCGTCGTCCAGCCGGCGGCCCCGATCTCTTCGGTGATCTCGAGATCGTCGATGTCATCGTCGGTGCTCGACGGACTGCCAGTACCCAGCCATTCGGAGAACTTGGCGTCGTTATCGAGGAACTCGCGCTGGCGCCGTGCATCCGCCAACATGGCGTCGGCACGGTAGACTGGGGGAGTGGCTTGTCCAGGGTGGAGCTTGCGGATGGTGGAGACGTACCCGCCGAGCAGCGCCGAGTCGATGTCTGTCGCTCCGACCAGGTGATACGGCACCATCAGGAATTTCTTGCCGCGCAACCAGCTGTCATGGTCCGCGATCACTGACTGCAGCCCAGGCTTGGCCCGAGCGGCAGGGTCGTTGTTCAAGATCGCGTGGAGAACGGTCAGGAAGTGACTCTTACCGGATCCGAACGAACCGTGCAGGTAGGCGGCGTGCGGGGTGTTGTCACGGACCGCCGCCTGAACGATCGACAGCGACTTGCCGAATGCCTGCCGCAGCTGATCGGTGACCACGTACTCATCGAGCCGTGCCGCAGTCTCGGTGAACCCACCGGACAGCTCGACCTTGAAGTCGCCCGCGTGCACCGACTCGGGAAGCTGGATGACGTCCCGAAGGTACTTTTCGGTCGTGCTCACTGCTGATCATCCTTCGTCGTGACTCGTCGGCTGCGCTTGCCGGCGACGGGGCGCCAAGCGCGGAGGTCGTCCTCGGTCAATTGTTGCTTGGCTCGTTGGTCTTCGAGGAACGTCTGATACTCCTCGGCAGGCGTCCCGCCCCAAGCGTCGTCGTATTCGCTGTGCCACTGGTGCACCCAAGGCATCAGCTCGCGTAGTCCGGCCAGCAGCGGCGTCAGCTTGTCCGTGCCCCAGCCTGCCTGCTCGACACGGTCGTTCACGATGTTGACCAGCGCCTGTGCCTGGTCCTTGTGATCCCAGCCTGCCCAGCCGAGTAGCAAGGTGGGGTCCGCGTCCGGATTGGCGTCCGGGTAGGAGATGAACCGTTCCTTGGGCACGTCGAGCTTGCCGCGCTGGGACCAGTAACTGGTCTTGCGGAAGTCAGGGTTGCCGTACTTCGGCGGCACGGGGATGTCCAGCCGTGCGCCGGTTCGGTCCTCCTCGCGCTGCATCTCCCAGACGCGCTCCCACTGCTCGCGCTTGCGCAGGCCGCTGTCCTTGTAGCGCATGGCGGCGAGGTAGGGGACGTGCTGATCGGCGACGACTTGCTCGAGCACCTGCGCCAGGGTGAGGTCGCGTTTGCCGAGGTGGTCGGCGGCGTAGAGCTGGGCGACGCTGTTCATGTCGGCGTCGTCGCGGAACTGATCAGCTAGCTGGCTGACGGTGAGCGTTCGGGGCTGCTTCATTCCGTCGCGGAGTGTGAACCACATGTCTGTGGTCTCGCAGCGGTCGAGGAGCCAGGTGCGGAGCGCATCGGCTTCCTTCTTCTCCCAGGGCTCTGTGGCCCAGCGGCGTTTGCACTCCGGGCGCTCGATGAGCGCGATGTCCTTGCGCTTCTCGATGATGTCGATTCGTGCTTGGACGATCTGCTGGTACCACTCTGGCCAGTGACTCGGGATCTCAGTAATCGGCGTCGAGTTGTGGCGAGCAAACCACTGTCTGATTGCTTCATCCTCGGCCGCTTTGCTAGCCATCGCGATTTCGAAAGCCCGCTCACCGAGCTTAATCTCGGGCACATCGCATGCCCCGGACGCAGTGAGTTGAGCGACTTCGATGTCGCTAAGTAGTCCGTATGAACCGTAAACTTGCCAGTCGAGCTCTTCCTGGTTCGCGATCATGCGCCCGCGGATGCCCTCATGTTCCGATCGTGCCAGGTTTAGTCGATCGCGGGTAGGTGGCACTGAAGCTGCTACGGTCGACGGCTCACGTGACGCGAGTTCCTTTGCGAGGTTATCCAGCGTACTGCCCAGTGTGAGTGGAAGTTCGGCAGGTAGAGGGAACTCCTGAAGCTTCGTGCCTGTAAATTCAAAGAAGCTTTCCCAGGCGAATCGGCCAGTCGAACGCTCCCCTCCTCGATTTCCTTTGTCTTGGCTAACTTGCTTCAGCCAGAAGCATGCGGTGGACGAGTTGAGTGTGCCAAGCAATGCCAGGTGATCTTCCTCTGAAGAGCCTGCGGGAAGCGTAATTACAGGTGCAGAACGAATAAATACGCCGCCGCCTCGAGATAGGGAAAAATGATTATGTGTTGACACGAACGCAAATGATAGCAAGAGTGGTGACCAGTATCGCGTTGGAGAGAAGCTGGAGTACTCAAACCATGTGAGGCCCTGTTCTTCCTGAGTGCCAGATAGGGCTTTACGCATATTCAATAATGTGCGATTGGGCCACATTAGCCGTTCTGCCGCTACGTCAATGCTAGCCGATTTGCTATCGTCGTCGTATGGGAAAATGGTGTGATCTGCGCTAGTGATAGCCCAGTCGCGAACGGCTGTTCCGGCGAATAGTGGTCGAATGTTTCCGGCGGAAATGCGGTGTCGCCGCGCGGTTCGGAGTCCGATGGCGTATGCATCATCTTCCCGAGTTACTGCGCAGAAGCCTGTGCTTGCGACTTGTTTTCCGAGTGAGTCGGTAGCACCTTTTTCCAAGCTGGCGACCAAGTCGCTGGCGCCGCCGCCGCTAAGCGACCACGGGAACCGGGCAAACCACTGACGGTCAACGTCGGCCGACGTTACCCAATCGGATTCGCTGCCCGGAGTTGCTACCTGCTTCGTGATGGCAGACCAAACATTTGCTGTCGATGGATTCTTGGGCTCCGAGGGTTCACCTCGTACTCCAAGAACTGCGCGAATTGGATCCCCGTGCGTGTTGAGGTAGTTTCTGCCAATCAAGATGACCGTCGGCGTGCCATGTCCTGGAATGTGGGCACCAGAAGTGTCGATGATATGCGTCAAGCATGGCGAATGTAGGAGATCTGCTCCGCCGAAGAAGTTTTCGATCAGTCGTTTGCCGAATTCACGCTTCATAAAAGAGTTAGCGGTTATTTGCCCGACGTAGCCTGCGCTTGTCGCGCCTTCGGAACTGCGAACGGCTAGATCGAAGAGGCGCTGCGCGAAGGGTACTGATAATGCCCACTGGCCAGAGCACGCATCATATCGAGATTTATAGTTCAGATTTTCCTGCTTGTCTTTTACTGTGATGTACGGCGGATTTCCGACGACGACGTGATACGACGAGCGGCCGAGTAGGTTGCAGGATGAAATATAGTTGTGAACGTCTTCAGTGCGATATGCGTGCGCTTCTTGTTCTGCGAACAGATCAATCTGCTTCCCCGCTGTCCCCTTTCCATGCATCAGAGAATCGCCCACGGCTAAATTGAGTGGGAAATCATTCGTTCGATCCAGGCGCGCAGCACCTGCCGCTTGTGTTGCTGCTACCAACATTCGGAACCGTGCGATAGACACCGCGAACGGGTTCTTGTCGCATCCGTGCACCGAGTCTAACGAGCGCCGGATCAGCTCCCAGTCATCGGTTCCTGGCTCTGCTAATCGCCACTTTGTCAACAGGCGACGAAAGATCCCGAGCAAGAAGTGACCTGACCCACATGCAGGGTCGATGGTGCGCAGGCCATCGAGTCCGAACTCCTCGACGGCCGGCTCAAAGGTTAAGTCGAGGACGAACTCCTCCACGAATTCAGGTGTCTGCAGCAGTGCGAATGTCTTGCGTGCGTGTTCTGACAGATCCTGGTATAGGTCCCCAAGGAAGCGGGTGTCCGACCCTGTGAAGTCGTACCGGATCTCGCCATCGTCACCTCGCCGACGCCAGAACACCAACAAAGCGGTCGCAGCCTCGAACGAAGGCATGATTTCCCACAGCGGGTTGTGCTTCTTGTCAAACAAGCCCGCTACGGTCGGATTAGTCCCGGCCAAGTGGTTGAACGCCTCCACGATCCAGTCCCGGTCGTTCAGCTCAGGATGCTCGCGGAAGAACTTCTCGTGCCGTTCCTCAGCATCGATCAGCTTCTCGCCTGGCCCGGCGATGAACGGCCACTCGATCAGGTCGTTGTCCTCGCAGTACCGGACGAACACCGTACCCAACACCCATGCTGCAGCAACCTGCGTGACCCGGTCGTCCCGCCAGGCTTCATAAGTCGCGGCGATCCGCTTCGCGGCGAAAGCTTCTTCGTACTCCGTGCGCAGGGCAGTCGCGGACTCCTCGACTTCCTCGCTACGGGCGCGCAGGTCGTCCTCCAGCAGAGTGACTTGCTTGCGCAGGTCCTTGACGAGCTCTGCCAGGTCGAAATTTTGGGCGGCCACTGCCGTCCCCTTTCCGTGTCGATCGTTCATGCCGCGCTCTCGGGTTCACCGCGCAGCTTCGCCAAAAACTCGCCAGTCAGTACGACGCGTTCGGACTCGGTGAGGATCTCGACTGTCTTGCCGTCGATTTGAGGGGCGCCCACAGCGGAGTCCGCTGGGCAGAGCAGCCACAGTCCATGTGGTGTGGTGGAGGGCAGGCGAGCCGCGTTTTGCAGACGAGCGAGCAGCGCTTGGCCACCTGCATCGTAGTAGCGGCCGAACATCCCGGCGTTGTACAGAAAAAGGACCGTTGAGCCGTCGCTACCGAGTGAGTCGAGCTGCTGTTCGACCCGAGTCCAGGTGTCACGGACGTAGACGGAGAGCCCGCGGGACATCTGCCCGGTGGCGTCGAACCTGGCGTCGATGGTGAGCACCTTCTGCCAGTCTTGCGAGCGCTCGGCCGCAAGCGCACGGAACTCTTGGAGGAACAGACCGTTGAGGTCTACCGGGCGCACAGTGTTCTGAGCCGAGATCACGTCCGCGGCGCCGGGCAAGTGGCGCCCTCGCAAGGTCAACGCCAGGAAACCACCACGCTCGACGGCGGACGCGAGCTTGCGGGTCAGGACGTCCTGCGGGTCGAGACCGGCTACAGCCGTACGGTTGTGCGTACTGAGCGATGTACTCGACGAAGTGACGACCCGGGAGACCTCCAAGGCAGGCGGCAGGAACCGCTTCTTGGTGGTGTCGTACTCCAACGGCACGCCCGCTGCCTTCAGCGCTTCCTCGATCTGGACGTACGTCGGCTGCTTACCGGGCAACAGCTCAGGGAACCGAGCACGGACCTTTGCCAGCAGGTCGTCCACCGTGATGCCGGTGTCGCGGCGCACGCCCGCTGCCGCCTGGGAGATGCGGAACGCTCGGGTCAGGTCCAGTTCACGGGGGTATACCTCGAGCCGAGGTGATGCTGCCGCGTCTTGCGAGACTGCTGCGGCGAGTTCGACAAGCCGTGTGTCCGCCATCGGTGAGAGACCGGCCGGCGGTGTGATGGCCCGTAGTTCACGGATGACCACGCCGCGGCCAGGCAGCGGTTCGAGCTTCGCCAGCTCATCGGCTTTCCGGCCGAGTTCGAGTGCATAGTCGGCGAGTTCCGGAGCGCTCGGGTCGTCGGTGCCGGGCAGGGATTCGGCCACGATGAGAACGCGGTGTCCACGTCGAAGAACGGCGAGGCGCGGATCGCTTTCATCATCCTCTGCCTTGAGCCCTGTCCAGATCTCCGTTTCCACTGCAGCTCGGACAGCTGCGAGCGCGCGGGCGACGGCCTGCTCAGGTGTGCTCGCCGGAGCGCCACGGCGAGCCCGGACAGCAGCCGCCAGCTCGGACGCGGTCATCACGCGGCCTGCCGAGCAGACCGCATCCACCAGCTCATCGCGAAGCGGACGCATCCACAGCTGTCCTGCCCACTCCGCGGCGGCGGCCTGCTGATGACGCGAGACCGATGCCTGCGTAATAGCCAGCTTCTTCGCCACCTCGGACTGAGTGGGCCAGATGTCCAGCTGGTCCGAGACGTCGCCGTTGTCGCTGGGTAAACCCAGAGTCAGTCGGATCGTGTCGGACTTCTTCGACCCTTTCCGCCCAGGCTTGGGTGTGAGCAGTGCAGCCAGGTCGTCGACTGAGAACGGAGCACCGGAGGCTACCTCATCGGCGCTGTCTGCCGACTTCTTTGCAGCCTGGGACCCGGTCTGCAGGAGCGTGGCGCTCCACTGCTTGTGGCGCCGATTCAGTTCTTTGCGGGCGAGGGCGCCGGCACCGCGGGCCTTCGCGATCTTGTGCAGCGGTACACCCAGCAGTTCGCCTACGGTCGTCGCTTCGAATCCACGCGCGACCGCCACCGCGCGAGGTGAGAGTCCAGCGGCCTCCAGCGCGGTGTCCAGCTTCGCCGCCGCGGCGTGCGCGTCCCGCATCTCCGCCAGCGACTCGGCCTCGAGACCGACGGTTGCCGGGGTGGTCACCGGCGTGTCGGCGTCCGCGGAGGTGAACACCGCTCGCCAGGCGTCCTCCATCTGCCGGAACGTGTCGAACCGATGGTCCACGTCGCGGTGGAAGGCTCTCAAGAAGAACTTGGTCAGGCCGTCCCGCAACGCCGGTTCGAACAATTCCGCCGCGATGGTCGGCGTCTCGTCCGTGGTCGTTCGCGGGTCGGTCATGCCGTCGCCCCAGATCGGCCGGACCGCTGAGGCCATCTCGTGCAGCGTGACGGCAGCGGCGTAGCGCTCGGCGTGGTCGTCGAACGAGGGACGACGCACTGTCCCGAGCAACGGGTCGAGGTAGCCGCGGGTACCGGCTTTGATGTCCCGCTCGGACACGTTGGCGAGCGAGAAGTCGAACAGCATGAGCTGCTTGACCCGGTCAGCTCGTTGGAAGACACCGAAGTTGTCCGGTTTCAGGTCGCGGTGTCGCACCCCCTTGGCGGCCAGCTGATCCAGCGCTGTCAGCAGGTCATTGCCGAAGCGCTCCAGCTCGTGGTATGTCAGTTGCCCCTCAGCGCGCAGCCGCGCACCGAGGGTGCGTCCGGCAAGATCCTCCCCGCCTGCATACTCGAGTTCGAGGACCGTCCGTCCACCGAGGATGCGGGGTTCGGCCAGCAGTCGTATCACCACGCCGCCACCGACCAGCGCGAGCGCGCCGGCCTCGGCGTGGAGCCGCTCTGCTTTGTCCTCGTCGAGCGCGATCTTGAAGACCTTGCGTTCCTGATGTGGTTCGCCGTGCTCGTCTTCGACTGTCCTGGCCACCAGCAGTGCGCGCGCTGTGGCGCCGGTGCCCAGCACCCGCTCGACACTCCAGTCGCCGTCGAGGACTTGCCCGGGCATCGCGGTCAACGGGTCGATACTCGGCGTGGCGATCTCGGGAGCGGGGGAGTCCTGCTCAACCCGATCGAGGCCGTCGAGGAACGCGTCCGCTGAATCCAGCCTGTCGGCGACGTCGGTGCGGGTGGCGTGGAAGATCAGCTCATCGAGTGCGTCGGAGACCGAGTCTGATACGGCGTAGGGATGCAGCCCCCGTTCCGCGGTCAACCGCTCGATCAAGCCGGTCCGGCGCGTGGCCGGAGGCTGGCCGGTGATGATGAGGTAGGACAACGATCCCAGGCCGAAGACGTCGAGATCCACTGGATCGGCGAACGGGGTGTCGAACTCCGGCGCCAGGTAGACTTCCGCGGCGTCCCCGACGTGCTCTCCGGGTAGTGAGGTGTTGCCGATCGACGACATGCCAGTGGTGTCGAAGTCCCGTGCGGCAGCCTGCCAGTCGATGATCCGCAACACCGGCGACGACCCGTCGTCCTTGGCTGTGACGTAGATGGAGCGAGCCGCGAGCGTGCGGTGGTAAAGCGACCTGCTGTGCGCATAGCGGACGGCCTCAGCCAGTTGCCGCACCAGATCAAGACGGATTTCCGGGCTCAGCGCTTCCCCGTAGACCGCGAGGTAGGAGTCCAATCGGACATCCGCCGCACGGTGACGGAAGAGGATCGCAGGACCGCCTTGGTGGTTGCCGATCTGTACTGCCTGCGCAATGCCGCGATGGGTGATGCCCTGGAGCACCTGGTACTCGCGGCGCGCGGCGCGCTCCACGGACTGCCGCTGTTCTTCGGTGGCTTGCTGCGAAGTGAGGTAGATCCGGACGCGCCCCTCTTCGAGCACCAGGCCCTTGCGTGAGGCGAGCCGATCCTCCCAAGTGGATCCCGCGTCGAGCGGATCCGATTGCAACGTCCAATCGTCACCGAACCGCAGGTGAGCCGTCGACACGCCCAGGCCGATCTTGGCCAGTAGCTTGGGCAGCTGTCGAGAGAACTCCGGCGTGACTCGCTGCGACTCGCGCTGCGGCGGTCGGGAGAGCAGATCTCGCCAGATCCAGGGCAGACCTGTCGAGTTGTCGTCGCGGCTGTAGACCCTCGTGCTCTGGACATCGTCTAGTGCGGACTGCAGGTCCGGAGCCGACAAGAACACCGCCGGCTCGACCCGCGGGACTCGCTGACTGATACCGAGCTGCTTGGCCGCCCAATCCAGCCTGCTTTTGAGCTCTTTCGACTTCAGATCGGTCAGATGCAGGGGATTGCGCAGGGTTCGGACTCGGTGTGTTCCAGGCGAACCGAAGCTCCAGGTCTCGCCGTTGTTGACGACGTTGCCCGGATGTCCTTTGAGTTCGACGAGGTAGAGGCCGCCCGGGACCGCGATCAGGAGATCGCATTCGTTGATCCGGCTGGAGGCTGCGGTGAAGGAGAAGGTCGCCCACGCTCGGTATGGCTCGGCACGCGGCATCAGCTTCCGGATGTGGTCGAGGCCGTCCTGCTCCCACGGATATTGGGAGGGGCGTTCCTGGAACCACCGCTGCTGAGCGGGGGGTGGTGTTGGCTTCGGAGTCGGCCTCCCAGACGTCTGTGACACCGACACCTGTCCTCTCTCGTGGCTCTCTGTAACCTGCCGAATCGCCATGCTACTGGTCGAGCGAACCCATGTCCGACATTGCGGTCACCCGCATTTTGGACGGTCGTTTCAATCGTCCAGCTGGGGATCGTCGACCTGCTCCTGGCCGGTGAAGGCCCCAACTCGGCTGTCGCGCCAGTCATCCCAGACTGTTACTGCAGGCAACTGATCGTCACGCTAACGTGATCATGTCCGGGAGTTGTCGCGCTCTGACATGCACGCAGTGTGGTAAACGTTCTGTGGTTTGACCAGTTCCAGTGACGTCCATGCAGTAACTGCCCCACAACGGCGGCTTGACTGAGAGCACTCTGTGTACTCGACTGAAAGCACCGAGTGGTAGGGGGTTGCCATGGGGGTGCTGTACATGCCCATCCTGAAGGGGCGAAGCGGAGAGTTCGAGGCGCTTGCCCATCTTGCTAGAAGTACGGCGAGTTCATTGCTGCCGCTGATCGAGGCGGTGCCCAAGTCGGGAACTCCCGAGCTCGATATCGCAGGGTTCGTTCACAAGCTCAGGACCGACTGGCCGTTAGGAGAGGCGGTAGCGGTCGATCTGAACTACCCCGGCGCAGATGGTCAGCCGGCGCGATGGGAGCAGCTACTCAAGGACGCACGGCGCTACCAGGTCAAAGTGAGGCCGACTGTCCACTTCGCCGACGATGCACCGGTTCTGGAAGTACTCCGTGCCGCCATTGCTACCGATAGACGTGGCTGTTGTCTACGTGTCGATGCGTCGGAGCTCGACGAGAACCCTCGGGACCTCGCCATATGGGGGACAGATCTCATGGCGGACCTGCTCGTTGAACCTGAAGAAGTGGACTTGGTCCTGGACTTCGGCATGCTCGGAGATGACCGGGTGGTCGCACACGCGGCTGAGCGAGCCATCGAACATCTGGAAGGTCTGCCGTGGCTCGACCGGTGGCGTTCTGTCGTGGTAGCCGGCGGCGCTTTCCCCAAGGATCTAACGAACGTCCACCCTTGGGTGTTGACGTCACTGCGCAGGCGAGAGGTCGACTTGTGGGCCGGGCTAGCCTCGCGGAGGCAGTTCTTCGGTCGGCAACCGATCTTTGGTGACTACGGCGTGGGGCATCCTCCGCATACTCCGTCCGCTCCTGCTACCCCATCGCCGAATATCCGCTACGCAGTCGACGGTCACTGGATGGTCCTGAGAGGCACGAAGAAGGACCCTCGGGGCAATGAGCAGTACCGTGAGATTTGCCGGGCCGTCTCTGAGTCGCCGGAATTCGGCGGCGCAGACCTCAGCTGGGGTGACGCAATCATCACCAAGGTCGTAGCTGAGGAGGTAGGCCCTGGAAACCCTCAGAAGTGGCGGGCGTACGGGACAAGCCACCACCTCGAGTACGTTACGAGCAGACTTGCCAGTCTGGGCGCGCCATGATCGCTGCATGCACTGTCTGCTGAATGTCCTTGATCGACATCGTGTCCGCCATGCGCTCCCACAGCCGGAAGCGAGTGGCGGAGGACAGGCCTCGGTGAAGGTCACGTTCACGTAGCGCTGCCATCGCCTCGTCGCGCCACAGCAGCTGTGCGACGGTATAGGGATCGGGGCCCGGGTTGCGCGACGCCTTACGCATCGGCTGAAAGGTGACCGCGCCGTCCTGCTCCTCTGCTACCCAGATACCCCACCAGCTGGGCAACAGGACAGACGCCTTGGCCTGGTGACGAGGTTCGCAAACGAGCGTCGCGAAGTCGAGCACACGGCTGTAGCGGTCGACCTGGCCTGGTAGCCGATCCAGCGTGTCACGGTCGCTCTTGATCTCGAACCCTGCCAGGGTTCCTCCGATGACGGCGATGTCGACACGAGTGTCTCCGAGGCATAAGCCCAGCTCGTCGCGGATGATCGCGCCGCTTTCCGTGGTCGACTCAAGGTGGACGCGTAGCGCGGCCCGGATGTCGCGGTCGTTCACTTGAGCACCATACGTCACGTTGGGATGCTCGGTCGATTAGATCATGCAAGCACGATCTAATCGACCTCGTCAACGCTGGCATGCGCGTGTAACCGACTCTCTAGCGAGCCTCGCAACGGTTCGCGTACCCAGCTCTTCGTCGAGATCAGATTTCGCGGCCGCACAGAGCACGGTGGTAAGCCACGTGGACGTCGTCGATGGTATGCCCGGCCTCGCGCCGAAGCGGAGCGATCAAGTCACCGTTCCGGGTTCGACGAACGTTCCACTCCGTGTCGATGTAGATCGCGAACCCATCGAACTGTGCATGATGATTCGGGCAAAGGCATAGAAGGTTCTCGATTTCGTCGGGTCCGTCATGCGGTGCGCCGAGGCCACGGATGTGGGCGGCTTCGCTTCGGAAACCGTCCCTGGTTTCTAGCTGCACTTCGCAGACCTGGCAGGTGTCCTCGTGAACCGACTTGACTCGTTTGGCAAGCTCGGCATCCCGACGCATGCGGAGTCCTCGGCCTTCGACCCGTTCGACAGGTTGTCCGCTCGCGCTCGCGAATCCGGCCAAGCCGACGGCCTCGAGAAGCTCGACTTTGTCGGTTTCTTCGGGTAGCTGTCGCATCACCACGGCGATGACTTCACCTTGCGCCTTGGTTGAGCGCAGCAGCTTATTCGCTGCGACGGTGAAGCCCGCCGCCGCGTCTTCGCCGAACTCGTTACGTTGTTGGTCGAATCCGTCGATCTCCCAGAAGCTCGTGGAACGCAGCGACAGGACTGGTTGTTCAGGCGGCTCCGGCGAGCCCACCTTGACCAGCAGCGGCCCGAGCACATCGCGAAACTCCGGCCAAATCGCCGTCCGTAGACCGCAGTCTGCTCGTTTGCCGATCATCCACAACACAGTTACAGCGGCTGGCCACCGCGAGGTTCCCAGCGTCGTGAGCTGCGTAATGAACTCCTGACGTGTCAAGCTGTCTTGCTTCGGCCATTCGGGTGAACGTTTCGCGCGGTGTATTCGACCGTTCAGTAAGGCATGGATGGTTGCGGCCTGGTCTGACTCGGCTAGGCGCATGCCGCGCAGGGGAATCGCCACTCCCAGCTCTTCTGCGGGTACCGGTGGATCGAGCGGTTGGAGGTCTGTCAGGGCCATCATGTGCTCCCAAGTCACCTCGCGCCCTTCGCTCAGTTCGGCGCCCCAGATCGCGCGCGCGGCGGCATGGTCGCGGAACAGGTGTGCGATCGATGCACTCGCGTAGAATGCCTTGTCCGCATAGAAGAGGACAGTGTCACCGATCCGCCTGTCCCGTAGCGCTTGAAACTTCTCGTTGCTGGTGCTCTTGGTGGGCGTTGCACCCCACAGCCTTGCGACACCATCCGGGTACAACCTGGCAAGGGTCTCGAGCTGGGTTTTCAACGGCCCGGCGTACTCGATCAGGCTGATGCCTCGACGCACTGATCGCTCGTAGTGTTCGCGCGCAGTAGCTAAACGTCCGCGAGGCTGCAGTAGTACGCCAGGCAGCTGCTCATCAGTCGTCATGATCACGAGTTTAGAGATAGCCACCGACAAAACTCCACGGTTTGGGGGTGACGAGCAAAGCTGAGATACGACGTTGATGGGCGTTCGTCGGGTGAGCATCGTGCGGGCGTCGGCTTCCGTGTTCTCCGGTGGCGAGGCGCATGCGCGGGAACCTATCGTCCGCGTTTCCGTGGCCGGAGTCTCGCCCTGACGAAGGTTGCAGTGGTCGGCGCGGTACCGTGTCGACTGCTTCATTTCGAGCAGAGAATTGTGCGGGGGATATCGATGGCTGGAGATCCGCGCGCCGCGGAAGTGGTGCGGTTTTGGCGAGCAGTGGAAATGTTCAGTCCGCAGAGTGCGCCACGCCCGACACAGGGTCGACGTCCGGGCGCCGACGAAATCGTACTGGACCTGGCTGCCGACGATATCGCTCCCTGGGATCAGCGGCATTGGATCGCCAAAGCTGCACTGCCCAAGGGTAAAGTGTGGCAGTTCAGCGTCTACGGCGGAATCTATAGTCTATCCACTGTGCGGGAGACGTTAGCTGCAGTTTTCGGTCGCGAGGACAACGAATTCGTGGAACGCGGCGACTCGGATACAGCGATGTTCGCGTTCACCCTCGACGCCGAAGGCTATTTGGTCGAGGACTCACCTTGCTTGTCTGCTTGCGCATGGGCGATCAGTAGGCTTCATGAGCCTGGACCGGACGCACCAGGCTGGCTGGAGGGATTCAAAGTCGAAGAGAAGGCGTTCGTCGCAGCGCTCAATCGACTGGCTCCACCCAAGCCGGTTCGGCCCGGTTCGACGGGTAACGGTCTTGCGGCCAAGGCAGGTAAAGCAGTGCTTGGTCAGGTCAAGGGCGCGGCCGCCGAGGCGGTGACGACCGGAGCAAAGGCGACTGGCGACGCGGTCAAGGTGACGACTGCAGCCGCTCTGACAACCGTGGCCGGCCCAGTCATCGGTGGTATCGCTGGTGCGGCGGCCGGTACGTTCGTGGAGAAGCTGCTCACACCGCGGTCATCGAAGCCCGAATCGACAACCGCAGCCACAGAAGCCGCTTCTGATCAGCCGGCCGCCGAGCCACCGATATCCGAACCGCCCCAAATGACCCCGCAGCTCGTGCATGCTTTCGTTGCCCGACTCGGAGCTGCGTTGGATGTTACCCGCCTGCTCAAGGTCGACGGGGTACGGGTGAAGTGTGTTCAGGTCCACCAGCGCACTGCGGACGAGGCGTCAGAACAGAATTTCTTGAACAGCTTCATCTCCGATGACCTGCTCCGTATCGAGGCCGCGGCGCGCCGAGGTGATATCGGTACCGGCATCGGCTCCTACTTGGCCGAGCCGGCCTCTATCTTGGCAGGCAATCGGGTCGATGTGCGCGCGTTCCCCGAGACTGTCGTGGGCAAGGTCGCGCCGAAACACATTCCCGGGGGACGATGGCCGACAGCGATCGATCGGCCCTTGGTGGTGAGTCAGCAGTTCGCGGTCAACGAGATCATGGGCGAGTTCGCCTCAGCGTCCGGCGTCTTCGCGGTGAACGGACCGCCCGGCACCGGCAAGACGACCATGCTGCGCGACGTGGTGGCCGCCGTTGTCGTCGACCGAGCCCAGCGCATCGTCGATCTACGGGTGGCGCACCCGACCGACGCGTTCGCCGAGCGGACCGATCGAGTTCCGTTGAGGCCGCGGTACACCGCGACTGTCCATTGGCTTCGACCGGAGCTGACCGGTTCCGAAATCGTGGTCGCGACCGCGGGCAACAAGGCGGCGGCCAACATCACCATGGAGATCCCGGGTATCGGTGCGGTGAGCGGAGCCGAGGAGGCGGCCTGCGACGCCGACTACTTCACCGAGCTGGCCGGCAATGTACTCGGGGCACAAGCGTGGGGGTTGATCGCGGCTAAGCTTGGGAAACGGAGCAACCGCGGTACGTTCGTCAAGCGTTTCTGGTGGGGTGACCAGGTCGGCGGAGGCAGCGTTTCCGCGCCGGAGCAGCCGGCACCGATCAAGGGTATGAAAGAGATCCTCGACGACGCGGCCGCGCGTCCGCTGACCGCGGACATCTGGGCAGAAGCTGTGCGCCGGTTCAAGGAGGTACGTGCCGAGGTCGATCAGTTAGCCGCCCAGCGTCAGCTGGCCGCTGATGTGATTGATCGACTCGTACCTCGCAAGGCGGGACTTGCCAGTCTACGTGCCACTGTCGACGCGGCACGCGCGGCGACCGCACACCACACTGCGGCCCTTGCCGTGGCGAACGCCGAGCTGGTAGCTGCGGAGAAGAAGGTCGCGGATGCCGGTGAAGCATGCGACGAACACGCGGCACGCCACCCCAACTTCTGGGTGTCGCTCTCTACTTTCTTTCGTGCTGGACGTGAGTGGGACACGAAACGCCGTAAACTCGACAAAGCCCTCGATGATGCGAAGGCTGGTGTTGAGGCCCTCCGACCGACAGTGGGCATCCACAAGACAGCGGTGGGAGAGGCCAGCGTCGCGCAGAGGCGGCACGAGGTCACATTGCAGAAGACCCTGCATGAGATCGCCGCGTTGGAAACCGAGCTTGCGCAGTCCCGCGCGCGGTGGCCGGAACGCCTTCCGTACCGGACAGATTTCGCCACTGATGAAGAGTTTCAACTATGCGCGCCGTGGGCAGACGTCGCGTACACCGAGGCTCGCAATCGCCTGTTCCTCGAGGCGCTCCGTCTGCACAAGACGTTCATCCTCGGTGCGGAACCCCGGTTGAAGGACAACCTCGATGTTGCCATGGCGATGTTGCGTGAAGGTTTACGGTTGCCGGCAGAGACACTGCGCATGGTGTGGCAATCGTTCTTCCTCGTTGTTCCGGTAGTTTCCACCACCTTTGCATCGCTGCCGCACCTGTTTCGCGGCCTTGACCGCGAAACGTTCGGATGGCTGTTCATTGATGAGGCTGGCCAGGCAACGCCGCAACAGGCACTCGGCGGGATTTGGCGTGCTCGACGCAGTGTGATCGTCGGAGACCCGCAGCAGTTGAAGCCGATTGTGTCATTGCCGCTGTCCGCGCAGCACGCGTTGAGGCGCAACCATCGAGTCGACGAGCAGTGGACGCCGGAGAACACCTCGGTACAGCAGCTCGCCGATCGTTCGGCTCGGTTCGGCACGTCGCTTCCGGAACCAGATGGCAACGGTCGGGTATGGGTCGGCGCGCCGCTACGAGTGCATCGACGCTGCGAGCGATTGATGTTCGGCATCTCGAACGACATAGCCTACGGTGGTGATCTAATGATCTACGGAACCCAAGCCAAGGGTGATTATCCCGGCAGTAGTGCGTGGATCGACGTGCGCGGCCCATCGCGTGACAACTGGGTTCCCGAAGAGGGTAAAGCATTGTCCGACCTGTTCGACGAGCTGGAACGGGACGGCGTCGCTCCCGAGGAGATCCGCGTCATCAGCCCGTTTCGTGAGGCGGTGCGGGGCGCCAAGGAAGTCTGCCGCAACCGGTTCGGTTGGGTATTCGGCACTGACAATGTCGGTACCGTACATACCGTCCAGGGCCAGGAGTCGAACGTGATCATCCTCGTTCTGGGCAGCGCACCACGTAAGGTTCGAGCTCGCGAGTGGGCAGCGGAAACGCCCAATCTGCTCAACGTTGCGGTGTCACGGGCGAAGCGACGGCTCTACGTCATCGGTAATCGCGATCTCTGGCGGCACCAGCGCTACTTCGACACGCTCGCTAGCCGGCTCCCATTGCGACCTTGGTCAACGGATGACCTGATCTGACAATGCCTACTGAAAGTCCTGAATCACCTCGCCAACCTCGTTGCGCCAAGTTGAGCGAATCATCGTTTACGTTCGAACGTCCGCGTATTAGGCGCAGATCCCGGCGGCGAAGGACGCGCGGGCGGCCAATGAGGGCTGGCACCACGGTGGCCGCGCTCGGTACGGGTTCGTGGTCGTAAATGGCGGCTACATCCGAACCCGAGGAAGGCTGTGACGTTCCTTCTGCGGGTGCTCGCGATAGGCGAGCTGGCGGCCGAAGTCGTGCGCCGCATCTTCGCTGAATACCTCGACGGGATGGGTGATCGAGCGATCGCGAACGGGCTCAACCGAGATGGGATCCCGTGCCCTTCGGCTCGACGACCGGAGCAAAACCGGCATCGGCTCGCCGATGGTTGGCAGGGCAGTACTACGCGATCGATCCTGGAGAATCCGCGCTATACGGGCTATGCGGTCTTTGGGCGGTCGGCTCGGCAGGAGATGCTGTTCGATCCCGATGACGTCGCCGCCGGCAACGTCGTGCGGTTCCGGCGAGCCAAGCCGGATCGAGTGGTCCGGTCACGTAAGCCCGCGCATCCCAAGATCGTGTCGGTCGAGGACTTCACGCAGGCGCAGTTGATCCGGCGAGCCAAGGCAGCTGGCGGCCTTCGGACAGCTCACAAGGCCGAACGCGCGGGTCGCCCGGTGAAGCACGGGTACCTGTTCCGCGGTCTCATCCGGTGTGCCGCGTGCGAGCGGAAGATGGAAGGCAGCCCGCGCAAGTACGGCATGTACTACCGATGCCCTGCCCGGACTCTGGCACCAGGTGCGCCGGTCTTACTCACTCATCCGCCCACGATCTATCTCCGGGAAGAGCCGCTGCGGGACGCGGTGAACGGCTGGATCGGTGGTCTGTTCGACCAGCAGAACATTGAGCAGACCGTCAGTCGGCTTGTGGGCGCTCAGCCAGCGGTGCGAGCCGAGGGTGATGGAGTCGCAAGTAAGCAGTTGGAGGAGGCGGAAGCCAAGCTCAGGCGATTCCAGGACGCCATCGCCGCTGGGGTCGACCCGATGGCGCTGGTCGAGAGCATCAACGAGGCTCAAGCTGACCGAGCGGCAGCGCAGGGAGTGTTAGCGGCCGCGGGCGAGCCTGCGGGGATCACTGACGCCGAGGTGTACGCAATGATCGACTCGCTCGGCGACATCGGGGCAGCGCTCGCCGACAGCGAACCGGGGAAGCTGGCACGGCTCTACCGGGATCTGAGGCTTGACCTGCGGTACGACAACGAAAAAGAGGCCGTCTACGCGACGACCTCTTTGCGTGTGAATAATGCGGGTGTCCGAGGGGCGAGCTGCTCACTATCCACACGCCTCCCACTGTGCACGTGAGACGGCGGTTCTGCGTCGACGCTGAACGCTCACGACAGGAAGTGCCGGATGAGCCAGTCGATCACAACCCGGGTGAGTCCCGAAGTTAATCCGGTCAATACAGCTCGAAGTACAGGACGAGGATGGCGATCGCGGTTGTGACGGGTCCTGGGCATGGACTACTCCCTCGTGTTCGGAGACCTCGGAGGAGGTCGGCTGCGTACCAGCGTGGGACACTGCGCCGTTCGGGTGAGACATTCTCGCCGAAAACCGGAACTTCACGGAGTACCTGCCGAGGTTGGGGCTAGGTTTCCGACATCCGAACTCCGGACGTTTCCGAACGGCATGCAAGGAGAGGTGTGGAGACCAACCCGCGAGCCAGGCTCGTCGCGCAGCTGGTGCAGGTACGGACATTGGCTGGCGAGCCGACGCTGGCCGAATTGTCGGAGATGAATCCCGAGCTCCTCGCACGGACTACTGTGTCGGATCTTCTGAGTGGGCGTGGTACACGAGCGCCACGTTGGGATCGCGTCGCTGCGTTCGTCAGGGCGTGCGTCGAGATAGGCAGGAAGAAGGGCCTCAAGCTTCCACCGCTGGACTCGCTCCTGGGCCAGGTGCAGCTCCATCACAACCTGCTCGTCACGTCGCTCGATCCAGGTCCACGGCGACCCGTGACTCCGCCACTGACCACCACACCCGAGCCGCGTCCTTCTCAGCCGAACGTGCGCCGTCGGTTTGGTGTAGTGCCGCACCGTGCAGGGTGGTTCCAAAGGCGTGCCGCGGCCGTCTCAGTACGCCGGGCGCTCGAAGGAACAGGCACTCCGACGTGCGTTTTGACCGGTCTTGGAGGTGCGGGAAAGACTCAACTTGCAGCCGATTACGCGCATACGATGTGGGACGCCGGAGAAGTTGATGTCCTGCTTTGGATCTCCGCAGACAGTCGTGATGCTGTTGTCTCGGCGTATGCGGAGGCTGGCGATGAGATCTTCGGACACGACTCGCCGCAGCCTGCCCGGATGGCGCTTCGCCTGCTGGCTTGGTTCGGCGAAACCGACCTGCATTGGCTCGTGGTGCTGGACGGCCTGCAGCAACCAGGTGATCTAGCGGGCTTGTGGCCGCCGCACACCTCAACGGGTCAGGTCGTCGTAACCACCCGGCGCCGGGACGCGGCCCTCGCGGGGGGCGATCGAACCCAAATCGAAGTAGACATGTTTACCCCGACCGAGTCCGCAGGCTACCTCAAAGCAGCACTCGCCGGGCACATCGCACTTCTCGACGGTGCCCAGGAACTCGCCGCAGACGTGGGGCATCTACCCGTGGCTTTGGCACAAGTTGCGGCCTATCTGCTCGACAGGAGCCTGACCTGTTCTAGCTACCGAGTTCGGCTACTCGACCGCCGCCGGACGTTGGTTGATGTCTTCCCTACCCGCAGCGAGCTGCCCGACGACCAGCGCGCGACGATATCGGCGATCTGGTCCTTATCTATCGATCTTGCCGACCGATTGCCTCCGGCCGGACTCGCTCGGCCAGTGTTGGAAGTGGTCGCGGCTCTTGACTGCAACGGTATTCCTGGTGCGTTGTTCTCTGTTCCAGCGGCCGCGGGTCAGGTCGCCGGGTTAGTTGGTCGCGCGGTCACTGAAGACGACCTCCACGATGCGCTGCGTGTGCTACACCGGCTCAATCTCATCACCGTGGACGCGACCGAGCCGGGCCGAACCGTCCGTGTCCACCACCTCGTTCAGCGAACCACATGGGAGTCGCTAACTTCAGAACGCCAAGCGCAGGTGGCGGGAGTTGTGGGCGACAGCCTCGTTGAGGTGTGGCCCAAGTGCGCCCAGGCAGACAGGCTTGTCCAAGTGCTGCGGGCCAACGCTGAGGCCCTTCACTATACAGCAGGCCTCCAACTATGGTCACCGACCGCCCATCCAGTACTCTTGCAGCTTGGCGAGAGTCTGGGCCGCGCCGGACTTCTGAGCAGCGCCGTTAGCCACTACCGACACTTGCTAACGACGGCACAGCAATATCTCGCGCCGGATACCCCCCAAGTACTAAGTATTCGAGGCAGCTTGGCGACCTGGCTCGGTGAGGCCGGCGATGTTGCAGCTGCGGTGACGATGACCAAGGATCTTCTGAACGACCGAACACGCATGCTGGGACCGGACCATCCCGACACTCTCAACACCCGACGCCACCTCGCCCACTGGTGTGGCCAGGCCGGCGCAGCGGCCGAAGCCGTGGCCATTCTCGAAGCAGTGCTTAAGCACCAAGACTGTGTCCTCGGTCCGGACCATCATGACACGATGACAACGTGCCACTTTCTCGGCCACTGGCGTTTCGCGGTCGGTGACTGGCGCGGCGCCGTAACAGTCTTGGAAAGGATCGAGCAAGCTGAGAAGGAACTTGGCGAAACCACTGAGCGAAACCTCGCAGCGGCCGCGCTGCTTGCGATGGTACGCCTTCGGCCTGAGCGCGGTATTGTGAACATGACTGGCACGTACGAGGAACTAACATCCGCATATAAGGACCGATTCGGAGAAGTAGGTCCTGGCACTCTAAAATGGAAAATTGGCGTCGCCGTCTTAAATGAGGTGAGTGGTAGTCCAGAGTGCGGCCTGCGAGAGCTTGATAAAATCATCTACGAGCACCGAGGTGTCCTTGACAACGACCATCCGGTTCTGCTGAGCGCACGCAGTGCACTGGGACGACTTCAGGTCACGACAGGAAGTATCTCAGAAGGAATTGCAACCCTAGAGGAAGTCGTAGTCAAGCAAGCGCAAACGCTGGGGTGGGAGCACTCGGACACTTTGAGCAGCAGGCTCGAACTGGTCGGGCAACGGGGCTGCCTGGACAGCAAAGACCAGAATCCGGAGAGTTTGCATGAAGTAATTTCGGACAGTATTGATTTTCTCGGCGAAAGCAATCCGGTAACACTCTGGTTACGCGAAGAATCGGCCAAATGGCAGGGCCAGTGGGGCGACCAGGTAGGCGCTCTCGCAACTCTCGAAGCAGTACTCGCCGATAGAATCCGATTCATCGGGCGATACAACGCAAAGACATTGGCGGCGCATGCTAATGTATTACTCAAAAAAGATGAACTGGGAATTCCTGTCTCCGATGTCGAAGTTGACATGCTGATCGACGACGTCGAGTACGTATTCGGTATAGGTATTGATAAACTGCTGGGCTGATGCGTCGCCATTCAGCTGAGCGGCGCTGGAAAGACCGTGCAGATCATGTCGGCCTGCGCATCTGCGGTCGTTGCAGTTGAGAAGGCGCTCCGCAATTCGAACGCCATAGGGGAGGACGAGCATGCCTGCCGGCCCAGGCTGATCGACCCTAAGGCTGCTATGGAAAGGCTTCCGGGCAAGCAGGACGTGCAAGCGGTCTAGGTCCCTGGCGACTATCCTCGACCGCGGACTGATGTCTACCGTCTCGCTGGCAATCAAGGGCGTAATGTCGGCCGCCAAGGCGATACCGAGCACCAAGGCCGAAGCGGTGATGGAGTTGATGTTGCGGCCGATCCGGAGCCTGGCCATCTGCCAGCGAGCGACTCGGTCCACAACAGATCGACGCGATGCAGGCGTCGTGCTGGCGAAGCTGTCGTCTATGGCAGTACGCCACCGCCACCTGGGGAGTCGCCAGCCGGACGCCGCAGGAGCTTCTGGACGCCGCCTCGACTGAACTCACGTCCTCGAGCAGGGCCCGCCAGTTTCGGAGGAGTTACGCTGCCTCTCAGCGAGAGTGGCGCAGCTTCAGTCATCACCCAACTGGCGCAAACGGTCACCCACGGTGAATGACTACGCGTAGTCATGCGCGACCGGCCGAGACATTCGAGTGATCACATGGCCGGGTCGCCCCGATCCCGCACATCCATGACTAGACATGAGGTCATGCCCGCAGTCGACCGGTTCCCGCGTCCACGTGGTTTCCGTGCGCTCGTCCCGGCGCAGGCCTGGGCGACGCTCGCGCAGCAAGGTGTCCGATCGCACCACCAAGCCCGAGAGCGCCTGCTAGGTCAAGGAGACCCGGGCGGCTGGGTTTATTTGTGTCTGTCTGGCCGAGTCAAAGTGGTTTACGCCGAGCCCGATGGCCGCGAACTCATGCTCGCAGTCCGTGGTCCTGGCGATGTGATCGGCGAACTGGCGAATGGGGACAGCACTTCCAGATCGACCACCGTCCAGGCGATTGAGCCCGGCATCACCGCGAAGCTGTCGGACCGGCGGTTTGGCGAGTTCGTTGAACGCCTCGGGCTCGTGCCACAGTTGAACAGCTACATCCTCGGCAAGTTACGGGAAAGCGCGGCCCATGCCTGGCAACTCGCTCATCGCACCACGCCGACTCGGCTCGCCGCCCTGTTGTTCTCCGTCATCGACGCCGCGGGCCCGGACCATCCCCGCGCCACGACAATCGCGATGTCGCAGGAGGAGCTGGCCGCAGCGTTGGGCCTAGCCCGCTCTGCGATCACACCGGTCTTGGCTGACTGGAAAGCCGCGGGATGGATCAGGATCGCGAGAGGGAGCGTCGAAGTCATCGACGTAACGGAGATCACGTCCGCCGTTGTGTCCAGTTCTGGACAGAACCGCCTGTGAATGGCAGGCAGCCTTGGTCCAGTCGTAACCAACGCGCACAAGAGGAGCTGTGGTGGGGTTGCATCTTCAAGAAGACAGCACGATCGTGGGACGATATATCGGAGTGCTTGCGGTCGATGTCCGTCGGTTCAGCAGGTACAACAACGACCAGCAGAAGGCGATCGCCGCCATGTTGCCAGAGATCCTGCAACAGGCCGCGATTCGAGCCAGCGTCGAGCATCTGTGGGAGCAGAACGAGTTCCTTGCTCCTCGCGGTGACGGTTACCTCGTCGGTTTCAGCCCCGACCTGCTCAGTGCGGTAGTCGACAAGTTCTTCGATGCGCTGCAGGTCGAACTACGCCTGAACTCCCCTAGGTTCCGCACCCTCGGCATCGAGGTTCGACTACGGGCCGCATTGGACCTGGGGCCGGTCCACGCTTTCGATGCGAGCGTTACCGACTCACCCGCTGGGAATGTCATGGTCAACGCCGCTCGCTTAACCGACACACAAGAGGTCAGGGCGTTACTCGACAATTCAGATCCGGCTGTCACGTTCGTGGCTACGGCCATCTCACAGTCGGTCATGAAGGACGTTGTCTCGGCTGGCCGGACAGTGCGCCGGCCGAGTGAATTCGTCGAAGCGCCGATGCGGGTACCGGAGAAGGACTACTCGGAAGTCGGATACCTACGCGTACCGGCTGCTTCCGGTGAGCTGCTCCGGTCAGGGCTGCTGTTCGACGAGTCTACGGTGGACAAATCGCCGACCGCCGTGCCCGAGACCGATGACGCAGACACGGCCAACCGCAGCCAGGCGACCAGGTTCGGAGCCCACGATGTGTCGGGTGGGGTCCAGCTTAGGTCAGTGCGAGATGTCAGCGGAGGCGTCACGGTGACTGGCGACAACAACGTCACGGCAGGCCGGGACCAGACAACGCACAACCAAGAGTTTTCGGGCACCTTCCACACTGGGATCGACGCCAACTTCGGTCCTGGCAGCGGCCGTCGCACCACCACCGACAGCATCTAGGAGCGGTGAGGCAGTGAACAGCGAACACGACGTCGACAGCTTCGGCATGCTCGAACCTCCCCCTAGTCCAACGCCTTTGGTCTCACGGCCGGTCCAGGCGACCGCGTTGTCTTACTCGGCCACTTCAGTCGAGGGTGATGGCAACGCGACGGCCGGACGCGACCTCAGAATCATGAGAATCGAGAACTACTACGCGCGCGGAGAAGGTCTGGAATGGGGTAGCCGCGCCCACACCCGCCAACGGCGGGGCCGCGGGCTTCAAGACCGTGAGGCCCTCCGGCAACTGGCTCACAAGTACGTCAGTCCTCTGGGGTTGCTACCCGAACACGCTACCGAGGGAACGCGAACAGCCTTCGAGATCCTGCGCGACGAACGCCTTCTGGTTCTTTCCGCACCCGAGGCGGACGGCGGCCAGTTCGCCGGCGGTCTGCGGCTGGGCTACGAGTTGCAGCAGAACGATCCGGGGCTAGTAGTCCGTGAGGAACTCATCGACGAAGATTTCCAGCTCAGGGCCGAAAACATGCTGAGCGACCACGAACGTGCGGTGGTTCTCGTAGACATGCGCGGTCCGAACGGTGAGCTTCATCAGGTGCAGCTGGCGCTGGTGGAATTCGTCCGCGAGCTCGAACGCCACCGGAGCTTCCTTATTCTGATCGTCCCGCACGACCAGAACCGGAAATTCAGTGAGCGCCTCCCCGGCCGGGTGCACGAGCTGGGAAAACCTCTGTCTGTCGAGGTCTTTGCACGCTACCTGACCGTGATCGATGCTGCAGGACTCATCACCGCCACAGAGACGCAGGGTCATCTCGAACGGATGTGGCCACCGCGGGTGAAGGAGCTCGCCGAAACCGTCGAACGGCGTGCGAGTCGCGGCGAAGACCCAGCTGAGGCGCTTCGGGATTCACTCCTGGGGCAGAAGATCGATCTCCGCGCGGAGATCGGGAAGCGCCAGGAGGCTGGCGACTCGGAGTGGCTCGCGCTGCTGCTGGCCGTAGCAGTGCTAGAGGGTTCAGCGCCGGAACACATTGTGAACGCCGCTGACGCGATGCTGAAGAAGAACAAGCTGAAGGTGGAGGAGCAGGTACCGTTGCTTCGCCCGAGTCCCTACGCCCGGCTGCGGCATCTTGACATCGAGCCGTTCGATGTCGAAGCCCGAGAGTTCCAGCAACCCGGCTTCGGCCTGGAAGTTCTCCGGCATTTCTGGCGGGAACACCGTGATCTCCAAGACTCGATGCTGTCGTGGATCGGCGAGATACCCAAGAGGTTCGCGGACCTGGCGGACGAGGACCTGGAACGAATCGCTGACCGCACCGCAGAGCTGGCGGTTGGGGCTGGCCATCAGATCGCACTCAAACTCGCGGAGCAGTGGACGGCGAAGGACACAGAAGGCAACACCTCGCTCCAGACCCCGGAGTCACGCTATCGGCGTTCGGTCGCGGTACGCCTGCTCGTGACGACTGCCACGGACACGACGTTGGGAACGCCAACTCGTAACCGGCTCCTCACGTGGTCCAAGGGCGCCAACGCCGATCTGCAGCTGCTGACCGCCGAGGTGTGCGGCGAACTCGGGACCGAGTTCCCCCGTATCGCGCTGACCCGCCTCAAGCACCTCGCCAGCTCAGAGAACAAGGAAGTCCGGGAAGCTGTCCGGACAGCTGTGCACGGGATCGGCACCACGCTCGGCGGCGCCCGGTTCCTGCGCTACCTGTCGGAGTGGTTCGACGACGCGACTCCGGCACGGCTGCAACTGCTATCCGTGAGCGCCTCTTCTATGCTGCAGGAGCAGCTCGCCGACCTGGACTCGGCGACTATGTCGTCCTTCTGGAACCAGGCACTCGACAAGCTGCCCCCGGAAGACCTCCGCCCCGTCGTGCGGACCTGGGTCCATACAGCTGCCGCCGCCCCGATCGAGCAGCGGCCACTGATGGTCGAGCCGCTCGTCCAAGCCACCCAGTCCGACCCACGGCGGATCGCGCAGCTGCAGTTCGCCAGCAGGATCCAGAGTATTCCTTTGGGGCCGCTCGGCAACGATCCCGTGGACGAGGTCTTGTTCCAGCTATGGACCCGGCTGGACGAGGTTGATCCAATCCTGCAACCGGAGTGAGCACGTGACGGCTCGAAGCAAACGCTGGCGACGCCAGAAAGAAGCGGCGAAATACGCTGCGATCCCACGGCCGCTGCCTATCGGCGCGCCCACCGAATTGTCACTGCCTAGCGTGGACGATCGCTTGCGATTCACCGTCACGGTCTTCGTCGAGGCCCAGTGGGGCGGAGTCTGCCCGGCTCCGCCCGCTCTGCTGGACATCGCGCGGCACGGTGTCGCGAGGAGGGCTGACGACGTAGCTCGTCACCACCCGTTGACGGCTCAAGAGCGGCTCCGCTGCGAATTGAACGCCAACCTCCACCGCTGGGACCGGGTTCCGGAAGCAGAGGTTATGGCTCGCGGTCACTGTTTGTCGATCAACACCGATGCTGAACTGGTCGCCGCCGTGGCCGCGCGCGAGGAAGCCACTCGCCGTCAGCTAGTGGGATCGTGGGTGGAAGAGCAACGCGTACGGCGGACAGAACAGATGAGCACGCTGCTCCTGGATCCGTTGCGTGCGACAGCGGCGTGGTTTCTGGAAAACCAGGACAAGCCCGAGCAGGTCGTAGAGACCGCCAATGAATTCAAGAAGCTGCAGGAGGTTCTGTCGCCTAAGAAAGGTCCCGACTCTGCGGGAGCGCTGCTCGACGAACTGCTCAGGACGATCGACGAACCTGGCCGGCTGCGTACGCTAACCATTCTCAAAAATGTGCTCGTGAGAAATGAACGTCATGACCTCGCCGCCGGCGTGGTTTTTGCAAACGGCGACGCTGCACAGAGCTAGTTGTTTGGAGGTTAGTCAGGCGGCTTAGGTGTTGGGCTGACCGCCCCGGTGGATATCTTTTCGCTGTGGATGCAGGCGCGTTCGCGGCGTTGGTCGCGAGCACGTCGAGGTGGCGGTACTTGCCTAGCGCCAGCACAGGTGAGCGTGTCGGTGACGGGCGAGTACGGCGTGGTTCGGATAGTTAGCATCGGCAACCATGAAGGTGCGCAGCAACGTGAAGTCGCCTCGATCGGATTGGTCCTGGACGAAGATGCCGAGGTTGCGGCTCGACGACGGTCCCTCCCATGGACAAACATGATCGGGCAGACCAGAGAGTCCTGACCCGTGCGGCTGGCGATTACGTCGAGTCATCGACCGCCCTGCGCTCCGACTCCATCGGAAGTGGCCCGGTCACTGATCGAGGCGCACCGACGTCGTAGACGAGCATGGGAGACCACGACGTAACCTTGCGGACGACAGCGGTGGCCGACCACTGCTGTCGTCCGCAAGCGAGGCTCAACTCCGGGGCGTGTTGCACACTATCCACAACGCTCACGTTGAGGTGACGTTCCCCGTCTTCGGTCCGATTGGCCACGCTCGGGATCATTGGCGCCATAATTCCTCCGCGCCTTTGAGATCTGACTCTTGGTCACCGGACTTTGCTGGATCCTGGTCGGCTTGCGTGCGCAGACCGCCGCACGGCGGCCGCCCACAAATCGGGTGACTTGCCATCGACGTTGACGATCTTGAGCAGACAGTCCTTGTCATTCCCGCCGTACGCTGCGAGCACGTTGAAGTTGAGGTGTTCGGACCAGTTGGGTAGTCGCCGATGACTACCACTTGGCGCCGGGCGCGGGTTACGGGCACGTTCAGGAGATTGGGCGTTTGTGCTGCCCAGCTGCGCGACCTGGCCTGGTCGGTCGCCGTACCGAGGACGAGTAGGAAGATATCTGCTTTCTTGCCCTGCGTTGTGTGGACGGTGCCCAGTCGGTTCGACGTAAGCAGCCAGGATCCGACTTCTTTGCGGAGACTTTCGACGATGTCACGGAAAGGACTGACGACAAACACGGCTTCCGAGACCCGTCGTGCGAGTTCCAGCTCCCGTGCTTGGTCGTTCACTGCTCATTGGGAGTTTCCCGCCAGCTCGGACTCCAGGCGCGGGGTGATGCGTAGCCGGATGATGTCCAGCCGTCGCCTGCATGCTCGACCCTGCCATTCGCAGGGATGGCGCTGCTGAATCGATAGCGGATGGTCAATTGCAGGTACAGTTCGTTCGTTCTGGGCAAGAGGTGCACCACGGGCAACGGAAATGAGTTCCAGCGGCGGTGGTTGAATCGGCGCAAGGCACCGTAAGGATATCCGCTCCTATAGAGAGGTCGAGATTATCGCCGTCCTGAGCGTCGACCACAGCTCGGTGCGGCCAGAGGATCGGGTATCTCTCGCCGCAAGAGTGGCACCGGCGAGTTCCCCACTCCGTCCGGCAGGCGGCGCAACGACACAGGAATGTGTCCTGGTCCCGCGGCTGGAATTCAGCGTTCGCTCTTCGACATATCGGGCATGTCTCGAGAAGACCGAAGACGCGGATGGCGGAGTCGATGATCGCGGACACCGTTGAGATTCCGCTTTGGACTGACTCGAGGTTTTTCTGGCCGGGTCTCTGTTGCTCCAGAATATTTATCAGTTCCTCTTTTTCCGCGACGCTCGGACGTCGCAGGACGGCAAGCGTGCGCACGCTCCGTTTTTCGTACCACTGGGTCGAAGAAATATATTTCGGGAAAGTAACGTGAATTTCTGGCGGATAGGACCTGGTGAAGCGTAAGCCTTGAATCGTCCAGCGCAGGGCGCGGGCGATGCGCTCTTCGCCTTCGATTTCCAGCGGGCTCACTGGAACGAGAAGTGGGTCGCTGCCGAAGCCGGCTGGATGGAGTCGTCGGCGTTCGGGCGCTGACAGGGCTGCGCGATTTGCCCGCAACCCTGGATAGATGACGATCGTCGGCTGAGGTAGTCCCAGAAGGTGATCGACTTTGGACGACTTGATCGCGTCCAGTGCGGGCGCGCCGAGGTCGTCACCGATCGCTACGAGCCACGTGAGCACGGCCGTGTCGTCAGCGAGCGAGATCGCGCCGCCCTGCGTACTCGTCCACGTCAGGTCATCTGTCGGCCCGTGCAGCCTGATAGCCCTGGGCTGGGCAAGATCCGGTGGGTGTTCCTCGTTCGCGGCGTAGCCGAGGATGCTGAGGGCGCGCATTGACAGGGCGGCGACATAGTTCTGGTACGCATTCGCGAAACTGTGCTCCTCCGTCTGCGCCTGTTGGGCACGTTCTGTACTGTGAACCGCCCATCGCTCCCAGAGGATCCCGACGCGCCGGTACCTGTTGTTGTCGGTGAACAGGTTCGTCCTCATCAAGCGAATGGGCAAGCGAGCTCTGCGGTTCGCCTGTCTGAGTACCGGAGTGGTGCTTTGCGCGCGCAGCCGGACCTTCGCGTTCGACAGCTTGGTGCGGGTCTCGTCGATCGCGGCGGACGCGGCTGCTGTGTCCTCGATCGCCGTTGCCACTAGTTGCGCGATGCGGTTCCGGCTGCGCCATGATTGCCGTCGCCGCAGCGCGCGGTCGTATTCGTCGAGATCGGTGAGACCGGCGCCGAGGACTGTCAGATCGCGGATTCGGCGTTCCAGGTACTCGCGGAGCCGGTCCACCAGTTGGGCGACGACCTGGTTCTCGTAGAAGTCGAGGTATTCAGTGTAGCGAGATGTGAGCACGCGAAGGGGCCGTATTCTGCCGTGCTCCACTCCGGCCAGGTCCTCCGTGCGTGAGGACAGGCGGGCGATCCCCGCTGGCGGCACGCGGCGTGCGAGGTCGGCACGGACAAGCTGCTCCGATCGATCGAGCCGGTCGTGGGGTCGTGCGCAGACGTCGGCCAGGACATCGAGTCCTGACAGCACTGCTTCGTCCAGCTCGTTCAGCTCGGCATGCTTCGCGGTGTTGGGCACGAACATGTTCGTTTCCAGCCACTCCGCCATGGTGACCGCTTTGGTCAGAACCCGGGCGATCTCGATGACCGACGTGACGATCAGCGGGTCCGGTGAGTCGTTGTCCTGCGACATCAGCCTTCCCTTCGCCGCTGTTCCTCGTCGAGCAGACGGGCGCTTCGTACCGGGCTGCCTGCGAGGTCATGCAGTTCCCAGTGTGTGTGCACCGCGTCCCGCAGCTTGCTGAAATTTTCCGGTGTTACGTCGTAGCGGCTCCGCACCGGGCGAAGGATCTTCGTAGCCAGGAAGTGATCGACCGCCAAAGAGCGGCCATCCTGGTCGCTGTCGCCATAGTCGTGACCTTCGTCGGGACGGGTACCCGCGAGGGCCGAGATAACGACCGGAACGAAAAGCTTCAGCTGTTTCTCCAGCCGCGGCCCGATTGCGGTGTGACCGTGCTCGTTCAGGTCGTCGAACAGCCCGCGGAAGAACTCCCACGCCGCGTTCGTGTCGTCGTGGTGTGTCCGCTGCGCCGATGCGAAGGCGGTGCGGAGGGCAGCTGTCCCGTACGGGAGAACCTCCGGTGTCGAAGCGGTCGGTAGATGGGGCCGCTGCGCCGGCAGTTCCATGAGATGCGCACGGTTGTACGTCTTGTCCGCAAACTCGAGCGTCGACTCGTCTTGGTTGGCCGTCCCGATGAACCACACGTTGTCCGGCAGCAGGACTTGGGCGCCTTCCACCAGGTGTCGAGGAGCTCGCCCAGTGCTCTTGGTCACCAGCTGGATCGGCCGCTTGTCTCGGTTCTCCAGTTTGGAAAGGACAACCGAGAAGTACTGCTCCGGACGAGACAGGTTCATCTCGTCGAGGATGATGAAGAACGGACGATCTTGGTACTGCGGCGTCTGGGCACGATAGAGCGCCTGAAGGAATTCGGTCTCCTCGAACCGTCGCTCGAAGGTGTTGTGGTGACCGAAGAGGTCCGTGCGGTCTCGCCACCCGGCCTGGACCTCGATGACCGCATGACCGGTTCCGAGAGCTGCGGCCAGAGCTGTTGGCAAAGAAGTCTTACCGATGCCGCTCATTCCCTCGAGAAGGTGGAGGCGGCTCATGGCCAGGCCGCCGAGCAGGACGCAGATGTCGTTCAGCCGGTACGCCAGCCGGCTTTCGCTGAACATCGTTGCTTGGAGGGATCGAGCCAGGACCGAGAGCTCGACCGGTGACGTCGCAACCGCGCCGCGTTCGGCGAGGCGTGTCTCGTCGTCCATCGCGACACAGCGAGGAAAAAGCGGGGTTTCCGGGTCGGTGCGATCGCGGTAGAGCTCCTCGACGGCGGAGCGCAGTTCGGCGATGCGGGTTTCGTATCCGCGGCGCAGGACATCGAAGTGCTGCTCCGCGTCGCTGAGCTGCTTCACCTGCAAGTTGTTGATCCGGTTGGCCAGTGCGGTCCCTCGCAGTTCCTGCAGCTCGTACCTCGTCCGCTCCCGTTCGGCTGTGAGGTCCCGATTCACGCGCTCCAGTTCGCGCAGCCGGTCGAGATCGTCGTCCGCGAGCCGGGCAGCCAGCTTGTCCCGCAACTCGGTGTTCGCCGCTCGGAGCTGTTCCAGTTCGGCGAGCAGGGTCGCTGGGTCGGTCGATCCGATCTTGAGCTGAACCCGCTCATGATGGGCCAGGCGCTGCCGCAGGTCGTCGATCGTCTCGGCGCTTGCTTCCACCTCGATCTTGGCGACGTGGAGTTCGCGATCGATAGCGGCCACTTCGTGGGCTGCGCGAGCAGTGATTTCCACTTCCAGTTCAAGTTCGAGACGTTCGAGGGCGATCTGCTGCCCGCGCAGAGCGCCGCGGTCGAAACGGAGCTGTTCTTCACCTCGGTCGAGTTCGGCTTGTCGCCGGTCTGTCTCCGCGAGCTTCTCCTCGCGCAACTTCTCGAGCTCGGCAATATCGGCTGCGCGGCGCTCATCCAAGGCCCGAAGCTGATCGTCCAGCTCGGTTTGCACGACACGGCGGCGTTCCGCCAGCACCTGTTCAAGCTCGGCCTGCGCCTTGCTGGACCTCTCCTCGAAATCGGCTTCGGCTTCTTGTTCTAGGCGGCGGACTCGTTGTTCGCGGGCATCGAGGTCGGCGACGGTGGCGGCGGCGTCCTCCTTCAGCTTTTCCGCCGCCGCAGTGGCGGCCGCTGCTAGCTCGAGGTCTTGCGTGAGCTTCGAGCGGGCGGAGTCAGCCGCGGCAGTGGCCTTCTGCGCTGCCTGTTCGCGTACCCTCGCGGCGTCGGCACACCGTTCGTACTCGGCTGCTTGATTGATCAGCGCGTCGTACGCCGACAGCAGGTCATCCGCTTGGCCGGTGAGACGGGCCGTGGTGGCGAGCCTTTCCGCCGTGAGGGCGCCTTGTACCTTGGACTCGTCACCCGCGCGCTGGAGCGCTTGCGCGACGTCGGCCGCTTTCTCCCGGGCGCGGTCCTCAGCGCTCTTGGCGGATTGGTGCGGGCCGCGCGGCGGAGTCGGCTTTCCGATGGTTTTCCGCTTGGACCGATTCGCCATCGAGGTGGAGATCCTTTCCTGTGGGGGCGACGTCGACAAGGGGGAGGCCGAGATAGGTGGCCACCGTGTCCTGAGCCAGCCGCCAAGCGGCTTCGCCAGCATCGACGTTGAGGACGGCTGCCTGGGCATGCGAGCCCTTGTTTCGATCTTTCGAGAGGTTCGTGAGCTCGGACAGCAAGTTCGGCCGGACCGCGGCCAGCCGTCGAATCGGATGATCACTGTCGCTGTGAACGGCTGATACGACGGCGGCGGCCAGCAGCTCTGGGGTCTTTGCGCCGGCGGGGCGCGCCAGAGCTTTTCGTAGCTGGCGTGCCGCTGTCACCACCTTGATGTGGCGTTGTTCCCCGAACGGCATGCCGAGTCGTGTGCAGTAGTCTCCAAGGAGCGGGCCGACCGGATCTGCAAAAGCGGACATGATGCTGTTGGATGGGCGGTTCATGTTCACGACGTCGCGCAGGATCGCTTCGTGCAGGCGCCAGGCATTTCGCGCTACATCTCCCAGTTCAGGAGCCCCGTCTCCCGTCCGGCGAGCACGTTCGATGTCGCGCTCGAGCAAGGTGAGCAGCTCGAACAGGTCCTTGTGCTCGCGCAGTCCGACGGTGAACCGGTCTTCAAGCTTCTCGGCGATCCTTCGCCGGACCGCAATGTCGATCAAGTCGTAGTCCAAGAGGAGCGCCTCACTGCGCGCGCCGACGAACCGCTCGATGCGATTACGCAAGGTGGCGGATTCTTGAACGCGAGTGGCGACCATCTTGCGAAGGTAGGTGCTTGGCCGCGCAGTGAACGGGTTACGAGCGTTCCAGCTCAACAAGTCGCTGCCTTCGGTTCCTCGCCGCTCGAGGAACAGCTGGATCGGAATCCAGACCGGAGAACCCGACGTCACCAAGGAAACGCGCGAGACCACTCGATCCGGGACGGGGGTGTCCCACCGGCGGTTCCGACCGCCACCGTGCCGCTTTGCCTGTTCGCCGCGGGCGACCGCTTCGACGATCTGCTCGTGGTCGGGAGGATCGGGTGCGGTCCGGCCGCCTGCCGGCCGTACCGGGAAGGCGCTCACGAGCCAGGGGGAACCGGCGGTTCGCAACTGCACGCGGGCTCGGCTGGACGTGTTCCAGGTGACTTTCGCCTGGCTCGGTTCCAGTGTGGACGCGGGCCACAGTGAGCCCGTCGTCACATCTTGGTAGACGTACGTGGTGATCGTTCGCGTCGGGTCGAGGAAACCGTCTCGAAGCGCCTTCCGGCCGATATCGGTGACGGCGTTGTAGCGGTCGAGGTAGGCGAGCGCCTTCAGATCTGCCCGCACGACATCCACCAGTTCTGCTTGCAAGCCCAGGATCGCGCCGATCTCGTCGGCTTGGCGGAATCCTGCCCTTCCCAGCCCGAGCACCGCGGATTGGAACATGTTCAGCCGCTGTTCGTGCACCAGCGGGGAAACCACCCGGTACCGCAGCGCCGGCCACAGCAACCACTGCTGAGGGCCGCCCACCTGGGAGTGGCTTGGCTGCACGACCGGTGTGTCAACGCCGAACGCCAGCACCGTGCACCCCCTCGCACAGGCTCCGGAACGCGATGATGCCTTCGGCGACCGACCTTCCCGGCACACCCGGAGCGCCGGGCGTCGACGACCGGTCCGCCATCGCCGCGTCGCCGACCGCGATCAGCAGCCGTCGTTGCCGGCTCATCGCGACGCACATGCGACTGTCACTGAGCAGGTGTCCGTAGCGCTGGACGGCTTCGGCGGGGTCGGCGAAGGACGACGGCGGTGGGCTGCTGCGGGTCACCGACAGCAGGACCACGTCGAACTCCATTCCTTGGAAGGCATCGACGGTGCCGATCCGGAGCCTGGGACGCGGCCGTGGACCGCTGGTTGTGGCCATGGCCGGGACCGGCTCGAAGTTCCCTTCGTCGTCCGGTACCCCCAGTCCGGCGTCGATGATCGCGTTCTCTACTAGTTTCTGCTGCGCCCGGTAGAACGTGATGACGCCGAACGTAAGTTCCCGTCCCGTGTCTTCGGCAGCAAGCTTCTTCAGCTCTTCGGCGAGCCGGCGGGCCTCTGGTTCTCGAGTCCAGCTGAATCCGTCTTGCTGAGCACCGCCGGCCACGTCGTGGGGCACATCGATCCAGCCCGCCACTTTGCCTGTGTAGGAGGCCAAGTTGTGCGTGAGGCTCCGCGTCGACGGAGCGGCTTTGATCGCATCAGGTGCTCCGTAAAAGACTTCGCTGACGAATCGGCCGAGTACCGGGTGCATGCGGAACTGGGTGTCGAGGCGGATGGTCCGTACGGCAGGCCTCTCCCCAGCGAACAAGTCGAACCATCGTTCGAAGAGGCTTTTGGACAGTTCCGAGCCGTCCAGCGCCCGGTTGCGGCGCAGCTCCCGCTCAACCTTCTGCTCGAGAGCGTGTGGCAGCTGTTTATGGTCACCCACCAGAATGATGCGCTTCTGAGCCAGGGCCATGGGAATCATAAGGTCGAGCGGGTTCGCCCGGGCCGCTTCGTCCACGATCACCGTGTCGAAGACCGGCAGGGGCGCGGCGAGGATCCGATTCATCTCCAATGAGTTGGCCTGCTGGACCGTGGAAGCCAGGACGGTGTTGTAGCGGGCGAGGGTCGTCTCGACGAGGCCGATGTCCTCACGCAGATCGTCTCGGTAGGTCCGCAAGACCTGGTCCACGCTGTCCGGTGAGTCCATGAACGCCTCGGACACCGCTTCGGCGATCTCGTGCAGCAGCGTGCCGACTTCGGGGTCGTGCCCCGGCGTGCCGCTGACGACGGACCTGCCGCCCACCCGATCGAGGAGCACCAGGCGGAGTTCGGTCAGTTCCGCAAGCAGCTCGAAGTCCGCGTGTCCCGCCGATGCTGCCCTTTCCAATGTCGTTTTCTCGGCTGAGGCCAGTAGCGGTTCGAGCCGGCGCACGGCCGAGGCGGCTTGGACCTGACCATCATCCGCGAACGCGGTCTCGGTCACTCGGATCGACCGGATGACTCGGGCGAGCTCGTCCTGTTTCCGCTGCGGGAGCGTTTCGCGGGTTCGTTCGTCGGCACGCTTGTGCGCCAAGGCGCGGTCCAGCCGGGCGCGAACCGGCCCGGGCAGCTCCGTGCGCGATAGTTGCTTGGCCTCGTCCAGCAAGGCGGTTAGGTCGGCTCCGGTCGTCGGCTGTTGGCCGTAGTTCGCAGCGATCTGGCGGAGCCGAACCAGCCGGTCGATTTTCGCGACATTCGGCCGGTGTTCCACCAGGTACTCCTCCAGCAGAGCCGCGGTCTCGTCGCGCCACTGACGGGTGCTCTGCTGATCGCGCTCGGGCTTCGTGCTGACCCGTGTCGGTGGCAGCCCGAGCCGTCGCGCGCGGCTCGCCACGTTGTCGACGGCATCGTGCTGCACACTCGAAATCAGCGTGCGGTTCGTCGCCACGGCCCGCTCACCGACTTCGTCGAGGCAGCGAAGCAAGTCCGCGATGAAGCGGGTCTTCCCGGTACCGGGCGGACCTTGGACCAGCAGGATGTCCGGGGTGCGCAAGGCCAGCCGGAGCGCAGCGAGCTGGACCTCGGTCGGTTCGGCAGCGTCCGGAGCTGTCCGCAGGCCGGCTACGACTGCGCGGTCGTAGCGGGGATCGGTCCGCGGATGCGCTCCTGGCCTCGGTAAACCTTCGATGAGCAGGCGCAGTCCGGGGAGCTCGGCTTGGTCCGATTCGATCCGTTCGCGGGCCAGGTCGCGCCTGCGAAGACGGACCCGGTCACCGGACAGGGACTGGTGCAGGTAACCGGTATTGGGTGGCGGATCGTCGCCGTCGATGGCGAGGTCGAGAGTCCGGTTGTTCTTCAGCACTTGGCGCACTTTGCCGTGCACGCTCGCGGCGGGACGGCTTGGTTGCCGAGTGAGCTCGGCTGGCAGATCACCGGCCGCCTCGAGCTCGAGACCGGTCCGCGCCGCCACCGCACCGAGGAACCGGTCAGTCCGTTCACCTGGTTGCAGCTCGAACCGCCAGACGGAATCGGAGAGGATCTGGCAGCCGTGGTAAAAACCCCATTTGAGCCGCTTCGCCTCATCGACCAGGGCTTCGCGCTCGATGTCGTTATAGGCCTGCCACAGGTTGAGGTACGTTCGCCCATCCGAACCCAGACCCAGTAGCGCCGCTCGGATCGCTTCCGTCGCGTCGGCCTCCTCACCCTGGTCGGTGAACCGAAGATCGATTGCGCTCAACCGAGGCCATTTCCCGCGATTCGTCGTCGCGGCGTCGGTCATCCTGGTGATTCGGAATTTGCCCTCGACGAGGGCGACGTCAGCCACCCAGCGCCGACCGTGCAAGGTGAACGCGTTGACACCCTGGGAAAAGTCGTCGGCGACGCCTCCGCTGTGGATGAACCGGGGGACGGTTTCACCGGGTGCGGGATCGAGGGCGAATTCGTCGGACAGCCAGTCGCGTACAGGTGTGAACCCGCTCGGCGCAGCTTCGGCGGCGATCCGGACCTGCTCGGCGACGGCGTCGCCAACACCGATGGCAAGGTGTTCGCCCAGATCGGCGTGCACGAAAGAGCGGCACTCGAGTCCGAACTCGGTATCCGTTGTGTACGCGGCCCATGCGAGCGCGACGCGGCCCTCGGCTCCGAGCCAGTCGAGATCGTACTGCTCGGAGACGTGTGCGCGCTCAGTATCTGGAGGTTCGGAGAACACCTCGAGGTCGAAATGAGTGCCTGCAGGTGCCGGTCGGAGCTGGACCTCTCGACCGCGACGGTCGCGCGAGGCCGCCGCGCGCAGCCAGGACGGGATCTGCCGACCTGGGTCGAGCCGGAGCCGGATCAGCCTCGATTCGCCGACGTTGACTTCTTCAGCTAACACCCGAGGCCTCCGCGGGCTGGATCGCGACCATCCTGTGAGGATGTTGGGAGGGACCGAAGTGCAGGACCCACGGCTCGTGCACCGACTCGGTAGCGGAGCCGCCTGGCCTGAGCTGACGACCTTCACCACCCGATGGTGGCACCCGGCGCACCACTCCTCGCCCGACGTTCCTCACTTCGACTTCTTCACCCCCGTCCCACGCCAGCCGCAGCAACCGTGCGGTGGGATCGACGGCGTGGCGGACTGCCGATCGCGCGGTGACCACCAGCGGCTGTTGCTCCTGCAGAACCAGGGACAGGTCGGCGTCCGGGATGGTCACGGGTGAACTGTCGCCCAGGCGCGGGAGCTGTTCGAGTACGGCGACAGCGAGCACGCGCGGACGTGGGTGGCCACACCACGGGCACCGTTCGCGGGCCGCGTAGAAGGTGTGCGGACAGCCTGCACACCGGACGCATCGATCGGCCGCGGAATGCAGAGCGTCCGCCCACTCGCCGGCTCCCGGCCGGGCCGCTGGGTCGGCCATGCCTTCCTCGAACGTCCGTCGGAACAGCTCGCGCAAACGCCTGGTGAGCAATAGCTCTGCCGGGTACCCGTGCTCGGTCCGGTTGCGCCCGTCGGTGCTGTGGTCGATCCACGGGAGTAGCCCGAGTGCGGCGTCGTCTTCGTGCTCGGCCGGCCCCTCGTCGACGAAGTCGCCGATCAGCGGGTGGTTGGTGGTCAGCATCTCGTAGGCCATCGTCGCGAACGAGTGGACGTCGCTGAGGGCGGTATTGCCCGTCGTACCGCGCAGCAGCTCTGGTGCGGTGTACAACCGGGTGCCCAGCCTCCTCGCCACCGCACTGCTTTCGGTCTGCAGGTTGTCGGCGTCGACGAGCCACACCTGGTCGTGCTCGGCGATCGAAGAAACGAGCACGTTGCCCGGTGATACGTCGCTGTAGACGATGCCGCGGTCGTGAAGCGTGGCGAGTATGTGTGCGCACTTCGCGAGCAACACGAGCCTGCGACGCAACCCACCGCCCGCCGCGTACCAGATGCTGTCTTCCTGATCTCCGGGCGGGGCACACAGCACTCGCAAGGCGACCATGTCCTCGAGCAGTTCCATGACGTAGCCGACATGCGGAGGGGCGAGCAGCTCAAGGGGCCGGCAGATGGGGATGCCGCCGAGGGGCAGCCACCTCAAGCGCTTGAGCCGTTCGTCGACTTCAACCGGTGTTTCGCCGACGGCGTTGCAGAGCTTGACCGCGAACCCGCCGCGCCTGGTGCGAAAGACGATGCCTTCTCCGCCACTTCCCAAGGGGTTGTCGGTCAAGAGATCCAATGGAGTTCCGTCGGCCACGCGGACGCTCGCGGGCCAGCTGTGAGTCGGGTAGCTCATTGTCAGTCGAGGTCCGCCAACCGGATGGCCTGGTGACCCGCGTGCGCCTGCAGCGCGCCAGTGACGGTGGCGGTCACCCAACGGAACATGCGGGTGAGTTCGTGAACTTGATCCGTGCGCAGGAGTGACACGCCGGGTGTGCTGAACGCTGTCAGCACTTCGTTGGCCTCCGCGGTCCGGTCGGCTCCGATGCCGATGGCCAACCTCAAGGCTTGGCCGCCTCGGCGGGACGCGAGGAGCTCGTTCAGTGGATCTTCCCAGTCGTCGGTCGGGACGCCGTCGGACACGAGAATCAAGGTGGGCGGGAAGGCGCGCTCGGGTACCGCTTCGGGATTCTCCAGAAGAGTGCGAGTCACATCGAACGCGCTGCCCAGAGGAGTTCGTCCGTGGGGGGTCATGTCCACCCAGGAGGCTTGAGCAGCCGGGAGCATCGGCTGATGTACTACTGCTTCAGCACCGCCGAATGCCACCACCGCAGTATGGATTTCACCACGGATTGAGTCCTCTGCGGCGAAAGCAGCGAACATCGTTTTGATACTGCGGTTGAGGACAGCGATTTTCTCACCGTCCATGCTGCCGCTGACGTCGGCAAGAACCACCACTGGCATCGGTCGAGGCGCTCGCCGGGAGCGAGCCGACAGTGGTGCCGCGACTGTCCTTGCGTCTAGTGACCGTGTCTTCCAGTTGTCGTCGGTCAAGCTTGCCAACCCTCCCTGTGCGTATCCGCGCAGTTAGGCACGGACGCTCCATCCCCGTGGAACACTGCAGGATCGCAAATCCTTTTCAACGTGTCAATGATCTTGCGCTACCTGTAGGTTCTCCGTGGTACTCCCGTCCCGTCAACCTCACACACGAATTTGGAATCCGTGCCAGTCGCGTTCAGCGCTGTACGCGCGAGACCATTCACAATGAGCCTTACTACCACTGCAGGGCGTGCACGATGGCGTTGGGTTGCCGATACCTAGACAGAGCGATCGCGGCCGCAGCGGCCAATGTCGACGATCTGCGTCGAAAGGCCGGAGAGGCTGCGGTGGTGATGACCGAGGCCATGGATCTCCTGACTCGGCGGGTGGCGTTGCCAAGCGTCGCGGAGGCCGCCACTCCCGGATCCGACCTCGTCGGACTGTGCCGGCTGCTGGCGGAGACGACGACTAACCAGATCGAACAACCGCTGTCGCCGTTCAGCAGAGTTTTGGCGCCGCGGCGCATCGGGCCAGCGAAAGCATGTTGATGCGTGCGGTTCAGCAGACGGCGAGCGATCTGACCACGACGTTCGATCTCAACTCGGATATCCAAGACGGACTCTGGCTGATCGACTTCACCAACGCCACAGGGCGTCGGCCGGTAGCACTCGCCGCGGCGAAGTCGCGCGAGCAGGCTGAACGTGCGGCCGGTGCTTGACTGAGCGTGAGCACCGGGTTTCACGGACATCGTCATCGGGGGCGTCGGCGAAGAACTGCGACGTCGGCTGGGGCAGGCAGACGGGCTGGTGAAGGCCATGGACCGGAGTCTGCGGGACATCCGGACCAGCCACGGCATCGGCGTTCGTCTTCGGTGGGAACTGGTGGAACCCAGGAAAAGCGCGGCCGCGCGGATTCGCGAACTGGTCACGGAAAGCGGCGCGGTGCGCCCGCCGGAACACACCGATGAACTCATCCGGCTGCTGAAGGAACGGGTCGACGAGCGGTTCAAAGACGATGAAGCAGCCGGCTACAGCGAACACCTGCGTGCCGCGCTTGACTATCGGCAATGGCATCGCGTCGAGGTGTCCATCCTCGGGCCGGACGCTGGGCAGATCCGGAAGATCAGCCGCCGCGCCAAACTGTCCCAAGGCGAGACCCGTTTCGTCTCGTATCTCGCGCTGTTCGCGGCCGCCGATGCCTACCTGTCCGGTCGCCGGACGCAGGTTTCGCGTTGCGGATCATCCTGCTCGACGACGCGTTCGCCAAGGTCCACGGCAGGATGATCGGCGAGTTGATGGGATTGCAGGTCCGGATGGACGTCGACTTTTGTATGACCGGACATGCCTTGTGGGGAGCCTATCCGCAGGTGCCGAGCCTGGACATCTACGAAATCCGTCGTGCCGAGGGGACGGCGGCCGTCGCGACGCACGTGCACTGGGACGGCAGTGCGCGGCACTACCTCCGGTCGGCGGGCGGGGCGTGAGCGACGGCATTCCCGCGAAAGCCCGCGAGTATCTGGCGCGGCCCGGGTTCGCGGGTCTGTGGCGGTCCTTGCGGAAGCGCTTGGAAACAACGAACTGGCCATCCGCGGCTGGGTCGTCGTCGAGCTGGACTATGAGGCAGCCGAGGATGTGTCCGGCCTGCTCGGGCGGTTGATCGGGCCGGGTAGGGCCAGAGTCTCGTTGACCGACCTCGATGCGGTCCTGCGTTCGTCGGTGGTGGCACACGGCTTGGTCACCGTCGCGGGCGAGATGACCGGCGGGCCACTCACCGACAGGAAATCAGCCAGCCGAACCCGGCCTGAGCAAAAGCTGGATGACTGGACTCGGTGGGAGGCGGAGATCGCGGACGCGGAGCTGGACGCCGCCCCGTGGGTATCCCGATGGCAGGAGGGTGTGCGACGCGCAGGCCTAATCAGCCGTGCCGGGAACGACGTGGACACGGTGATCCGGCGGACGGTCGCGGTCTTGCGAGCCCTTTCGGAAACCATTCCTTTGGGCGATCGTGACGCGACCGCGATGGCCGAGGCGCGCAGGCAGGGGCGTGAAGGACATTCCCTGACTAGTGGGCGGTGACGCGTGGCCGATCGACCTTGACTGTGCCCGTCTTTGTCGCGTTGGTCCAGTGGCTCGGGGCAAAGGTCGCGAGGACGTTGCTGCCCTGGTCGTAGACGTACAGATGCCCGTCTCGCACATCCGCCGAATTGGCGGCCTCGAAGGAGTAGGTGGTCCTGCCATCGCGGACTTCGTAAGACATGGGCTCCTCCTCGTGTTTGGTCCTCATAGGTCGGTGGCCTGCGCACTGTTGTTACAGGTGGTGACGGTCCTCGATCTGGACACTCACTTCTACGTGCACGACAAGGGATTGCGGACATTCCCTGGAGGTCGACGGGCCTCACCGAACTGGACCCGATGCTGTTCGCCCTAGTCTGCGTGCCGCACCACTCGCGTGGCCGGTGACAGATGACGAGATCTAGTTCAGCGAGGGCTAACTACGAGTTGTGCGAGCTGGCGAAGCGGTACGCTCGGCCAATCGGTGGGGAACCTGCACATCTGCGTGACGCGATCATCGCCCCGCGCGGTGTCGACAAGAGCACGTGGTGGTTTACGATGATCCCGCTGTGGATGGCCGCCCACGGTTCCCGAAGTTTCCTCACTGTATTCGCGAACTCGGCGACGCAGACAATAGGTCACCTGACCGCGTTCAAAAATGAGCAGCAGAATAACGCAGTGTTTCGCTCGGAAGTTCCGAAAATGTTGAGGAGCCTGTGCGAGTCTGCGAAAGCAGACGTCCACAAGATAGTGAGGATCAGATTGCGATTCTCCTTATCGCTCGTCAGTAGTGATGGTTCAGCGGATAGTCGAGGCGTCACCCGGCCTAAACTCTTGGCATGACTGACGATCTTGGGTCGTGGAAGACGTTTGGTGAGCGGCTGGTCTACGACAACCGGTGGGTCCAGGTCGGGTTGACCGACGTCGAGGCGCCGAGCGGTGAACGCTGGGATTACCACGTAGTGCATCTCGCTCGGATAGCTATCGCGTTGATCGTGAATGACCAGGACGAGGCCTTGATGTTGTGGCGCTACAGGTTCGCGACGAAGCAATGGGGCTATGAGCTATTGGGTGGAATGGTCGAGGCTGGCGACGACTCTGTCGGGACGGCCGTGCGGGAAGCTGTTGAGGAGTCCGGCTGGCGGCCGATCGGTGAACCCGAGCATCTGGTGAGCTTCGAGCCATTGCCGGGCCAGGTCACGGCGCCGGTGGATGTGTACCTTTGGCGCAAGGCCGAGTACATTGGCGAGCCCACTGACGCGGAAGAGGTCGGTCGGGTGGAATGGGTGCCGTTGTCGCAGGTGAATCGACTTGTACAGCAGCAGAAGTTGCTTGGATCGGGCACATTGGTGCCTCTGCTCTACTACCTCAACTCACGACCGGCGTAATTCACCTGGACGAGAGATGCTCGGCTCGCGATGCCGGTGATCAAGTTCCAACTCGAGCTCGGTCAGGCGATTGATGAGCCAGTCACAGGTTTGTTGACAAGTTAGGGCTTCGTTGGCGACGCGTTCAAGCTGACCTGCGTAGAAGACGACGTCATCGTTGTTCTCGAGAAACAGGCTGGTTGTGGGCTGTTGGTGATGAACGAGTGGAAGGTGCTGATCGTGTCGATACAGGGTGAAACTTGTTTGGAGGCTGGCCAGAGCGAAGTGATCGGGTACTAGGTGGATGTGGTGGCGAGGTAGCGACGATGTGATCAGCAGGTGCAGTACTTGCTCGTGCCTTACGGAGGGTTCTATTGGGCGTCCGAGCAGCGTGGCTTCGGGCAGGTAGAAGGTGAAGGGGCCAGGTGACCGGAGGGATGCTGTCTGGCTGGCGAGGCGCGTGCGCACTGCTGTGTCGAGGGCGGGGCCGTCCTCCTGCCCGTTCCTGGTGAAGGCTTCGCGGATGTAGGGCTCGATCTGGAGTTGCCGCGGGATTTCGACAGGGGCGTAGGTCGTGATGGACTCGCTGCCGGTGTCGAGCACCTTGATGAGTGGAAGGTCGTCGGGAAAGCCGTTGGGGTGGCTTCTGACCTGGTAGCCGTCGTCGGGGAGGCGGTCTAGTGCTACTAGTTCGTCAAGCTCCTGTGGGGTGGCTTTCGCTCGGGCGAGGTATATAGCGATGTCGCCGGCTTGGTAGTTGCGGAGGCCGCTTTCTAGCCGTGAGATGGTGGAGGCGGGCCAGCCGAGCATGCGGCTCATGTCGGTTGCGAGGTAGCCGGCGCGCATGCGGATTCGCCGCAGGTGGGCGCCGAGTTCCCTCTGCTTTGCGGTCGACAGCTGTGGTGTCTTCTTCGCTTTCACCGGTTCCTGCTCAAGGTCGCTGCGGAGACGGGCCGTCCCGCGAAGGCTTGGGTCGTCACAGGTGTTGTGACGGCATGAGATAGCGGACTACCTGCGGAAACATCGTGTGTGACGGCTGTGTCGGCTTGCTTCGTGCCCGTCACGTCGGCCGTGAACCGCCATGGGAAGGGCGGTTTCGAGAGGCAGCGGTCAGTCGTCACGTCGGTGAACGAGGCGCGCTTTGTCGTGTGGTGACGAGTTGCGCGGCTGTGCTGGCGACCTTCTGGAGGGCAGTTACGTGTCCGGTCAGTCGGTCGAGCCCGAGCGGGGTAAGACGCAGGTTGGCGCGGCTACCTGCGAACCGGATAGACACGTAGCCGGCTGCGGCGAGGGGCTCGGCATGGAGAGAGACGGAGTGCGGCTTGATTCGCAGCGCGTTCGCCAGAACCGCGTCCTCGTACCAGTGCAGGTCGGTGAGGAGGCACATCAGGAAGAGTCGGACTGGCAAGATTAGAAGCGGGTCGAGGTCGCGGTGGGAGGACGGAACCGCAGGGCGTGTCGACGGCATCACTGCTCACCATTGGTCGGCTTATGAGAGCCGGGTCGTCGGAAGTGGCGTGCTAGGGGTGACCTGGCTGGGCTTCTCCGCAGCTCAAGTGGGTCGGGGCCGAAGGGTTTGCCGCAGTGCGTGGCCGGGCTGTGCGGTGCGCTGCCACCCTGGGGGAGGCGACATGCGGCTTTTTGGAACTCAACCGCAGTGCCGGGCGGTGGCGCGATGATCAGCTGGCCCGTTGTCGGGCGCCTCGTTGTTACTGGTGAACGGCGGGCGCGACGCAGTCCTATGTTCGTCGATGTGGTGGTCCGGCCGTCCCGCTCGGGGGTAGCACGCGCGCGTTGACGTGGGCGCGACTGCGGGACGGCCGGAGTCTGATGGCGGCCGAAGAGGCGGCACCAACGGTGAGCCTTCCGGTGTCGTCCGGGCTCAGCCGTGGAAGCGGCGGGGCGGTTGAGGATCCGGAGCAGCGCCACGCACGCGAAGCATGGAGGTCCAGGCGGTACGAGGCACGAGCCGATGAGTACAACATGACCGCAGACCGCCTGGTAACAGCCCTCTTGGAGATCAAGCCCTTGGGCGAACGCCTCATCGGTGACGGCGTGATCGAGGCTGTCACCTGCACAGCGGTACCAACTGACGTAGAGGCGGGATCGCCGTGACCTGCGCGTATCGCTCATCTCATCCGCCCCTGTGTCTGCCCAATGTGTTGAAATCATCAAAGATTGATCAACGCCGAGAGGCCAGGGCGGAAGTGTCAGAGTTTGGTGACAGGCTAGTGACATGTATTGCCTTCACCTGCATATATAGCTGATATGCTCAAGTGCAAGTCAAGCAGTGCGAGGTGATCGATGATCGGCGTCCGACGACGCGAAGGGCTGGTTTCAGCTCGTAAGACTGTGGGGCTGAGTCAGGAGAAGCTCGCCGAGATCATGGACGTCGATCGCCGGACGGTCATTCGCTGGGAGGCAGGCGACTTCGCGCCGCTGCCGTTCCAACGGCCGAAGCTGGCGAGAGTTCTGGGTCGTACCCAGGACGAGTTGCGCGTGCTGATTGACGGCTCGTCGACGGCTGATCTGCCGTACGAGCTTGAGCCTGCGTTCAGCTGGCTGGATCGTCGTGTGGGTTGGAGCCCTGGCACTACGCGTGAGCGGGTAGGGGCACGTGTATCGCCAGATCGGCATCCTGGACCGCGGGTCGATCGAAGCCGTGCTGCCGACGCGTTGGTGAGTTACTACGGCGAGCCGCCTGCTGGCTACGCGCTCTACCAGGCGCGTTACGGAGAGAAAGACGTTCAGACCAGCATTCTGAGTCGGTCAGAGTGGCTGGACTTGAGCTGTGAGCTGACGCCGGAGAACGATCAGCTGGTTCTGAGACCTGGCCTTGAGAGCCGTTCCTGCGGCATCAACGAGAACGCGGCCGTTGGAAGACTCGCCGAAGCGGCTGAAGGCGGCGTTCGGGTGGCTGACGTGCCGATCTACCGTCTGGTGGAGTTCGATGTTGGCGGTGGCGCTCTGGCGGGCAGCTTGGATGTCGCGCCCTTCGTCGAGTACGCCTTGACGTTGGACCTGCTTGAGTGCGAGTTGTCCGAGATTCTGGCGGCGGGCAAGGACTTGAGACCTGGTCACGCGCCCCTGCGGGACAAGTACTTGCCGGACGTCGCGACGGTGCTCGACCTGGCCGGCCGGTTGTGCGCGGGCGGCGTGCTTGCCTTGACCGCGATCGCTCGGCCTGCGGACCCGTATCGCGGTGGTCGCGACTACCTGCTGCTCATCCAGGAGCGGTCCAGGAACGTGCTGAACGCAGCCGGAAGCTTGGCCGTGATCCCGAAGGCGTTCCACCGGCCATCGAATGATCAACGCGCGGATGCCCGGATCGGCGCAACCCTGCGTCGTGCGCTGGAAAACGAGCTGTTCGGGCGGATCGACGTCGACAACACCGCGGGCAGCCAGAGAGCAGCTGATCCGATGCATCCGCGCAGGTTGTCCGCACCGATGAAGTGGTTGACCGAGCAACCGGGGCGGCTACAAATGGAGTGCACCGGGTTCGGTCTCAACCTCGTCAGCGGGAACTACGAGTTCGCCAGCTTGGTCGTCATCGACGACGAAGAGTTCTGGTCCCGCTTCGGCGGCGAGGTCGAGGCAAATTGGGAGTCGGCGGAATTGCGCTCGTATTCGACGCTCGATGGCGATTTGCTCGGCGGACTGATTGCCGACGAATCGTGGAGCAACGAAGGTTTATTCTCGCTGCTCCAGGGGTTGCGTCGGCTCACCGAAATTGGCGGTGATCGGCTGGCAGTTCCGAGTATTGGACTATGTTGCTGAAGGCCAGCGCACAGTCATGACAACCGAGTCCGCAATTGCTTCCCATGAATGGTCGACTCCTGGCCCCCACATGACGTAGTCGCCTTGCCTGGTCATGGTCTTGCCGCCGCCTGTGACGTCGACGCGAAACTCGCCGGAGATGAGCAGCACGAGTGTGGTCCGTTGGTCATCGGACGTCCACTCTGGGCGCTTGTCGCCTGCGGGATGGTTGGCCCACTTGACTTCTACGTCTTTCGACGAACGTACGCCCTGGGACGGGTCGATGAAGTGCCCGACCAACCAGCCGCGGGTGTCAGCTGCGTCTTCGTTGGCATTTCCGGCGGTCCAGCCGTCGCTCACTTGCTGAGCTCCCATTCGATCGGCGGTAACTTCACGCGTTCTCCTCCGATTTCCGCCAGGTGCCGTAATCCCTGCATCATCGCGAAGAGTCCTTCGTTGCTCCACGCTACATCACTCAGTAGCTCGGTGACGAGATCTGAGTCGGTCGTTGAATACTGGCGAAGTGTCGCTGATTCCCAGTTCGCTTCAACCATGCCGCCGTAGCGTTGCCAAAATTCTTCGTCGTCGATAACGATCAGGCTGGCGAACTCGTAGTTTCCGCTGACCAGGTTCAGACCGAAACCTGTCGACTCCATCCGTAGCAGTCCTGGTTGCTCGGTCAGCCAGCGCATCGGTTCGGAGTGGCGTGCCGGGTGCATGGGGTCTGCTGTCAGCATCTCGCCGAGCGTGTTGTCGATGTCCGGGCGTCCGAAAAGCTCCTCTTCCAACTCTCGCCGGAGCGTCGCGCCCACCTGAGCGTCCCGGCGGACGTCGGTCAGTGGCTGGTGAAAGCCCTTCGGGATCACGGCGAGCCGTCGCGCGGCGTTCAGAACGTGGCCTGAACGTTCCTACACGAGCAGCAGGTAGTCCGCGTCGCCCCGGTACGGATCAGCCGGCCGGGCGATGGCGGTGAGCGCGAGTACGCCTCCCGCGCAGAGCCGGTTGGCGACGTCGAGCACTGATCGAAGGTCGGGTAGGTGTCGGTCTCGAAGTGGCATGGACGGTGAGCCGGCCGCGATGGCATCCATGAGTTCGCCTTCGAGCAGGTCCATCGTCAGCGCGTAATGCGCGAAGTAAGTAACTCCAAACGAGCCGCCGAGCTGGTGTTTGCGGATGTCCGTGTCGAGCAGGCGGTAGATCGGACTGTTCACGAGCCGGGTGTTCATGGCCAGCGTCTCGGCCAGGCGCTGAACGGCGAGACTTGCCGCGCGTTCGTCAAGCACGAGGCTCGCGTCCGGCCGGGTATTCGTCGCCGTGAACCGCTCTTGTTCTGGCCGCAGCTCGCAGGCCACATCCAGCCAATCGAAGCAGGTCAGGACGCTGGTGTTCACGGTGTCAGCGCCGATCCGTCCGCTGTACAGGCCGTGATTCTCGATTTGATGCCCGTAATACTGGCGGAGCGCGTCGACGACCTCGCGCTGGCTCACCCAACTACGCCGGGTTCCGCGGTTGTGGAGGTCTTGGACGCTCACGTCGGCGACGCGCGCAGCGACCGCGCGGCGAGCTGCGCCGGGAGTCCAGCGGGCTGAGCGGTCGAGCCATTCGAGAGCTGCCTCGATGTGCGGATCAGTCGTAAGCCGCTCGTCCTCAGCGATGCTCGATACCGCCTGAGCGGCGGGTGCTTCGCCGACCAGTTCGGCGAAGCGCGCACGCTCCGCTTCCGACGCTTGCTCAAACGCGGTGTCGAGCACCTGTTGCATCTCGGACTGCTGGACCAGGTCCGGCTTCTTGCGCCATGACGCCACGGTGCGAGCGCCGACGCCCAGCTTCTCGGCGAACCGCTCATTGCTCAATCTCAGTGCGGCTTGAAGTGCCGACGCTGATCGACCGGTCCATTCGTTGGTCCGGCTCATCGGCGCGCCGAAAAGTCGATGTGCTGCGGATATGCAGTGGTTGTGCAGTGCCTCCGCACTGGTTGTGCATGGGATCGTGCGCCGATTCGGCCTTGAATTCTAGGTATGGAAATCACCTGGATCACCAGCCCGAATCGCCCACCCTCAACGCTTCGAGCGGACATGCTCGACCACAATCGCGAGATTCGACTGAACGTCTTCGAGACGCTCGGTGAGCTCAGCCAGCCGCTGTTCGAGCGCGTCCAGTCGGGGCCAGAGATCGTGCCCATCGTCGGCTGGCTCGTCCGGGTGCGGCAGAGTGCGATTTTGCAGAACTGCCAACAGATGCTGCGGGTGCCAGCCCAATGTCGTCGACAGTGCTTCGAGCGTGCGGGCGCTCCGTCGACGCTCCACGGTGTGGTGCTGCAACTCGCGCACGATCGCCTGCGACACATGCGACCGCTCGGCCAGCTCGCGTTGCCGCCAGCCGAGTTCGTTGACGCGCATGCTGATCGCCTTCGCGACTGCCGCCCAGTCTTCCGACACGTATCCCTCCGCGCTCCGCCTCAGCGCTGAGATTAGCGGCTCATCGAGCTTTTATCGCGTCGCCTAGCGCATTAGCGGCGGCGCGTCGGGTGAACGCGCCATTCGAAGCGCTGAAATCAACAATATAGTCTTGAAATCATCAGATTGGTCTTTCTTATGAACTCGCAAATGACTTTCCACACCATTCAGCAGGCCGCCTGGATTCTGGGTGTTCCTCGCTCGGCGTGAGTCGGGCGATCCGTACTGGACAGCTGCGGGCGACTCGCTCGCGGTCCGGTCTGCGGGTGTCGTCGACCGAACTCGCTCGGCTGCTCGGCACCACGAAGCAGGGCGGAGGTGCGGCATGCACGCCGATGACCTCCGGCTGATCGGGATCGCGTGGCGGCTGGACCGCCTGCGGTGGATCCCCTCGGACGTCCTGACCGCCATCGTCACCAGCGAAGGGGTCTGCATGTGGCCTTCGGCGGAGAGCGAACCGCCGCCGGCGCAGACCGATCAGCAGCTCGCCGACCGACTGTGCGGAGGATGTCCGGTCCGGGACGAGTGTCTGGAACTGGAGCTGCGTACTGCCGGGACGGACACGGCAGGTATCTGGGGCGGGATGACCGACGACGATCGTCGGGAGCTTCATCCGTACTGGCTTCGACGCGGTGAACGGATCGAGCGAGGTGCGCGATGAGCGGCCTCAGCTTGACGCCAACGCAGATGCTCGCCGGAGTTGGCGTGCTGGTCGTGCTGCTCTGGGTTTGGAGGGCCGGCGCTCGCCGGGCGAAGGCCGCGGCCGAGAAGACACGCAGTGGAGCACGTCTGGTCTCCTTGGCCGGCCGCGTGGTTTTCAATGCCGGGTTGATCGTGGCTGTTCAGTGGGTCGTGCTATAGCATGCGAGCAGTTCCTGGCTGCGCCTCGCGGTACTCGGACTGCCCGCGATGTTCGCGTCTCATGCGCTGACTCGTGCTATGACTGTCACGACCATCGACACCTCGAAGCGGGGTGGTCGCCGATGACGCGGGCGCAACGGCTGGCCCAGGACGCAGCCGAAGCCGCAGAGGTGCGGGCGTACGAGACCGATCCGGATGTCGTTGCGCTCCGGATCGAACGGGTACGTCGGCAGGTCGACTGGATGTGCTGGACCGGGATTGTCCTCGGACTGGCGTTCACGATGACGAACGTCCAGACCTTCGCATCGACAGGGACCCGGCCGTGGTCGCTGCCGTGGCTGGCTGCGTGGGTCTTGGATCCGACGGTGTCCCTCGTACTACTAGCGATCCTTCGCGCGGAGCAGGTGACTGCCCGGTACCAGGTTCGCACCGGTGGATGGGTTCGGCGGGCGAAGTGGTTCACGCTCGCCGCCACCTACGTCATGAACACGTGGACGTCTTATGCGGAGGGGGATCCAGCGGCGATCGTCCTGCACTCGGTGCCTCCGCTGGTCGTCTTCGCCGCGGTCGAGGCAATCACTGATCTGCGCGACAAGCTGACCGATGCTGCCATCGTGGCTGCCGGTGAACGGCGAGGTGTTCAGGGCGAGTCCATGAACGCCGGGCGCCGGAAGCTGTTCGCCGACTACCTGGCCGACGCTCGACGACGCTGGACACCCGATGTGGACGTCACGCCGGCGTGGATCCGGCAGGCGACCGGATGTTCGCGCGGGTTGTCGCCGCGGTTGGCGCGTGCGTTGCGCGCGGAGGTGGCCGATGACTGAGCCAGGCACACTGCCAGTGAAGGCAGATCCCGTGCTGGATGGCGAGCTGGTCGATGACACGTTGCCGCAACCACGTCGCCGCACACGTCGCAACCGGCTGGTGAGGTGGTGGCTGCACTCGCAACGGGTGCCGTTGTGGCTCAAGAACAAACCGCAAGCGGTTCAGGCCGCGAAGGACGCGGTTGCCCGGCTGATCATGTCGCCGGTGCGCTTCCTCGGGGCGGTTGTCCGTGGGGTAGTGGTCGGTGCGCGGTGGTGGCGTGGCTGGGTGACGGTGCGTGACTATCGAGCTGCGGCAGAGGAGTCCGAGAAACTGGCCGATAAGTTCACCGAGATTCGCGGCCTGACGCTGTTCCGCTGGAAAGTCACGGGCTTGGTGCTCGCCGTCATCGCTCTGGCGGTCGCGATGGTGGATCTCCTGTACGGCTCCGATCCACTGTGGATCGCGGGGGCTGGTGCATCGGTCGCCTTGGCGATTCTCGGTCGACGTAAGGACGGGAGTCCAGGACGGAAGCCTGCACTCGCTGGTCCGCGCACGCTGACATGGACGATGGACCCTCAGGTGCTGGTGGACGCGTTTCGGGATGCGAAGCTCATCGGCAAGGACGAGTCGCTGAGGCTTGTTGAGCGGGCAACGCGGGTCGGTGATGGCTGGGCAGTCACAGTCGACCTTCCCGCCACCCGCAAAGCCGCGGATGTCGTGAAGAACCGGGATGCGCTCGCGTCCGCCTTGGCGGTCGATGAGGTGCAGCTCATCGTGGAACGCGTCCGAGGCAACGGTGGTCATGCAGGGCGGGTAGCGATGTGGGTCGCCGATGAAGACCCGTACGCGTCACCACCGTTGCGGACGCCGCTGCTCGGGGCGGTTCAATGGGATGCGTGGCGTCCGGTTCCTTTCGGTAGAGACGCGCGGGATCGGCGGATCGATCTTCCGCTGGTGTGGACGTCGTTGCTCGTGGGCGCTATTCCGCGGCAAGGCAAGACATTCGCTGCCAGGCTCGCTGCGTCTGGACTCATCCTGGACGCGTGGGTGCGGCTGTACGTCGCGGACTTCAAGGCGGGCAAGGACTGGGACTCGGCCGGCAAGGTCGCACATCGGTTTATGGCGGGCGACGAATCCGAGCATGTCCTGACCCTCATCGGCTGGCTCGCCGAGCTGGTCGCAGAGGTTCAGTCGAGGTTTCGGCGGATGCGGGATCTCGATGACCTGACGTGCCCGGAGTCGAAGGTCACGCCGGAGATGTCTCGCGACAAGGCGCTGGACATGCCGATTACGGCGATCTTCATCGATGAGGTCCAAGTTCCGCTTGAGGACCGCACATCTATTGAGGTGCAGGGGAAGAGACTGACGGCGGGCGAGTACGTCGGCGAGTTGCTGACGTGGTTGGCGAAGAAGGGGCCAGCTGCCGGAATCGTGCTCGTACTGGCGACGCAGCGACCGGACTCGAAGACGATTCCGTCCGGCTTACGTGCGGTGCTCGGCTCGCGGTTCGCGCTCCGAGTGATGGATTGGCGTGACTCGAACATCGTGCTCGGAGAACAGATGAACACGCGCGGGTTCGATTCGTCTCGTCTGCTGCCGTCGCACAAGGGCGTGGGCATCCTGCGCCCGGATGGTGACACTGCGGCCGGCGCCGATGTGCTCGCGATGACCGTCCGGACCTACTACATGCCGAACGAGGACTGGCGAACGATCTGCGATCAGGGACGGGCGCTGCGCGAAGCGGCCGGAACCTTGACCGGGCACGCGGCGGGCCAGGACGTGACGCCAGTGCTCGACCATGCTGCGGTGGTCATGGAAATCGGTGCAGGTGGTGGCGGTGACGCGGTTGGCGAGTTACCTGAACCGTTCGCGTCGATCGTCGACTACTTCGGCGATGACCTTGGTCCGGAGGGTCGCGAGTTCGTGCCGACTGCGGAGCTTTTGGACGCGCTGAAGATCGACCGGATGACACTCGCGCAGCAGATGAGCGAGGCGGGATGTCGGCCGACGCGGGATCGGATCACGACCGAAAACGGCGAGACACGGCAGGTCCGCGGATACCTAACAGCTGAAATCAAGAGTGCCGTAGCCCGCATGGCCAGCGGTGACGCATCGGAAGATCTCGGTGATCAGACATGAGCGCCGAGCATTCGAAGAATCGGGGCGTTCAAGTTATCCTACCTGCTGGATTGCCTGCTGTGTCGCCTGCGGTCGCACGCGGATTGCTCGCCATCCTGATCGAGCTGACCGAGGTGCCTGTCCTGGACGGACCGGCGGAGGAGGCAGGCAATGACGGCTGAAATCAGTAACGATCCGTGGTCAACGCTGGACGACATTCTGGGACTACAGGCCGCGGACACGGTGGATGAAGGAATCGGAGAGCTTGCGGTCTACGGCCGTTGCTCGACCGAGGACAACCAGGACCCGGAGACCTCACGAGGCTGGCAGTTCGGCAACGCGCGCAAGTTCGTCGAGCCGCTCGGCGGCCGGATCGTGGCGGAGTACTTCGACATCGGGCAGTCGCGCTCAGTGCCGTGGGAGCGCAGGACCGAGGCATCTCGGTTGCTCGCCGAGCTTAAGAATCCGCGTCGGACGTGGAACGCCCTGGTCGTCGGCGAGGGCACCCGTTGTTGGTTCGGCAACCAGTTCTCGCTGATCGCCCCGCGGTTCGCCGCCTATGGGGTGGAGCTGTGGGTGCCGGAGCTCGGCGGGCGGTTTGATCCGCGGAACCCTTCGCACAAGATGCTGATGAGCGTGCTAGGCGGCATGAGCGAGTCGGAGCGGCAGCACGTTCAGGCTCGGGTGAGGGCAGCGATGGACGCGCAGGTCCTCAACGAGGGACGGCACCAGGGCGGCCGCGCGCCGTACGGCTACGTGGTCGTGGATGGCGGCCCTCATCCGAATCCCAGGAAGGCTGCGGAGGGTTTCCGGCTGCGGGTGCTAGCGATCGATGAGCCTGCTGCCGAGGTCGTGCGGCGGATCTTCGCCGAGTACCTCGACGGAAAGGGTGATCGAGCGATCGCCAACGGGCTCAATCTCGATGGGATCCCGTGCCCTTCCGCTCGGCGGCCGGAGCAGAACCGGCATCGGCTCGCCGACGGATGGCAGGGCAGCACGACGCGATCGATTCTGGAGAATCCGCGCTACACCGGGTACGCCATCTTCGGCCGGTGGGCGAAGCACGAGACGCTCCTGAATCCCGACGACGTCGGTGCCGGGCATGTGGTCCGGTTCCGGCGTGCGGCACCTGACCGCATCGTGCGCTCACGGCAGCCGGCGCATCCGAAGATCGTTTCGGTGGAGGACTTCACACAGGCCCAGCTCATGCGCCGGTCGCGGGCTGCTGGTGGCCTGCGCGGTATCGCGAAGCTGGAGCGCGAGCGGCCCGCTGCCAAGCACACGTACCTGCTGAAAGGGCTAGTGCGCTGTGACATCTGCGCTCGGAGGATGCAGGGTGCGGTGATTCGTAAGGGCATCTACTACCGGTGCATCGCGCGGACGATGGCGCCGGGGTCGCCGGTGCTGGCCGATCATCCGAAGACGGTGAACCTTCGCGAGGACGTCGTGATCCCACCGCTCAATGCCTGGCTGTGCCAGGTCTTCGACCCGGACAACCGCGACGAGACCGTGGCCGCGATGGTCGGAGCCCAGCCGGGTGGGTCGGGAACGGGACGCGAGACCGTTGAGAAGCGGTTGAAGGACGCAGAGGCGCGGTTGCGGCGGCATCAGGCGGCGATCGAGGCTGGCGTGGATCCGGCGGCGCTCGTGGACGCTATGAACCTTGCTCAGGCGGAGCGCCAGGCGGCACGAGAGGAGCTGGAGAACCTGCCTGAGTCCGCCACGATCGACGCGGCGGAGGTGTACGCCATGCTGGACTCGCTGGGTGATGTCGAGCGAGCACTGAACTCGCGAAACCCGGACCGCATCACGCAGGTCTACCGGGATCTCGGGCTGCAAGTGCTCTACGACAACAAAAAAGAGGCGGTCGTAGTGACCGCCTCTCCACGTGTGGATAACGTGTGTGTCCGAGGGGGGACTTGAACCCCCACGTCCGTTAAGGACACTAGCACCTCAAGCTAGCGCGTCTGCCATTCCGCCACTCGGACTTGCTGATGTGAGAAGAGTATACGTCGCCTGGGAGGCCTCAATCAGGGGGGTACGTATAGTCACGCAGACCTACATTGAGACGATGATCGGTTACCCTCTGGAAGATCTCGTGGCGTCAGAGGGGAAGTTCCTCCAGGTCGAAGGCTAAAAGTGCGTAGTGTGACCGGAGACTACGGAGAGTGGGGAATCAAAGCCGGGTGCTGGGCGCTTACACGGGCGTGAAGAAGATTGGTTTCCTGTCCTTCGGCCACTGGTCACCGAGCGCGCACTCCGAGACGCGGTCCGCGGCCGACTTCCTGCATCAGTCGATCGATTTGGCGGTCGCGGCCGAGGAGCTCGGCGTGGACGGCGCGTACTTCCGGGTGCATCACTTCGCGCGGCAGGCGGGTAGTCCGTTCCCGTTGCTGTCGGCGATCGGGGCCCGGACGTCGAAGATCGAGATCGGTACCGGCGTGATCGACATGCGCTACGAGAACCCGATGTACATGGCCGAGGAGGCGGGCGCCGCCGACCTCATCTCCCGCGGCAGGCTCCAGCTCGGGGTCAGCCGGGGATCCCCGGAGCAGGTGATCGACGGCTGGCGGTACTTCGGGTACGGGCCGGCGGAGGGGCAGACCGCGGCCGACATGGCCCGGCAGCGCACCGAGGTCTTCCTGAAGCTGCTCGAGGGCGAGGGGTTCGCGCAGCCGAACCCGCGACCGATGTTCGCCAATCCGCCGGGGTTGCTGCGGCTCGAGCCGTACTCGGAGGGGTTGCGCGAGCGGATCTGGTGGGGATCCAGCTCCAACGCGACCGCGGTGTGGGCGGCGGAGCAGGGCATGAACCTGCAGAGTTCCACGCTCAAGGACGACGAGACGGGCGAGCCGCTGCACGTCCAGCAGCGTAAGCAGATCGAGGCCTACCGCGAAGCCTGGAAGGAGGCCGGTCACTCGCGTGAGCCGCGGGTGTCGGTCAGCCGCAGCATCTTCGCGTTGACGAACGACCTGGACCGGGCGTATTTCGGCCGTGACCGGGACTCGCGGGACCAGGTCGGCATGATCGACGAGACGACCAGGGCGATCTTCGGCCGGTCGTACGCCGCCGAGCCGGACGAGCTGGTGCGGGCGCTCAAGGAGGACGAGGCGATCGAGGCCGCGGACACCCTGCTTCTCACCATCCCGAACCAGCTCGGCGTCGAGTACAACGCGCACGTGCTGGAGAGCATCCTCACCCACGTGGCGCCGGAGCTCGGCTGGCGCTGAGAATGCGCGGTTCGGCGGATGGGCCGGGGCGTTCCGCTCGTTACGATCGGGACATCCCCGGCCATCGGAGGGTCCCGTGAGACTGCCCCGATCCCTGTCCTGCCTGGTCCTGGCCCTCGGCCTGGCCCTGCCGTCGACCGCGCAAGCGAGCGCTCCCGCCCCGCTCGGCGGCGGGAGTGTGTTGCAGAGCAGCGCCGCGACGCGGTGTACGGCCGGGTTCGCCGCCGTCTCGGGAAAGACCGGCTACCTGATCGCGAGTTCGGCTTGCGGCAAGCCCGGTGACACGATCCGCAGCGCCGGCCGGGTGGTCGGGGTGGTCGTGGGCGCCCAGACCCCGCCGACGGGCGCGATCGTCATCCGGGTGACCAACACGACCGACTGGCGGCTGGTGGGCTCGATCCCGCCCACCGCACCCCGCGTGACGATCACCGGGTCGGTCGAAGCCCCGGTCGGCGCGTCGGTGTGCAGGTACGGCGCGACCACGGGCTGGCACTGCGGCACCATCCAGGCGAAGAACGTGTCGATCACCTTCCCGGACGGAACACTGACCGGCTTGACCCGGACTTCCGTCTGCGCCGAGCCGGGGGACAGCGGCGGGCCGTTCGTCAGCGGGACGCAGGCGCAGGGTGTGCTGATCGGTGGCAGCGGCAACTGCTCGAGCGGCGGCTCCACCTACTTCGTCCCGATCAACCGGATCCTGTCGGCCTACGGGCTGACGATCCTCGCCGGACCTTAGAACGGCAGCGTCCTCGGATACGGGGGAGGGGAATGCCGCGCGAACGCCGGCGTGGTCGTCACGCGGGTTTCCCGGACGATGTCGAAGATCGTCTGGTGTTCCGGGGCGAGCGTGCCTGCTTCGGCGTTGAGCGTGGCCGGGCGGGTCGACGGCCAAATCTCCACTGTCCAGGCGCCGTTCCAGCGTGCGCAGGGCGGTGATCTCCTCGGACGCGGTGAACACACAGTGACCTGCGCGGTTCACGAACAGCTGACGGAGTTCGTCGTCCGGCCCCACTCGTTCGGCGTAGGCGCGTTCGTGCGCCGCGGGTGCGGTGCCGTCCGCGACGGTGTGCATGGTCAGTACCGGTGTACTGCCCCGGGAGGTTGTGAACGGGGAGACACGTAGTCAGATGATCTTGGAATGAGGGAGGGCCTCCGGGTTCGGTGTGGATTGCGACATCTGCACCGGATACCTG